>NZ_CP119989.1:1464500-2196750 GCF_029338555.1 Halobaculum marinum | reverse complement strand
CGGCGTCGTCGTCGACGGCGACGTGGTTCGCGTCGTCGCGACGGCCACGGACGCGACCGCCGTCCAGATGGTGGAAGCCGACCTGTCGGCGTTCGGCGTCGGCCCCGGCAACACGACGCTGACGTACAACAGTTCGCTGGGCGCCTACGACGCGACCGGCGTCGTCGACGCCGGCGCCACGACCGACGGCGACTACGGCGTCGCGGTCAAGGCGACGGACGCCGAAGAACTCGCCGCGAGCGCTGAGTCGCCGTCGACCGTCCGGCTGGACTCGACGGCACCGTCGCTGACGAACGTGAACCTCGTCGACGACGCGGACGGGGACGGCGTGGTGAGCGACGGAGACGCGCTCCGTGTCGAGGCGACGGTCACCGACGCGACAGCCGTGGTCGACCCGACGGTCAACCTCTCGGCGTTCGGCGCGGGCGACGTGGCCCTGGTCCACCAGTCGGGCGACACGTACGCCGCGACGGCGCCGGTCGACCGCGCCGCCGCCGCCGGCCAGGGGAGCCACGATGCGACCGTGACCGTCGACGACGGGCTGGGCCACACCGCGACGGCGACCACCGGCAGCCTCACCGTCGACACGCCTCCGACCGTCGAGGCGTTCGACCTGACGGCCGCCGGCGACACCGAACTCGTCGTGACGCTCCGGGCGAGCGAGCAACTCGACGCGCTCACGGTCGAGGTCGACGGCCCCAACGAGACGACGCTGGCGCTGGGCGACTTCGGCGAGACGTCCCACGGAAACGGGTCGTACACCTACGACGCGTCGTGGACGCCGGCGGCGACCGGTGACTACGCCGCGACCGTCACTGTCGCCGCCGACGCGAACGGGAAAGACGGCGCCGACGGGCAACTTGCGGCCGCCAGCACGACGACGAACGGGTCGGGGTCGGACGGCGACGGCGGCGAGTCGGTGACGACGGAGACCGTCGTCGTGACCCGCGAGGTGGAGGTGAACGCGACCGACGACGACGACAGTACAGCGGACGACGGCGAGGACGGCCCCGCCGTCCGCGTCGAGGCGACGTCGAACGCGACGGCGACGGTGCGCATCGAGGACGCCGCGCCGAACGAGCCTGTGACGGCCGTCTTGGAGTCGGAAACGAACGACAGTTCGCTCGTCGTGCGCGGGTTGGAGACGACGGCCAACGCAACCAGCTACGACCTCGGGGTGTCGGTGACGACCGACCCACCGGCGTCGCTGTCGACCGCGGGCGACGGTGACGAGGACGGAGAGCCCGCACCGACCGTCCCGAGCGACGACGTGCTCGGCTACGTGACGGTCGACCACTCGGTGCCGGACGACCAAATCGACTACGCGATGTTCTCGTTCGAACTTCCGGCAGAACGCCTCGACGAACGTGGCGTCGACCCCGGCGAACTCCGCTTGTTCCGCCTCCACGACGGCGCCTGGCAGTCGCTGGAGACCGTGCACGTCGCGACGCGCGACGGCGTCCACGAGTTCCGTGCGGTGTCGCCCGGCTTCTCGGTGTTCGCGGTCGGGCGAGCGGACGCCGGACGACCCTCCGTCGTCGCCACGAGTCTCGACCGTACCCACGTCGTCGGCACCGGCGACGTCGGCGTCTCGGTCACCCTGCGCAACGATCGAGAGACGCCGGCGACGCGGACGGTCGAACTGTCGCTGGGGGGCGACCTCGTCGAGACGAGAACTGTCGTGGTCGCCGGGAACGCGACCCGGACCGTCTGGTTCCAGCGGCGCGTGAACGCGAGCGCGCCCGGCGCACCCGAGCGGCTCCGCGTCGCCGTCGACAACCAGTCGGTCGGGACGGTGCGGCTGTCGACCGAGTCGACGCCGACCGCGTCGCCGACGACGCTTCCCACGACTGCGGCGGCCACGGCGACCGACGCACCGTCCGCTGACGGACAGTCGACGACGGCGCTCCCGTTCGCGCTCCCGTTCGGGTCGCGCGGATCGGGCGCGGCGGTCGTCGTGGGCGTCGCCGCGGCGCTGTTCGCGGCGGCGAGGCGCTTGCGGACCCGGTAGGCGACTCCGAGCGCGGGTGTCACTCTGCGGTTAGGCCGGGTCGGCGGTCGGGTGCGGGGGTCGCTTCCATTCCGGGAGTCGACTGAGCGGGGCGTCGCAAGCAGGTCCGCGACTCGCGAAGACGTGTCCGTGATGTGCTCGCGCGGCTGAATATGCACGCTCGGACGCCGCCGCGGAGCGCTCCAGATTCCGGCGCTCGACGGGGCGTGAATCGGCGGCGACGCCGGCGCGGTCTGCGACTCGTTCCCCGGGAAGGACAACCGTTAGGTACGCAGACCCGTAAGCGGAGGTATGACCGAGGAGACCGATCTCGAAGAGCTTCGACGCGGGACGGAGCTCGTGAAGCGCGGCTTCGCACGGATGCAGAAAGGCGGCGTCATCATGGACGTCGTCGACAACGAGCAGGCACGGATCGCCGAGGACGCGGGCGCGGTCGCCGTCATGCACCTCGAATCGGTGCCGGCGGACATCCGCAAGCGCGGCGGCGTCGCGCGGATGGCCGACCCCGGGAAACTGGAGCAGGTCATCGACGAGGTGTCCATTCCGGTGATGGGCAAGTGCCGGATCGGTCACACCGCCGAGGCGCAGATTCTGGAGGCCGCCGGCGCCGACATGCTCGACGAGTCCGAGGTGCTCACGACCGCCGACGAGCGCTACCACATCGACAAGCGGGAGTTCACCGCGCCGTTCGTCTGCGGCGCCCGCAACCTCGGCGAGGCGCTGCGCCGCATCGACGAGGGCGCGGCGATGATCCGGACGAAGGGCGAGGCCGGCACGGGCGACGTGAACCAGGCGGTCACCCACCAGCGCAGTATCCAGCGCTCTATCCGCAAGCTCTCGGGCATGAACTACGAGGAGCGCGACGAGTGGGCACGCAAGAACGAGGCACCCCGCGACCTCGTCCACGAGACCGCCGACATGGGCCGGCTCCCGGTCGTCAACTTCGCCGCGGGCGGCATCGCGACGCCCGCCGACGCGGCGCTCATGATGCAGCACGGCTGTGACGGCATCTTCGTCGGCTCCGGCATCTTCGGCGCCGAGGACCCGACCAAGATGGGCGAGGCCATCGTCCAGGCCGTCAACAACTACGACGACCCCGAGACGCTCAAAGAGATCGCCAAGGGCATCGGCGCCGGCATGAAGGGCCAGGCGAACGAGACGATGCCCGAGGAGGAGAAGCTCCAGGGCCGCGGCGTCTGAGTCGGTCGACACGGCTCACCACTGCCCACCACCCGCCGACTGCCGAACGTTTTTCAGCGAACACGCGACCACAGCGGCGCGTCCGTCGTGATCTGACGACCGCCGCGGAGTGCACGCAGGTGTGCGACACGCCGCTTCGCGGAGTCACCTCGCCGTGTCGCCTGTTCGCCCAGCCTCTCGATGGGGCGCTTCCGCGCCACCCACTGGACGGACTCGCGGCGACCGCCACCGCCGTCGCGTTGATACCCACGGCGCCCCATCTTCCGTCGATGAGCGACACCGCCGCCGACCCGCTCGCAGACGTGGACCCGGACCGACACCCGGTGATTCTGTTCGACGGCGTCTGCAACCTCTGTCACGGGACGATCCGCTTTCTCGTCCGCCACGACGACGCCGGCGTGTTCCGGTTCGCACCGCTGGAGTCTCCCGTGGGGGAGGCGCTCCTCCGCGAGCGCGGCCTCCCGACCGAGGGCCACGACTCGTTCGTGCTCGTCGAGGGCGACGACACGTTCCAGAAGTCGACGGCGGCGCTGCGAGTCGCGCGACGGCTCGGGCTCCCGTGGCGGCTCGCGTGGGAACTGCGACGGCTCCCGCTCGGCGTCCGCGACGCCGTCTACGATCTGGTCGCCGAGTACCGGTACGACGTGTTCGGCAAGAAGGACGTCTGCGAGGTGCCAGAGCCCGAGGTCAGAGCGCGGTTCGCCGAGCGCGCGCTGGAGTAGTCACAGCACCGTCGCGCCGCGACCGACCTCCGTCTGATAGGCGCGCGCGCCGACGCCGGCGTCGGCGAACGCCTCCACCATCGCCGCGGCGACTGCGCGCCGACAGCCCGGTTCGGGGACCGCGAGGACGCTCGGCCCCGCGCCGCTGACGGTGACGCCCGTCGCCCCCGCCGCGAGCGCGGCCTCGCGGACGTCGGCGTAGCCGGTGATGAGTTCTGCGCGCGCCGGAGTGACGACTGGGTCGTCCATCCCCCGCCCCACGAGCTCCGGGTCGGAGCGACACATCCCCGCGGTGAGCGTTGCGGCGTTGCCGACCGTCTCGACGTGGTCCGCCATCGAGAGCGTGTCTGGAACGACCCGACGGGCGTCGCGCGTCGACACGACGACCTCCGGGAGACACGCTACGAGCGGCAGGTCCGCGTCGACGCTGGTGGCGCCGTCGTCGCTGCGGACGACCGTGAAGCCGCCGAGCAGCGACGGCGCGACGTTGTCGGCGTGCGCCTCGCCGGAGACGACCGCCTCTCCTTCGGCGGCGACCGGGACGAGGTCGTGGGCCGAGTAGCCGCGGTCGTACAACTCGTTGAGCGCGACCGCGGCGGCGGCGGCGGAGGCGGCCGAGGAGCCGAGTCCCGAGGACGGGCGCACGCCCTTGTCGATGTGGATGTGGGCGGGAGCGTCGAGCGCCTCGGCGACGGCGCCGACGACGTTCTTGTCGGGGTCGGTCGGGATGTACTGGGCGCCCGCGCCGCTCACCTCGATAGTCGTCTCGGCGGCGCGTTCGACGGAGACGGTGTCGGCGGGGTGCGAGAGCGCGACGCCGAAGGTGTCGAAGCCGCTGCCGAGATTCGCGCTGGTGGCGGGTGCGCGGGCGGTTACCATGCCGCGTCGGTCCGTCGCGGCGGGCAAAAGGATGACGTTCGACGCGAGGTCGGTCGCTCCGTCGGGTGTCGGTGGGGCGTCGCGGTCGACCGTCTCAGCGGCGCGAGACGACGAACACGAGCGGCCCGACGACACACAGCACGATGCCGAGGAAGAGGTAGTGCACCGGCACGAGCGACTGTGGCGTCAAGAGGAAGATCACACCGAACAGCATCGTGTTGAGCGCCATCGCCTTCCGGGAGACGGGCAGTGTCGCGAGTGTCGTCAGCACGAACCCGAGGAGCAGCGCCTGACCGACGTTGTACGGGAGCAGGAAGCTGTCCACGACCTGGAGCGGGATCATCTGTTGGTTGTGACTTGGCCCGGGCCGCCGCATTAACGTTCCGTTCTCGCTCGTTTCTCAGCCACCCCGCGATGACTGGACTCCGGGTGGGTACCGATCGGGTTCGGCGGGTCGTTCACCGCGTCTGGTTGGCGTCGCCGGATTCGCCACCATCGTGATCGGCGCCGGGCGCGTCAGTATCCGCTCGGTCGGACGTGCCGTCTCCCACGGTCGGTTCCATCCCGCGGTCACCGGCCGGGCCGGTGATGTCGAGTGGGCGGATCCAGCCGTACCACACGAGGAACACGGTGACGCCGTAACCGAGGATGAAGACGAGTCGCCCGAGCCCGTTGTAACCGAGGACGCCGAGTTGACGACGGACGATGCCCGTGCCGGCGATACCGACCACCAACACTGCCGCGAGCAGGAGTCGGTCGCGGGTGAGCCGGTCGCGCAGTCGCGTGCTGTCGGCCATACCCCTACTCGGGGACCCGCGAAGGAGAACCCCGCGATCCGAAGGGAGCCCGTGGCCGGCGGTGGCACGCCCCCGCAAACGATTTGTCCTCGGGCCGGACGGCGTACCCATGGACTACCGGCCGGTTCCCGACACCCACGAGGACGCCCTCGACGCCGCGCTCGTGTACGCCTTCTCCCCCGAGCGCGGCCCAGACTACACGCCCGAGGGCCCCGACCGACCCGACTCGTTCCACCCGCGCGCGATGTACGACGCACCCGCCGAGCGACGCGACGATCCGAGCGCCGATGATCTCACGGTCGTCTGCGGGTACTACGACTTCTCGATGCAGATCCGCGGCGAGGTCCACGAGGCAGGTGGCGTGTCCGCAGTCGCGTCGCCGCCGGAGTACCGCCGCGAGGGGTTGGTCCGCGACCTGTTGACCGCGGTCCACCGCGAATTCCGCGACGACGGCGTCGCGTTCGCCACACTGTGGCCCTTCGAGTTCCCGTTCTACCGGAGACTCGGATACGCACGCGTGAACGACTACTCGCGGACGACGGTCGCCCCCGACGCGCTGTCGTCCGCGTGCCCACCCGCCGAGGGGACGTACGAACGCCTCGACCCGGACGACTGGGCGCGCGCGGACGACGTGTACGCGGCGTGGGGGCCCGCAGACCTCCGCTTGGACCGGTCGGAGGAGTGGTGGCGAACTCGGGTGTTCCAGTCGTGGCAGACGGACCCGTACGTGTACGGCTGGACCGCGGGGGACGCCGGGGACGACCTCGGCGGCTACCTCGTCTACACGGTCGAGGACGGCGACGACGGCAAGACGCTGGCTGTCAGCGAGTTCGCCTATCGGGACCGAGAGGCGCGTGGACACCTGCTGCGCTTCTGTCGGAACCACGACTCGCAGGTCGAGCGCGTTCGGATCCCGAGCACCGCCGACGAGCGCCTGTTCGACGACCTCGACGACCCCCGGGCCGCAGAGACGGAGGTCCGCCCGGGACCGATGGTCCGCCTCGTGGACGTGGCCGCGGCGCTGGAGTCCATCTCGTACCCGGTGGACGTTGAGGCAGAGGTCGTGCTCGACGTGCGCGACGACACCTGCCCGTGGAACGACCAGCCGTTCCGGTTGCGTGTCGCCGGCGGTCGCGGCACCGTCTCGGCGGTGGAGACCGACGCCGCGGGAGTTACGCTCGGCGTGGGCGCGCTCTCACGACTCGTCGTCGGATCACACGGGAGCGACCGGCTCGTCGAGATCGGTGAGGTGGAGGTCGACGACGAGACGCGGTCGGACCTCGCGGCGGCATTCCCGAGGACGGAGCCGTTTCTTCGGGAGGGCTTCTGAAACGAGAACTGACGGTGAAAACCCGTGTTGCCGTCGCTTACTACGTAACGGACCTACCGGTAGTGGTCGTGTTGGTGGGCGCCAAAAAATCGTGAGTCGGTTCGTCTCTCGTTACGGCGCTTCCTCATCGGCGAGGACTTGAGACGTGTCGCCCGAGGCTGCGGTCCAGACGACGCGCACCATGTCACCCTGGCTGTATGGTGCGGTGTCGTTTCCGAAACTGACACCAGCTGAAACACTACTGTCCGCTGAAGCGACTGAGGTCCCGGCCACCGTCAGGTTGAGGCTGTCGTCAGCAGAGATCGTGTCTCCTCCCGTGTGAGTTGCATTCACGCCGTTGCCACCGGAGCCGTAGTCGAATTGGAAGTTCGCGTTCGGTGCCGTCTGCTGGAAGCTGTTGCCCAGTCCGAGGACGAACGAGCCGATGACTGCCGCGAGGATCACGGTGATCGCGACCATCAGGATGACGCCGATGACCGGCGAGACGGCGCGGTCGTCGTCGAAGAGTTGTGTGAAGTCCATTGTTGGAGCTCGTACAGGCGCGCGGACCGGACCCCGCGTTCGCACTGTGTTCGTTCCACGGAACTTACCTTTACAAGTTAAAGCCAACGACCCTAGTATCGGACGTGAGAAACACGTCGCTCACTGGGGCTCACTACTCGACGGTACCGAGCGCTCCAGCGGGGCCGTGGACGGCGTCACTCGCCTCTCTGGCGGTCGTCGAGCGCCGAGAGACAGTGTGATGTGACTCAGCGATGTAGTGTACGGAAATTGGGTGGCTGGGGAGCCATGGCCCCAATTCTCGCCGGCACCACACCGGCGAATTCTTGGATGGGCCAACGCGGATTTGAACCGCGGACCTCCCGGTTATCAGCCGAGCGCTCAACCTGACTGAGCTATTGGCCCAGGTGAGCGCATCTACGGATAGTGGAAGGGATTGGATAAGCGTTTCCGTTCGCGATCGCCGCTACGTCATGCGGTTGCACGCCGCAGTCGTCGGGTGGTGGCCCCTCACGTCGACCGCTCGCGGTCGTCGTCGTCGACCTCCTCGAAGTCGACGTCAACCACGTCATCGTCGTCGCGATTGGCGCCGCGGCCTTTGGAGTCAGAGCCGGCACCGGGGCGCCCGCCGAAGTCGACGCGGGTGCCGCCCGCGCCGCCTGCACCGCCCGCGCCGTCTGTGGCGTCGGCGTTCGGGAAGCCCGCGGTCCAGACGTTCCCCGTGACGAAGCCGTCCGCCTGCTTGTCGAGGTACGGGACGACGACGTACCGACGCAGCACCTCGCGGATCGGGTAGCGCGTCGGCGGCAACGCGAGGAGGAACCCCAGCGCGTCGGTCACCAGGCCGGGCGTGAGGAGGAACGCGCCGGCGGCGATCAACAGCGCGCCGTCGAGCACCTCGCCGGTCGGCGCTTCGCCCCGAGACAGCTTTCGCTGGACCGCGCGGAGGGTGTGACGACCCTCTGCGCGCACGAGAAGCATCCCGAGCAACCCGGTGAGAACGACCAGCGCGACCGTCTGCACGGGCGTGATGACGTTCGAGGCGACGTACAGCAGGAACGCGGCGTCCGCGAGCGGGATCGCGAGCAGGGCGACGATCAGGTAGCGGACCCGGATGCGCATACCACGCGTTCCCCGCGCGGCGTGTATAGCCCTTTTCGTTGTCACACCGGTGCCCCGCCGGCGTGACCCGGAGTGACCGTGGGCAAACTGACGCGGTGACGTCCCCGCGGCGGCGTCGACCGCGAACGCCGACTTTACGCCGGGCGGCCTCCGAACGTCGGTATGACCGGAGAGACGCGCGTCGAGTGGCGCGAGTGGGGCGCCGACGCGTTCGCCGAGGCCGAGCGAACCGACACGCCGGTGCTGCTGTTCCTCACGGCGACGTGGTGCGACGACTGCCACCGGATGCTCGTCGAGACGTTCGGGGAACCGCGCATCGCCGCCAACGTGAACGACGGCTTCGTCCCGGTGAAAGTGGACGTCGACCGGGAGCCACGCGTCCGCGAGCGCTACAACATGGGCGGGTTCCCCTCGACCGTGTTCGCGACTCCCTCGGGCGAACTGCTCACGGGCGCGACGTACCTCGGCCCGGACGGGTTCCGATCGGTGCTCGACCGCGTCCGCGAGACGTGGGACGACAACGGCGAGGAGGCCGGGCGCGTCCCGCGCGCGCTCGCGGGCGGTGAGACGCCCCACGGCCCGGTGACGACCGCCATCGAGGCGCACCTCGCGGGGCAACTCGACGCCCAGTGGGACCCCGAGTTCGCCGGCTGGGGCGACGACGCCAAGTTCCCGATGCCCCGGACCGTCGAGTTCGCGCTCAAGCGCGACCGCTACAAGGCGACCCAGACGCTCGACGCCGTCGAGCGCAACCTCGTCGACGACGACGGCGGCGTCTACCGCTACGCCGGCGCGCGCGACTGGTCGGACCCGGCGCGCGAGAAACTCCTGGCCGACGACGCGGGGGTCCTGCGCGCGTTCGCGAACGCCTACCTCTACACCGGCGACGAGTCCTACCGCGAGGTCGCCGACGAGATTCGGGCGTTCCTCGACGCCGACCTGTGGTCGGGGTTCGCCTACGGCGCCAGCGTCGGGCCCGACGGCGAACGAACCGACCTGACCGCCTACGCCGGGGGCAACGCGCTCGCAGCGGACGCGCTTCTCACGCTCGCAGCGTACACCGACGACGAGTCCGCCCGTGCGGACGCCGAGCGCACGCTCGCGTACCTCCGAGAGACGCTCGTCGACGACGACGGCACCGTCCGCCACGCCGACGAGGCGGACACCGAGACTGACCTCCTGTCCGACGTGGCGCGCACGACGGCGGCGTTCTGCCGCGCCGAGTCCGTCCTCGGGTCGGGCGTCGACGTCGCCCGCGCGGTCGCCGACCGGGGGGTCGAGGTGCTGGGCGACGCCGACGCATTCCGCGACGGCCCCGCCACGGGTGCGGGGATGCTCGACCGTCCCCTCCGCCCCATCGACGGCGTCGTCGAGTTCGCGGACGCGCTGCTCGACCTCGCGGCGCTCACCGGCGAGGACGAGTACCGCGAGCGCGCGGAGGCCGCCGTCGGCGCGTTCGCCGGTGCGACCGAGCGGATGGGCGTACAGGTCGCCGGCTACGGCTCCGTCGCCGCCCGCCTCACCAGCGACCCGCTCGTCGTCGACGTGGGTGCGCCCGTCGGCTCGGACCTCCACCGCGCGGCGCTGCGCGTCGCCGACCACGAGAAGGTCGTGGTCCCCGACAGCGAACGTGTGGACGCCGGAACGGCGGTCCTCCGCGGTCGCGACGCCGACCCCGCCGAGTCGCCGGAGGCGCTGCTCCAGTCAGTCGCCGACACCGCGCGGTGATGAGTCCGACCGCCGACGTGCGGACGGAGTCGGTTCGTGTCTGACGCGGTAAACCCAGGGTGAGTTTTTTCACCCCCCAACCCGTGGCGCGTGTATGGCAGACCTTCGTGACCTCGGCCTCTCCGAGTACGAGTCCCGGGCCTATCGCGCACTCCTCGATGCGGGCCCGGCAACGGCAAAGGAGTTGTCCGAGGCTAGCGGCGTTCCGATGGGGCGGGTGTACGACGTGCTCAACAGTTTGGAGCGCCACCGCCTCGCGCGGAGTCAGGCCGCGAGTCGCCCGAAGAAGTACCTCGCGGTCGAACCCGACGCCGCGCTCGACCGACTGTTGGAGGAGCGCAAGCGCGAACTCGACGAGCAGGCCAAGCAGTACGAGGCCGTCGTCGACGACCTCGCGACGGAGTTGGAGGCGGGCGACCCGCCCGACGAGCAGTTCTGGACCGCCGCGCTCGGCCCCGAGGAGACGGCGGACCTCCTGCTCGAACGGCTGTCGGCGGCAGACGATCGCGTCGTGATGATCGCCGCGGCCCCCGCGTCCGGGTTGGACATCGGCGACGTCGGCGAAGCGATCGCCGAGGAGTTGGAGGCGGCGCTCGAACGCGGCGTCGACGTCTCGCTGCTGTTGTCTGAGGAACTCCCGTCGCAACTCCCCGAGAGCGTCGGCGAGCGCTACTTCGAACGGATGGCCGATCACCCGAACTTCACCGTGCGAACGGCGCCGGGGCTGCGCGGGACCTTCACGCTCGTCGACGACGCAGAGGTGTGTATGGAGGTGCCGAGCCCGGTGGACCCGGGCGAGTCGTTCGCGATGATCGACCTGAAGGACCCTGAGTTCGCCGGCGACGTGCGGCGGACGTTCCGCGAGCGGTGGGAGCAGGCGAGCCCACTCGGACTGTGAACTGACGGGGCGTTCGGACCGACAGCACAGAACCAGCGGGGAGCGGCCGCCGCGAGAAGGGGGCTCGACCTCAGTCGGCTAACTCGTCGCGGAGGGTGCCCATCGAGATCTCACGCTCGGCGTGGGCGTTGTGCTGGTGGATCGACTCGTCGTTCGACTGCTTCATGTGGACGACGACGTCGTCCTCCAGGTGGTCGTACGTCTCGACGACGTCCTCGGCCATCGTGCGCACGCAGTCTTCGACGAACTTCGCGTCCGCGTGGGCCTGGTACGTCATGTGGTCCTCGTCCGGCCGCTTGGCGTAGTTGTAGATCCGCGCGCTCATCGAGTCGCGGGCGGTGTCGATCACGTCGAGCAGGTCGACCTCGGGCGCCCCCTCGGCGGTGAACGTCAGCGTGGCGTGGCCCCGCTGGGAGTGTCCCGGCTGGGGGACGGCGTCGAGGAACGCCTCGGCGGTCTCGTCGTCGACGCCGAGTTCGTCGAGTTTGTCTCGGGCGCGCGACTCGGACATCCCCTGCGAACACGGGCAGACGGTCATGCCGGTGACCTCGGCCCCGATCTCCTCGCGCGTCCCCTCCTCGTCGGCGACGGCGCTCGCGATGACCGTGAACGTAGACTGCGTCTCGCGGCCAGACGCGGGGGTGTCCTCGCGCGTCGCCAACTCCGCGGTCATCTCGATCTTCGCGGTCGTCGTGTAGTCGTGCTTCTCCAGCAACCGATCGGCGGCGTCGCCGCAGACGTCCTCGATCCGGTACGCCTCCTCGCGCGTGGCCGCCTCCAGCACCTCGTCGATCACTTCCATGTTCCGACTCATGTCGATCCCCTTGCGCTCGCCGGGGAGGTCGACGAACACCGAGAACTCCGCCATGAACACCCACGGACGGTCGTCACCGCGGTCGATCTTCACGAGCTTCTCGACGCCGGTGACGCCGACCTGACTCAGTCCGACGGAGACGTCCGGCCGACTGGCCTGCACGTCCGGCAACTGGTGGCTCATTGAGTAGATACGTACACGGGACCACGCTGATTAGTGGTTTCGAAAGGTGAAGCTTCATACCGCTACACCGCGGTCGGGTTCGGCGGTCAGTCGCCGCAGTCAGGGCCAGTCGTCGCGCGTCTCTTCGGCGAACGGATCCGAGTCGTCGTCTGGGTCGGTCAGTTCCCACCCCGCCGCCCCGGCGGCCTGCTCCAGCGGGAGGAACTCCCACCCGGTCTCCTCGGCGACCGCGCGGTCCTCGTCGGTCGTCCCGACGAACACGTGGCGGTCGGTGTCGAACTGGCGTTTCACGTTCTCCAGCGACTCGTTCACACCGCGTGGTCCGGAGAAGAAGTCCTGCCGGACGCGGTGCTTGCGGGTGAAGTTCGTGACGACGTAGGTGGGCTTCTCGGAGACGACGCCGACGTACTCGGTCCACCCACGCGCGTCGTTGAACACCGCGTTCGGGTCCGCCAACGACTTGAGCGCGTCCAACTCGAACGCGAGCGTCATGTCGCTCGAACCGGCGTTATCCATACTCGCGTTCCGAGAGTGGCGCCGAAAACGGTGTCGGTCCGACCGCCGGCGTGCCGTCGGCGCCCAGACGGTCGGCCGTTGCTCGCTCCCTCGACGTCGGGGGGCTACCGACGGACCGGCGACGGCGCGCCCCCGTCCGGCGCGGCCTCGCGGTCCTGCTCGGCGGGCGGCCCGTCGGTCGTCACCGGGGCCGCGGTCGTGGCCTCCACCACCCGGTAGTACGACGTGAACACCACGACCTCACCGGGTTCGAGCCCCGGCGCACGGACCGCCTCACCTCGCGACAGTTCGTACAGCGCGCTCTTGTCGCGCTCGCTCAACTGATCGACGTGCCGAACCGTCGCCCCCTCGGGCACCGTCTCGGCTCGACGCACCACCAGTGGTCGGCCGTTTCGTGTCACGTGGTAACGTTTACCATGGATGGTACATAGCTCTTGCGCCGTGCGAACGCACTACAGTGTCCCGAAGAGTCAACGCCGGCGCGGTCGCTGGCCGGGAACGGACGCGTCGAGAGAAGCGAGGTCGCGAGTCGTCGTCGCTCGGTTACTCGGGGGTCGCGCCCTCGGTCTCAAGGTCGTCGACGGAGAAGCCCTCGGTCATGAGCAGGTCCTCCTGCCCGCTCACGTCGACCTGCTCGCGCATGAGCTGTTTGTACGCGGACTGAGGGGCGAGGTTGCCGATCAGGACGCCGCCGACGATCTTGCCGTCCTTCAGCGCGAGGCGGCGCCACTCGTCGTCGTCGACCTTCCGCATGACCTCGTCGTCGCCGAGCGTCGGGTGCCCGAACGAGAGGAACGGGAAGTCGAAGTGGGTGATGGAGTACGAGGACACCCAGCGGAACTCCTCGGAGCCGTGGTCGAGCATGTTCTTCGCTGCGATGGTGCCCTGCTCTTTCGCGCTGCCCCACGCACCGTTCTGGGCCTGCTCGCCGAGGATCACGTCGTAGAAGCGCGTGATGTCGCCGGCGGCGAACACGTCCGGGTCGCTCGTCTGCATGAACTCGTCGACGACGATGCCGTCGTCTGTCTCGATGGACGTGCCCTCGACGAGTTCGGTGTTGAGGTTGAGGCCGATGGCGACGCCGGCGAAGTCGGCTTTGTAGCTGTCGCCGTTGGGGTCGACCGCGGTGGTGACGTGGCCGTCGTCGTCCGTCTCGAAGTGGTCCACGCCCGACTGGAAGACGGGTTCGACGCCGCGCTCGCGCATCGCGTCGTGCATGATCTCGGCGCCCTCCTCGTCGAGCGCGTAGCGCCACCACGAGTCGCCGCGCATCAGGTACTTGCCCTCGACGCCCTGCGCGCCGCAGATGGCCGCGAGGTCGATGCCGAGCAGCCCCGCGCCGACGATGACGGCGTCCTCGGCGTCCTCGGCGGACTCCCGGATCCGGCGGGCGTCCTGGAACGTCCAGAAGTGGTGGACGCCCTCGGCGTCGCTCCCCTCGACGGGGAGCTGCTGGGGCGTGCCGCCGACGGCGAGCAGGAGTTTGTCGTACTCCAGCACGTCGCCGGTGTGGGTCTCGACCTCGTGCTCGTCGGTGCGGATGTCGACGACGAGCGTGTTCAGTTCGAGGTCGATGTCGCGCTCATCGTACCACCCGTCGTCGTGGATGGAGATGGGCGCCTCGGGGAGCTTCCCCTTGGCGAACTCTTTGATGAGGATACGATTGTAGAGGGCCTCTCCCTCGTCCGTGATCACGGTGATGTCGGCGTCGGGCGCCTCCTCACGGAGGGTTTCGGCGGCAGAACTGCCGGCGATCCCGTCGCCGATGATGACGAACGACTCGCTCATACCCGCGCTTCGGATTCGGGGTTAATGTGGGTTGCTATCGACGTGAGGCTTCACGGGAGTCCGTAACAGGGGTATCCACAAGTCCTAGAGGTGTGTAATGAGGGCCGTCGGGAGTGCCGGTTCGCCGCACATTCAAGGGTGTCCGACCCCAACGACGGCGTATGAAGCTCCGGCAGAACGTCCGCCACTGGGCGGCCAAGCGCGCGCTCACGACGCCGGTCGTCGGCGGCTACGTCAACGACAAACTCGTCGGGATGCACACCGACATCTTCCTCGGCAAGACGGCGGAGGCGAACCGCGAGGAGCGCCGCGAGCACCTCGACGACTTCTTCGACGCGACGATGGACACGTACGTCGCCGCGCTGGAGGCCGGCTTCCCCGAGGCGGAGGCCCGCGAGATCACACACGTCCAGGCGAACTTCGACTTCTTCAACCACGGCTGGGCGGAGATGATGGAGATTCCCAGCGACGAGTTGGAACAGCACTACCGCCGCTACGAGGCGTTCTTCCAGCGCCACGGCATCACCATCGACGACCCGCTCGGCGAGTTCCGGCCCGCGGACGGCGTCGCCGACGCCCCGACCACGCCCGAGCGGATGGCCGAGGGCGAGTTCGAGAACGCCGTCGCGGGGTTCGCGGACGACGCCTACGTCGAGGACGCCGACGGGGAACTGCACGTCGGCGGCGCCGAGGAACCCGACGACGTGGACGTGTCGCTGGCACCCGGTGCCGACGAGACCGACCTCGACGACGAAGCGAACGCCGACTGACGAAGTTGCCAGTGGTGGCGACTACTCCTGCCAGTCCGGGTTCGGGCGCGGCGGACTGAAGATGTCGACGCCCTCCACGACCTCGTCGCCCCTGTTCTCGGCGCCGTGGACCTCCTCGCCCGCGAGGACGTACGAGTCGCCCGCCTCGCAGACGACCTCCTCGCCGTCCGCCAACAGGAAGGTGAGCGCCCCCGCCGTGATGTAGCCCGCCTGCTCGTGGTGGTGGCTGTGAGACGGCACCGTCGCCCCCGGCTCGATGGTGAAGTGCTGGACGCTCATCTCCTCACCCGTCGCCAACTGCGCGAGGTGGACGCCGGGCACCGCCTCCGTGTCGCCGTCTGGGTCGTGTGGGTCGTGCTCCATACCCGTGGGCGCGACGGCGACCGACTTAGTTCCGCGGGCACGGCGGGTGCACGCCGCGGGCGCACGCACCGGCCAGTCGACCCACGGCTGCGGTGACAAGGTTCAATCCGTGGGACGCGCAAGCGCTCGGTATGTACGCCGTCGTCGGGTGCCGTTCGTGCGGCACCTACTGGCTCCTCTCGGACCCCGACAGCCAACAGTCGGCGACCTGTCCGACGTGTTCGACGCGCCACCCCACGAAGCGACTCAAGCGCTTCTACGAGTCGGAGGACCGCGCCGCAGCGGCGCAAGCGCGAGCGAAACTGCTGGCCGACAAGCGCGGCGACGCCGAGGCGTTCGAGCGCGCGGGGACGGTGGCCGAGTTGGAGCGGGAGGTCGAAGCGTTCGAGGGCGCCGTCGACGACCGCGAGTACCTCGAACGGTCGGGGCTGGACCCCGATGAGGTCGCCGCCGCGGGCGCGTCTGAGTCGGGTGGGTCGCGCTCGCGTGACGAGGTCGTCCGCGACGCGCTCCGCGAGGGGAACCGGACGGAAGACGCGGTCGTCGACTACGCGACGGACCACGGCGTCCCAGCGGAGGCGGCGCGCGACCTGCTCGACCGCCTGACGCGACGCGGGGAGGCGTCGGAGTCGCGCGGCGAGTATCGACTCCTGTAACCGCCCCGGAGCGTTTATCACGAGGAGCGCGGACTGGCGAGTATGTCGCAGGCAGCGACGGGCACGCTCGCGAGCGTCGGCGGGGGAGTCGCCGCGCTCCCGTGGCTGGCCCAGATCGAGTCGCCCCCCGGCGAACCGCCGTACGCGGCGCTGCTGTTCGCGGCGACGTTCGTCTCGCTGCTCGGCGTGTTCCTCACGCTCCACGGCGGGGCGGCCTACGCCCTGCTCGTGTGGGAGGGCGCCGCCGGCGTCGCGGCGTGGGTGTACCTCGACCCCATCGTCGGCGTGTTCTTCTTCCTCGCGGCGACGGTGCAGGCGCCGCTGGCGGCCCACCTGTGGGGCGACCCGCTCAGCGTCCGACCGCGCCTCTGGTGGCTGCTCCAGACACTGATCGCGGCCGCAGAAGACCGACAGAAGGGGTAGGGAATGCCGGGGGTCTCCCCGACGACCGGTGTTACCGCCCGAGGCTCGCGTGCGCCGACGAGAGGTTCCGCGACGCGAGCGCAGAGAGGAGCGAGAGTTCGCCCGCGAGCGCCGCGACCGCGACGGCCTCCGCGAGCGCGTCTGCGTTGCTCCCGGCGGGGTCGCCGCCGCCGCGGATGCCGAGCACGTCCAGCGCCTCCGACTGCGTGGGGAGTTTCGTCCCGCCGCCGACCGTCCCGACCTCCAGCGAGGCGATGGTCACCGAGACGTACAGGTCGCCGTCGGCGTCGACTTCGGCGGTCGTGATGGCGTTCGACCCCTCGACGACCTGCGCGGCGTCTTGGCCGGTCGCGAGGAACATCGCCGCGACCATGTTGGCCACGTGGGCGTTGAAGCCGAGACTGCCGGCCTTCGCGGAGCCGACGAGGTTCTTGCGCGTGTTCACCTCGGCGACGGCCTCTGGGGTCGTCTTCAGCGTCTCTTCGACCGTCTCGCGGGGGATGGTCACGTCGGCGGCGACCGTCCGCCCGCGCCCCTCGACGGCGTTGACCGCCGCGGGCTTCTTGTCGGTACAGAGGTTGCCCGACAGCGCGACCAACTCGGCGGTCGTCTCGGCCTCGATCACGTCGCAGGCTTCCTCGGTCGCGATGGTGGCCATGTTCATCCCCATCGCGTCTTTCGTGTCGTACGCGAACCGGACGAACACGGTGTTGCCGACGACGTACGGCGTCGCCTCCTTCAACTCGCCGTGGCTCGTCGTCGACTCGGCGGCCTCCCGGAGGGCGTCGACGTTGTCGCGGACCCACGACGACAGCGCCTCGGCCTCGGCCACGTCGGCGACGCGGAAGGCAGGGGCCCGAGTCATGCGGTTCTTGAGCACGCGCGCGCCAGCGCCGCCGGCGGTGTTGAGCGCCGCACAGCCGCGGTTGACGGACGCGAGCAGCGCGCCCTCGGTCGTCGCCATCGGGAGGTAGTGCTCGCCCGAGATGGCGCCGCCGTCTATCTCGACGGGGCCGACGACGCCCAGTGGGATCTGGATCGCGCCGACCATGTTCTCGATGGCGGAGTCGGCGACCGCGGCGTCGAAGGCGTAGTCGCCGCTGGTCGCGAGGTCCGCGCCGGAGTGCTCTTCGACGAGCAGTCGGCGGGCCGCGGCGGCGGTGTCGGCGTCCGCGTGCTCCTCCAACTCGTACAGGCGGAGGTCGCCGTCGCGCACGCGCTCGGCGAGCGTCGCGGCGTCGGCGTCGGTGTCGCTCATGCGCGAGTGGTCCGGGCGGGAGCGGTTAATTCCTTTCAGTCGTCGGCTTCGCCCACCGGGAACGCCCACAGCGTCGCCGAGGTGTCTTGCCCGGCCCCCGCCGTGGACGACTGTCGCTGTGCCTCCGGCGTCGTCTCGGCGGTGAACACATACCGCCCCGACGCGGGTACGACGCCCCGCGCCCTGGTCGCCGTCCGCGTCCGTTCCCAGGCGATGTCGCCGTCGGCTCGGTCGAGCGCGAGGACTCGAACGGTGCGCTCGGCGGGGTCGACGCGGAGCAGGTGGACCGCCGACTGACTGACGGTCGCGGTCGTCCCCTGTGCGAACCCGCCGGGGTCGACGGTGCGCGACCACCGGCGCTCGCCGTCCGCGAGGTCGTACGCGACGACGTGGCCGGTGAGTCCCGCGACGTACGCGACGCCGTCGGCGACCGCCGGCCTGACGACCGCGCCGCCGGGCCAGTCGCCGCGCCACGCGCGTTCTCCCTGGGTCGTCACCACCTCGACGCCGTGGAGGCCAGCGCGGACGAGTACGTCGTTCGTCGCGACGACCGTCGAGGCGGACGGCCCGTCGGGGTCGTGGCGCCAGACGGTGCTCCCGTCGGCCACGTCGACCGCCCGGAGTTGCGACCCCCAAGAGAGGTACGCACGCCCGTCGCTGACCGCCACGACCCGGGGGCTGCCGATCCGGTCCGTCGTCGGGTCGTCGTCGTCGGCAGCGGTCGGCGGTAGCCGCCACCGGAGCGCGCCGTCGTGGTCGTAGGCTGCGACACCGGACGGGCCGCCCGCGAACACGCCCGCGTCGGTCACCGTCGGTGGCTCGTTGAAGAACAAGTCGTCGACGGCATCCGTCGTCCACGCCTGTCGACCGGCGGCTGGGTCGACGACTGTGACCCGTTGTCCGACAGCGACGTACAGCAGGCCGCGGTAGTACACGGGGCGGAAGTTCGAGTTCGGCGCGCTGAAGCGGAACCCGACCGGGTCACCGTCGACGGCCAGCGGAACACTCGCGGTCCGGTCGCCGGAGTCGAGCGCGTACGCCTCGACGGTGGCACGGGGGCCGTCGTCGGTCGGGACGCCGCGGACGAGGTACGCCGTCCCGTCGACGACCGTCGGCGTCGTCATCGGTCCGTCGGCGTCGACGCGGACGGGTTGCCCCGGTTCGCGACCGCTGACGGACGGTGCGTGACCGCGGTGTCGGGCATCCCCGCCGAGCATCGGCCAAGATCCCTCGCCGGCGGGCGCACCGTCGGGGTCGCCGGGGGTGGCTGCCGCCGGCGCATCGTCGTCGTCGGGCTGGTCGGCGGGTCGGCGCCCGCCGAGACACCCGACCGTGGCTGTCCCGGCGAGGAGCGCGAGGGCTGTTCGTCTGGAGGGGTGATCGGGGACCATGTGCCGGCGTTCCGAGCGGTGTGTCAAAGGTTTGTCGTCCGCGCCGGTGCCGACCTCCCACGGCTCCGTCCCGGGCGCCCCGCTTCCCGAACGATTTTGACGCGGCGCGACGCCGGTCCTCCCATGACTACCCCCGCTGATCTCGTCGTGACGAACGCCGAGGTGCACACGCTCGCGGACCCCGACGAAACGTACGAGGCGTTCGCCGTCCGGGACGGTCGGATCGTCCGCCTCGGCACCAGTTACGACGTCGAGTTCCTCGTCGGCGCCGACACGGAGACGCTCGACGCCGCCGGTCGCGTCGCGCTCCCCGGGTTCGTCGACGCCCACACCCACCTCCTCAACTCCGGCCGGACGCTCGTCCACGCCGACCTGTCGACGGCAGACTCCCCCGCTGAGGCGGTCGACCTCCTCCGCGAGCGCGCGAGCGAAGTCGACACCGACGCCGGCGAGTGGGTGCTCGGCTTCGGCTACGACGAGTCGACGTGGGGCGAGTCGCGCTACCTCACCCGCGAGGACCTCCACGCCGTCAGCGAGACGGCGCCCGTCGTCGCGTTCCGCGAGGACATGCACGTCGCGAGCGTCAACGACCCCGTGTTCGACCGCCTGCGCGAGGAGATGCCCGACGACGACGTCCACACCGAGGGTGGCGACCCGACCGGCGTGGTGGTCGAGGAGGCCGTCGACCCGGTGTACGAGGCCATCGAACCCGACGCCGACGAGGCGGAGGAACTGATCCGCGCCGCACAGGCGAACGCGAACGAGCGGGGCGTCACGATGGTCCACGACATGGTCCGGCAGTCGAAGGCGCCGGAGGTGTACCGCGACCTCGACCTCGCGGACGAACTCACCCTCCGCGTCCGGGTCAACTACTGGGCCGACCACTTCGACTCGCTCATCGACGCCGGCTTGCGCACGAACCACGGCAGCGACATGGTGCAGACGGGCGCGGTCAAGTCCTACACCGACGGCACGTTCGGCGGTCGAACCGCGAAGCTCCACGACCCGTACGCCGACGACGCCGGCGAGACGGGCACGTGGGTGCTCGGCCCCGACGGCATCGCCGACCTGGTCTCGCGCGCCGACGCCCACGGCTTCCAGGTGACGCTGCACGCCATCGGCGACGCCGCCATCGACGCCGTGCTCGAGGCCTACGCCGACACAGACGCGCCGGGCGAGTCACGCCACCGCGTCGAGCACAGCGAACTCGCGAGCGACGAGGCCATCGAACGCATGGCCGACCTCGGCGTCGTCGCGTCGATGCAGCCGAACTTCCACAAGTGGGGGTTCGAGGACGGGCTGTACGACGCGCGCCTCGGCGACCGTCGCACCGACGCAAACCGCCTCCCCGCCTACTGTGAGGCGGGGGCACTGCTGGCGTTCGGGAGCGACTGTATGCCGCTCGACCCGCTGCTGGGCGTCCACTACGCGGTGAACGCCCCGAGCGAGGGGCAGTCGCTCGGCGTCACCGAGGCATTGCGCGCCTACACCAGCGGCGGCGCGTACGCGGGCTTCGACGAGGGCCGCCTCGGCACGCTCGAACGCGGGAAGCGCGCGGACTTCGTGCTCTTGGAGGAGTCGCCGTGGGACCGCGCCGACGCCATCGACGAGGTCGACGTGGCCGTGACCGCCGTCGACGGCGACGTCGTGTACGACGACCGCTGACGGCTGACCGTCGCCTCTCCCACTCGCGCCCACTTCCACCGGTCGCCCGTTACGCCGTCGCGTCGGTGGCCTCGGCGTCGTCGAGCGGTTCCGCGTCGAGCACCTTCAGCGTCTCGTCGACGGTGACCCGGATCACGTCGCCGGCACACGGGAGGTCGAGGCGGATGCGGAGCGGGTCCGTCGAGACGACGGTCGTGTGCACGTCGCTGACGGTCCACGGGTGCGTCCAGAACGGGTCGGTCGTGAGGTCGACCCCACGCTCGGAGAAGAAGGTGAGCACCGGCGCCGTGTCGAGGAGGTTCACCCCGACGGCGGAGGTGAGGCGGTTGTCACAGCGGCCGCAGACGTGTTCGACGACGACATCCTGTCCCGGCACCGCCGTGTCGGTGCCGAGGGTCGTCTCCACGCGACCCATGCACTCGGGGCAGACGCCGTCGGCGGCGAGACAGTAGTGGTGGCGGACGTGGTGGTGGAACGCGTCGAGGAACTCCGCGGGCGTCCGGTCGGCGAGGCCGCCCGGCGGGAACGGGTAGTTCACCGGCGTCCGCCCACAGTCGGCGCAGGCGATGGTGAGTAGTTCGTTGGCGTAGCGCGCCTCCAGGGCGCCGCCGCACTCGTAGCAGGTGCCGGGCGCGTCGAACGGTCCCAACTCGCTTCGCCCGGTGAACGTCCCGGCGAACACCGACCGGACGACCTTCCACCCCGGCGTGCGGAACTCGTACCCCTCGACGCAGTCGTCGGCGGTCGCGCCGGACTCGTCGGGGTCACACTCGACCTTGCGGACGAAGTGGTCGAGCAGTTGCTTGAGGTGGTAGTTGAAGTGGGCGCTGTCGTCGAGGTCGACGCGGTCGTACAACTCGGAGAACTGGATCGGCGTGTCGTCGCCGCGCTCGATGGTCGCCTCGTGGAGGGCCTGTAGGATCTCGATGCGGGTCTCGTTCCCGAGGAGGGCGAACGCCTCTGCCGGGGCGAGGTCCGCGTCGTCGGCGTGGTCGACGGCCTCGTCGACGGATCGGCTCATACCCGACTCTGCGGCGGGCATGGTCAAAGTCGTTGGGTCGGTTGGGTCGACCCGCACGTGTGCTGTTCAGGCGCCGCCCCCGACCGACTACGCGAACGAGAACTCGACGGCGTCGTCGTCGCCGTCGACGCTCGCCCCCTCCTGCTCGGCGAAGGCGTCGCGGAGGCGCTCCCACGTGTCCTCGAGCGCCTCGACGATCACCTTCGTCTCGGCGACGACGGGCATGAAGTTCGTGTCGCCCTCCCACCGGGGGACGACGTGCGTGTGGAGGTGGTCGTCGATCGACCCGCCGGCGGCCGCGCCGCCGAGGTTCTCGCCCGCGTTGACGCCGTTGGGGTCCAGCGCCGTCTCCAGCGCCCGGATCGTCCGCTGTTTCAGCCGCGCGTGGTCGAGGAGCGTCGCGTCGTCGAGGGCGGCGTACGACCCCTCGTGGACACGCGGGATCACCATCGCGTGCCCGGGGTTGTACGGATAGTTGTTGAGGAGCACGAATGCCCGGTCGGAGCGGGCGACCACTCGCGACGCCCGGTCGGCGTCGCGTTCGGGGAGCACGCAGAACGGACAGCCGTCGACCGACTCCTCGTCGTCGCGCTCGACCCACTCGATCCGCCACGGCGCGAACACCTGATCCATACCGAGCGGTCGGCCGGACGACCCTTGAACCCCGCGCGTCGATCCGGGTGACACAGACCCACACACCGAGATCGGCAGACGAGACCGCGGTCGACAGCATCGAACCGAGATGGGCGCTCACACGCTAGGCAAAGGTTTATTTCCCACATACTACCTTTATCCGGCTTAGCGTTGTAGACGGGGGTGCATGGCGACCCAACCCTCCGACCCCGACCACGTCACCGAGCGCTGTGTCGACTGTGGCGGGGAGACGACGCACGACGTGCGGGTCGAGATCCGCACCGAGAGCGAGAAGGAGGAAAACGCCGAGTTCTCACGCGAACCCTACCGGATCACGACCTGTAACGAATGCGGGTCCGAGACGGCGACGCGGATGAACAACGCGTAGTACCGACCTGCCTGCACCGAACGATCATCCCGCCGGGCCGATCAGGAGCGGCCTCCCGGGACCCTTGCTGTCTCTCAGACGCAGCCACCAGCGAGCGACCGCGCCGCGTCGCCGACTCAGGAGAACAGGCCCGCCGTCGTGACCTCGACGCCGTCGTCGGTGACGATCAGCGTGTGTTCGGCCTGACTCACTAGCTCGCCGTCTTGCTCTTTGAGCACCGGGTACCCCTTGACGGCGCCCTGCTGGACGAGGCGGCGGAGCGCCATCTCGTCGCGCGAGGAGTCGAGCCAGCGCGCCGCAAAGGGGAGACCGTCGAACTCGCGGACCTGTTCGAGCGCCTGGCGGGCCGCACGATTTCGCACGGAGACGTCCTGCGTCAACTCGAAGATCTCCTCGTCGTTGCCCTCGCCGACTTTGCCGCGCCCAGTCGTCGCGAACGGCTCGATGGCGACGACCTGCCCCGGCTCCAGTTCGACGGAGCGGTCGACGCCGCGGTTGGGGACGTTCGGGCCGGTGTGGGCGTCGTACCGCTCGACGCCGTGGCCCGAGAGGTTGTAGACGGGCGTGTAGTCGTACGCGTCGATCACGTCTTCGATCTCGGCGCCGATCTCGCCCACGGGGACGCCCGGCCCGGCGGCGTCGACGGCGGCCTCCAGCGCCTGCTCGGCGGCCTCGACGAGTTCCGTCTCCCCAGCGAGGTCGACTGTCACCGCCGCGTCGGCGATGTAGCCGTCGACGTGGACGCCGATGTCGAGACAGACGACGTCCTCGCCGAACTCCGTGGGGTCGTCGCGCTCGGGCGTCGCGTGGCTCGCCTCCTCGTCGATGGAGATGTTCACCGGGAACGCGATCCCGGCGCCCTCCTCGCGGATGCGCTCCTCGGCGAACTCGGCGACCTCCAGGTGCGTGACGCCGGGTTCCACCATCTCGCGCGCCTCGCCCATCACGGTCGTCAGGATCTCGCCGGCCTCGCGGTGCTTCTCGAGGACGTCCTCGTCGAGGGCACTCATGCGCTGGCGTTCGACTGAAGTGGGGAAAGGGGTTGCGCCTCGCGCGGGTGAATCGTTCTTGCTCCGCAGTGGATCCGCCTGTGACTTGCCCCGACGGGGGAGTGCGGCGTGTGATCACTACACACGGAATCGTCACACATCGTGTGGGCTGCGGTCCGACGAAACCGACACAAGGCGTCGGGATTCGTCTCGCTCGGGGCGGTGGCGCTTCGCCGCTCCGGGCTGACCCCGTGTCTACGACTCTCACAATAGCCCTATTAAGCGGCGTTTTTAGGGTTCGAGAGCGTCGATCTCGCTGATGAGTGCGCCGCGATTCGGGCCGGAGGTCGAACCGCTCCATAGACGGGTCGACGTGTCCGACTGGGAGGAGGTGTACGTCGTCGGCGACGTGCACGGGTGCCCAGACGAACTCGACCGGCTACTGTCGAACCTGAGCGTCACCGACGACGACCTCGTCGTCTTCGTCGGCGACCTCGTGCGCAAGGGCCCCGACAGCAAGGCCGTCGTCGACCGCGTCCGCGAGGCAGACAACATGCTGACCGTCCGCGGGAACAACGAGGAGAAGCTCCTCCGCGGCGACAAGGAGCTGTCGGCCCTCACCGACGACGACCTCGACTGGATGGCGTCGCTGCCGGTCGCCATCTCGTGGGCCGGCGACGACGAGACGCCCGGCGCGCTGGTCGTCCACGGCGGCGTCGACCCCCGCGTCCCGCTCGCCGAACACACCGTCGACGACCTCCAGAACAACCGCTCGCTGCTGCCCGGCGGCTCCTACGGCGACCGCCCGTACTGGTGGGAGCAGTACGACGGCCCCCAGCGGGTCTTCTTCGGGCACACCGTGCTCGCACAGCCGGTCGTCCGGGAGTTCGCCGTCGGCCTCGACACCGGCTGTGTGTACGGCGGCGAGTTGACGGCGTACGACTGGCGCGAGGACGCGTTCGTCACGGTGGCTCCCGAGGAGACCGCCGAAGAGCGCGCCGATCGGAAGATCCTTGAACCACCGTTCCACAGCGACGCGAACGCGGACGCCCGCCTCACGACGGTCGAGAGCGAGTCGGACTGAGCGGCACCCTCCGGCGGATTCTCTGCTGTGTCCGTTCCCCCGATCCGTCAGCCGCCGCTGTCGACCGCGCCGGCGTCTCCCGTTTGGGTGCCCTCCGGAGTTCACCCCACGACTACGGATCCGTGTATACTGGTCTGACAGGAACGCTTACACCCCGGCGCCGTCTCCGTTTGTGCAACGACGAACGGATGACCGACGACCCCACTCCCGAGCACGACCGCGACGCCGACGCGGACGAACGGCCGGACGAGCAGCCGGGCGACGTGTCGACCGACGGCGTCGCGAACGCTCGCCAGTTGCCGGCCAGCATCGCGGACCTCGACCTCGCGCCCGCCGCCGAGCGACGGGTCGGCGACGCGGACCCGGGCGACCTCGACGAGCCACCGGTTCCGTGGGCCCGCTACGGGGCGGAGACGGAGCCGATCACCCACGACGTGGTAGACGACGGTGCCGCGATCGACCTGGACGACACACGAGTCCAACTCAGCCGCGAACTGAGCGAACTGGCCTTCCAGCGTCGCGTCCTCCACGAGGCGGTCGACGAGCGGAACCCCCTCCTCCAGCGCCTGCGCTTCCTCGGCATCACGACGAAGAACATGGACGAGTTCTTCATGAAGCGCGTCGGCGGGCTGAAGCAACAGCTCGCCGCGGGCGTCACGGAGACGACCCCCGACGGGCGCAGTCCCCGCGAACAGTGGGAGGCGGTGCTCGACCACGCCCACGACATCTTCGAGCAGCAGTCGACGTGTTACGCGGAGTCGGTCGAACCCGCACTGCGCGAGGCCGGCATTCACATCGTCTCGTGGGACGAGTTGACCGCCCACGAGCGCGACCGCCTGGGAGAGCACTTCGAGCGCCAGGTGATGCCAACGCTCACTCCGCTGACGTTCGACCCGGCCCACCCGTTCCCGTTCATCTCGAATCTCTCGCTGTCGATTGCGGTGCTCACCCGCGACGAGGAGGGCGAGCGCCGTTTCTCGCGAGTGAAGGTGCCCCAGAATCGGCCACGCCTCGTTCCGGTCGGCGCCGTAAGCGAGAACCCCGGCACCGCCGGGGCGGTGGAGCAGACGGCCGACGACGACGACCCGATTCGGTTCCTCCCGCTCGAACGGCTGATCGAGGCGAACCTCGACGCGCTGTTCCCCGACACGGAGGTCGTCTCCGCCTCGACGTTCCGCGTCACGCGCAACGCCGAGGTTCGACGCAACGAGGAGGTCGCCGAGGGGCTGATCGAGATGATCGAGGACGTGCTCCGCCAGCGCCGCTTCGCGACGGTCGTCAGGCTCGAAGTCGCCGACGACACCCCCGACGAGGTGCGCGACCTCCTCGTCGAACATCTCGACGTGAGCCGGCGAGAGGTGTTCGACCGACCCGAACCGCTGGCACTCGACGGCTTCGAGACGGTGGTCGACCTCGACCGTCCCGACCTCAAGCCCGACCCGTGGACCCCGCAGCGACACCCGCGCTTCGCCGGCATCGACGCCGACCGGCCGCAGGACCTGTTCGCGGAACTGCGGCGCGACGACGTGCTCGTCCACCACCCGTACCAGTCGTTCGGCGGCACCGTCCAGACGTTCCTCGACGCCGCCGCCCACGACCCGGACGTGCTCGCGATCAAGGCGGCCATCTACCGGACTGCGCCGGACTCGAAGGTGATCGGGAGCCTCATCGACGCCGCCAAGAACGGCAAGGAGGT
Organism: Halobaculum marinum; assembly: GCF_029338555.1. Classification (GTDB taxonomy): domain Archaea; phylum Halobacteriota; class Halobacteria; order Halobacteriales; family Haloferacaceae; genus Halobaculum; species Halobaculum marinum. The sequence continues at coordinate 2,169,924 of NZ_CP119989.1, read as the reverse complement.
CGCGGTGATGGTCGAGTTGAAGGCCCGCTTCGACGAGGAGAACAACCTCCGGTGGGTGAAGCGACTGGAGGAGGAGGGGATCCACGTCGCCTACGGCACCATCGGCCTCAAGACCCACTCGAAGGTCGCGCTCGTCGTCCGCGAGGAGGACGGCGACGTGGCGACGTACGCCCACGTCGGCACCGGCAACTACCACTCCGGCACCGCGAAGGGGTACGTCGACCTCGGACTGTTCACCGCCGACGAGGCCATCGGCGGCGACCTGGTGAACCTGTTCAACTCTTTCACCACCCACGCGCGCCACCGCGAGTACGACCGCCTGCTCGTCGCCCCGGAGAACCTCCGCTCGCGCGTCACCGAGTTGATCCGCAACGAGGCCGCAGTCGCCCGCGACGGCGGTGACGCCCGCATCGTCGCCAAGATGAACGCGCTCGAAGACCCCGAGATCGTGCGAGAGCTGTACCGCGCGGCACGCGCGGGGGTCGACATCGACCTGATCGTCCGCGGGATCTGTCGGCTCCGCCCGGGGATCGAGGGGCTCTCCGGCACTGTCCGCGTCCACAGCGTCGTCGGTCGCTTCCTCGAACACTCGCGGATCTACTACTTCGCCAACGGCGAGGACGACGGGGCGCCGGCGTACTTCGTCGGCTCGGCCGACTGGATGACGCGCAACCTCGACCGCCGCGTCGAGGCGGTCGCCCCCGTCGACGACCCGGCGATCCGCGCGGAGTTGGAGACGGTGCTTGCGCACATGCTCGCCGACAACCGGCGGCGGTGGCTGATGCGTCCCGACGGGAGCTACGTCCAACTCGACCCCGGCGAGGGCGACCCGACCCTGGACACCCACGAGCGCCTCGCCGAGCGCGCCCGGCAGGCCGCCCCGGAGGCAGACACGCGCTCCTCGTCGAGCGACCCCGGTCGAGAACCGGAGGTCGACCTCGACGAGATATACACCGACATGGACGACCGGTAGGCGCGACCGTCGGAACGGCGCCTGGGGTGGGCGACTTCCGCGAGGCTTTTGGCGAGCGCGCGGGGAGCGACCGTATGGCCAACCAGCCCCACCTGCTCGTCGACGAGGGCGACGTTCACGACATCGCACTCATCCCGGGCAACCCCGACCGCGTCGACCGGATCGCGAACCACTGCGACGAGTCGGAACTCGTCTCCGAGAACCGCGAGTACCGCATCGTCAACGCGACGTACGACGGCGTCGACCTCACGATCTGTTCGACGGGGATCGGCTGCCCCTCCGCCGCCATCGCCATCGAGGAACTCCGCAACGTCGGCGTCGAGACGGTCATCCGCGTCGGCACCTGCGGCGGCCTCCAGACGGACGTCGAGATCGGCGACATGGTCGTCGCCACCGGCGCCGCGAAGGAGGAGGGGACGAGCAAGCGCTACGAGTCCGAGACGTACCCCGCAGTGCCGGACTACGAGACGCTCACCGCGCTCGTCGACGCCGCCGAGGCGAACGACGAACAGGTGCACGTCGGCCCCATCGTCTCCGACGACGCGTTCTACAACGAGTCCGACGAGTACGTCGCCGACTGGGAGGAGGCGGGCCTGCTCGCCATCGAGATGGAGGCCGCCGCCGTGTTCTCGCTGGCGCGCCGCCGCGGGATGAACGCCGGCGCCATCTGCACCGCCGACGGCAACCTCGTCGCCGGCACCCAGAAGGGCGCCGACTCCGAGGAGGAACTGCCCGAGAAGGCGAAGAACAACGTCGGGCGCGCCATCGACATCGCGCTCGACGCCGTCGCGTCGCTGTAACGGGGAGCAGACCCCGACCCCAGCCATGGCGGACGACGCTCCACCGGACGGCGACTCCGACGGCGAGACACCGGGCCCAGCGACGCCCGGCATCGCCGACCGCGCGTTCGCCGCCGTCGCACGTGCCGGCCGGTGTGTGAGGCGGATCGAACGGCGGGAACTCGTCGAGTTCCGGCGTTGGATCGAGAACACGGAGAACCTGCTGCACCTCACCGTGGTGCTCGTCGTGCCGCTCGTCGTCGCGCTCGTCACGGAGCTGTCGAACTCGCTGACGCTGTTCTCGTTCCTGCTGTTCCCGCCACTGGCGTCCGGGTCCTACACACTGTTCGCGAACCCGGGTGGTGAGTACGCCGACCCCAAACGGTTCGTGGGCGGGCTGACCGTCGGCGCCGCCTGTGGCTGGGCGGCGTTGCGTGTGATCGACGTCGTCTCGGTGGGCTCTGGGCTGGCGATCAATCCCACGGCGGCGGCGTTCTCCATCCTCCTCGCCGGGGTCACGACGTGGGCACTCGGGGTGGAGGAGCCGTCGGCGTACTCGGCGTCACTGCTCGTGCTCGCGGCGCCCGACCGGGCGGGGCTGTACGTGCTGTTCACGCTCGTGGGGTCGACGCTCGTCGCGGGCGTGTTCCTCGCGTGGCGGCACTGGTTCTACGACCGGCGCGCCTCGCTGCTGTACGAGTCGATCCGGGGCGACGACAACGTGATCGTGCCGATGCGCGGCGAGGGAGCCGAGCGGACGGCGCTGTTCGCCGCCAGACTCGCCGTCCCCCACGAGGCCGGGAAGGTGGTGCTCCTCGACGTCGTCGACGACGAGGCAGACGCCGACGCCGTCGCCGAGCACCTCGAGGACCGGGCCGCCCGGATCCGTCGGGACGTGGGCGTCCCCTGTGAGGTGGTCGTCGCCGCCGGCGACCCGCTCGTCACCCTCCGGCGGGCCGCCGAGGAGACGGGCTGTGACCTGGTCGCGACGCCGTACGAGGCGGGCGACGACGGCGCCACGGCGTTCGTCCGGTCGGTGTTCGAGGGCCCGTTGGACGCCGTCGCGTTCCGGTCGGTGTCGACGGGCGACCGCTGGCGGCGGGTACTCGTGTTGATGGCGCGCCCGGGCGACTCCGCCCACGCGATGGTCGACTTCGCGAACCGGCTCGCGCGTGACAAGGGGGCCGTCTCCGTGTGCACGTGTATCGGCAGCGAGCGCGAGCGTCGCGCCGCCGAGGCGCGCCTCGCGAACGTCGTCGAGACGGTCGACGGCCCCGTCGAGACGCGGGTCGCCCGCTCTGACGTGGAGTCGTTCGTCGACGCTCACGCCGGTGCCTACGACGTGGTGATGCTGGGCTCGTCCGGGGACCGATCGGGCGTGTCGCGGATCGTGTCGCCACCGACGTTCGAACGGCTCCGCGGCGTCGACTGCGACGTCGCCGTCGTCGACCGCGGCGATCCGCACTGACGGCGACGAACCTGAGGCCGCAGGGGTTGCGAGCGGACGGGGGCCCGTCGCTATCGTTCTGTCTCGTCGCCGTCGTCGAGCAGTCGCTCGGCCACGGCCTCGGTGTCGGACGCCCCGAGCGCAGACTCGACGAGGAGGTGGCCGCCGATGGTCGCCGGCGAGATGACCGTGTTCGCGCCGGCGCGCTTCAGTTTGTTCACATTCTCGCGCTCGGTCGCGGCGGCGACGATGGTCACCTCCGGGTTGAGTTGGCGCGCCGTGAGGATCGACAGCGCGTCCTCGGCGTCGTTGTTCGTCGCGGCGACGACCGCGCGGGCGCTCCCGACCTTGGCGCGGCGCAACGGTTCCTCGTCGGAGGGATCTGCCGTCAACACGCGGACGCCGTCGCGCTCGCGGAGCGCGCGTGCGACGGCCTCGTCGGGGGTGACGACGAGGAAGTCTGCGCCGGCGTCGATCAGTTCGTCGATGAGCGGTTCGGTGAGTTCGCCGTAGCCGAGCACGATCACGTGGTCGGTGAGCAGGTCGATGTCTGAGTCTGTCATGCGTCCGAGTGCGTTGGTGAGGCGGGCTTCGATGAGCGGGGTGAACAGGACACCGAGCGCGACCGCGAAGGCGGCGACGTTGAGCACGAGCGCCGACATCGCGAACCACTTCGCGACCGGAGAGGTGGGCGTCACGTCGCCGTAGCCGACGGTCGAGGCGGTGACGACCGAGAAGTACACCGCGTCGGTGACGGTCGCGATGTTGTTGAAGTCGTCCGCGAGCGCGTACGCGCCCGCCGTCGAGTAGCCGAGCGAACCGACGAGACCGGCGACCGACGCCCACTGGGTCGTCGTGAGGTCGAGTTCGGTGGCGAACACCCGACGGTTGATCGTGACCGCGAGCAGCGCCGCAAGCGACAGCGCCAACAGCGGCGGTCCGAGCACCGTCGACCCGACGAGCCCCTGTGCCGCCGTCAGCGGGAGGAGGACAATCGCCACGGCCCACCCGGCTCGCAGCCCTCGGCGGAGTCCGTAGGCGGCGATCAGCAGGAGGAACCCGGTGATCGCCCCGGTGAACCCCGCGAGCACACTGACCCCCTCGGGCAACATCGCGACGAACGGGAGCCGATTCGCTGGCTGGGTGATGATCCCACCGATCCCTGCGACGATCGACAACAGCGCTGCCGCGCCGACGAGGAGCACCGCGATTCGTCCGCCGAAGCGGTCTCGCCAGCCTGCCATTGTCGCCACCAGTCTACGCGACGTGATAAGCGACCCGACATCCGGACCACACAACCGTCCGAGCCGTCGTCGGTACGGACTTGTGTCACCGGTGTCTGGGTGAGGGCATGCCCGCCGCTTCACTCCCGGTGCAGGTCCTCCTCGGACTGTACCTGGGACTGCTCACCGGGATCGTCCCCGCGCTCGTCGCGTGGACGCTCGGCTTCGCGTTCAAGTACTTCACCGGCGTCTCCATCCCCGGATTCGGTGTGGTCGTCCTGTCGCTCGCCATCGCCGGCGTCAACGGCGGCCTCCTCGCGCTCAACGACCAGTCGATCCAAGACGCCGCCAACGGCACCGCGCTCCTCATCGCGATCATCGTCGTCCTCATGATCTCGCTGTACGCGCACGCGAAGGGCGACGCGATGGGGGCGGCGCTCCCGAAGCGAATCACGCTCAAGAGCCTCACCGAACGGACGCTCTCGACGGACGTGGTCGACCTCGCGAACGGGCGCGGGAAGGTCACCGTCACCGTGGTCGGCGAGGTCGCCGACATCGAGGGGTACCCCGCGCTCCCGGCGGACCTCCGGGCGTCGATCCGCGCGTTCTCGGACAGCTTCGACGCAGACCTCCCACTGAGCGAGTTGGAGGACGCGGTCGCGGCCAGGCTCCGCTCGGAGTTCGATCTCGCCGAGACGACGGTCAGGCTCGACGCGCAGGCGCGGGCGACCGTCGCCGCCGCACCGCCGCTGGCGGGCGTCTCGAAGCGCGTCCCCGAGGGGAAACGCGCGGTGTCGGTGGCGGCGCTGCTCCCGACGGGGCTCGCACGCGGAGACGAGGTGTCCGTCGACACCGAGGCTGGCGAGACGGTCTCGGGGACGGTCGTCGCCGCCAAGACGACCGGGGCACCGAAGGAGGCGCCCCAGCCGGACCCCGACGACGACGCCGCTCCAGTCGCACCGACGTCGCCTACGACGACGGGCGGCGACGGACGGCTGACGCTCGCGGTCGACCGGCAGGCGGCGAGTACCCTCCTCGACGCGACGGCCCGGCAGGTGACGGTCCGGTCGCGCGGGACGCGTCGCGAGTTCGAACTGCTGTCGCTGCTGCGCCGTGCCGGCAAACGGTTCCGCCGCGTCGCCGTCCGAGCGGACAGCGCGCTCGACGGTCGGAGCCTCCGCGAGACGGCCGTGCGCGACGAGTACGGCGTCGCCGTGTTGGCGGTCCGAGACGGTGGGCGGTGGCGACTCGCCCCCGACGGCGAGGTGACGCCGACCGCGGGCGCGGACCTCATCGTCGTCGGCACCCGCGGTGACCTCGACCGGTTCGGTCGAGAGGTGGCCGTGTGAGCCCGTTCGTCGCGGGCGGCGGCCCGGTCGCCGCGCTCCCGCTGCAGTCGGTCGTCGACGTCATCGAGCTCCTGAACGTCCCCCGCCTGGTCGGCTTCGCGTTCGCGTCGTTCCTCGTGGCCGCCGCCGGCGCGGCCACCTACCGCTGGTACGTCGGCGAGGTCGTCCCGCGCGGACTGCCGACGCTGCTCGGCACTGCCACGGTCGCGGTGTACCTCAACACGGTCGGGCTGTTCTCCACGGTTATCCCGGTCGACGGGCTGGCGGCTGCCGACCCGTTCGCCCCCGCGACCGTCCTCCGGAACGTCGTCAGTCTCCTCGTCGCCATCGCCGCGGCACCGGTGGGGCGCCGGGTGGGCGACCGGTTCGCGACGAACGTCACCGCGGTCGCCGGCGCCGACCGGGTCGAGGGGGAGTTGAGTCGGTTCGCGCGCACGGTCGGTCGTATCCGGACGGTCGAGGTACCCGACGACGTCGCCGACATAGACGGCTACGACCCGGTCGACGACGCCACGAAGGAGCGACTCGCCGGCGAGACGCTGCTGTTCCCGCGTCGCCTCTCCGAACAGCAACTGCGCGACCGGTTCGTCACTCGGCTGAAGGAGGAGTACGGAGTGGGCCACGTCGACGCGGAGTTCGACGGGACGAAGCTCGTCCACCTCGGCGTCGGTCGCCGGGTGGCCGGCATCGGACCGACGCTCGGGCCGGGAACGTGCGCCGTGGCGGTTCGGGCGGACCCACCCCAGGGCGCTGGCCCCGGCGACGCCGTGCAGGTGTGGCGTCGCCCGGCGGGGACGCACTCCGACGCCACCGACGCGCCCGATGACGCTGCGACGGTGTCACCGGAGGCCGACGGGGGGAGCGCCGCCGACAGTCGCTTCGAGCGTGTCACGACGGCCGAACTCCGAGCGGTCGTCGGCGACGTCGTGACGCTCGCGGTCGACGAGTCCGACACCGACGTGTTCGACGCGGACGGCGAGTACCGCCTGGTGACGATGCCCGTGAGTCAGCGCGCCGACCGCGAGTTCGCGTCGCTGTTGCGCGTCGCCGACGAGACGATGGCGGTCGTCTCGGTCCACGCCGACGGCGAGTTAGTCGGCGCCACCGTCGGCGACCTCCCGGGTGCCGTCGCCGCGGTCGAGGCCGCTGACGGATCGGTGGAACCGATCCCGCCGCGGGGTCGGACGCTCGCGGTCGACGAGACCGTGTACGTCGTCGCGAGACCCGAGGCCATCCGCGAGTTGGAGCGGCGTGCGACCGGGGCGGCGACGGACGGCGGCGGCGATGGCGAACCGGACGCGCTGACGTGAGCGGCGAGCGGGTCGCCACCCGGCGGCGCAACGCTCTTGCCCGCCCGTCGGGGAGGGTGTGGTATGAACTGGAAGCTGTTCGCGGACCTCGCGGAGGCCGCCGGCGAGTCGGAGCCGTCGGTCGAGGCCACAGACGCGGCCACCGTCGGCGAGGCGCTGGACGCCCTGCTGGAGGCGTACCCCGCGCTTGCAGTCCGGGTCCTCGACGAGGACGGCGACCTCCGGGGACACATCAATCTCCTCCGCAACGGTCGCGACGTTCGCGAGGGCGAGGGCCTGGAGACGCCGGTCGACGACGACGACGAACTCGCGCTGTTTCCCCCCGTCAGCGGCGGGTGAGCCGTGAAACCGTGGGACGGCGCCACGAGGCGCCGCCCTTTCGGAAGCCTTAATTGCGTTCCTGCGATACTCGTGAATGCAGACGAACGCCGGTCGGGTTGGTAGTCTAGTCCGGTTATGACACCTCCTTGACATGGAGGAGGCCGGCGGTTCAAATCCGCCCCAACCCACTTCTTCGACTCCAATTTCTTCAGAGTCGCGTCTCGGGAGCACGGCCCCCGTCCACCGATAGTAGACGTTCGGAGCTGGTGCGGTGTACACGCTCGACGTCGAAACAGTTCGCACAGAAACGGGGACCGCGTCGCGGGGACCAACCGCTGACGCGACTCAGTTCGAGCCGTAGTCGTGGCCGAGCACCAACGCCGCGGCGTTGGCCAACAGCAGTCCGAGGAGGATCGCGAATCGGTCGGCAGTCACGCCGCCCGCGAGGAGTGGGAGGTACGCGAGCGGGAGCGCGATGGCGACGTAGAACGACGCCGCCCGCACCGGGGCGACGGCGACGGTCCGGCCCGTCCCGGTGAGTGCGCCGAGGGTGTTCTTCACGGTGGTAGGATCGGGCATCGCGTCGCGGACGGTGGCGACGGATGGGAGGGGAGTGGAGGGTGTCATGGTCCACCTCAGTGGACACCCCCGGCCCACATATAGTATGCCGAGCATTCGGGACCGTTCGGACCTTTCACCGCCGACACCTCGGGTGAGACACACGTTTCACGACGGAACGAGAGCTCGGTAGACCGTTCAAAACGCTCGCAGACTCTTTTTCTCTCGGCGGCAGGGGAGGTCGATTCGTGCCGCGAACGCCCGGTGTGTGACCGGCTCAGACGGCATCTCGCCGCTGTCTCCCGATCGTGTCGTCACGATTGTTGTAAACCGACCCCGGATCGCTCCGGGTGATCGCCGGACGCCCTCGCCGTCGATACGGCGTTCGACCACGATGGCGTCGGTTCCGTATCGCCTCGCGCCGGTCGTGGGCGCCCTCGCTCGTCGCGCCGCTCGGTGGCGCGAGTTGCGGTTGGGCGACCTCGACGGCGACGCTACTCACGGCCACGCCGCTCCCGGTGACTGCGCCGGTGGCACGTGGCGACGACGGCACGGGGGAGACCGTGCCTGGAGAGTCCTGCGGCTCGTGCGGGTGACTGAACCGAAACGCGGAGCGAGTGGGGGGAGCTACTGGTCGTCGACGCTGGCGCGTTCGCCATCGACCTCGGGCATCCCGCCCATCGCACTCCCGATGTCGTCCGGGTCGACCTCGGTCTCGTAGTCCTCGTCCGCGTACAGGTGACAGGAGACGGCGTGCGTGCCGCCGGTCAACACGGGCTCTTCCTGCTCGCAGGGAGAGGCGAAGCCGTCGCGGAGTCGACTCGCGGCCTCCTCCTCACGGCCGTTTGCGAGGATTTCGAGGGCGTCCTCGACGGTGTCCATCGTGGCGCCCGTCAGCCCGCGGAGGTCGAACTCGTCGCGCAGCGCCTCTTTGAACGCGACCGGGTCGCGCTCGAACGGCTCGTCTCCGTGGTGTTCGCTCTCGAGGGTGTCCCAGACGGACTCGGCGGAGAACCCCTCGCGTTCGAGGCGGTCGCGCAGGTCCATCACGCCGCGATACTGCGCCTGCGGGATGTCGATGGTCGGCGGCTGGATCACCTTCGGACACCGCGTCCGGAAGTGGCAGCCGGATGGCGGGTCACGGGGCGAGGGCACGTCGCCCGAGAGCGCCTCGACGCGCCGCCCTTGCTCTTCGACGGCGGCTCGTGGCACCGACTCCAACAGTGCCTCGGTGTACGGGTGCTTCGGCGAGTCGAAGATGTCGTCGGTCGCGCCCGTCTCGATCACTTCGCCGAGGTACATCACGGCGACGCGGTCGCAGATGTGGCGGACGACGCTGAGGTCGTGCGCGATGAACAGGTACGTCAGTCCGAACTCCTCCTGGAGGTCTTCCAGCAGGTTCAGGATCTGTGCCTGGACGCTCACGTCCAGCGCCGACACCGGTTCGTCGAGGACGACGAACTCCGGGTCGAGCGCGAGCGCGCGGGCGATGCCGACGCGCTGGCGCTGGCCGCCGGAGAACTCGTGGGGGTAGCGGTCGATCTGGTCGGCGGACAGGCCGACGCGTTCGAGCAGGTCCTTGGCGCGGTCGCGGCGCCACTCCCGCTTCGAGCGCCCGTCGTCGGGCGACTCCTCGGGGAGGTCGTGGATCTTCAGCCCCTCGCTGACGATGTCCCCGACCGTCATGCGCGGGTCGAGACTGGAGAACGGGTCCTGGAAGACGATGCCAGCGCGCTTGCGGAAGCGCGTCAGTTCGTCGCCCGTCATCTCCATCACGTCCTCGCCGTCGAACTCGACGGTGCCGGCGGTCGCCTCGCGCAGTCGCAACAGCGTCTCACCGGTCGTCGACTTCCCACAGCCGGACTCGCCGACGACGCCGAGCGTCTCGCCGCGGTGGACGTCGAGGTCGACGCCGTCGACGGCCTTCACGCTCGTCGGCTCGTTCCGGAGCAGTTTGTCGAACAGCGTGTCGTCCTCGAAGTAGTACTTCTTGAGCCCACGGACCTTCAGCAACGGCTCACCCTCGCGGGCGTCCGTGCGGTCGGTGCTCGACTGCGACTCACTCATCGCTGCGCACCTCCGTGTTCCGGTCGAAGTGGTCCGGCGCGAGCGCGTCGGCCTCGGCGAACTCCCGTTGCGTCAGGACGCACCGGGCGGTGTGCTCGTCGGAGCCTGGCTCGGCGGCGGACTCGGAGATTGGCTGGAGACAGTCGGTCATGGCCTTCGGACAGCGGTCGGCGAAGAAGCACCGCCCGCCCATCTCCTCGTCCAGCAGCGAGGGGACGTTCCCCTCGATGGGTTGGAGGCGCGGTGCGGGGTCGTCCAGATCGGGGATCGACCCGAGCAGTCCCTGCGTGTACGGGTGGACGGGCGTCTCGAACACGTCCGACAGCGTCCCGCGTTCGACGATCTGGCCGGCGTACATCACGCCGACGCGGTTGCACATCCGGGCGATGACCCCCAGGTCGTGGGTGATCATCACGACGGACGTGCCCTGTTGTTCTTGCAGGTCGCGCAGGAGGTTGAGGATCTGCGCTTGGATCGTCACGTCGAGTGCGGTCGTCGGCTCGTCGGCGACTAGGATGTCGGGTTCGCCGGCCAGCGCCTGCGCGATCATCGCGCGCTGGAGCATCCCGCCGGAGAACTGGTGGGGGTACTCGTGGGCGCGCTCTGCGGGGTCGGGGATGCCGACCTGTTCGAGCAGTTCGATCGCGCGGTTCATGCTCGACTCGGAGGTGAACCCCCGGTTCGGGAGCAGTGTGTCGGCGATGAGGCGGCCCATGCCGTACCCCTGCGAACGCGACCGCGTCCGTCGCGGGTTCGCCTTCGCGCGGCGCTGCACCTCGACGGCCTCGGCGATCTGCTCGCCGACGGTGACCGACGGGTTCAGCGACGACATCGGGTCTTGGAACACCATCGAGAACGCCGGACCGCGCAGCGCGCGGCGCACCCCCTTTGGGAGACGACGCGTGTCGACGAAGTCGCCGTCGACGGCCTCGGGCGTCTTGTCGCGGAACTCGTCTGCGAGGTCGGCGTCGCGGTACCACACCTCGCCTTGCGTGATGCGGCCGGGCGAGTCGACGAGGTCGATGAGCGACAGCGCCGTCACCGACTTGCCGGATCCGGACTCGCCGACGATGCCGAACACCTCGCCGTCGCGGACGGTGAAGTCGACGGACTCGACGGCGTTGATCTGCCCCTCTTCGGTGAAGAAGCGCGTCGAGAGGTTCCGCACCCGGAGCACGTCGTCCGGGTGCCCCTCGGGGGCGCCCGTCTCCTCGGCGCGGGTGGCTGCGTCGCTCATCTACAGTCCCCCCTCGCCCTCGATACCCGGATCGAGCGCGTCGCGGAGCCAGTCCCCCACGAGGTTGATGCCGATGACCGACAGCACGATGGCGAGGCCGGGCACGGTAGCGATCCACCACGACGACGAGAGGTAGTCACGTCCTTGGGCAATGTCGAATCCCCACGAGAGCGTCGTCCCCGAGAAGCCGAGGAACGACAGCGCAGATTCCAGCAGGATGATCGCGGCCACCTGGATGGTCGCGAGCACGAGGATGGGCGTGATGGCGTTGGGCAGGACGTGCCGGAACACGATCCGGGTGTCGCTGCCACCCAGTGCGCGGGCGGCCTTCACGTACTCCTCCTCGCGGATCGAGAGCGCCTCGCCGCGCGCGATGCGGGCGAACCACACCCAGTTGACGAAGCCGACGACCAAGATGACGACCGTCGGCAACACGAACGTCTCGGGCATCGGCGTCGGCAGGCCGACCAACTCGCGGAACCACCCCGCGAACCCGGTCGCCACCAGCGGATCGGTGACCTTGATGGCCACGCTCGCTTGGAACCTGCTGAACAGCCCGATCAGTGCGATCGCCAGCACCAGCGACGGGAACGCCAGCGACACGTCGGCCGTGCGCATCAGCGCGTCGTCGACGCGACCGCGGTAGTAGCCCGCGGTGAGGCCGACGGTGACGCCCAACAGCGCCGCCAACAGCGTCCCGAAGAACCCGACGAGCAGCGACGTTCGCGCGCCGTAGATGGCCCGCGAGAGGATGTCCTGCCCCAACGAGTTGGTTCCCATCGGGTACTTCGTCGTCGCGTTCACGGTCACGTTCTCGGTGACGGTCTCGATGCTGCCGTTGACCATCTCCGAGCGGGTCTGCTGTTCGGTGTCGGTGAACCCCAGCGGCGGCAGTTGTGCCTGGTCGAGGTTCTGGGTTCGGGGGTTGTGCGGCGCGATCATCGGCGCGAACACCGCCGCCAACAGCACGAGCACGACCAGCACGACGCCGATCCGGGCCAGCCCCGACGAGCGGAACTCCTTGCGGAGGTTGCGGATCGTCCGCGGTGAGATCGACAGCGGGCCGATCTTCATTCTGCCACCACCCGCGGGTCGAGGTACGCGTACAGCGCGTCGACCGCGATGTTGAGCAGGACGAACCCACAGCCGATCACGATGAGGCTCCCTTGGAGGATGGGCCAGTCACGGGCGTTGATCGCGCGGATGATCTCGGACCCGAGGCCAGGCCACGCGAACACCGCCTCCGTGATGACCGCGCCGCCGATGAGCGTCCCCAACTGGAGGCCGAGGACGGTCACGACGGGCACGAGCGTGTTCCGGAGCACGTGCTTGTAGCGGACGAGCGTCTCGGGTAACCCCTTCGCTCGCGTCGCACGGACGTACCCCTCCGACAGCTCGTCGAGCATCCCCGAGCGGACGAGGCGCGTGATGAGCGCGGTGAAGTACGTCCCCAGCGTGATCGCCGGCAACACGAGCGACGCGAGCCACGCCGTCACCACGGGGACGAACGGCTGTGGCCCGGTGATCGCAGCCAGCGCCTCGCCGAACCCGTACGCCCGACCGCTAGTCGGGAACACGTTCAGTTCGACGGCGAACACCAGCACGAGCATGATACCCAGCCAGAAGTTGGGCGTCGAGATGCCCAGCAGCGAGAACGACGTCGCCGCGTAGTCCGCCGGCTGGTGGCGCCGCGTCGCCGAGATCACGCCCAGTGGGATCGACAGCACCACGGCGACGATGCTGGCGGCGACGGCGAGTTCGAGCGTCGCCGGCAGCTTCTGGAACACCTGCACGGACGCGGGGATGCTCGAGATGTACGAGTACCCCATGTTGCCCTGCAGGAGCTCCACGATGTAGTCGAGGTACTGGACGTACAGCGGCTGATCCAGTCCCAGTTCTGCGGCGATCCGCTGGCGAGTCTCTTGACTCGCGTCGAGCGGTGCCACGGTGTCGATGGGGGACCCCGGTGTGATGAACCGGAGGATGAACACGACAGTCACCACTCCCCAGACGACGCCCACTCCCTGTACCCCCCGCTTCAGAAGAAAACGGCCGTAACCCATTGGCGGCCTAGTTCGACTCGCTCGGCAGCTGCTGCGCCTCGTCGAGGAGGCGGTCCAGCTCATCGTTACTGTACGACGTCAGCGACCCGTCGCTCGCGAGGAGCGGCTGGATCGTCTGGATCGCGTCGAACGTGGCGTTCCCCCACCCGAGGAGGTACCACGGTGGCTTGTCCTCGATGTTGCCCGTCGTCACCTGACTGACGAGCGTGGAGAACTCCACCTGTCGGGCTGTCGCGGACACGTTCGGCAGTTCGTCGACCTGCGCGGCGACCGCCTGCGCGATCTCCACGTCTTTCAGGTAGCGACCAATCGGCGTCACGAGCTCGATCTCGGCGCCGGCGTAGCCGGACTCCTCAACGAGCTGCTCGGCGCGCTCGAGGTCACGCGGGTACGGGTCGACGTCCGGGTTGTAGCCGAAGAACCCCTCGAGCGTCGGCTGACCCGTCGGCGAGCCGAACGTCTGGAGCACGTTCTCGATGATCGACTCGAGGTCGACCGCGTAGTTGACGGCCTGCCGGAACTGCGGGGAGTCGAACGGCTCGACGTCGTAGCGCATCGCGTTGAAGATGACGCGCGTGGACGGGACCGCCGCGATGGACGTGCCGTCGTTGTTCTCGACGCGCGAGACCTCCTGGGGCGGCACGTTCACGGCGATGTCGGACTCGCCGGCGAGGAGACGGTTGACGCGGGTCGACGCCTCCGACGCGTTGTTGATGGTGAACGTCGAGATGGCCGCGGGCTCGTCCCAGTAGTCCTCGAAGCGCTCGTAGGCGACTTCGACGCCCTGCTCGTAGTTCGAGAGCTGGAACGGGCCGGTCCCGTCCATGTTCTGGTTGATGTACGCGTTGTCGTTGCTCTCGACCCACGACTGGTTCATCACGTCGCAGTACGTCGCGAACGACGCGAACACGATGGGGTTGAGCCCCGTGAGGCTCACGTTCACCGTGCGGTCGTCCTCGGAGGCGACCTCTGCACCCTCGACGCCGAGGAGCTGGTCGACCTGCGGGGACTCGATGCCGACGTCCGACTGGACGATGCGGTTGATCGAGTAGGCGACGTCCGCGGGCGAGAGCGAGTCGCCGGAGTGGAACGAGACGTCGTCGCGGACCGTGAACTGGACGGTCGTCTCGTCGAGTCGCTGGTAGTCGGTCGCGAGCGTCGCGACGATCGCACCCTGCGCGTCGCGCTCCAGCACGCCCTCGTACGCCTGCAGGACGATGTTGTCCGTCGGCGTCTCGCGGTGGTCGTGCGGGTCGAGCCCGGAGTCCATCTGCGACTGCGTCATCACGACGTCCTCGCCGGCGTCCGACGCCGGCTCGATGCCGTACGCTGCGACGCGCTCGTCCGTGCGCGGTTCCCACTCGATGTCGGCCGACTGGCCGTACACGGAGAACTGGCGGTGGAGGAACACCCACGGCGCCTCGTCGTGGATCAGTCGGTTCGCGCGCTGGAGGTACCCCTCGCGCGTCGTCGGCTCCGGCCGCTCGGTCGGCTCGGCAGTCGGCGTCGACCCGTCGCCGCCCGTCTCGGTCGGTTCGTCGGTCGGGGTCGATTCACCGTCTCCGTTCCCGCCGGCACAGCCAGCCAGCGCGGTCGCGGCTGCCGCCGATCCCGCCGCTTGGAGGAACCGACGCCTGCTCGTGTTCTGATCAGCCATGAGCGGTACCATGGCGCTTGCCCTCTTATATGCTGGGGTACGTCATCGCGTGCCGCCATTTTCGCGAGCGCCTGCATTCGCTACCTGCTCAGACGCCCCACATTGACAGTTAAAGCCGCTTACGCCGGCGTCTGCTCTTCGGCAAGCACCGACGAGTCCTCCCCGTTGGCCGACACCCAGATCACGCGGACGGTCGTCTCCGGTGCGACACCTGACACCATCGCCGTCTTTCCAGCGGACACGTCGCCGGTGAAGTTCTCGGTTCCCGCGGGCGTCGCCAGCTGAACCGTCTCGTCCGCCGAAATCGTGTCGCCGCCGCTGTGTCTGGCGGTCACGTTGTAGGTGCTCCCGTCCGCCTCGTAGTCGAACTGGAAGTTGGCGTTCGGCGACGACGGCTGGACCTGTCCGCCGATCCCGAAGACGAACGATCCGACGACCGCCGCCAGGATGACCGTGATCGCGACCATCAGGATGACGCCGATGACCGGTGATACTGCGCGCTCGTCCGCGAGTAGCTCGTGTACGTCCATTGTAGTGTGGCCCGTGCAGACACGAGGTATCCCCCCTCACGCAGCGATCGGGCTCTGAAGTGGCTCTTTCGGGAATGTATAAAAATCCCGCGGCAGACTCCGTTGAATCAACAGGTCGAATCGCCGGGGTGACGGCGACGTGCAGGTGGACGCCCTACTCGTCGTCTTGCGCGTCGACGACCGCCACGCCGGCGAGGTTGACGATGTCTTTCACCTCGTCGCCGCGCTGCATCACGTGCACGGGCTGGTCCATCCCGACGAGCATCGGGCCGATGGCCTCGGCGCCGCCGAGGCGCTGGAGCAGTTTGTAGCCGATGTTCCCCGCTTCGAGGTTCGGGAACACGAGCACGTTCGCCGGGCCGTCGAGTTCCGAGAACGAGTACGTGTCCTCGAGGATGTCCTCGACGACGGCGGTGTCGGCCTGCATCTCCCCGTCGACTGGGAAGTCGACTTCGGGGTCGTTGTGCAGGAGTTCGACCGCTGCCCGGGGCTTGCGGGTGCCCTCGTTGTCGACGGAGCCGAAGTTGGAGTACGACAGCATCGCCGCGCGTGGCTCGACGTTGAAGCGGCGTGCGAGCTTCGCGGTGTGTTTGGTCACCTCTGCCAGCACCTCGGCGTCGGGCGCCTGGTTCACCGTCGTGTCGGCGCAGAACACGACGCGGTTCTTGAACGTCAGCATGTACACGCCGGCGACGTACTCGGCGTCCGGCGCGGTGCCGATCACCTGCAGCGGCGGGCGGAGGGCGCTCGGGTAGTGGTGGGTCAGCCCGGTGAGCAGCGCGTCGGCGTCGCCGCGCTCGACCATCACGCTCCCGAGGTAGTTCGTGTCCCGGCGGACGAGTTCGCCGGCCTCAGAGCGGGTGATCCCCTTGCGCTTGCGGATCTCGTGGAGGCGCTCGGCGTACTCGTCTGCGGCCTCGGCGTCGTCGGGGTCGACGACCTCCGGGTCGAACTCTAAGCCGAGGTGGGCGGTCGTGGACTCGATGGTGTCGCGGTCACCCAGCAGGACCGGGTGAGCGATGCCCTGTTCGGCCATCTGGTAGGCCGCGCGGATCATCTTCTCGTCGGTGCCCTCCGCGAGCGCGACGCGCTTTGGCTGCGACCGAGCCTTGTTCAGGACGACGCGCATCATCTCGCGGCTCTTGCCAAGGCGCGCCTCCAGTCGCTCGGCGTACTCCTCGATGTCGATGTCGAAGCGGGCGACGCCGGAGGTCATCGCTGCCTGCGCGACCGCGGGCGCGACCTCGAACAGGACGCGCGGATCGAGCGGCTTCGGGATGACGTACTCCGGCCCGAACTTCAGCGGCTGGTCGCCGTACGCTTTCACGACGGCGTCGGGCACGTCCTGACGAGCCAACTCGGCGAGCGCCTCCGCCGCGGCGCGCTTCATCTCCTCGTTGATGTCGGTCGCGCGCACGTCGAGCGCGCCGCGGAACAGGAACGGGAACCCGAGCACGTTGTTTACCTGGTTCGGGTAGTCGGAGCGCCCCGTCCCCATGATGACCGTGTCGTCGCGGGCGTTCTTGGCGTCCTCGTAGGTGATCTCTGGGTCGGGGTTCGCCATCGCGAAGATGACCGGATCCGACGCCATCGACTGCACCATCTCCTGGCTGACGATGCCGCCGACGGAGAGTCCGACGAACACGTCAGCCCCCTCCATCGCGTCCGCGAGGTCGCCGCCCGAACCCTCACTGGCGAACTGCGCCTTGTACTCGTTCACCTCGCCCGCCGCCGCGCGCTCCTCGGTGATGATCCCGGTGGAGTCACACATCGTGATGTTGCTCGCGTCCGCGCCGAGTTCGACGTAGAACTTCGCGGTCGCGATGGCGGAGGCGCCCGCCCCCGAGAACACGATGTCCAGGTCCGAGAGGTCCTTGTCGACGATTTCGGCGGCGTTGATCAGCCCCGCGCCGGAGATGATCGCCGTCCCGTGCTGGTCGTCGTGGAACACGGGGATGTCCATCTTCTCACGGAGCGTCTCCTCGATCTCGAAGCACTCGGGCGCCTTGATGTCCTCCAGGTTGATCCCCCCGAACGTCGGCTCCATCGCCGCGACCGTCCGGATGATGTCCTCGGGGTCCTCCTGGTCCAACTCGATGTCGAACACGTCGATGTCGGCGAAGCGCTTGAACAGGACGCCCTTCCCCTCCATGACCGGCTTGGACGCCTGCGCGCCGATGTCGCCGAGGCCCAGGACCGCCGAGCCGTTGGAGACGACGCCGACGAGGTTCCCCTTCGCCGTGTACTCGAACGCCCGCTCCTCGTCCTCGTCGATGTCGAGACACGGCGCCGCGACGCCGGGCGAGTAGGCGAGCGAGAGGTCGCGCTGGGTGTTCGTCGGTTTCGTCGTCGAGATCTCGATCTTTCCGGGCGGGTCCGATCGGTGGTACTCCCGCGCGTCGTCGTCCAGTCCCATACGTCTCGGACCGCAGGATCGGGGAAAAAGCTACCGAGCGGACAGCTACGCGACCGCCGCACCGCGCCGTCGTCGGCTACTCGTTTCGACGGTCGCGGTCGTCGGCGGCGGCGCCGTCGTCCTCGGTCGGAGCGTCCGGGTCGTCGTCCTCGACTCCCGAGGCGACGAACCCGCCGAAGTCGTCACCGTCGTCGCCGTCGTCGCCGTCGTCTTCGCCACTGTCACCGAGGCTCGCACTGCCGCCGTCGTCGTCGTGGTCGTCGTTCTCGTCGTCAGCGTCCGCACCCGTGCGCAGCGCCGACTCGACGTCGCCGCCGTCGTCGCCGTGTTCACGGTAGCGGTCGACGAGGTTGAGGCGCTCGGAGAACCGCCCGAGGGCCGCGAGTTCGTACGAGCGCTTGACCGTGAGCGTGAGGACGCTCACGGGGGCCGCGACCGCGACGACGAACAGTGGGACCCCGACGAGTGTGCCCGCGAGGAAGCCGACGCCGACACCGAGGTCCGTCCCGGTGGCACCGCCGGCGAGCGCCCCGACAGCGAGGCCGACGACGCCGGCGATGACGCCCACGACGACCATCCCCAGCAGGGTCAACACGAGCGACACGATGGAGATGCCGATGCCGACGAGCCAGTGCATCACGATGTAGACGACCGTCTGCATTAGTTGTCCCCGGAGGAGCGACCAGATCCGGCGCCAGCCGTCGATGACGCCGCCGCCGTCGGCGACCATTGCCGGCACGACGAACTCGACGGTGAACCGCGAGAGGAACGCGAACGCGAGGACGTACACGACGACCACCGCCGCGATCCCGACGAGCGCGAGCGGACTGGAGGCGACCGCGTCGGCGCTGGTCCCCGAGAGGATGGCGCCGGCGACGATGGCCGCCGGCGGGACGATGAACGCCGCGGCCAGTCCGATCTGGAAGCCGAGCAGGCGCAGGCCGTTGACGAAGTGCGCCCGTACGTCCCGGCGGAGTCTGAGGTCGTCGCGCGCGATGGCGTCGACGAGGACGAACTGGAACGCCGGCGAGATGAGGACTAATGCGAGCACCAGCAACAGGAGGAACGCCGCGATGAGGAACCCGACAATGCCGAGCGCACCGGGACCGGGCGTCGGGACGCCCTGTTGGAGCGGTGCCGGGAGGGGACCGAGCGTCGGTGCAGCAGCGAACGCGAGTGCTGGGAGGGCGACGAGGAGCGACGCCACCGCGGCCGCCGACCCGGGACTGCTCGGGACGCCGCCCGACCCGGCGAACTGCGCGCCGAGACGACCGGCGTTGGAGGCGATTTGTGCGGTGCCGCCGCCGCCGCTCGTGAAGAGGCTCACGACGGCCATTCGGGCCCAGCGGCCGAGTCGTGCGGGAAAGAGGAACTCCCGCGTCACGTCGATCGCGTCGTCTACCGCGTCGACGCCGTGCCAACTCATGGCCGCACGTCATAGTCACGCTACATGAAGTTGTTCCTCTCGTTGCGACACGCCGGCCCACCGATCCGCCGACACACCGACCCGCCGACCCGCCGACCCGCCGACTCGTGGCAGCCGGTCGCCGGTCGAGACTCGTCAGTTCTCCAGGATCGCCGGCCGTTGGAGCGTCAGGCCCGCCGCATCGACTGTATCGGTCGGCCACCGACCGGAGTCGGTGAGCACCTCGACGGCGTCGTCGGTGACGTAGGCGGTGTCCTCGCTCTTGGCTCCCTGCACCGTCGGGTTCCACGCGTACGCCGCCTCGCTCGCGACCGGGGCGTCGCTGTCGGGGCGCGCGAACCACTCTCGCCCGGCGTAGCCGGTCGCGCCGCCCTGGTGGTGTTCGCGCCACTCGCCGTCGTACCCCTCCTCCGCGTACGCCTCGCGGATGGCGTCGAACACGTCGCCAGCCGTGCCGTCGTCGCGGCCAGCGGCGTCACGGGTCGCCGCCAGCGCCGCCGTCTCCACGCGCTGGGCGGCGCGGTGGCGCTCGGCGAGCCACTCGGGCGGGTCGAACGCGACCGTGCGCGTGCACGAGGCGTGGAGGCCGCCGCGACGGGCGGTCACGATCACGAGCGCGTAGTCGCCGAGCGCGGCGTCCGTCGGCGTCGGGTGGCGGTACTCGGGAGCGCGTTCGCTCCCACCGACGAGCACGACCGGTGCCTCGATGTTGCGGCCCGCCAGCGAGATACGCAGTCCGGCGGCCACCTCGTGTTCGGTGTCGCCCGGTTGGAGCTCACGGCAGACGGTCTCGACCGCCAGCGCCACCTCGCGCCCGAGGTCGCGGTACGCGGCGAGGTCGTCGTCGCCGAGGCGCAGGCGCAGTCGCGTCGGGTCCACCGTGTCGAGCCCCGGCACGTCGAAGTCCGCGGCGGCGTGCGTCGGCGAGCGAGCGGCCACCGACGCCGCGAGGTCGCCCTCGTACCAGTCGTCCGCGGCGACGGACATCGAGAGCTCCGCGGGCAGTTCCTCCGCAGCGATCCGGGCCGCCTCGATGTTGTTCGTGACGACCGTCCACTCACCGTCGCCGAGGTAGCCGGCGGCAGCGTCACCGACTGACGCGTCGCCGTCGACGCGGTTCGACCCGCCGGTGAGCCACGCGAACGCGTTGGGTCGCGCGAACCACACCGCCTCGTACCCCCCCTCCGCGAGGAACCGATCCAGACGCCCCTCGCGGTCGTCGATGTCGACCATACTCGCCGGTCCGACTCGCCGGGCTTGAATCCCGTGGCATCGCGTTCGGGGCGCCGCGAGCGGATGCCAAACCAGCGGGCGGGACACGTCGCACGGGTGTCTGGACCGAACCCCTAAAGAGGGGATACCCGAAAGCGTGTGACAATGATGACGACGCTCGGGAGCGCGAGCGCGTCCCCCGGGGAGTTCGACACCGGTCGGCTCGAGGTGGGCGAGACTCGCGACGGCTCCACGGTGGGGCTGCCGGTCGCCGTGCTCAACGGCGCCGCGGACGGGAAGACCCTCTACGTGCAGGCCGTCAGCGACGGGGACGAGTTGAACGGACTGGGCGTGATCAACCGCCTCGTCCCGCAACTCGACCCCGAGGAGGTCGCCGGCCAGATCCTGTTCGTCGGGATCGTCAACTACCACGCGTTCCAGGTCGCCGAGCACCGCAACCCCATCGACGACACGAAGATGAACCGGGCGTACCCCGGCGACGCCAACGGCACCTCCTCCGAGCGTATCGCCGCCGCGACGTTCGAGGCGGCCAAGCGCGCCGACCTCGTCGTCGACCTCCACCAAGGGCGCACCTCACGGATGATCAACGAGACGCGCGTCCGGTGTGGCCCGCGCCACCGCCTCCACCGCGAGTGTCTCGAACTCGCGAAGGTGTTCGGCACCGGCTACGTCCTCGACCAGAAGGGTCCGGACGGCCAACTCGCCCGCGCCGCGCCGGACAACGGCATCCCGACTATCGACCCCGAGCTCGGCGGCGCCGTCGGCTGGGACGAGGAGTCGATCCAGATCGGACTCGACGGGATGTTCCGCGTCCTGCGCTACTACGGCTTCCTCGACGGCGAGGTCGAACGGGACCTCCAGACGCGCGCCTCCGGGTTCGACCAGTACGGCTCGCCGTCGGGTGGGCTCGTCACCTTCGAGGTCGACCTCGGCGACCCCGTCTCGCGCGGCGACACGCTGTTCCGCGTCACCGACGCGTTCGGCGAACTGAAGGCGCGGGTCACCGCCGACAACGACGGCATCTTCTGGCGCTCGCGTCGCCTCCCGCAGGTCGCCACCGGCGAGTACGTCTGCTCGGTCGGTACCGACATCGACGAGTTCTAGCTGGGTCCAGACGCGGGTCGCGACCCACCGCCAGCAACGCCGTGAGTTCTCGCGCTCGCCGACACCGCCAGCAACGCCGATCACCGAACACAGGTAGTCCGAACTGACGACGTACGCAAGCGGTGGGGTCCAGACCGGTAGTCGTCTCGGAATGGAACGCATACCATGCGAGGCTGAAAACACGTTCATACCCCGTCTCCAGTAAGCACGTCCTATCCCGAGTGTGACCCGGCAATGTCGATGAACCAGGAATCGGAGACGGACGGAGGAGCCCTCGACCAACTCGCCGGAGTTACCGGCTTCGGCTGGACCGCGTCCGTCCTCGGCTATCTGGGGACGGCAATCGGCTTCGGCAACA
This sequence comes from Halobaculum marinum, assembly GCF_029338555.1. Classification (GTDB taxonomy): domain Archaea; phylum Halobacteriota; class Halobacteria; order Halobacteriales; family Haloferacaceae; genus Halobaculum; species Halobaculum marinum. The sequence continues at coordinate 2,147,873 of NZ_CP119989.1, read as the reverse complement.
CGCTCGTCACGAACCCCCAGTCGCTGTTGTATCTCGGGGGGATCTGTTTCCTCGCGACGCTCGGCATCGATCGGCTCAACGACCTCCGATCGGACGGGACGGACACTCCCGACGACGCGGCGGGCGACGGCGACTGCGATGGTGTTGCGGAGGACATCGACGCCGTAGAAGGGGAGGTGGACGCTCCCCCCGGCCCGGGGGTCGAGGAAGGTCAGCCGGCGGACTGAGCGGGGGTCGGTGTGCGTGGCCGAAGGTGACGAACCGTCACCTACTGGTTCCTCGCTCGCCCCTGTCGAGCCATGACCGCTCCCTCGCTCCGCTGTCGCGACTGCGGTGCCACCTACGCCGACCGCTGGCGCTGTGCGTGCGGCCACCCGCTCGACTACGCCGAGCGCCCGCTCCCCGACGGCCCCGCGCCCGACCCCGCCAGCGTCGACACGCGCGACGGCCTCTGGTCGTTCGACGCGTTCCTCCCCGAGTCGCCGCTGGTGACGCTCGGCGAGGGGATGACGCCGCTCGTCGACGCCGCCGACTGGGACGCACAGTTCAAGCTGGAGTACGTGTTCCCCACGGGGTCGTTCAAGGACCGCGGGGCGACGACGACGGTCTCTCGGGCCGCCGCTCTCGGCGTCGACACCGTCGTCGAGGACTCCTCGGGCAACGCCGGCGCCGCCATCGCGACGTACGCCGCCCGCGCGGGCATCGACGCCGAAATCTACGTCCCCGCGTCGGTGAAAGACGCGAAACTGCGGGCGATCCGGCGCGCCGGCGCGACGCCGGTGAAGACCGAGGGGCCCCGACAGGCGACGACGGACGCGTGCGTCGACGCAGTGACCGCGGGCGCGGGCTGGTACGCCAGCCACGCGTGGAACCCCGCGTTCTTCGCCGGGACCGCGACGTTCGCCTACGAGACGGCGCTCCAGCGCGACTGGGACGCCCCGGACGCGGTCGTGCTCCCGCTCGGCCACGGGACGCTGTTCCTCGGCGCCTACCGCGGCTTCCGTGCGCTGGAGGAGGCCGGCTGGATCGACTCGCTCCCCCGCCTCTACGGCGCGCAGGCCGCCGGCTACGCACCCATCGTCGAGGCGCTCCACGGCGCGGACGCCGCCGCGGGCACCAACGACGTGGCCGACGGCATCCAGATCCCGGAACCGACGCGCGGCCACCAGATCCGCGACGCCATCGCCGACACCGGTGGCGACGCGATCGCGCTCGACGAAGCGGCCGTCGAGACCGAACTCGCCGCCCTCCACGCGGCGGGGTTCTACACCGAACCGACCTGCGCCATCGCGCCCGCCGCCCTGCGCGTCCTCCGTGAGCGAGGCGCTATCGACGCTGACGAGGACGTGGTCGTCCCACTGACCGGCAGCGGGCTGAAGACGTGATCACCGTCGACGGCGACTACTGTCCGCTGTGTGGCACCGAACTCGACCGGCGCACGGTCGAGGGTCGCACGCGGCGGTACTGCCCAACCTGCGACCGCGTCGTCTGGCGCAACAGCAAGCCCGTCGCGAGCGTCGTCGTCCGCGACGGCGACCGGGTCCTGCTGGGTCGCCGCGACGTGGACCCACACCGCGGGCTGTGGGGTGTGCCAGGCGGCAACCTCGAACACGACGAACACCCCGCAACCGGCGCCGCCCGTGAACTCCGCGAGGAGACGGGGGTCCGCGTCGACCCCGCCGACCTGCGACTTGTTCGTGTCGACCACGTGACGACCGACAGAACCTCCGTCGTCGGGGTCCGCTTCGTCGTCGACCGCGCGCTCACCACGGGCGACCCCGAGGCACGCGACGAGACGAGCGCCGCGCGGTTCGACACACTCGCGGAGTTCGAGGCCGACGGCGGCATCAGTCCGTGGAACCGCGACCTGCTCGCGGCGGTCGTCGACGGTGACGCCGACGGCGACGCAGACGCGAGGTGACGGCTACCGCTCGGGGTGGGTCGGCGCGTCGAAGCCGCCCCGTACGAGCGGCTTGGCCACGTGCCGCCGCGCACACGGCGGCACCTCATACCAGCCCACGTCGAGGTCGCGATCGATCGCGACCGACACTTTTCCGGCTTCGTTCGTCCCGCAGTCGCGGCAGCGGTACCCCTGCCCCGCGCCGGCGGACTCCATCGATCGGTCGCAGTCCGGACACGTCGGGACCGCGAGTTCCGTCGCTACCAGGTCGCGGACGGCGAACTTCTCCAGTTTCAGGGTGCCGTCGTCGACCTCGCCGCAGACGGTGAGTCGGTCGCCGACGCGGAGGGCGCGCACGCGGTCGCGGAACCGCTTGGTCGGTTCGAAGGCGACGCAGTCCAGCGTCGTCGCCGGGTCGCTCGCCTCGTCGCCGACGGCCAAGAACACGTGTCCGCCACGGCGCGTCTCGGGCGCGTGGACGACGGTCGCGTCGACGCGGTACGCGCGGTCGTCTCGGAGGGCGCCGAGGCGCCCGTCCCGAAGATGGGCGTCGGTCCCCTGGTTCGTGACGAACGTCGCCGTCCGCTCGACCGGTTCGCTCTCGATTGCCGCCGCCACCCGGTGGACCGCCTCGGCGTCGTCGCCGCGGATGCCGTGGAGGATCGGCCCGGGCGCGTGCGGCACGCAGACGGCGGCCCCCTCTTCGCGGTCGACCGTGTCCCAGACGGTCGGGTAGCCGGCGTCCGCGGCCGCGAACAGACTCGCCTCGTCGACCTCGCGTGGCGTGCCGCACCGCTCGAACTCGCGGTAGCTGATCTGCTCGTACGTCCAGTCGTCGAACGCGCGCCACGCGCCGACCGCCGCGAGCGCTCCGATCCGTCCCCGACCGACGACGGCATCGGTGTCGCCCCCGGCGGAGGCTGGGTCGTCGCCACCGCCCCACCCCCGCGTCTCGAACCCCGACTCGGCTGCAAGCGCGAGCGCGTCGTCGAGGGTGTGGAACTCCCGGAGTGCGTCCCTGGCGAACGTCGCGACAGGGTCCGGCACGGCAGCCGGGTCGCAGTCGGCGACGACGACGCCGGGGGAGGTCCGTGGGTCGTCGCCGACGGCGTACTGCTCGACGAGTTCCGAGGCGACCGACAGCGCGGTGTCCGGGTCGGCGTCGGTGTGGAGCGCGAGCGCGGCGTTGCCGCGGGTCTTGTGCTCGACGGCGGGGTTGAGTCGGACGAGGACGCGTCGTTCGACCGTCGCGCCGGTCTCGGCGAGCGCCTCGGCGACGAGCGTCGCGAGGTACGTGCTGCACATCCCCCGGGTCCGCGAGTCGGTGTCGTCGAGGCCGATGACGGTCACGCTCGGGGGGAGTATCCGACACGGATTGTGCCTTTCGCGTCGCCAATACCCGTATAGCTCTGTCGGCCAGTGGGGCGGCCCGACCGCCTGACGGCGTCCGGGTACCGATCTCGGGGAACGGCACAACCCATATAAGTCGTGAGCGGCCTATTGTCGGGTATGTCGCGGAAGGCGCTGGTCGGGAACGTGACCGCCATGCTCGCGGACGCCGACTTCCTGGTCAGCGAACGCTGTGCGGTGCGACCCAAGAGCTTCGACGTCGCCGCCCGACGGGGAGAAGACCTGCTCCTCGTGAAGGTGCTCGGCAACGTCGACGCCTTCGACCGGGAGACGGGTGCCGAGATGCGTCGGCTCGGCGAGTACCTCTCGGCGACACCCATGCTGGTCGGGTTGCGAACGCGCGACGAGGAGCTGAAGCCGGGTGTGGTGTACTTCCGGCACGGCGTCCCGGCGATCCACCCCGACACGCTGTACGACCTGGTCATCGAGGAGGTGCCGCCGCTCATCTACGCGGCCCCCGGCGGCCTGTACGTCAACATCGACGGCGACACCGTCGCCGACGAGCGCAAGGATCGCGGCTGGAGCCTCGGTCGCCTCGCCGAGGAGTTGGGCGTCTCTCGGCGTACCGTCGCGAAGTACGAGGACGGCATGAACGCGTCCGTCGAGGTCGCCGTCCAACTGGAGGATCTGTTCGACCGCCCGTTCTCCGATCCTGTGCGCGTGTTGGAGGGCGCCGGCGAGGTGCGCGACGCGGACCCGACGCCCGAGCCCCCGGAGGTCGCCCCGGACGACGAACACGTGTACGGCGTCCTCTCGCGCGCCGGCTTCGCGGTCCACCCCACCCAGCGCGCGCCGTTCACCGCCGTCAGCGAGGACGAGGCCGAACCGCGCGTCGAGTTCACGCTGCTGACCGGCCACTCGCCGTTCACCCGGACCGCCCAGAAGCGCGCGAAGTTGATGGGCTCGCTCGGGCGCGTCACCGGCACCCGCGCCGTCTACTTCACCGAGGGAGAGGACGAACCGAAGCGGGAATCCGTCGACGGCACCGCCATCGTCACGATGGTCGAGTTGTCGCGGGCGGACGACCCCGAGCGTATCCGCGAGTTGATCCGCGAGCGCTCGGACGAACCCGCCGAGGCCTGAGCCGCCCGGTCGGTCGCTTCTCCCTTCTCTCCGCTCACGCTCACACGCTCCCACTTGTCGTGCGTCAGCCACGGCTGCCGAACGCGCTCGGTCGTGGAAAACGAACCCGCCAGTAGCCGTTACGCCGCAGCGTCGCCGCCGTACGTCTCTTCGAGGTACGCGACGATGTCGTCGGATTCGGCCATCCCGTCGACGCCGTGCTCCTCGTCGACGAGGACGGGGACGCCGGTCTGGCCGGACACCTCCTTCACCTCGGTGCGCTCGTCGTGCGAGCGCGGCACCGTGATCGACTCGTACTCGAGCCCGAGTTCGGCCAGCTTGTTCGTCACCTTCGCGCAGTACGGGCAGCCTTCCAGTTCGTAGAGGACGAGGTTGGACATTGCACCCGGCTGTAGTGCCGCGGGCGTCTTAAACTCCGGCGGGGTGTGCGCCTCGTCTGCGGAGCCGTCGCTCGATCGTGACAGTTCGTCACACGGCAGGAGTAGGACTTATTCGGTACCTGTCGTCGGACCAGTCGTGTTCCCCGACCGGATCCGTACCGACCGCCTCAGATTGGACCGCCACGACGCCGCCGTGGACGCGCTCGCCTTCTACGAGCACACCGGAGCGCGGCGCTCGGAGACGATCAGTGAGGAGTGTACGGGGCTCTCGTGGGAGCCGCACGCCCACCCGAAGGCGAGTGCCGACGTGCTCGACCGTTTCCGCGAGGGCTGGGAAGACGCCGAGTCGGCGACGTACGCCGTCTTCCCCCGCGAGGGTGAGGACGGTGCCGGCGAGTTCGCCGGTAACACCGGCGTGTCGATCGATTGGGACCGCCGGACGGCGACGCTCGGCATCTGGCTGCGCAAGCCGTTTTGGGGGCGCGGCTACTCCGGCGAGCGGGCGCGAGCCCTCGCCGCCCTCGCGTTCGAGCGCCTCGACCTCGAGGTCGTTGCCGTGGACGTGATGCCGGACAACGACCAGTCGATTCGCGCCATCGAGAAGTACGTCGACTCACTCGGCGGTCGCGAGGAGGGCCTGTTTCGCAACCGAGTCCCGACCGAGGACGGCGTCCGCGACGTGCGCCGCTACTCGGTGAGTCACGAGGAGTACGCCGACGCAGTGGGTACCGCCGACGGCGTCGAGTTCGTCGACGACGTCAAGTTCACGGACTGAGTCGACCGAGTGAGTCAGTCCTGCGCCGCCGCGTCCCCGACCGCGCGTCGGATCTGCGGGTCGCCGCCGGCGACGACCGCACCGCCCTTCACCACGGCGCTCGGGTCGTTCAACCGCGTGAGGTCGTCCGTGGGGTCGCCGTCGACGAGGAGCAGGTCCGCGTACGTTCCCGGTTCGAGCGTCCCCTGGTCCGCGAGACCCACAGCCGTCGCCGCCGTCTCGGTCATCGCGACGATTGCGTCGAGCGGGTCCATCGCGTGCTCGGCCATGAACTGAATCTCGGCGGCGTTGCCGCCGTGCATGTTGAACGGCGTGCCGGCGTCGGTACCGCCGGCGACTCGGATGCCCGCCTCGACCGCCCGCCTGAACGAGTCGAGGTGCTGTTCGTACACGGCTTCGGTCTTCGTGTGGTCCTCCTCGGTCACGGCCTCCACGTTGCGGACGATGTGGTGGGGCGCCGACAGCGTCGGCACGAGCGTCACGTCCTCGCGGACGAGCATCTCGGTGCCCTCCTCGTCGAGGAGCGTCCCGTGTTCGACGGTGTCGACGCCGGCCTCGATGGCAGCCTTCGCACCCGCCGACCCGTGGGCGTGGGTGGCGGTGTGCATCCCCCGACGGTGTGCCTCGTCGATGATGGCGTGAATCTCGGCGTCCGTGAGCGCGACGGCGCCGGGGTCGCTGCCGGGGGTCGTGACCCCACCGGTCACCATGAACTTGATGAAGTCCGCACCCTGTTTCGCCTGTTCGCGCACCGCCTTCCGGGCGTCGTCGGCGCCGGTGATCTCCCGACCGAGGTGGTGGCCGTGGCCGCCGGTCGCGGTGATCGACCGGCAGTTCGCGACCGTCCGCGGGCCCGGGATGTCGCCGGCAGCGATCCGGTCGCGGACGTGAACATCCACGTCGCGTGCACCCATCACGCGGACGCCCGTGACGCCCGCTTCGAGCGTGGCGCGGGCGTTGCGCGCCTCGACCAGCGCCAACTCGGCGTCGCTCATGCCCACCACGTCCTCGACGCTGCGCTCGCCGGACAGCGAGTAGTGCACGTGGGCGTCGACCAAGCCCGGGAGCACCGCCGTCCCGTCGAGGTCGACGACCGACTCGCCGTCGCGGGCGGCGAGGTCACCCGTGTCGTCGATCCGCTCGCCGGCGACGCGGAGGTCGCCGGTTCTGACGCCCGCCGCGTCGACGAGCGTCGCGTTCCGCAGAAGCATACCCGGCGGTGGAAGCGGGGGCGAAAGAGCGTTCCGAATCGGTCGCCCCGGCCACAACGAGTTTATCTCGGGCTCCGCTCGCCGAACGCATGGGAGAGACCACCGACGGGAGCGGCGGCACAGTCACCGAAACCGAGCGTGTGAGGGGGATCGGTGAGCGCGTCTCGCTGGCAGGCGGCGCGGTCGCCGGCGTCGGCGCGTACCTCATCGGCTACCTCGCGACGTACGTGACGCAGTCGGGGGCGGTCCGCGACCGCCTCGCGGGGCTGAACGCCCTCGCCAGTCTGTTCGGCGGCGACCCCGTCGCCGCGTGGCAGGGGGTCGGGTGGTACTTCTACAACGCCCACTTCGTCGCGACGGTCGTGCCGTCGTTCGGCGGCACGCGGACGGTCGATCTGATCGCGAGCGCCGACGCGTCCGTCGGGTACCTGTACGTACTCCCGCCGCTCGCGCTGTTCGTCGCCGGCGCGGCGGTCGCGTTTCTCGACGGTGCGAGCGACCCGACCGACGGCGCGCTCGCGGCGCTCGGTGTCGTCCCGGCGTACTTCGTGCTCGCACTCGCGGGAGCGTTCCTGTTCGCCTACGGCGCCGGCGACGCCGGCAGCGTCCACCCGGAGTACGTCACCGCCGCGCTCCTGGCTGGACTCGTCTACCCGGTCGTCTTCGGTGGCATCGGCGGCGCCGTCGGTGGCGTCGTCGGTGGCGACTGAGCAGACTCAGAGGTCGCGGGCGACCATCTCGCCCCAGTGCTCGAAGCCGTAGCGGTCGTAGAACGCCTTCGCGCGGTCGTTCTCGCGGTCCACGTCCAGCACCATTCTGTCGAGCGGGAGGTCCTGCGCACGCGCCGTATCGAGCGCCGCGTCCATGAGGGCGTCCGCGACGCCGGTGCCGCGGTACGCGGGGCGGACGTACACCTCGTTCAACACGGCGGCGTCCCAGACGAACGACAGCGACTCCGGGAGCACGAACACGTAGCCCGCGAGGTCGTGGTCGTCGTCGCCGTCGCCGTCTCCTGCCGTCTCCGCCACCGTCACCGTCGCCGCCTGCTCGTCGACGCAGCGACCGACCCACGCGAGCCACCGCCGGCGGTACTCGTCGGTCAACTTCGCCTCGTACTTCGCAGCCTTCTCGTCGCCGCCGGTGCCGTCGCCCAGCCCCGTCTCGAAGCCGCCCTTCAACGCCCACAGCGCGTCTGCGTCGCTGGAGTCGTACGGCCGAACCGTGGGGGCGCCGTCGGTCGAGTCGTCCATACCCGCACCTCCCCGCGCGGCCGAATCAACCCCGCGGTCGGGGCACGGGTGGCCGCGTCACTCGCGGGCGACGCGGGCGAACCGCGCCGCGAGCACGCCCACCCCCGTCGCCACGAGCAGGAGTTGCCAGCCCGCCCACACCAGCGGGAACACGCGCTCGACGTCTGCGGGTTCGGCTCCCGGAGACGGGTCGACGCCGGTCGAGTAGTGGAGGGTCTCGGTCGTGCGGACTTCCTCCGGGGCGAGGGTGACGAACGTCTGGAAGAAGCCGCGTTGGTTCGACAGCCCCGCCCGCCCGTTGAGCGTGTAAAACTGGTCGTGGAGCGGCCAGAACAAGTTCACGCCGTTGGCGACGTAGTCGAGGCCGACCCCGGCGACCGCGAAGCCGACGAGCGCCACCCACGCGACGTGGGGAGCGTGCTCGCCCCACCGCGCGGCGAGCCACGAGTCGTCACGGGCCCGCGTGTCGTAGACGAGTGTGGCGACCGCCAACGCGGGCAGCAGGGCGTTGTGTCCCAGCGACCGGTGCGCCCCGGCGAGGAACGGCGAGACGAACGAGTCCAGGTCCGGGAGGACGGCGGCGACGAGGACGACGGCGACGGCACGGCGACAGAACGCCGACTCACGCAGGAGGGCCGCGGCCAACAGCGCGGCAAGCGCCACGTGGACGAGCGTCGATGGCACGGTCGTGGTGAGGGGCGGCGGCGACATGGCCGTTTCGCACGGAGGGCTGGGTGCGTGCGAGCGTCCCCTCCACGCTCCGACACGCTTACACACGGCGCTGTCCACCTCGCGAGTATGACCGTGGGCGAGGAACCGGGAGAGACGCGCGCACAGCTCGCCCGCCGTATCGCCGGGGAGATCACCCTCTCAGACGACCCCGGCGCGACCTTACGCAAGTGGCGGACGGACTTCGACGTCTCCCAGACGGACCTGGCCGGGCGGATGGGCGTCTCCTCGTCTGTGATCTCCGACTACGAGAGCGGGCGCCGCGAGTCTCCGGGGATCGGCCTCGTCTCACGCGTCGTCGAGGCGCTGCTCGACATCGACGAGGCGCGCGGCGGCGCGCGCATCCGGCAGTTCGCACGCGTCGTCTCGGCGGGGTTCGAGTCCGATATCGTCCGCGACATCCGCGAGTACCCGACGGCCATCCCGACCGAGCGGGTGTACGAGGCGCTCGGCGCCACCGAGATCACGCCGGGCGACCGCGACACGGTGAACGGCCACACCGTGATCAACTCCATCGAGGCGATCACCTCCCTCTCGTCCGAGGAGTTCTACCGGCTGTACGGCCAGTCGACCGACCGCGCGCTCGTGTTCACGGGCGTCACCCGCGGGGAGTCGCCGCTCGTGGCGCTGCGCGTCGTCACGCCCACGCCGAACGCGGTGATCCTCCACGGACTCGACGAGGAGGCGCTGTGGGACCACGCCGCCGCGCTCGCGCAGGTGGACGGCTTCTCGCTGGCCGTCTCGACGGCACCGTTGGAGCCGGCGCTCGAAGAACTCCGGACGCTGTAGGTCGCCGCTGTCGACCGGCCCCGGCGGCTCAGCGGTTCGACTCGACGAACTCGACGAGTTGGTCGGCGCCGACGAACCCCTCCGCGAGTCGGTCGACCTCGACAGGCTCACCGTCGGCACCAGCCTCGAACAGCGCCAGCGTCGGGACCGAGCGGATCGTGTGCTCGCTGACCAGCGGCGGGTCGTCGCGGGGGTTCACCAGCAGGATCGGCACGTCGGCGTTGCGCGCGACGCCGCCCAAGACGGGCTCGATGCTCTGACAGATCGAACAGCCGTCGGTGTAGAAGTCGACGAGGACGAGGTCCGACTCGGCGACGGCGTCGCGAAGCGTCTCGGGGAACTCGTGTGCGTCGACGTCGCGCGGCTTCGGAGTCGCTGGCGCGTCGTCTGCTGTGGGAGCGGAGTCGCTCATAGTGAGCAGTCGCGACCGCGAGCAAAAGGCGTTGCAGTCGTGTGTGCGAGGTGCGCACCGCCGCGGCGCGTCGGGGTGGTCCCCGAGTGGTCCCGAGTGGTGGCGTGAGCGCGACGTTACTCGACGTAGTCGTACTTGCGCTCGCTCATGCGGCCCCAGCCGGTGAACACGAACTCACCCTCGGGCTGGGTGAACTCCTCCAGTTCGACGTCCATGTCGTGGTTGTGGCGGTCGTGGACCTTCTCGTACTCGTCGTACGAGAGGTCGTAGCGGCGCTCCATCTGGTCGTCGATGTTGAGCGCCTCGATCTGCTCGCGCCAGCCGTCGGCGACCGTCTCGGCGTGAATCTCCGCCTGCGCACCCGAGCCGTAGGAGGCGACGAGCAGCTTCTGGCCCGCTAGGTCGACGTCGTTCTCCGCGGCGTGACGCAGCGCAGAGGCGCGTGCGATGTGGACGGAGCCGGTGTACCAGTTACCGACCTGCCGAGAGATGTTCAGCGTCGGGTCGATGGTGTCGGCGTACCACGACTGGTACTCCTCGGTCCCCTTCAGGTCGTCCATGTACCCGCGGATGGCCTCCTCGTACTCCTCCCAGGAGTCGAAGTCGTCCTCTCGGGGTTGGCGCCCGATACGCCCCTCCAGCGCGTCTTCGATCTCGGTGTCGCGGATCATGTGCCGGTAGCCGAGCAGGCCCGCCTTGCGAACCATTCCGGGGAAGGGCGTGTGGTACGGGATGTACGCGAAGTCCTCGGGGTGGGTGTCCCACGCGACGGACTCGAAGTCCTCCAGCGCCTCGCGCATCCGCGCGAGGTACACCTGCATCGAGCGCTTGCCGTCGACGCTGGGGAACTGCTGGTTCGGCTTGAGGAAGTCCGTCTCGTCGGCGCTGCCGTACCCCTGCTCGGTCGACAGTTCGACGATCGAGGGGTCCTCGGAGATGAGCATCGCCACGGCGCCGGCGCCCTGCGTCGCCTCACCGGGGTCGCCGCGGGCGTACAGGGCGGTGTCGGTCGCGATGACCAGCGCCGAGCGACCGCGGTGGCGCCCCGCCTTGATCCAGTTGTACGCGTCGTCGATCGACTGCGTCCCGGCGACGCACGCGAACTTCCGCTCGCCTTTGTTCGCGTGGTGGAAGTCGCCCTCGTACACCTGTTCGAGGCAGCCGGCGATGTACGTCGAGACGGGCTTGGAGTTGTCGAACGCCGACTCGGTCGCCACGTCGATACGACCGATGTCGTCGGGCGCGAGCCCCTCGCGGTCCATCAGGCGCTTGGCGGCGTTGGCGCCCATCGTGACGATGTCCTCGTACGCGTCCGGGAACGAGGACGTCTCCAACCCGAGCCCCTTCGTGTACTTCTCGGGGTCCTCACCCTTGGCCGGCGCGAACGTCTCCGGGAGGTCCAGTTGGAGCTTCCCGGTCCAGATCTCGATCGCGTCGATGCCGACTGCTGTCATGGGCGGGCCTAGGCGAAACTGGGTTGTTAGTCTGTCGATGATCGTGTACGTCGATCGTCGAAACCATCGGCCCCCGGTCACGGGGCGTCCAGCCGTGTTCCTACGGGCCGGTCCCGTCCGCGGTGTCGGTGAGGATCCGTGCGTCGACGACCGCGCCGTCGGGACCGTAAACGAGGATTGCGACCGTGAACGGTTCGTTGAACCCGTACGTGCCGTCCAAGTCGACGTTGCTCCCGGTGCGTTGGGTCCGCGTCACGCTCAGTTTGCCGCCGTTCCCGGTCGAGACGACCACGAGTCTGGTCTGCTGGTAGTCACCCGCGGAGGCGCTGTAGTCGAACCGGTAGCGTGGCCCCTGACCGTTGTTACTCCGGTCTTCGACCGTCGAACTCGACAACGACGCGGTGGTGCCCGTGCTCAGGTCGTCGTTGCCGGCGGGGTTCGCGGCGTCCGCGAGGTCGCCGACGGTGCGCGACGCCGCGACGTACTCGCCGCCCGCCCCGTCGTCGTACACGACACGGACGGTCACGTCGTAGCTGTCGCCGGCGCCGAAGGTACTCGTGTACGTCAGCCCGCCGCGCGTCCCGGCCTTCTGGAGCGTCTGTGACGCGCTGGGTGAGTCGGTGTTCTCGTAGACGACCTCCACGCGGTCGAACGAGGCGTTCGTGTTCGTGACCGCGTACGACCCGACGTACTCGACGCGGCTCTGGTCGGCGTGCGAGAGGTCGTCCAGTCGGAACGCGATAGACGGGGTGGCTCCACCGCCACCACCGCCGTCGCCACCTCCACCGCCGTCTCCGCCACCGGCGTCGACGTCACAGGTCGCCGACTCCTGGCGGTTCAACCCCACGAAGTACTGCTCGCTCGACGAGTCGCTGAACTCGTACGTCGACACGAAGAACTCGTCTTGGTCGAGCGTGTTGTCGAAGTTGTAGCAGACGTACCGCGTCGTATTCGGAGTGAACTCGATGGTCGCGTTCTGGAAGGGGCCGCCGATGTCCAACGTCGGCGACTCAGCGGCCGTCGTCAACTCCGCCTCCGTGGGGTTGTTGCCGCCCGTCGCCGCGTAGAAGTTGATCCGGACCTGGTCGGCGTCCACCGTCGTCTCTCCGCGGTTCTCCAGTTCGAGCACGGCGACCGAGCCGTCGCTTTGCTTGCGGTAGGAGTCGACGAGCACCACCGAGTCAGACGGGTTCGGGTTGCCCCCGCCGCCCGCATCGCCCGCACCGCCCGCGCCACCGTTCACTGCGACGGTGACGTTCGCGTCGGCGGCCGTCGTCGCGTCGAACCCACCGAGGCCGTCGTAGCTGAACCGTAGTTCCTCCTCTCCGGTGTCGCCGGGCGTGTACTCGAACACGGCGAGGCCGTCGGCGTCGGTCGCGAGCGACGTCGCCGCGAACGTCCCGGAGCCGTTCGTCTCGGCGGTCACCGTCGTGCCCTCGACGGGGTTGCCGAACCGGTCGCGCACCTCGACGAACACCTCGCGGGTCGTCCCGTTGGAGACGGTCGTCGGGGCGCGCTCGACCGCGACGTACGCGGGGTCCGGGTCGGCGTCGGCGGCGGTCCCCGATCCCACCGACACCACGGCGACGCCGAGCGAGTACGTCCGGGAGTCGTTGAGGTGGATGGTCACCGTTCCCGGCGACGCGCCCGGCGTCACGTCCTCGACGAAGGGGTTGTCGTCGACGTCCAACAGCTCCTCCCCGCGCCAGGCGGCGGGGCCGCGCGTCGACGGCACCGTGACGTTCATCGTTCCCTTCACCCGCTCGCGACGGGTGACGACACTCACCGCGGTCGGGTCGACCGACGCCGTCGTGACGCCACTGGCCGAGAGGTTCCCCTCGATGACGACCAACGTGATCCGGTCGCCGTCGACGAGACGCTGTCCAGAGAGATTGAGCGTCGCGCCCGACGGGAACTCGTTGAACAGCACGCCAGACTCGTAGCGCGTCGTCGGTGCGTCGCGGTGGGCGTTGTACCGCGGCTCGTACGTGAGGACCGCCGTGTCGAAGGCCACGCCGCTGTCCCAGTAGTCGGCGGCCTCGTCGTCGACCGAGCCACCGGGGGCCAGGACGGTGACGTTCTCGAGCGCGGCGTCGCCGACGGACCTGTTGGTCGCGAGGCGTCCGCTGGCCGGCGGCGGGTTCACGAACAGCGTCCGACTCGGGTAGCGCGTCCCGAGTGCCACCGACGTTGGCGCCGACTCGCCGACGCGACCGGCGGCGCTGATGCTGTTCGACAGGTGGAGCATGTCGGTCTGGACCTCCTGGTTGTGGAGGAACTCGACCTCTGCGTTCTGGTCGGGGACGACGGCAGCCTGGTAGGTGGAGAGCGCGACGATCAAGAACCCGAAGAGGATCACCGCGCCGATTTGGACCGTCACGGCGCGGTCGCGGCCCCCGGCTGTGTCCCCCCGATCCGTCATGCGACCGTGTAGCCCCAGGCCCGTGATAAGCGTGCGGGACCGGGTATCAGATCGGAGGGCGCCACGCGGGCGGCGTTACTCGTCTTCCTCGACGACCTCGGGGTCGGCCATCGCCGACTGGAGCGAGTCGAGTCCGTTGACCCACTCCGAGACGAGGCCGTACTCGAGGTCCTCGACGGCGTCCATCGGCAGCTCCTCGCCGTCGATGATCAGCGTGCCGGCCTGGACGAGGAAGCCGAGCGCGGCGTCGACGTCTTCGTCGGCCTCCGCGGCGGCGGCGGCCTCCACGTACTCGGCGACGGTCCCCTCCTCGACGGGGCCACCGAGCACGTACTCCTCGGCGGTGTAGAAGACGCACACGAGGCTGGTCTGGACGCCGTCGATCAGCATCGTCTTCTCCTCACTGTCCATCTCGACTTCGGCGAGGACGATGTCGCGGATCTCCGCCAGTTCGTCGATCGCCTCCTCCTCGCCGAGGCGGTCCTCGTCGTACGCGGCGACGATCTTGGCGACTGCGATCGCGGTGTCGTCCTGAAGATTGAGCAACAACCGCGCGGAGTCCTCGTTCTCGGGGTCGAGGTCCTCCTCTGCCACGCGGTCGAGCCAGTTCTGCCACCGATCGTCGGTGTAGAACGTCTCCTCGGATTCGCTCATACCCCAACGTCTGGGTCTGTGTTGATATGCCTTTCTTCTCCCCGAACAGCGGCGAATCACGCTCCCCTCTCCGGGTTTTCGAGGCTGATCCGCGGCAACGCGTCACGGGATCGCGGCGACCGCTGCCGACACTTGGATGCCAGCCGGTCGTCGGTCGTCGGTCGACAGAGGACAGTCGGCGGCCGGGAGTCACTCTCACTCGGCGTCGACCAGCGTCGCCTCCGTGTCGATGTCGTACACTGCTCGCGGCGTCTCGACGTGCGCGTTGGCGACCGCTTCGTCGTACCCTTCGTCCAACAGCCACCGCACTCGTCGGGGCACCGTCTTCGGCCCCATCACCATCCCCGGCTTCTCGGGGTCGTCGACGAAGTCCGTCTCCATGAGGAACGGGTCGCCCGCCTCGGCGGCGCGGCGCAGGCGGTCCTTCTCGCTCATCACGCTCGGCGTCGGCCCGGCGAGTCGCCCGGCGGCGTAGTGTTTCACGACGCGCGCCGGGTCCATCCCGGCGTCGCTCGCCCAGTCGGCGATGTCGGTGAGGTCTTCGCTCGCTTCCGTGTGGAGTTGGACCGCACAGTCGAGGTCGGCGCCGTGGTCGAACGCGTGACGCATCACCGCGTTCGAGGCGTCCCACACCGCGTCCGACACCTCGTAGTGTGGCCGCCCCGACTTGAGGCCGAGCGCGCGCCCCTCGGCGACGAACTCGGCGGCGACGTCGATGCCGGCCTGCATCAGGTCACGCGCCTCGGTCGGGTCGTACCCCTCGTCGTCGACGAGTCGCGAGACGAGTCCTGGATGGACGCCGAGCACGGGCCACGCACGGCCGCGGAGGCGGTCGGTGGCCTCGCGGGCGGCGGCGACGGTCGTCTCGAACACCGGTCGGAAGTCCTCGCGGTCCGACGGGACGGGACCGAGGTGCCACGACGGCTTGTTCACGACGATCAAGTGGGTGCCACCGAGGCGGGCGAAGTCGTCGACGGCGGCCATCCCGCGACCGTGGTCGGGGTCGAGGTGGAGGTGGTCGTCCAGCACCGGCGTCCCGAGGTCCTCGCTCATACCTACCGTTGGGCGGACGGGGGCGAAAAGCCAGCGACACCCAGCGGGGCACCACGGGTGACGGAGTCGACGATGAGACGCCCATCGACCGCGACTGGCCGGCGCCCCTCAGAAGTCAGAACGGCGTTCGCCCGCGAGCGACGACGCCGGACCCCCCGTCGGGACCGGTCCAGACCAGTCGCACGTTCGTCCCCGGCGGGACGCCCTTGACGATGATATCGTCACCGCCGGTCAGCGGATACCTGGTCTTGAGTGCGGTCTCCTGTTGGCCGCTTTCGGCGACAAGCGTGACGTTCTCGGTGTTCTGCTTGGTGATCGTCTGGCCGCCGTAGATGGTCGCGACGACCTCGTACTCGTTGCCGTCCTGGATGTACGTGAACTCCACCGACAGCGCGGGCGGTCCGGCCCCAAGACCGCCCGAGAACCCGAGCATCGCCGCACCGAGCACCGCCGCGAGCAACACCGCGATAGCGACCATGGTGACCGTCGCGATAACAGGCGTGACCGCTCTGTCTCGCCGGTCGTCGTGCGGTGGTGTCGCTGACATGGGTGTGGTCGATCGGGTCCCCCAGCGACCTCCCGACTGTTCGATGCTGTCCCGGTCACGAACTTAACCGCGTCGGCGCCGTTCTCAGGCGTGATATCGATCGGTGCAGTCGCTCGATTCCGGCGGCGTTGGAACCGGAAGGTGCGTTTAGCGCCCCATCCGACGACTCGTTCATATGATCTCCCTCGACGATCGACTGGTGGCAGAGGACGTCTACCGCTTCGGGACGACCCGAATCGGGTGGTACGTCGTCGCGGACGACGAAGCGCTCACCGTCGTCGACGCTGGCCTCCCCGGCCACTGGCGGCAGTTGGTGGACGGCGTTACGGATCTGGGGTACGAACTGACGGCCGTCGAAGCCGTACTGCTCACCCACGGTGACGCCGACCACGTCGGTATTGCGGAGTGGCTCCGGCGAGCGGTCGACGCACCCGTGTACCTCCACCCGGCGGACGCCGACCTGGCGTGCGGTGGGCCGCCCGGTTTGCCACCGACGGCCCTGCTACGGTCGCTGTGGCGCCCCGCCACGCTCGCGTACGTCGCCGAGGTGATCCGGTCGGGGGTGCGGCGGGTGCCACCGCTGAGGACGTTCGAACCGATCGCCGACGGCGACGTGCTCGACGTCCCGGGTCGCCCGCGCGTCGTCCACCTGCCGGGCCACACCGCTGGGTCGTGTGCGTTCCACTTCGCCGACCACGGGGTGCTCTGCTGCGGTGACGCCGCGTTCACGCTGGACGTCCGTACCGGCGAGCAGACCGCTCCACGGGTGCTCCCACCGATTCACTACGACGCTGCCCAGGCGAGACGGTCGGTGCAGACGCTCGCCGAGTTCGGCGACGCGGTGCTCCTCCCCGGCCACGGCGACCCGTGGGAGGGCGACGTGTCGGCCGCGGGCCGCACCGACACCGACGCCGAGACGATTCCAGGGCCGACCACGCCGCGGGGGTCCACATGAGTGACCGGACCGATCCGCCGTCCTCGGCCGCATTCACGACCGACGTTCTCGGACGAGAAGGAGTGCCGTCGACCGCGGTGGGCGGGTCCGAACTCGGGCAGGTCGCCGCCACGCTCGACGTGTGGCGGGCGAAGTGGGCCAGCCGTGCGGCCATCGACGCGCGGCGGCGCCGCCGACTCGACCGCCACCTCGCGTTCGTTCGCCGCCAGTCGCGGTTCTACGCACGACACTGGGCGGACGTGCCGGAGGGGACGACGGACCTCCGGGCGTACCCACCGGTGACGAAGCCGACGCTGATGGCGAACTTCGACGACGTGGTGACCGACACCGCGGTGACGAAGGCGGGTGTCGACGCCTTCGTCGCCGACGAGTCGACGATCGGCGAGCGCTTCCTCGGTCGCTACCCGGTGTGGCTCACCTCGGGGACGACGGGCGAGCCCGGGGTGTTCCTCCACGACGACCTGTCGCTCCGGCTCATCAACGTCCTCCCGGACCGCTGGATCGTCGGGTCGATCGCCGCGAGCCCGACGGCCCTGACGCGATTCCTCCGGAACGGCGCTCGCGCCGCCGAGATCGCCGTCACCGGTGGGCACTTCGCTGGCGCCTCCGGGGTGGCACTGATGGAGCGGGAGTCTACGCTGCTTCACAACCGTGGTCGTCTCCTGTCGCCGACCCGGCCCATCGACGAGTTGATCCAAGAGTTAGAAGCGTTCCAGCCCGCGATCCTCGTCGGCTACGCGACAGTCCTCGTGGAACTCGCGCGCGCCCAGCGAGCGGGTCGTCTCCACATCGACCCGGCGTTCGTCGGCCCGACCGCCGAACCGATCACGAACGATCAGAAGCGCGACCTCCGCGAGGCGTTCGGCTGTGTCGTCCGCGAACTGTACGGGTCCACGGAGTGCTTCCCGCTCGCCGTGGAGTGCGAGCGGGGGAACCTCCACGCCAACACCGACTGGTTCGTGGTCGAACCCGTCGACGACGACTACGAGCCGGTTCCCGCGGGCGAGCCATCCGATACGGTGCTCGTCACGAACCTCGGCAACCGGATCATGCCCCTCGTGCGGTACGACCTGGGCGACAGCGTGACGATGCACGACTGGGAGTGCCCGTGTGGGAGTGGGTTCCCCGTGCTCGAAGTCGAGGGGCGCCAGGGGTCGGTCCTGCAGTTCGAGACCGACGCGGGCGCGTCGGTTCCGGTGTTCCCGCTGGCACTCTCGACGGTAGTCGAAGAGGTTCCCGGCGTCCGCCGGGCACAGGTCGTTCGGACGGGCGAGCGGACACTTCGGGTCCATCTCGACGTGACCGGGGACGCCGACCCCGGCGCGGTTCGCGAGCGCGTCGACACGGACCTGACGGCGTTCTTCGCCGACCAGGGCGTCGCGGACCTGACGGTCGAGCACGCCGAGGATCCGCCGGCTCGGGTTCCGACGAGCGGGAAGTTCCGCCACGTGTGGTCGGAGTACGACGACTGAGCCGACGCCCGCGGGCCGGTGTCCGCAACCACTAAACGCGCCTCGCACCCACCTTCGGTAATGACCGACTGGACGGAGACGTACCGCCCGTCCTCGCTCTCGGAACTCCGGGGCAACGACAAGGCGGTGAAGGGGGTCCGCGAGTGGGCCGACACGTGGGACGACCACCGCGAGGCGCTCGTCCTGCACGGCTCGCCCGGCGTCGGCAAGACCTCCGCGGCGCACGCGCTGGCGGCCGACATGGGGTGGGAGACAGTGGAGTTGAACGCCTCCGACCAGCGGACCGCGGACGTGATCGAACGCTACGCCGGTCGCGCGGCGAACAACGCGACCCTCGGTGGGTCCTCCGGCGGCGACGACACCGGCGGGCGCCAACTCGTCATCCTCGACGAGGCGGACAACATCCACGGCAACTACGACCGCGGCGGGAAGAGCGCCGTCACGTCACTCGTGAAGAGCGCGGGCCAGCCGGTGGTCCTCATCGCGAACCAGTACTACGACATGAGTCGCGGGCTGCGCAACGCGACCCAGGACATCGAGTTCCGGGACGTGGGCAAGCGCTCCATCGTCCCCGTCCTGCGCGACATCTGCCGCAAGGAGGGAATCGAGTTCGATTCGGACGCACTCGACCGCATCGCCGAGCGCAACAGCGGCGACCTCCGCGGCGCCGTCAACGACCTCCAAGCGGTCGCCGACGGCAGAGACCACCTCACGCTGGAGGACGTGATCACCGGCGACCGCGACCGCTCGATGGACATCTTCCCGTTCCTCGACCTCGTGCTCAAGGAGGGCACCTCCGCGCAGGAGGCGCTCCAGTCCAGCTACGACGTGGACGAGACGCCCGACGACCTGACGAAGTGGATCGAGGACAATATGCTGAAAGTGTACGACGCGGAGGAGGCCACCCGCGCGTACGACTACCTCGCCGACGCCGACGTGTGGCTCGGGCGCGTGTGGGCCTCCCAGAACTACTCGTACTGGCGCTACGCCGGCGACAACCTCTCGGCGGGCGTCGCCGCCGCTCGCGACGGCACGAAAGGCGGGTGGACGCGCTGGGGCCGGCCCCAGTTCTACCACTCCACCTCGAACACGAGCGACGATGTCGTGCGCGCCATCGCCGAGCGTGGCGGCTTCTCGATGGACACCGCACGCCGTGTCGTCCTCCCGTACCTCCAGGCGATGACCCACCACTGCAAGCCCCGCGATCTGACGGTCGCGATGGCCGCAGCCTACGAGTTCGAGGAGGCGCACGTCTCGCTCGTCACCGGGTCGGGGGAGACGACGAACAAGGTGCAGTCCATCGTCGAGGACGCGGAGGAACTCCGCGCCGAACAGATGGAGGCGCACTCCGGCGGCGCGTTCGCCGGCGTCGCACCGAGCACCGAAGCCGAGGCGAACGGCGGTGACGACGGTGCGGAGTCCGACGACGGACAGACGAGTCTCGCGGACGCCGCGGGCGACGGTGACGGTGACGACGACGGTGACGAGGACGAGCGCGTCGCAGACCCGGAGGCCGCCGAGGAAGACGACGGGCAGTCGGGCCTGTCGGACTTCATGTGATGGGAGACTCGTCCCGTCCGAGAAGACGCCGTCCACACACCGGACCGGCTGGTGTCGCACGGAGCCGTCGGGCGGTTCTCCGCCTCGCCGCCGCGACGGGAGTCGCTGCCACGGGGTCGTCGCTGGCTGGCTGCGTCGGCAACGGCGGCGGTCCCCCCACCGTGGACGTGACCGTCGTCAACGACTCCGACGAATCGCTGACGTACACAGTCACCGTCTCCGACAGCGACACCGGTGTCGAGGTCGACACCGTCGAGGGGACGCTCGAACGAACCGCCGAGACGACACACGAGGTCACGCTTCCGGAGGCGACCCACACGTACGAGTTCGCCGTGACTGTCGCCGGCGAGACGTTTCGACGGAGTGTATCCGGAAGTGGGCTGTACAGCGTCGAGGCGGTCGTCGAGGACGGTCCCGCCGTTCGGTTCACCGTGACCGCCACCTGATCCCCACGCTGCGGTAGCCATATGCCGCGGGCGACCGTCGCCGGTCGCATGCAAGCGGCCGTCCTCCGCGAGTACGGGGAGCCACTCGACGTGACCGACGTACCGGAACCGGATCTGGAACCCCACGGCGTCGTCGTCGACGTCGAGGCGTGCGGCATCTGTCGCTCCGACTGGCACGCGTGGATGGGCCACGGCGAGTGGGCCGACGACCAGGTGCCCACAGACTTCGTCCTCGGGCACGAGCCCGCCGGCACTGTCGTCGCGGTCGGCGAACGGGTCCGCTCTGTCGCCGAGGGCGACCGCGTCGCTGTCCCGTTCAACCTCGGCTGTGGCGCCTGCGCGGAGTGCACGAACGGCCACGGAAACACCTGTCTCGACGGCCGGGCGCTCGGCTTCGAGCACGCCGCACCTGGAGCGTTCGCAGAGCGCGTCCACCTGCCGTACGCTGACTACAACGCCATGCGTCTCCCGGAGGGGGTCGCCGCCCGCGACGTGGCCGCGCTCGGTTGTCGGTTCATGACGGCGTACCACGCGCTCGAACATCGCGCCGTCGTCGGCGCGGGCGAGTGGGTCGCCGTCCACGGCTGCGGCGGCGTCGGCCTCTCGGCGGTCCACGTGGCCGACGCGCTCGGCGCCCGTGTGATCGCGGTCGACATCGACGACGGGGCGCTGGAGCGGGCGAGCGCCGCAGGCGCCGACGAGACTGTCCGGGCGGACGAGGGAGTGGACGTACCAACCGCAATCGAAGCGATCACCGGTCGCGGCGCACACGTCTCGCTGGACGCGCTCGGACGTGCGGAGACGTGCCGCAACTCGGTCGATTGCCTCCGCGAGCGCGGCACCCACGTGCAGGTGGGGCTGACGACCGACGCCGAACAAGGGGTGGTGTCGCTCCCGACGGACGCGATGACCCGCTGGGAGGTCGACTTCCTCGGATCGCGTGGGATGCCGCCGACACGCTACGACGAACTGCTGGGCCTGTTGGAGGCCGGGGATCTGGACCCGGGTACGCTCGTCGGTCGGGAGGTCGGACTCGACGAGGTGCCGGAGCGGCTGGCCGCGATGACGACGTACGACACCGAGGGTGTCGAAGTCCTGACGTTCTGAGGTGACCACGGCGATACGGTGGCTGTCCGTGGCGACGGTGCGCTACGCTCGGGGGTCCGTCGTCGCGTCGTAGCGTGCGGCCATCCGGTGGAAGAACAGGAACATCAGCGCTATCGAGGCAACGGTCCCGACCGCCGTGGCGACTGGCCGGCGGTGGAGGGCGGCCCGGAGCGTCCACAGGTTCACCAGCCCGCCGACCCCGACGCACGCGACGTCGACCCTCGAAGAGAACAGCCCCCGATCCAGCCACGCGCGTTCACCGCGAACCACTCGCGTTGCCCACGCGTCGTCGGTCTCTGGCGGTGGCACGACGAAGATGTTCGCGACGAGCGAGAGGAGGACGACCCCACCCAACGGGCGGCTCCGCCGATACACTGCCGAGACGAACACGGGGTACAGGAGGACGAGCCACCAGACGCTGACCGGACTCTCGTGTCGACGCCAGAGCGACTCGCCGACGACTCCGGGACGATGCGGACGCATGTCACGGATCTATCCGGACCCGGCTTCAATCTGCCTGCGGCCACGGCCGGTGCGCCGTCGGAACGGTCACGGTCCGGTCGTTTCCGTGCAGTCGGGCACGTCGAGCCAGCAGTGACCCACCGTTCGCCGAACGAGTCCGATGCCGCTCGGCAGGAGTTGCGGGAGAAAATCGTGGAGTGACGCCGGTGTCGCCTACAGCAACTTCGAGAGGAACCGCTGACCGCGCTCGGTCGTCGGCTGCTCGAAGAACTGCGCGGGCGGCGTCCGCTCGACGATTTCGCCGTCGGCCATCAGGGTGATCGTGTCGGCGACCTCGCGGGCGAAGCCCATCTCGTGGGTGACGACCATCATGGTCATCCCCTCGTCGGCGAGGTCGCGCATGACCTCCAGCACTTCCCCGACGAGTTCGGGGTCGAGCGCGCTGGTCACCTCGTCGAACAGCATGACCTCGGGGTCCATCGCCAACGCGCGGGCGATGGCGACCCGCTGTTGTTGGCCGCCCGAGAGCTGACTCGGATACGAGCCGGTCTGGTTGCCGAGGCCGACCCGTTCCAACAGGTCGCGCGCCTCAGCTTCGGCCTGCTCGCGCTTCACGCCCTTCACCTTGATCGGGGCGAGCGAGACGTTCTCCAGCGCCGTCTTGTGCGGGAAGAGGTTGAACGACTGGAACACCATCCCGATGCGCTGACGGAGGCGGTTGATGTCCGCGTCCGGGTCGGTGAGCGGGACGCCGTCGAGTCGGATCTCCCCGGACTGGATCTCCTCCAGTCGGTTCGTACAACGCAGCAGCGTCGACTTCCCGGAGCCGGAGGGACCGATGACGACGGCCACCTCCTGTTCTTGGATCTCCAGGTCGATGTCCTTCAGCACGTGCGTCTCGCCGAAGTACTTGTTCACCTGCTCGAACTCGAGGAGTGCCATCAGTCGTCACCTCCGTGGGTCGCGGGGTCGGCGCGCTCTTCCAGCGTCCGGATCACCTTCCCGAGCGGGACGGTGATCATCAGGTACGCGATTGCGACGAGGACGATGGGCGTCCACGCGTCGAACGTCGCGGAGTTGATCTGCCGGAACGCGGAGAGGAGTTCGGGGATCGCCAGCACCGTCAGCAGCGACGTGTCCTTCACGAGGATCACCTGGTCGTTCCCGATGGCCGCCAGCGAGTTGCGCCACGCCTGTGGGAGGATGACCTCACGCATCGACTGGATGTAGCTCATCCCCAGCGAGCGGGCGGCCTCCATCTGGCCGTCCGGGATCGACTCGATGCCGCCCCGGAGCGCCTCGCCGACGTACGCGGCGTGGTTCAGCGTGAGGCCGATGACCGCCGCGTAGTAGTTGAACCCCTGGATGGGGAACTGTCCCGGCGGCCACAGCTGTGGCACGCCGAGGTAGATGACGAACAGTTGGAACAGTAACGGCGTCCCGCGGAAGAACTCGATGTAGCTCTTCGCGATCGAACTCGTCACCCGCGTCTGGGAGACGCGCGCGAGGCCGACCATGACGCCAGCGATCACCGACAGCACGCTCGAGATCACGACGATCCCGATGACGCGCAGGAACGCGAACGTGAACTGCGGGTAGACGATGTTGACCAGCAGCGCGTAGTCGACCTGCACGAACAGGATGTACCCGATAAACAGCGCGACGCCGAGCGCGAACACCGACGTCCCGACGACACCGAGCCGCCGGAAGGTGCGGTCGTTCAGCTGTTCGAGGAAGCCGCGGTCCCGCTCGGCCGCGCGCCCGGTGTCTGTCGCCATCGACGGTTACCCGGCGAAGTAGTCGCTGTAGATGTCGTCGTACGTGCCGTTCTCCTTGATCGTCGCGAGCGCGCCGTTGACCTCTTCGCGGAGGTCGTCGTCGTCCTGGCGGAACGCGATGCCGTAGTTCTCGACTGTGAGCGTGAGGTACGGCGGCGCCTCCTGGCCGGCCTCGCTGGCCGCGCCTTCGCCCTCGACGAAGCGGACCTGGCCCTCGCCCTCGCCGTTGACGAACTCGGCGCTGACGGTGTTGTCGTTGATGACGCAGTCGACCTGGTTGTTCAGCAGGGCGCTGAACGCGTCGGGGATCTGGTCGTACTCGTTGATCTCCAGGTCGCCGCCGAGCTCTTCCTTGAGCTCTTGGGCGGCGGCGGCGCCGGTCGTCCCCTTCTGGACGCCCGCGCGGGCACCTGCGAGGTCCTCCTTCGCGGAGATGTCCGAGTCCTCGCGGACGACGATGGTCTGGTACGCCGTGAAGTACGGGTCAGAGAAGTCGACCTCTTCGGCGCGCTCGTCGTTGATCGTCATCGCGGACATGATGACGCGGAAGTTCCCGTTGTTCAGCGACGGGATGATCGTGTCGAACGACGTCTGGACGAACTCGTGCTCGTAGCCGAGTTCGTCGGTGAACACCGCCTGCGCGATGTCGACGTCGAAGCCGGTGAGCTCGCCGTCGGTCGTCTCGTACTCGAACGGCCGGTACGGGATGTCCGAGCCGATGGTGATGGTCTCGCTGCCGCCACCGCCGCCGAGGCAGCCGGTGAGCGCGAGGCCGGCGCCTGCTGCGCCGGCGGACTTGATGTAGGTACGTCTATCCATGGCAATGGATCGTACTCCCGCCCGGCTATTTGTCCCCTTCGGTGGGTTGTAATCTCGTAAAATTTGCCGATCGCCCACCAGCGACGAGACCCCAGTCGGGGCGTTCAGTCGTCGGTGGAGCCGTACACCGGCTGTTCGACCTCCGGTTCGACCCCCCGGAGCATCCACGCGGCGCCAGCCGTCGACAGCACCGCCAACGCGACGACGAGCCAGTTTACGAAGCGCACGCCCGCCGAGTAGACGACGATGTCGCGCCCGAGCACCATGCCGACGAACAGCAACGCGGCGGCGGCGCCGGTCGCCGCCCGCGGCAGCAGTTCCCCGAGTTCGCCGAGCCACATCGTCGCCGCCAGCAGGCTCCCGAACGCGAGCAGGGTGACGGCGTAGAACACGGCCTGCTCGGGCGGGCTGTACGAAGAGACGGGGTCGATGCGGGAGAACACCCACCCGACGAGCAGCGCCGCCAGCGCGACGCCGACGGCGATCCGACTCCGCGCGAGCGCGTCACGGGAGTACCGGTTCTGGTACGCCGTCAGCGTCGTGTACGACAACAGCGCGAAGATGGAGAACCCCGTCAGGAAGTGCGCCGCGTGCACCGGGGCGGAGTAGCCGCCGGGGAGCGCCCCGTTCAGGGTGACGGTGATCGCGCCGAAGATCGCCTGCATCGGCGTGAGAACGGTCGCGAGCGTCACGGCGTAGCGAGTGCGGGGAGCGAGCACGTCGCGGTCGAGCCACGCCCACACCGCCGCGCCGAGGATGAAGAACCCGGTGATCATCGCCCACAGCCGGTGGAACCACTCGATGAACGACGGGATCGACTGCGGGAGCACGCCGCCGTCGCACAGCGGCCACTGTTGGGCACACGCCAGTCCGGCGCCGGTCGCGGCGGTGTAGATGCCGAGCGAGATGAGCGTCAGCGCCATCCCGGTCGTGAACGCCGCGTACCGACGGAACGAGAGCCAGTCGGGTCCGCGTGACATTGGTCTGTAGTCGGGCGCAGACGCACTTAGATACGGCGGTCTCGTTGGGAGCGCCCGTCAGCACGTCCCCGCGAGCGCCCGTCCGCTGCAACGGGACAGCGAATGACGCGGATCGGTGACGAATGTCGCCACAAACGACCCGTCGCTGGAGCGCGTACGAGTACGTAGGGACGGATCGAACGTCCGCTCTCTGAGCAACTAATGACGAACTACCACGTACTCCGCCTGTTCGGTGACGGTGTATCGAGAGACGAACTAGACGCGGCTGTCGAGCGATCTCGCGCGACCGTCGAGGAGATGCGTGGGGAGGGGACGAGCATCGCCTACCTCGGATCCGACGTCCTCGACGGCTCGGACGGACTCGCCCACGGGACCATGTGCAAGTACGACGCCACCTCCGAGGAGGTCGTCCGCAAGCACAGCGAGCGCGCCGAACTCCCGCTGAGTGAGGTGTTCGTGCCCGGAACCCCGCTCGCGGGCATCGCTCCTGAGTCCGGCGTCGCGATGAAAGCGGCCTGAACTGCGTGAGGCGACCAGCCGACACGGAGTCGGCCATTTTCTGCGACACGTCCCGTCATCGGTGCACCAACGACGAGGTTCGAACCAGTGGTCGAATCACTGGAGGGGACCGACCCGAGCGAGTAACAACCCCGAGACGGTCCGCGCCGACCTCCCGACCCCCTGCGTACCTACTACACCTACTACCGAGAACGTCGTCACGGACGGTATGACCGTCTATGCAGAGTTTACGATCGCCGCCGCCGAGTTCACGCTCGGGCAGGTACTCGCGCGCGATCCGAACACGCACGTCGAAATGGAGCGCGTCGTGCCGTCCTCCGGGCTGGTCATGCCGTACGTTTGGGTCCACGGCGGCGACTTCCCCGCGTTCGAATCCGCGATCGGGTCCGCCGACTCAGTCGGGTCGCTGACACAACTGGACGTTGTCGGCGGGAGCGCACTCTACCGTGTCGCGTGGGAGGAGCACGACGAGAGCCTCGTCGCGGGACTGGCGGAGACGGGGGCGACGGTCCTCACGGCCCGCGGTGCCGACGTGTGGCACTTCCGCATCCGGTTCGAAGACCACGGGGGGTTGACCGCGTTCCACAACTTCTGCAAAGAGCGTGCGATCTCGTTCACGCTCGACCGCGTGTACACACTCTCGGAGGTGCACACCGGCCTCCGACGCTTCGGACTGACGGACCCGCAACGCGAGGCGCTGTCACTCGCCGTAGAGCGCGGCTACTTCGAGGTGCCCCGACGCACGACGCTGACAGAGATCGGAGAGCGACTCGGCGTCACCGAACAGTCCGCCTCCGAGAGCGTCCGTCGGGGCGCCGACGCCGTCCTCAAGCAAGTTGTGCTGGACAGCAACGGCGACGAGCAGTGACGGGCCCGAACGAATGGATCGGCGTCGAGCAACGTGGTGCTTTTAAATAGCCTGTTATAACAGGTAGAATCTCGATGTGGGTGAACGCGTACCCCTCAACATGGGAGTAGGAGATGATGCGCCCGACTGGACACGAGTGTACGACGCGCTCGCCAGTTCTCAACGACGTGTCGTCGTGCGGTACCTAGCCGCCAACGGGGGAGCGGTGTCGGTGTTCGACATCGCGACCCACGTCGCGGCGGACACGGAGATGGCGTGGTCGACCGACGTGATCGAGAGTGTCTCGGTCGGGCTGAACCACGTCCACCTGCCGAAGCTCGTGGCCGCCGGACTCGTCGAGTGGGACGACGACGTGGTGTCGTCGACGCCGTTGCTCACCCGAATTCCGCTCGAGACGCTGACCCCGGCTGGGCCCGGAGTCACCCCCGACAAGGATCCGGGGAGACGAAGCGGAGTGAGCTGAACGACGATGACCGACGAGGTCCCCAGTCGCGGTCAGTCTGCTCCCGACGCACCCCCGATGAGTGTCCGCATCCCACGGGCCGTCGCAGCCGAGAAACAGACCGTCGTCAACGACCTCAGTCCGCTCCACGACGTCGTCGACCCCGACGCAATCGATACGCTCTACTCGGTCGACGGCTCGAAGACGGTCTGTCTCTCGTTCAGGTACGAGGAGACCCACGTGCGCGTCGCTGGCGACGGCCACGTCGACGTGACGCCCCTCGACTCCGAGTGACTGCCCCTCGGCGCGAGCGGCTCACAGCAGGCTGTCGAGGTCGTCGTTTTGGAACAGTTTGTCCGTGTCCTCGCGCTCCTCTTGCTGGCGCTTCGCCTCCTCGCGAGCCTCCTTCGCGCGCCGCATGAACTCCTCCATACGGGAAGAGCGTTCCACGCCGCCCAACAGGATCAGTGCGGCGAGGCGCTCGGAGTCGAGGGGGAAGTCGCCGCCGCGCACCTGCATCGACCCCGTCTCCTCCTCGACCCACTTGCGCGCCCGCTCGACGCCCTTCCGGGAGATGCGCTCGGGCTTGCCTGCGACGACGAGGAGGGC
This sequence comes from Halobaculum marinum, assembly GCF_029338555.1. Lineage (GTDB taxonomy): Archaea > Halobacteriota > Halobacteria > Halobacteriales > Haloferacaceae > Halobaculum > Halobaculum marinum. Next base: position 2,119,787 of record NZ_CP119989.1, on the reverse strand, counting down.
CGAGTCTGCCTTCGTGGCGTTCGGGAGGCTCGTCCCGGTGAGAAGCGCGTTGCGCGTGACGCTGGTGACGACGTTGATGTTCGTGTCCGGGTCGTCGTCCGCCTGCGCGCTGGCGTAGCCGAGCGCGGCGACGCCACCGGAGCGTAGCGTGTTGATCACCTCGCTGGTGTCGACGACGGACTCGCCGACGCCCTCGACGTTCTCGCCGGAGGCGAACAGCAGGCCGAGGCGACGGGCGATGGAGTTATTGATGCTGTCGAACCCCTCCTCCAGACTCTCGCCCGAGGAGTGCCACGCGTCGTTGTCGATGAGGATCGTCGCGTCCGCCTCGCGAACGAGCGTCTTGAGCGACCGCCCGGCGTTCACCTGGTACATCGCGCCCTCGCCGCGCCCGGGGAGAATGCCGACCGCGTACACCGGGACGCTGTACACCTTGCTGAGTTCCCGCGCGAGCACGGGTGCGCCGCCCGACCCGGTGCCGCCGCCCAACCCCGCGACGACGACGATGGCTTCCGCCTCCGCCGTGATGCGACCGTCGAGCGCGGCCATCACCTCGCCCGCGTCGGCCTGCATCACCTCCGCTCCCAACTCGTTGTCGCCGCCGACGCCGTGCCCTTTGACCCGGTCTTGTCCCACGAGGACCGTGTCGATGGGTAGCGACTGGAGATCCGCCTTCGCGCTGTTGACCGCAAGTGCCCCCCGTACCGCGTTGAAGCCCATGTCGTGGTCGAACTCGACCAGCGAGGAGGTGACCTTGCCGCCGGCCTGGCCGACGCCGATGAGGACCGTCTTCATACGAGTTGCATTCGCGCACCACACCGCTTCAATCTTCCCACGGGTAGCACTCGACTCGCTCGCCGACGGCCCCCGCCAGAACGGAGGTTGAAACCGGATGCCGGGAGCACCGTCCCCGTGACACGACTCCCGAACGACGACGCCGAACGGACAGGCGACACCCGACCAGCCGACGACGCACCCGGGACCGACGCGCGCGCACTCGACGCCCGACTCGCGGCGCTCGAACGCGCGGTCGGCGGGGGCGACCCAGACCGGACGCACGAGTCGTCGCCAGACTACACCGACCTTGCGACGACCGCCGAGACGACGGCACGACTGGACGCACTCGAAGACCGCCTCGACGCGCTCGAAGCGACGACCGCCGAACTCGACGCCGCAACGCAGGCACTGCGCGGCTACGTCGGGTCGATTCGGTCTGTGAACGAGCGCGTCAGGGCGCGTGCCGACCGTGCGCTCGCGGTCGCGACCGACGCCCCAACCGGTCCCGAGAGCCGACGGGCCGACGAAGACGCCGGCGGCGACGAGGTGGGCCGAGACGGCCAGCCTGACGGAGCCGCGTGATCCGCGTCGTGCTGGCGGTCGCGGTCGCGGCGGTGCTGTTCGCGGCGGCGCTGCCGGCGGTCGAGCAGGCGCGCGTCGAGCGGACGACCGCCGCGACCGAGCGCGTCGCCGAACGGGTCGAGCGGGCCGCACGCGCGCTCCACACGGGCGAACCGGCGCGCGGCCCGGGGGCGGCCTCGGTACCGACGGGGCGACGAGTGGTGTCGGTCGGCGTTCCGCGCCGGTCGCTCGTCGCCGCCGGCGTCTCGTCTCTCGCCGTGTGTCCCGGGCCGACAGATCAGTCCAGTGCGGTCGTCGCCGCGGCGGTCGAAGGTGGCCACGAGGCGCGGATGGCGCTCGCGGGCCGCTACGCTATCCCGGACGGCGGCGTCGTCCTCAGTCGTCCGGGGACGCATCGACTCGTTCTCGAACTGGTGCGGGTCGCCGGCGCCGACGACGGCGTCGACGGGGCGCGCCGGGTTCGGATTTCCCGAGTCGGATCTGCGGGGTCGACGGGCGGGAGTTCAAGTACGAATCCGGGACCAGACGGCCCATGCGACTCCTCGACCGACTCCGCGGCGGGAGCGACGCCGACGACGGCGACGACGCTCACCCCGGAGAACCCGCAGACGCCTGTCGGTGTGTGACGACGTTCGACGCCGCGACGACCGTCGGCGGCGGATCGTTGACCGGGGGGCGCCTCCTCCGGGTCGACGCCGAGGACTGCCCGGGCGGCGACCTGGCTACAGACTCCGCCTGTCGAGCGACCGTCGTCGACGCGCTGGCCGCCGGCGACGCCGACGCGATTCGCGTCCGTGCGGACGGCATCGACCACTTCTACGACGGGGACGGCGCCGCGCTCCTCTCGGCTGCGGGCCGGTTCGTCGACGGCGTCGCGCTCCGCGAACCGTCGTTGGCCGAGCGTGCGAAGCGGGACCCGCTGGCCGTCGCGCACGAGGCGGTCGGTCGTGCCGGGCCGGTCGCGCGCACGGTCGCCGAATGTGGGCTGTCGGCGTGCGCCGAGCGAGTCGACGGGTACGACCGGGTGCTGACGCCGAGTGTCGCACCGACGGTCGCGCTCGGTCGAACCGCGCCGCTACCGCCGGAGGACGGTACCCTCCGGGAGACGACGACGCTCGACACCGGCGGTCGCGTCACCGTGTACGACCGCGCCGACGGCCTGCCGCGGTACCACCTCCGACCGGCCACGCGCGACCTCTCTGCAGACGCGCTCGCGGTGTTGGTGGCGGCCCGAGAGGCGCTCGCAACGGGCGAGGTCGAGCCGAGTGACCGCGCCGCCAGTGCCGCCGTCCGACACGTGGTCTCCGCGGACGCGACGGCGGTCGACGACGGCGGCGCAGACCTCTCATTGGAACTACTCGCGAGCGTTCTCGACCGTCACACCCGCGGCTTCGGGGTGTTGGACGAGGTGTTCGCGGACCCTCGCGTGACTGACGCGTCGTTGTCGGCTCCCGCCTGCGAGGGGGCCGTCCGCGTCGTCGTCGACGACGAGCAGTTGACGACGAACGTGCGACTGTCGGCGGCGGACGTGGCCGCACTCACGGCGCGACTCCGGGCACGGAGCGGGAGACCGTTGTCGCGGTCGTCGCCGACGGCAGACGCCGCGGTGGACGGGGTGCGCGTCGCCGCTGTCGCAGCGCCCGCGACCGACGGGACCGGCTTCGCGTTCCGCCGGCGAGCCGACGAGCCGTGGACGCTCCCCCGACTGGTCGCGGTCGGGTCGCTCCCCGCGCCGGTCGCGGGGCTGTTGTCCGTCGCGGTCGAGCGGGGGGCGGCGGTGCTGGTCGCCGGGCCGCGCGGCGCGGGGAAGACTTCGCTCCTCGGGGCGCTGTGTTTCGCTCTCGACCGGGCGACGCGGTCGGTCGTCATCGAGGACACGCCGGAACTCCCGGTCGAGTCGTTGACGCGGGCCGGCCGTGACGTGCAGTCACTGCGCGTCGCGACCGACGACGACGCCGCGTTGTCACCCACGGACGCGGTGCGGACCGCGCTCCGTCTCGGCGAGGGTGCGCTCGTCGTCGGCGAGGTCCGCGGCGGCGAGGCACGCGCGCTGTACGAGGCGATGCGCGTCGGCGCCGCCGCCGACGCCGTCCTCGGAACGATCCACGGAACTGGCGGCCAGTCGGTCCGCGAGCGGGTAGTGTCGGACCTCGGCGTACCAGCCAGTTCGTTCGCGACGACGGACCTGGTGGTGACGCTCGGGCCCGACCGGGCGCTCGACGCCGTCGAGGAGGTGCACGGCGGTCGCCCGGACGACTTCGCGCCGCTGGCGACGTGCGAGGGGTCGACCGCCACGGTCACGGGACTACTCGACCGCGGCGAGAGCCGACTGATAACAGAAATCGCTCGCCCGACCGAGACGTACGCCGACGTGCGGGCGGCGGCGACCGAGCGTGGCGAGCGCATCCGAGAACTCGCCGACGCCGGACGGACCGGCGTCGCCGCGGTCGCGAACGGACTCGACGGATGAGTCGGCAGAGTCGACGTGACCTCGTCCGTGCCGGGATACGGAGCCTTGCACTGGCGTGGCCCGCCACCCTCCCGACGCCCTCGGTCGACGACGACCTCGCCGACGCCTGTCGACTGCTCGACGCTCGTGTCGACCCGCAGGAACTCACGACCGCCGCTGCCGTCCTCGGCATCGCCATCGGGGTCGTCGCGTTCGCGGGGACACTCCTCGTGGCTCCAGGTACCGCGTCGACCCGGGTCGTTGCACTCGCCGGTGCGGTCGCCGTCGCGCTCGGGTCGGCGACCGACGTGCTCTGTCGGCGACTGCCGGTGCTCGTGGCGACCGGACGGCGCAGACGGGCGGCGGCGGACGCGGCGACGGTCGTCAGTTCGCTGGCCCTGTCGCTTCGGCTGTCGCCGGTCCCCGAGCGCGCTGTTCGGTTCGCGGCGACCGTCGGCGACGGGCCGCTCCAGCGGAGCCTCCGTCGCCACGGTGACCGCGCCGCCGTCGCCGGGCGGACTGACGGCGGACTCGGCGCGTTCGGTTCGGAGTGGGCCGAGTGGGTCCCGGGACTGGACCGCTCACTCGCTTTGCTCGTCGACGCGCTCGACGCCGACACCGAAGCCGACCGGGCGCGTCTGCTCGACCGTGCGGTCCACGTCGTCGAGGAGCGACTCCGCGACAGGGCGGCGTCGTTCGCCGGCGACCTCCGCGGACCGGTCACGGGGCTGTATGCGTTCGGCGTGCTCCTCCCGTTGGCGTTGGTCGGGACGGTCCCCGCCGCGGCGGCCGCGGGGGTCCGCGTCCCGCCACTCGCGTTCGTCGTCGTGTACGACCTCCTCTTGCCGGGCGGCCTCGTCGTCGCCGCTGTGTCGCTCCTCCGGCGTCGACCGGTGTCGTTCCCGGCGCCGCGGGTCCGTCGGTCACACCCCGCCGTTCCGGACCGACGCCCGCACGCGCTCGCCGCGGGTGTCCTCGCGGTCGCCGTGGGGTGGCTCCTCGCGAGGGCGCTCCTCGGGACGTGGGCGGCACCCGTGCTCGCGGGCGGGGCCGGACTCGGAGTCGGCGCGCTCGTGCTCTTGCGTCCCGCTCGGGAGGTCCGGCGCGCGGTGGACGAGCGCGAGCGCGCACTCGGCGACGCGTTGACGCTGCTCGGGCGCCGCGTCGGGGACGGCGACTCCGTGGAGCACGCGCTCCCGCAGGTCGCCACCGACCTCTCGGGCCCCGTCGGCGACGCGCTCACCGCCGCGAGCAGGCGACGGGACGCGCTCGGGTGCACCGTCGGCGACGCGCTCGCCGGCGAGGGTGGTCCGTTCGGCCCAAGTCGCGCTGTCGGCCCGCGCTCGACCGCGGCAGTGGCGTTCGTCTGTGCGGCAGTGAGCGAGGGTCGCACGGCGGGGCCGGCGCTCGTCGACCACGCCGAGCGACTGGACGCGCTGGCCGCGTGCGAGCGCGCCGCGCAACGGGAGTTGGCGACCGTGACGAACACACTCCGCGACACTGCCGCCCTCTACGGCCCGCTCGTCGGGGGTGCGAGCGTGGCGCTCGCTGGCCGGCTGGACGGCCTCTCCGGGACCGGTGGCGCGGCGTCGGCCCTCGCCGGTGCAGGTGGTGCAGGAGAGGTTCTCTCGGTGGGTATCGTCGGCCCCGCAGTGGGCGGGTACGTGCTCGCGTTGGCGGCGGTGCTCACCGCGCTGGCGACGGGGCTGGAGCGGGGCCTAGACGTGACGGTCGTCGGCTACCGCGTCGGTATCGCGTTGGTGACGGCCAGCAGCGCGTTCGTCGCCGGGCACGTCGCGGTCGCCGCGCTGGTCGGGTGAGCGCCGGACAAGAGTTGAAGTACGGAAACGGGACCACCACCCCCCATGCTCGACGCACCCGTCGAAGGCTGGTACGCGTGGCTCGGCCTCGCTGCCGCCGCGACAGTGACGCTCGGTGTCGCCGTCGGCCTTCCCACGGCTCCGCCGCCGAACGCGAGCGACGTGGCCGCGACCGTGGACACCGTCGCCGCCGCGGACCCACCCGCGACCGCTCGGTACCGACTGACTGCCGATCGTGTCCGCGTGAGCACCGTCGGCGTCGCGCTCCGTTCGGACGGCGGCGATGCGGCGGCGACGTTCGCGAGCGACGACGTCGTCCCGGTCGAGGAAGGCGGGTCGCTCGCGGGAGTGGCGCTCGGCGACCCGCCGGAGCGACCGTTCGACACGCCCGCAGCGTTCGACGGCGCGGTCGCGACGGCCCGTTCGGAGGCCACCGACGAACCGACGTGGACCACTGGCCGGACGCTGTACGTCCGGCACGTCTCGTGGGGGGAGACGGATGTCACGCTCGTCCTCGTCGCGTGAGCGAGGGCTGGCCGAGCCGAGCGCCGCGCTCGCTGCGGTCCTCGCCGTCTCGGTGGGCCTCTCCGCGTACGCGCTGGTGCTCGACGGGGCTGCGACGGGCGGCGGTCCCGCAGCCGAACCGCTGCTCGAACGCGTCCACGACCGGACGACGGTCGGCGGCGTCGCCGACCCCGACCGCTTCGTGACCGTCGGCGGTGGCGCACTCACCGGCGAGGCGCACGCAAATGCGACCCTCGCTGTCGCCGGACGGCGGTGGTCGGTGGGTGCGACACCGCCTGATCGCGCCGACGGCGGCGGCCCAACGGGAGCAGTCGACCGAGCGGTCGCCGCGCGACGAGTCGGCGTCGCCCTCGGCCCCGGTCGTGTCAGGCCGGGTGAACTCCGCGTGGTGGTGTGGCGATGACCGGGTCGCTCCTCGACGTGTGTCTCGCGCTGCTGCTCGTCAGCGGAGCAGCGGTCACCATCGTCGGCGTCGACCCACCTGGAGGCTCGCACTCCGCGAGCGTGCGCGCTGGGGGCGTCGCGGAGACGCTCGCGGCGACGACTGAGCCGGTAGAGTACGCGCTCACCCGCGATGGATCGTCGCCGTCGCCGGAGGCCGACCGAGTCGCACACGCCACGCTCGCCGAGCACCTCGCGCACGCCGCGGTGCGCTCGGCGACGTTCGACGGCGAGCCGTTGTCGCCGGCGCTCGACGGATATCGCCGCGCCGTCCGCTCGGCGGTCGCCGACGCGATCGGACCACGGACGGCGGTCCGGGCGGTCTGGCGACCGCTTCCGGGCGTCGACCTCGGCGGGGAGGTCCGGGTCGGTCCAACTCCGCCGCCGACCGCGACGGTCTCCGCCGCTCGATTCACCGTCCCTGTCGGCTCCAGTGACCCGGCCGAGCGACGCACGGCGAACGGGTCGAACGGGGACACGACGCCGAGCACGACGGCTGCGGAGGCGACCATCGAGGTGCTGTTCCCGAGCGAGCGAATCGCGGCGGCCGCACGCGACGACTCCCCCGCCGTCGATGCAGTCGTCGAACGCTACCGGCGCGCCGGCGAGGCCGTCGGCGTCGACACGGTCGCGGTACTCGAACGGGGCGGCCCGACCGCGGCGAACCGAGAACTGGCCGCCGCCGTGGCCGACCGCGTGGAGGGCGGTCAGTCACTCGACGAGCAGTGTGGTCAGGAACCGGGCGCGACTCCCGGACGTGTGGTCGTCGTCGTCAGGACGTGGTCGCCGTGAGCGCGCGCGCTCTCGTCGGCGGCGACGACCGCGGGCGCGTCCCGTTCGCGCTGGTCGGCGTCGTCCTCCTCCTCGGGAGCGTCGTGTACGCGAACACGGCGGCGGTCGGCGGCCCGGTCGCCGTCGACACCGCCGCAGACGACGCGCTCGAACGCGCCGAGTCCGCCGGGCGCCCCGCCGTCCGGTCGGCGGCGACCGCCGCCGCACACGAGGCCGCACGAAGCCCAGTCACGACGCCGGCGAACACGACCGTTGGCCGGGCGCTCGACCCGGACCACCCCTTCCGCGACGCGCTCCGCCTCCGGATCGGACTGGCGGTGGACGCCGCCCTCGACCGGTCGACAGCGAGCGTGGGCGGGGTCACCGCGAGCGGGTCGTTACAGACGCGACCACTCGACTCCACGGCTGACGCCGCCGCCGTCATCGACCGAGTGTCGGTCGAACCGCTGGCGAACGGGACCGCCGTGCGAGTGGTCGTCCGGAACGTGACGCTCACGGCTCGCCGCGGCGCGACGACGGTCGCCACGCGCCGTGTGAACTACAGCGTCGCCGTCGCGGTGCCGGTGCTCGCTATGCACCAGCGGACGCGCGCCTACGAACGGCGGCTGAACCGCTCGCCGTTGGAAGGACCAGGCCTGGGTCGTGCGCTGACGTGGCGGCTGTGGGCCGTCGCCCAGGCGCGGGGCACCGCCCAACACTACGGAGCACCGATCACGAACGTCCTCGCGAACCGCCACGTGGAGTTGTCGACCAACGCCGCGGCGCTGCGCGCACAGGGTGCGGTCTACGGCCAGAGCGACCCCGCCGGTCGTGCCGCGCTCCTTCGTGCGACGGGACGGGTGGCGGCGACGGACCTGCTCACCCCCGCCACGACACGGGGCGGGGCGTGGACTCGGCAGGTGCTCACTGCCACCGAGCGGACGACGCGCGGCGGGACGGAGACGCCGCGCCCGTCGACGGCAGCCCAGATTGGTTCGTCGAGCGACGTGTTCGAGGTCGGCGTGAACGCCACCGCAGACCGGGCGTTCCTCGCCGTCGTGGACGGCACGGCAGGCGGGGGCGTCGACGCCGCAATCGAGGGTGCGTACCGCGCGACTGCGACCCGACGGACGAGCGTGCTCTCGACCACCAGTTCGACGCTCCCGGAGCCGGACCCACCCGGGCCGAACTGGACGCTCGCCTCGTCGACGATGGAGCGCGAGGTCGCGGTCGTCTCACGGGAGTCGCGTCGCACGCCCGGCGCGGCCACCGTCGCCGACGAGCGACGGACGGTCGAGGTTCGCAACCGGGCGACGAGACGCTGGACGCGCGGGGGTCGTGTCCGCGAGACGACCGCGGTGGCCGTCGACCGCTACCGCGTCCGCGTCGTCGTCGAGGTAACGCACGCGCCGCGTGCACCGAGCCCCGTCTCACCTGCGCCGACCGAACCGGTGTTCGTCTCCGGCGGTGCCGTCGACGGGGCCAACCTCGCCGACGTGATCGATCGGGTCGAGCGGACGATGGCCGACGACGGCACCGCTGACCGTGCCGCGCTTCGGGCGGTCAGACGCGGCAGTCACGTGGACCGGACGAACGTGACCGGGGAACCGAGCGATCAGGTCCGTGCGTGGGTCGCTCGCGACCTCGCCAGCCTCCGCGAGCGCGTCCGGAACGTCTCGGTGACAGTGTCGCGCGACGCCGTCGCCGCCGGCGAGGCGAACGCCCCCGCTCGACTCGCGGCGGCACTCCGGCACCGGCGCGCCAACCTCGTCGACGCACCGGAGACCTACGACGGTGTGGCCGACCGGGCCCGCGTTGCCGCGCGCGCTGCCTACGTCGACGCCGTGATCCGGGCGCTGGAGGAGCGGGCCGACGGCGCCGACCGGCGCAACGACGCGTACCTCGACGGCGTCGGCGACCTCCGCGCGGGTGTCGACGGCGGCCTCGACGACCTCGCTCGGATCGCCGCCGAGGGGACCGCGCCCGAGCCATCGGCAGTCGGCAGGTGGCGCGCGGGGTCGGTGACGTTCACTCCCACCGGGACGCCGGGCTACCTCCCGGTGACGAGCGTCGGCGCCGACCACGTCGCAACGCTGGGGCCGAACGAGTCGGGCACCCCGCTCGTCGCGCGCAACACGAACCTGTTCGCGGTACCGACCGGCGACGCTGCCGACAGCGTCACTGACGCCGTCTTGCCGTCGCGGCGGACCGCGTCGCTCGCCGAGGCGGGGAGGGTACTGGTCGCCGGTGACGCCGTTCCGTCGGCGAACGGCGACGTGGACCGGTCGAGTCGCCAGCAGCTCCGCCGCCGGGTCGCGGGTGAACTCGGCGTGATCGACCGACGCGCGCACATCGTGTTGGCCGAGCGGACGAGTCTCTCGGCGAGTGAACGACGCCGAGTGGTCGACGAGACGAACAGCAAGTGGCCGCACCCGGGGCATCGCGTCGCAGCGGTCGTGAACGGCTCGTACGCTGCGGTGCTCGCGCGGAGCGCGGCGACAGTCGGCGACCGTTCCGCGGTCGAGCGGGACCGGCTCACGGTCCGACTCCGGGTTGAACTCGCTGCTGCGGCGACGGACGCGAGTGTCGCGGTCCCCGCCGACGTGCGGGCCGGCGCCGTCGACGAGACGCGCCGGGAGCGCCGCGCAGTCTTGCGAAAGGCAGTCGAGTCAGCAGGCGAGAACGCCACCGCTCGCCTCCACCGCAAGTACGGAAAGGGGAAACTCGGGCCGGTGCTCGCGGGCGTCCCGGTCGCGCCGGTCCCCGGCTACTGGTACGCGACCGCGAACGTCTGGGATGTGGAAGTCGCCGGCGCGTACCCGCGATTCGCGCTCACGGCACCCGCGGCGACCGGCCCCGACGGCGCCGACGGACGGGTGCGGTACGTCCGCGACGGGTCGACCGTCACGCTCGACGTCGACGACGACGGGACGGGGGAGCGCCTCGGGCGGAACGAGCGCGTGTCGTTCCGAACGTGGACCGTCGTGGTCGTCGTCGTGCCCGCTGGTCCAGCGGGCGTCGGCGACGTGGACGGCAACGCCGACGAGCGGTCGAGTGGGTGGCCCTGTCCGTGGAGCGTCGGTGCCGAGCGTGCGCCGTCTGACCGCGCCGACTGCCGGACGGCACCCCCGGAGTGACAACGGTTTTGGCGGCGGGGCGGCGAGCACGGGTATGCTCTACGACGCCATCGCGGACCCCGAGGGGGCGACCGCGGGCGACCTGCTGGCCGCGTACGCGACGGAACTGGCGGCGGCGGTCGACGGCGCCGACCCGGCGACGCTCGCCGAGGAGACTGGCGTCGACGAGGCCGTCGTCGCGGCGCTGGCGACCGGGGAGGCCGACGCCGTCGCGGACGTGCGACTCGCGGACGCGGCGGCGGTGCTCGAACCCGCCGAGGGCGTCCCCGCACACGACATCGCCTACGAGGTGCGCGACCACCTGATGATGGGGATGGTGACGGCGATCCTCGACGTGGACACGATCGCCGCCGAGATCGACGTGGACCTCACCGGCCAGGAGGTCCAACAGGCGCTGGAGGGGCGAACGAGACTCACGCTCGGCGAACTCGCCGAGATCCAGGCGCTCATCGTCGAGCGCGCCCCCTGACTGATGCACGTCACGATCGTCGGCTGCGGCTACGTCGGCCTCGAACTCGCGCGCCAACTCGTTGCGGACGGCCACAGCGTCGTCGGTGTCCGCCGGTCGGATGTGGGACTCGACGCCGTCGCCGACACGGGCGCCGAGGCGGTCGCCGCGGACGCGACCGACCCGGAGTCGCTGACGGCGCTCCCCGACACCGACGCGGTCGTGTTCGCTGCCAGTTCCGGTGGGCGCGGCGCCGACGCCGCGCGAGCGGTGTACGTCGAGGGGTTACGCAACGTGATTCGCGAGTACGGCGAGCGTACCGCCACCCCCGACCGCATCGTGTACACCTCCAGCACCGGCGTCCACGGCGACCACGACGGCGACTGGGTCGACGAGTCGACCCCGCTCGACCCGACCACCGACAAGACGCGCGTGCTCGCCGAGGCCGAACGCGTCGCGGTGGAGGAGGCCAGCGACGCCGGGATAGACGGCACTGTGGCCCGCTTCGCTGGGCTGTACGGTCCGGACCGCTACCGACTCACGCGCTACATCGAGGGCCCCGTCACCGAGGGGTACCTGAACATGGTGCACCGCGACGACGCCGCCGGCGCCGTCCGGTTCCTGTTGGAGGCAGACCACGCGCGCGGCGACGCGGTGCTCGTGGTCGACGACGAACCGGTCGACAAGTGGGTGTTCGCAGACTGGTTGGCCGACGAGTGCGGCGTCGACCGCCCGGAGAAACGCACGACGGCGGAGCGAATCGCAGCGGGCGATCTCTCCGAGGCGGCGGAGCGACGACTCCGCACGAGCAAGCGCTGTTCGAACGCGCGCCTCCGCGAGTTGGGGTACGAGTTCCGGTTCCCGACGTACCGCGAGGGATACCGCGCCGCTATCGACGCCTTTCTCGCCGAGTAAGGGAGTAGTACCTTCATATGGGGGGGCCGTATACCGCCGGTATGGCACAGGTGAGCACGCGCGCCTTCCAAGAGAGTTGGCAGGCCGTGTCGGCCAACCCGCGCCTCGTCGTCGCGGTCGCTGGCGGCGCCCTGGCGCTCGTCGCCGCGCTGGCGCTGTACCGACGGCTCCGCCGGACGCCCGGCGAGCGCTTCCGCGCACTGTTGGCCGGTCGTGAGTCCGTGAGCGTGCTCCTCCACCCCAACCCCGACGCAGACGCGATGGCCGCCGGCATCGCCATCGCCGAACTCGCCGACAGCGTCGATACGGAGGCGACCATCCAGTACCCCGGCCAGGTGCGCCGACAGGAGAATCGCGCGTTCCGGACGGTGCTCGACGTCGAGTTGGACCCGATCGACCACGTGTCGGACCTGACCTCGGAGGCGGTCATCCTCGTCGACCACAACGTCGCGCGCGGCTTCGCAGGCGCCGACGGCGTCCTCCCGTTCGCGGTCGTCGACCACCACCCCGGCGAGGGGAGCGGCGAGGCGTACACCGACGTCCGAACCGACTACGGCGCGTCGGCGAGTATCCTGGCGGAGTACTTCCGCGACACCGGTGCGACGCCGATCCCACCGGACGCCCACGAGACGGAGGTGACCGGCGCGAGCCTCTCGACCCGGACGGCGACGGGGCTGTTGTACGGCATCCTGTCGGACACGAATCGCCTCACTCGCGGCGCGTCGGCGGCGGACTTCTCGGCGGCGGCGTACCTCCAACCGGGCGTCGACGAGGACAAACTCGAACGCATCGCCGACCCGGCGGTCAGCACCGAGGCGCTCGACGTGAAGGCACGCGCCATCGCCGGGCGGGAGGTTCGCGGGTCGTTCGCCGTCAGCGACGTGGGTCGCGTCTCCAATGTCGACGCAATCCCGCAGGCCGCAGACGAACTCGTCGGTCTGGAGGGCGTCACCGCGGTCGTCGTCGTCGGCGAGAAGGACGGGACGGTCCACCTGTCGGGTCGCTCGCGCGACGACCGCGTCCACATGGGTCGCGCGCTCGAAGGCGCCGTCAGCGACGTCGAGAGCGCCTCCGCCGGCGGCCACGCTCGGATGGGCGGCGGTCAGATCGGGCCGCAGGTGACCGCGGACGGGAGCGAGGAAGTGCCCGTCTTGGGGCGCGAGGCGCTCATCGACCGCCTGTTCGACGCGATGGACGGCGAGCGGTAGCCCTTTTTCCGCGGCGGCACTCCCGCCGGTATGGCTACTTCGAGCGGGACGTGGGGGTACCGCGACCGCTTCGGCGACCGCTTCGGTCGCACCTACTTCCGCCGGTTCGGGCCGGGCGTCGTCTCCAGCGTCGGCGCCGGCACGTACCTCGGCGACGCGACAGACGCCGTCGACGACCGGTACCGCGAGGCGCTCGCGACGGCGCTGACGAACGGCGTCAACCTCGTCGACACCGCGAGCAACTATCGCTGCGGGCGCGCCGAGCGGGTCGTCGGCGAGGCGCTCCGAGAGAGTGGCGTCGACCGCGAGGCCGTCGTCGTCGCGAGCAAGGCGGGCTTCCTCCCGTTCGACGGCGACCGTCCCGAGGATCCCGCGCGCTACGTCCGCGAGACGTTCGTCGACGCCGGCCTCGTCGACCCCGCCGACCTCGCCCACGGCAGCCACTGCATCGCCCCCGAGTTCCTCGACGCGATGCTGGACAGATCGCTGGACGCGATGGGGATTCGGAGCGTGGACTGCTACTACGTCCACAACCCGGAGACGCAGTTGGCGGTCCGCGAGCGCGACGACGTGTACGACCAACTGGAGGCCGCCTTCGAGACGCTGGAGCGACGCCGCGCCGCGGGGGACCTGGGCGCCTACGGCGTGGCCTCGTGGGAGGCGTTCCGCGTGCCGCCCGAGCACGACGCCCACCTCGACCTCGCGGCGGTGCTCGCGCGTGCCGAGGCCGCAGCGGAGACCGTCGGAGTCGAGGGCCACGGACTGCGTGCGGTGCAACTCCCGTTCAACGTCCGGATGGCGGACGCGTTCACCGTCGACGCGCACGACGCCGGCGCCGAGGACGGCCCGGTGAGCGCGCTGGAGTTCTGTCACCGGGAAGGGCTGTCCGTGTTCGCTTCGGCGAGCATCGGCCAGGGCGAGTTGGCGCGCGAAGGCGCCATCCCCGAGGACGTGGCGGCGCGCCTCGCGGGCGACACTCCCGCACAGCGGGCGCTCAACTTCGCGCGCTCTGCGCCCGCGGTGACGGCGGCGCTCGTGGGCTGTGGGCGCGTCGAACACGTCCGCGAGAACGTCGCCGCGGGCACGTTCGACCCGCTCGGCGCGTCGGCGTTCGACTCGGTGTTCGAGTGAAGGCCCTCCTCGGGGGAATTCGGTGTGCTGTACAATCGCAAGACTGCAGGCCGAAACGGAGCACACCCTTCCGAACGTGGTGTTTGACCCGTGTTCCAGTGACTTCCCTCACCGCGAGGCCAGCGTTGCGAACATCGCCGCCTCACCGAGCAAGATCGCACCGGTGACGACGCCGACGACCACGCTGGGGGCGAACGAGTCGGTGGCGAGCAGCAGGGCGCCGACGGGCGTGGGAAGCGTCGCGAGTAACAGCACTCCGAGCGAGAGCGTCGCCATCGACCGGGATCGGAACCGGTAGGCAGCACGCGTCGCCTGCGCGGCGACCACCGTCGAGAGCCCGACGACGAACGCCGCACCCACGACTCCCGCCGGATCGGGTTCGTACTGCCCGGTGAGGACGCCCGTGACGGCCGCTGCGACCACGGCGAGGGCAACCACGAGGAGGTCGCCCCTCGTGATAGCGCGGAGCAAGCGTCGACCGTCGGGGTCGGGCGTCCCGTACATCGCCCACAGCAGTGCGAGCAAGCCGGCGGTCTGGAACAGCGGTGGGACGACCCCCCGCACCGTCGGCGGAATCGTGCCGATCAGGAACACCCAAAAGGGGAGCGGCGCGACCGCGACCAGCACCAGTCCGACGACGAACGCCCGCAGCGACGGGTCACCTCGGCGTCGGTAGCGAACGACCGCGAGGGTGGCCGTCGCGAGGCCAAACAGGACCGAGAGTCCGACAGAAACGATGAACAGCCCCACGAGTGGTTCGGGGACCGTGACGGTGGATTCGGCTTGGAGCGGCGGAGCGAGCTGGACGGTTGCCGACGATCCGGCTAGTGTGGCGTGTGTGCGTGTCATGGTCCGTTGAGACGTTCGAACAGGCGGTTCAGTCGGTCGACGGCGTCGTCTTCGACGGGGGCGCGCTCGACGGCGACGGTGAAGCCGTCGTCGTCGAGGTCGACCGTCACGCGGTCGAGCCGGGCGCGGTACGTGCTGAAGTGGTGACCGTCCGGGTCGATCTCCTGGCTCTCGGCGAGGAGGTCGAGGTCGACGAGTCGCTGGACCCGACGGTACAGTGTCGAGCGGGAGCCGTCGATCCGCTCAGCGAGCGTGTCGACCGATCGGGCAGATCGCGCGGTTTCGGCGAGAATCGCCCGGGCGTGGGGGTCGTCGAGGACGCCGACGACCGCCCCCAACTCGTCGTCGCCGACGCCGTCGGGGCCACCGTTCTCCTCACGCATCTGTCGGGTGCTCGAGGTCCTCCCAAATCAGTCCGCCGGGTCGACAGGCCACGAACTCCTCCGTGCGGTCAGAGGTCCCGCCGTCGGAATCGCACGAGTCCGACGGCGACCGGGAGGACAGTCCACGCACACACAACGAGCACGGCGGCGAGATTCGAGAGGTACCACGGGACGGGGGCACCGCCCAGTTGGGCGGACACAGACGCCGCGCTCGCCGCGGGCGGTCTGACAGCGAACACCGAGGCGGTCGCCGACGTATCGAGCGCCGCCCGGGTGAGCACGTCGTAGGCGACCGTCGGCGACACTCGTTCGAGCAGCAGGTACCACGCAGGTACCTCGTTTCCCGGGACTGCGCCCGTCGCGGCGTAGTGCACGCCCGCGACGACCGGTTTCCAGAACAGCACCAACAGCAGATACGACCCGACCGCGAGTGCGAGCGCCCGACCGTGCGTCGCGACCGCCGTCGAGATGCCGACGGAGAGCCCAACGAACGCGACGCCGAGCCCGATGGTCGCGAGTGTGAAGGCGAGGTAGCGACCCGCCGGCACGCCGTCGTAGAGGACCGCTGCGACGGCACCGGCGACGCCGAACGCGACGACGACCGCCAGTGTCACCGTCGAAGCCCGGGCGGTCACCTTCCCCACGACGACGGCTGCCCGGGAGACAGGGAATCCGAGGAGCACCTTCAGGCTGCCAGACCGACGCTCGCCGACGACCGCCTCGTAGCCGACGACGATGGCCGCGAGGGGGACCAACAGGACCGCGGGGAGCGACAGCGGGCCGACGGCGTCGACGACCGTCGCTCCCTCGACATCGAGGAGGGCGACCAGCGACACGCCAACCACCGACAACGCGGTGAGCACGGCCGTCAGCCACCACACCATCCGTGAGCGCGCGGCGGTCCGGAGGTCGACCCGCGCGACGCCGAGCGCGCTCACTGCGTACCTCCGGTCTCTGCGGTGACCGTGGCGCTCGGTGCGGACGCCGACGGAGGCGCGTCGTCGCCGACGGAGGCGGCGAAGAGATCCTCCAGCGACGCGGACTCGGTGTCGACGTCGAACACCTCCACGTCGGCGTCGAACACCGCACGGAGCGCCCGGACCTTCGACTCGGCGTCGCGACACCGACAGACGAGGCGGTCGTCCTCGAGGGAGACACCACGCACCCCCTCGATCGACCCGAGCACGTCCGAGTCGGGGAGCGGCGTCGCCTCGATCGAGAGCGTCACAGACGCGCCGTACCGGTCGCGGAGCCCGGCCACGGTGTCGACCGCGAGAAGTCGGCCGTCACCGAGGATGGCGACCCGATCGCAGGTCGCCTCCACCTGCGCGAGGTCGTGACTAGAGAAGAACACGGTCGTGCCGCCGGCGGCCTCTTCGGCGACGATCCGTCTGAGCTCGGCGACGCCGGTCGGGTCGAGCCCCGTCGAGGGCTCGTCGAACAGGAGCACGTCGGGGTCGCCGACGAGCGCCATCCCGAGCGCGAGCCGCTGGGTCATGCCCTTCGAGAAGTTGCCCGCGCGGCGGTCGGCGGCGTCGACCAGGCCAACACGTTCGAGGACGGCCTCCGGATCGTCGTCCGCGGCTCGGAAGGAGGCGGCGAGCTTGAGGTGTTCGCGGGCGGTCAGCCGTTCGTACAGCGCGTACCCGTCGGGGAGGACGCCGACACGCTGGCGGATCGCACGAGACTCGGCGACGGCGTCGTGTCCGAGGATGGTGACGGTGCCCGCTGTCGGGCGAACGTAGCCGAGGAGGGTGTCGATCGTCGTCGACTTCCCGGCACCGTTGGGACCGAGGAACCCGAACACCTCGCCGCGTTCGACCGTGAGCGAGAGGTCGTCGACGGCGACGGCGTCGCCGTACTCCTTGCGGAGCGAGTCGATGGTGATGGCAG
Source organism: Halobaculum marinum (assembly GCF_029338555.1). Taxonomy (GTDB): domain Archaea; phylum Halobacteriota; class Halobacteria; order Halobacteriales; family Haloferacaceae; genus Halobaculum; species Halobaculum marinum. Next base: position 2,102,458 of record NZ_CP119989.1, on the reverse strand, counting down.
GCATCACCAACTCGTACGTGCATCGGGGACATTACCGACGACCGACAGTCGCCGCGCCGGACAGTGGTGAGAGACTTTTTATAGTAGAAGAGTCGGCAACGGCGGACGTTCCACGCGGCGTGGGAGGGGGCTGGTGCGCGGTCGGGGAGTCGTTCGGCAGTGGTGGTCGTGTCGGATCTGGTACTCAGCGCAGTTCCTTCCACTCACGCCCGCAGTCCGGGCACCGGCGGACCGAGTACACCTCGTCCGGTGGGTTCTCTTTCGCGAGCGACTTGTCGCACTCTGCACACAGCAGTCGTTCGTAGTTGTCCTTCTCCAACTCGCCCTTCCGGAGCCCCTTCCGTGTCGATTTCACGACCGTGGATTGATGGGTGGGGCACAAAAGCACGGCGTTGCCTGCGAACGGCGCCCACGGCGACGGCGAGTCGGAAGGCTTGACCCCGGTCGCGCGAACGGTGAATCGTGTCCAGGGGCCGGCTGTTCGGATCGTTGTGTGCCACCGTCTTCCTCGTCAACATGGCGCGCGTGGTGTTCGCGCCGCTGTTGTCGGAGTTCATCGACACCTTCTCGATCGGGGAAGCGACCGCGGGCTTGCTCGTCACGCTCGTGTGGGTCGGGAGCGCCGCACCCAGACTCCCGACCGGCTGGCTCCTCACCAGAGTGCCGCGGCACTACGTCGTCCTCGGCGCGGGCGTCGTACTCACGCTCGCGGCGACGTTCGCGAGCCTCGCGCCGGGCATCGACGTACTGATGATCGCCGCCGTGGGGATGGGGCTCGCCTCCGGCGTCTACTTCATCGCGGGGAACCCGCTCGTCTCGGAACTGTTCCCGGAGACCGTGGGGCGGGTGATGGGGATTCACGGCACCGCGAGCCAGTTGGCGGCGGTGCTCGCGGCGCCCTTCGTCACGGTCGCGCTCGGGCTCGGCATCAGCGCCTTCGTTGGCTGGCGTGCCGTCTTCGCCGTCATCGCGGTCGCCGCAGCCGTCGTGACGTTCGCGCTGTTCGTGACCGCACGCGGTGCGGACCTCCCGCAAGCGGGCGCCGACGACCGCGACTTGCTCGGCGCCGCGCGGACCGAGTGGCGCACCATCCTCACCGGCGTCCTCATCCTCGGCGTCACCGGCTTCGTCTGGCAGGGCGTGTTCAACTTCTACGAGCTGTACATGCTCGACAAGGGCCTCCCGCCGAACGTCGCCCGTAACGCGCTGACGGTCGTGTTCGGCGCCGGCGTCCCCGCGTTCCTCGTCTCCGGGCGGCTCGCCGACCGCCTCCCACACGTCCCGTACCTGTTGGCGGTGTTGGGGTCGTTCGTCGCCTGCCTGTTCGCGCTGGTGAGCGTCTCCGGGTTGGTGCCGCTGCTCGTGGTGTCGGCGCTGACGGGCTACGTGATCCACTCGCTGTTCCCGGCGATGGACACGTACCTCCTCGACACGCTGCCGGACGCGACTCGCGGCTCCGCGTACGCCGTCTACTCGGCCTCGATGATGATCGTGCAGGCGACGGGGTCGTCGTTCGTCGGCTCGCTGCGCGAGGCGGGCTTCGGCTACGACGCGGTGTTCGGTGCCGCGGCTGCGGGGCTCGCGCTCCTCCTCGTCGGACTCGTCGCGGCTCAGCGCGCGTCGTGGCTCCCAGAGTGAGTCCCCGACCCCGTCGCAAACGCCGGATCGGGCCGCCGTCGCCGCCACGCCTATCTCGGTCGCTCGCGCCCACACTGTCGTGAACGACAACGCCTCACCGGCGGCTCGCATCGGTGCCGTCACGCTCGCGGTCTCGGATCTCGACCGCGTCCTCGCGTTCTACCGTGACGTCGTCGGCCTGCGAGTCCGCGAGCGCGACGACGACCGCGCCGTGCTCGGGACGCCCGTAACAGACCTGCTGGTCCTCGTCCACGACCCGGACGCGCCACCGCGACCCAGCGACGCCGCCGGCTTGTTCCACACCGCGTTCCTGTTCCCCTCTCGCGCGGCACTCGGCGACGCGCTCGCCCGTGCCCGTGAGGCCGGGGCTCGGATCACCGGCGCCTCCGACCACCGCGTCAGCGAGGCGCTGTACCTCCGCGACCCGGAGGGGAACGGCGTCGAGTTGTACCGCGACCGCCCGCGCGAGGCGTGGCCCGAGACCGACGACCGCGTCGAGATGGACACGCTCCCGCTCGACGTTGAGTCGCTACTCACCGACCGAGCGGGCGAGTTCGACGCAGCAGGCGACCCGGCTCCCGACGACACGACCGTCGGCCACGTCCACCTCGAAGTGACCGACCTCGAGGCGGCGGAGGCGTTCTACGTCGACGCGCTCGGGTTCGACGTGCGTCAACGCTGGGAGGCCGAGGCGCTGTTCGTCGCCGCGGGTGGCTACCACCACCACATCGGCTTGAACACGTGGAATCGGCGCTCCAGTCCCGCATCGGGTCGGGGGCTACGGGAGTTCGAGGTCGTCGTCTCCGACGAGACGGCGCTCGATGCGGTCCGCTCCGACCTCGCCGACGCCGGGGTCGCGTTCCGTGCCGATGGTGACGCCCTCGTCGCCTCCGCCCCCGACGGCGTCGCCGTGCGCGTGCTCGTCGGCTGATCCAAGGTCTTCTTCTGTGCCGACTCACGGTTGGAGGTTCGTCTCGGATCGGCCATTTGGTATCGCAGGACGAGATATACGGACACAATCGGACCCACTACTGAGGGAAGGGCAGAGAGGCCGATCAAGGGCAAGCAATGCCGCTCACGGAGCGCGCTAGCGGCTGAAGAAGGCTCGTCGAGTCGGCGTTACCGGATCTTCGTGCCGACCGGCGAGTCGCCGTGCGTCGTCAGCAGGTCGGCGTCCTCGCCCGCGGCCAGCAGCATCCCGTTCGACTCGTGGCCGAACAGTTCGGCCTTCTCCAGGTTCGCGACGACGACGACCTTCGTGCCGGGGAGGTCGTCGACGTCGTGGAGTTGTTTGATGCCGGCGACGATCTGGCGCTCCTCGAGGCCGATGTCGACGGTGAGTTTCACGAGGTTGTCGGAGTCCTCGATCGGCTCGGCGTCGACGATTTCGGCGACGCGGAGGTCGAGGTCCTGGAATTCGTCGAAGCTGATGCGGTCGTCGGCGACGGGTTCGATATCGCTCACGTCACCTTCGCCGTCCGCGTCCGACTCGTCGGTTTCGGTTCCGGCGTCGTCGGCGGTCGCCTCGGCGACGCGCGCCTCGAGTTTCTCGTTGAGTTCCTCGACGCGCTCGTCTTCGATCTTCTCGTACAGCTCCGAGGGGGCGCCGAAGTCGCGCGGCGGCGCCTCCAGCGCGGCGTCGACCGTTACATCGTGGACGGAGCCAGACTCGCCGAGTTGGGTCCACAACTCCTCGCTCGTCTCCGGGGCGATGGGTTCGAAGAGGACGGCGACCGCCTTCGCGATCTGGACGCAGTCGCGGATCACCTGGGCGGCGGCCTCGTCGTCCTCGCCGACGAGGTTCCACGGCTCCTCGCGCTGGATGTACTCGTTGCCGAAGCGCGCCAAGTCGACCGTCGCGTTGCCGACCGCGCGGACGGAGTAGTCGTTCACGCCGGCTTCGAAGTCGTCGATGGCCTCCAGGATGCGGGCCTCGACCTCCTCGCTCACGTCCGCCTCGGGCGTCCCCTCGAAGTTGCGGTGGGCGAACAGCAGCGAGCGGTACAGGAAGTTGCCGACCGTCCCCACGAGTTCGTTGTTGACGCGGTCGCGGAACTTCTCCCACGAGAAGTCGACGTCCTGCTGGAACCCGCCGTTGGTGGCGAGGTAGTAGCGCAGCAGGTCCGGGTGGAACCCCTCGTCGAGGTACTCTCGGGCCCACACCGCACGGTTTCGCGAGGTGGAGAAGCCCTTCCCGCCGAGCGTCATGAAGCCGCTCGCCATCACGGCGCGCGGCTCGACGAAGTCGGCCACGTGGAGCATCCCGGGCCAGAAGATGGTGTGGTGCTGGATGATGTCGCGCCCGATGACGTGCACGATCTCGCCGTCCTCGCGCCAGGCCTCTTCCCAGTCGTACGTGTCGGCGCCGACGCGCTCGGTGTACTGCTTCGTCGAGGCGATGTACTCGATGGGGGCGTCGACCCAGACGTAGAGGACCAGGTCGTCCTCGCCGGGGTAGTCGAACCCCCAGTCGAGGTCGCGCGTGATACACCAGTCCTGGAGGCCGTCCTCCAGCCACTGGCGGGGCTGGTTCCGGGCGTTCGAGGTGCCCTCCAGTCGGTCGAGGAAGCCGTCGAGGTACTCCGACAACTCAGAGACCTTGAAGAACTTGTGTGCGCGGTCGCGGTACTCGGCGGGGTTCCCGGAGATGGTCGAGACCGGGTCTTCGATCTCGCCGGGTTCGAGGTGGCGACCGCACCCCTCGTCGCACTCGTCGCCGCGGGCGTGCTCGCCGCAGTACGGGCACGTCCCCTCGACGTAGCGGTCCGGGAGCGGCTGTTCGTCGACGGGGTCCCACGCGACCTTGATCTCCTTCTCGTACACGTACCCCTCCGCCTCGAGTCGATCGACGATTTCGTAGGTGAGGTCGCGGTTCGCGTCGTCGTGGGTGTGGCCGTAGTTGTCGAACTCGACGCCGAACTTCGGGAACGTCTCGGCGTACTGCTCGTGCCACTCCAGCGCGAACGCCTCCGGGTCGATCCCCTCTTCGATCGCCTGGACGGCGATGGGGGTGCCGTGCATGTCCGACCCGCAGACGAACGCGGTCGACTGGCCGAGCGACTCGAGCGCGCGCGAGTACACGTCGCCGCCGACGTACGTCCGGAGGTGGCCGATGTGCAGGTCGCCGTTCGCGTACGGCAGGCCGCACGTCACCACCGCCGGGGCGTCCGTCGGGAACGCCTCGTGTGTGCGGGATGCGTCGTTGCTCATAGGTGACGTGTGGAGGATGCGGGCCTAAAGCCCGCCGAATCGGGCGAGGGTCCTCGCGCCGACGGCGGGTGGAGACAGCGGCGACGAATGCGTCCGACTCCTCGTCGGGTTCTGGAGTGGCTCGCGGTGAACCAGTTCTCGGTGTACAGACTTGGTACGGTCCGCAGGTACTTGCCGCACCGCGCTCTCGGCTGGCGTATGCACCCCAGCGCCGAACGATTCGCTGCCCGCGTCCGCGATGAGTACGACTTGGACCCCGTGATCGAGGAGTTCCCCGAGGGGACGAAAACCGCCGCAGACGCGGCGGCGGCCGTCGGTTGTGCCGTCCCCCAGATCGTCAAGAGCATCGTCTGCTCGGCTGACGGCGAGCCGGTCGTCGTGCTCACCGCCGGCGACAACCGGGTCGACACGGACGCACTCGCCGCCGAACTCGAGGTCGACACCGTCGGCACCGCCAGTCCAGAGCAGGTGAAGGCCGCAACCGGGTGGAGCATCGGGGGTGTCCCGCCGTTCGGTCACGACGAGCCGATCCCGACGTTCCTCGACGAGTCGCTCCTCGACCACGACCGGATCTGGGCCGCCGCTGGGACGCCAGACGCGGTGTTCGCGCTGTCTCCAGCCGAGCTGCGCCGGATCGCAGATCCGACGGACGTGTCGGCGTTCGAGTAGCGTAAACCCTCTACCGCGATATCGAATCTTCGTTGGCACGCCGAGTCGAACCGTTCAACTCGGTCCCGGTCGTGCCCACCAGCGTGTCCATCATCGAGTCGCTCCCGTCGCGACCGCTCCGCTCGGCAGAACTGGAGGCGTTTCGCGAGGCGGACAGTATCACTGAAGCCGCGCCGCTCGGCGTCGACGACGACGACATCCGCGCGCTCGCCGTGCAGGCGGGCGACACTATCTACGGACTGGGGTACGACCCCGACGGTGGGTGGACTGTCGTGGACAGTCGCGAGGCCGGCGACCCCGAGGACCTCGCCGCAGTCCGAGACTCGCTGAAGAACTGGGAGGCCCGGCGCGCCGCCCGCGCACCCGACGGCGAGTAGCGACCCGAGTGGTGTCGTCGTGACACGCGGTTGTCTGGTGTAACCCGGTTCGGATCCGAACCGCTATAACCCGCCACGTTGTACGTCGGGTGATGGCTGTAGAAGAACCGCGATCGGTGGAGTCCGCCGAGTCCCTCGACGCCGGCCCGTGTCCGGTGGTCGACGCGCTCGAACAGGTCGGGTCGAAGTGGCGACTGGTGGTGCTGCACGACCTGCTCGACGGCGAGAAGCGGTTCAACGAGCTCAAGCGCTCCACGGACGCGAGCGCGCGGACGCTGTCGCGCGTCCTCGACGACCTCCGCGAGATGAACTTCGTCGAGAAGCGGATGGAACCGGACGCGCCGGTGGCGACGTACTACTCGCTGACGCCGAAGGGAGAGTCGCTGTCGGTCGTGTTCAGCGAGGTCGAGTCGTGGGCGGGCGAGTGGCTCGAGACCTGCACGGAGTAGGCAGACCGTTCGCTCGGATCGCCGGGGTTTATTCGCCAGGGCCACGCGCCCCGAACCGGTGACCCGATGAGCGGCGACGACGACCCAGTCGACGAGACGCCCGGTGTCGGCGCCGCGTTCGAGACGGCACACACGGTGAGCGTCGGCGACGCTCGTTCCCTCCCGATTCCCGACGACAGCGTCGACCTCGTCGTCACCTCGCCGCCGTACCCGATGGTCGAGCAGTGGGACGACCTGTTCGCCGACCTCGACCCGGCGGTCGGCGAGGCACTCACGACCGCCGAAACCGGTGACGACGCCGCTGCCGAGCAGGCGTTCGACGCCATGCACGAGACGCTCGCACCGGCGTGGGAGGAGGTCGCCCGTGTGCTCGCGCCCGGCGGCGTCGCGTGCGTGAACGTCGGCGACGCGACTCGTTCGGTCGGCGGGCGCTTCCGCCTGTGGGACAACGCTACCCGAGTGGCGGACGCGCTCGGCGACCACGGCCTCGACCGACTGCCGGGCGTGTTGTGGCGCAAGCCGACGAACTCGCCGACGAAGTTCATGGGGAGCGGCACGCTCCCGCCGAACGCGTACGTCACGCTCGAACACGAACACGTCCTCGTGTTCCGCAACGGCGACGGGCGGTCGTTCGACCCCGGCGACGACACCCGCTACGCCTCGGCGTACTTCTGGGAGGAGCGCAACCGCTGGTTCTCGGACACGTGGGACGACCTCCGCGGCGCCGACCAAGCGCTCGACGCCGCCGCGCCGCGCGAGCGCTCCGCCGCTTTCCCCTTCGAGTTGCCGTACCGCCTGATCGCGATGTACTCGACGTACGGCGACCGCGTGCTCGACCCGTTCTGGGGCACCGGGACGACGACGATGGCGGCGATGGCCTCCGGCCGCGACTCCGTCGGCGTCGAACGCGACCCCGGGTTCGCCGCGGGGTTCGACGACCGAGTCGCCGACCTGCCGGCGCTCGCGCGCGAACGGGGTCGCCGGCGCCTCCGTGATCACCGCGCGTTCGTCGCCGACCGGGCGGAGTCGCCTGGCTACGACGCCACCCACTACGAGTTCCCCGTCGTCACGAAAGCCGAGCGCGACATCCGCGTATACGAAGCGACCGCCGTGTCGTCGACGGCGACCGGCTACCGCGTCCGACACGAACCGCTCGACGACAGTCACACGTAGTCGAGCGGCTCGACCGGCGAACGGGGCGGGTGCTCAGATGAACGTGAGCGTAAGCGACCCGACGCCGAACAGGCCGAGCGTCACGAGCAGGCGCCCGACGCTGCCGACGAACGTCGCGACGGCGAAGCGGACGTAGTCGCGTTCGAGGACGGCGAACGCGTAGATGGACAGCGTGTCCGGGAAGAAAGGGACACACAGCGCGATAGCGAGGCCGGCGTAGCCGTAGCGGCGCGCGAGTTCGACCGACGCGCTCTCGGACCACTCGATGATGTCGAAGCGCGACCGGCGCAGCCAGCCGATGATCACGCCAGACTCCTTCGCCTCTTGCCCGATGTGGAAGGCGAACACCGAGCCGGCGGCCTTCCCGAGCCCTGAGACGATCATGATGACGGTGAGCTTCATCCACTGGGGCATCCCCAGATCCAGCGGCGCGAGCAACACGATTTCGCTGACGCCCGGGAGCGCGAACGCGATCAGGAATGAGTAGACGAAGATGATCCCCAGTCCGGCCCACCCGGTCGCCGTCTCGACGAGGCGCGTGAGCCAGTCGAACGTCGGCCACCACTCGGGCATCGCGACGAGGGCTACCGTTTCGAGGTGGTCGAGCACCGGCGCGACCGCCTCGAGCGCCGGGACCGCGGGGACGAGTGTCACGTGCGAACCGCAGTCGTAGCGGAGAATAAGTCCCGTGGTTCCCGGCGAGGTTTCGTGTCGGTCGCCCGCCGAGTCGAGGCTACAGCAGGTCGTCGAGGTCCGCGAGGAACGCGGACAGCGACTCGCGGGAGACGTGCGGCATCACGACGACCCGCGCCTCGCCGGCGCCCGTGCGCGACAGGCGCCACCCGCGTTCACGGACCGCCTCGAACGTCGCGGCGGGGAGATCGAACGCGACCAGCGGTAGCTCGGGGTCGACGACGCCGAGCCCCCGCCCGGCGAGTTCGTCGGCGAGCCAGTTCGCCAGATCCATCGCGCGTTCGTACTCGCGGCGGTAGCCGTCGCGCCAGAGGTGGTCGAGTGCGGCGGCGGCGCTCGCGACGCCCGCGCCAGAGCGGGTACCGGTGAGGCTCGCCTGCGAGGCGGTCTCGAGGTACGGCGTGTCGATCGCGAGCGCGTCGAGCGCCTCGCGCTCGCGTGCGAGGAGGCCGCCCGCCGGCACCGCCGCGCGCCCGACTTTGTGCGGGTCGACGGTCACGGTGGCGACGCCCGGCACGTCGAACCCCCAGTCGTGGCCCGAGAACGGAAGGTGGAAGCCGCCCCACGCGGCGTCGACGTGGAGGGGGACGCCGGCGTCGACCGCCAGGTCGGCCAGTGCGGGGATCGGGTCGACCCGACCGTACTCGGTGGTGCCGGCGACGCCGACGAGGAGGACCGCGTCGTCGTCGAGGGCCGCCGCCGCGGCGTCCACGTCCGCCCGGCCGTCGTCGTCGGTGGGGACGGTCCGCAACTCGACGCCGAGCACCGAGGCGGCTTTGTGGAAGCTGAAGTGGGCGGACTCGGGCGCGACGACGACCGGGTCGTGCGTCGCGGTCGCCGCCGTCTCCGCGCGGTCCCGCGCCGAGCGGACGGCCTGGAGGTTGGACTCGGTCCCGCCGCTGGTGACGTAGCCGTGGGCCGCCAGAGCCGTCGGGGTCTCGGCGTCGACGGCGTCGGTCAGGCCCGTCACGGTCGCGAGTCCCGCCACGGCGTCGTGCTCCAACTCGGCGATGGCGGTGTAGGTGGCCGGGTCGCCGGGGTTCGTGGTGAGGAAGCGTTCGGCGGCGCGGCGGGCCGCCGGATGTGGCTCCGTGCACATCGAGGAGAGCACCCTGTCGAACGACTGCGGGCCGCGTTCGGCGACGGGCGACTGCATCGGCGGAGGGAGGACCGAGCGGGAGTTAGTGGTTGCGTTTCCCTACCGGATGTCGTCGAGGATCAGCTTCTGTTCGGTCCGCTTTACCTCGTGTTGCACGTCGCGGACGGCGTCGATGTTCGCGGAGATGCTGGTGACGCCCTTCTTGACGAGGAAGTCGACCATCGCGGGCTTGGAGCCGGCTTGCCCGCAGATGCTGGTGTCGACGCCCATCTCCCGGCACTTCTCGATGACGTCGCCGATGAGCGAGAGGACGGCGGGGTGGAGTTCGTCGAAGCGGTCGGCGACGTTGCCGTTGTTGCGGTCGACCGCGAGCGTGTACTGCGTGAGGTCGTTCGTCCCGAACGAGGCGAAGTCGATGCCGCAGCCTGCCAACTCCTCGATGGAGAGGGCGCTGGCGGGCGTCTCGATCATCACGCCCCAGCGGCGCTTCTCGGGGTCGATGCCGACGGCCTCCATGTGCTCGACGGCGGTCTCTACGTCGCTGGCGTCGTTCACGAGCGGGAGCATCAACTCGACATTGTCGTACCCCATCTCGTACAGGCGCTTGAACGCCCGAAGTTCCTGCTCGAACACGTCCGGCTTGTCGAGCGACCGGCGGATGCCGCGCCACCCGAGCATCGGGTTGTGTTCGTTGGGTTCGCTGTCGCCGCCCTCCAACTCGCGGAACTCGTCGGTCGGGGCGTCGAGGGTGCGCGCGCGGACGGGGCGCGGGTAGAACTCCTCGGCGACCTCGCGGATGCCCGAGACGAGTTCGTCGACGTAGGCGTCGGCGCCGTGGTCGGCGATGTACTTCTCGGGCGTGACGCCCAGCGACAGCACCATGTGCTCGATGCGCAGCAGGCCGACGCCGTCGGCGCCGGTCGCGGCGGCGCGCTCGGCGGCCTCCGGGATGGAGACGTTCACCTTCACCTCCGTCGCGGTCATGGGCTTGACCGGCGTCTCCGGGCGGACCGCCTCGACGGGTTCGTGCTCCTCCTCGGTCTTCGACACCGTCCCCTGGCGGATGGTGCCTTTGTCGCCGTCGATGGTGACGGTCTGGCCGTCCGACAGCGCGCTCGTCGCCGACCCGGTGCCGACGACGGCGGGGACGCCCAACTCGCGGGAGACGATGGCGGCGTGACTGGTCATGCCGCCCTCGTCGGTGATGATGCCGACCGCGCGCTTCATCGCGGGCACCATGTCGGGCATCGTCATCTCGGTCACGATGATGTCGCCTTCGGCGACCTGGTCGAGGTGGTCGAGTTTCGTGACGACGCGGACGGTGCCGGAGACGATGCCGGGGGAGGCGCCCAGGCCGTGCAGCAGCACCTCGTCGTCGTCGCTGTCGGTGGTGGCACCGCCGGTGCCCGGGGTCGTGTCGACGCCGCCGTTGGTCGCGGCCTCGCGCTCTTGGCTCGCCGGGCCGCCGCTCGACGCCGCCGAGTCGGAGATGGTCGTGATCGGGCGCGACTGGAGCATGTACACCTCACCCTCGTACACGGCCCACTCGACGTCCTGCGGAGTGCCGTAGTGGTCCTCGACCTGCCGGCCAAGTTCGACGAGGCGCGCAATCTCGTCGTCGCCGAGCACCTGCGCCTCGCGCTTCTCCTCCTCGACCGGGCGTTCGACCGTCTCACCCGTCTCGAGGTCTTTCTCCATCAGGAGCTTCTTGTCGGCGACGGTCACCTGCTCGACCGCCGCGGTCTCGCGGTCGACGACGTAGTTGTCGGGGGAGACGGAGCCGGAGACGACCGCCTCACCGAGGCCCCACGCGGCCTCGATGATGATCTCGGGTTCGCCCGTCGAGGGGTGCGACGTGAACATCACGCCGGACTTCTCGGCGTCGACCATCTGCTGGACGACGACCGCGATGTCGACCTCGCTGTGGGGGAACCCCTTCTGCTGGCGATAGTAGATTGCGCGCTGGGAGAACAGCGACGCCCAGCACTCCTTCACGCGCTGGACCAGCGCCTCCTCGCGGACGTTGAGGAACGTCTCCTGCTGGCCGGCGAAGGAGGCGTCGGGGAGGTCTTCGGCGGTCGCCGACGAGCGGACCGCGACGAACGCCTCGCCGTCGCCCATCGAGCGGTACGCCTCGAGGATCTCGTCGCGAACGGAGTCCGGGAGTTCCGTCCCCAGGATGAGGTCCTCGGCGGTCTGTTCGGCCTCGCGAAGCGCCGCGGAGTCCTCGGGGTCGATGTCCATCGCGGCGAACAGTTCGTCGTCGATACCCGCCTCTTCGATGAACGTCCGGTAGGTCCCCGCGGTGACCACGAACCCCGGCGGCACGGGCAGGCCGGCGCCGGTTAGTTCCCCCAACGAGGCCCCTTTCCCGCCGACCGTCTCCAGGTCGTCGGCGGTAACGTCGTCCAGCCAAAGTACAGCCATTTCGTATCGGGAAGGACCGAGGACTGAACCAAGAAGGTTCCGACCGCCGCAACGGCGAAACAATCTGTACTCGGTTCCGAGTACCTCTCGGCGACGCTCCTCCCGTCTCGCGTATTGTCTCGACAGAGACAGGAACGGCGTCGAACGGCCCATCCGGCACCCGCGACCGCGGCTTTTTCGACCCACCCCGACCGACTCCGTGGCATGAGCGACCCCGCAACGAGCGAGTCCGCCGACGAGCGGCCCGAGGAGCCGTACCTCGCCGCCGCCGCGGTCGACCGCTGGGACGTGCTCCGGTACCAGGACGACCACGGACCGGTGCACCGCGTCGTCCCCGCGGGCGCCGGGTCGTCGGTGGTCACGACGTACGAACGGCGCGCGCGGTCCCGACGGCGCCTCGTCCTCGCGATGGTCCCAGTCGCGGCGGTCGGTCTCCCGGCGGCGGGCTGGCTCGTGTGGGGGACGTTCGGCGTCGGCGTCGGCGTCCTCCTCGCGGCGGTCACCGCGACCGTCATCGTCCGACGCCACGTGAGCGAGGACCCCGACGACCGGACGGACGTGCCCGAGGTGGTCGACGCCAGCGCCTCCGCCGAGACGGCGCGGTCGTACGGCCTGGAGAACGAGACGACAATCGCAGACGCGGAGGCGTACCTCGCGTCCCACCCCGCGGCGACGCCCGACCGGTCGCCGGAGGAGGCGCTCGAGGCGGCGCAGCGGCAACGCTAATCACTGACTGGCGATCTGCTGCACACTGCTCTCACGAAACTAATCGCAACACTGCGGAGCGAATCGGAGCGATTAGCTCAGACTTCGATGATCTCGTCCTCGGCGGAGTCGGGGACGCGAACGGTCCCCTCCAGCGCGGTCACGGCGTCGCCGCCGACCGCGGGCGCGCCGCCGGTCGCGCGGACGCGGACGGTTCCGGGTCGGTCGACGTAGTGACCCTGCTCGAACACCATCTCGTCGGGGGTGTCCGTCTCGCCTCCCGCGCCCGCCGGTGAGCCGGGTGCGTCGCTCGCGTCGCCGCCGCTGAACGCCGCGAAGTGGTCGAGGTACGCTCCGCAGGCGCCGCTGGCGGTGCCGGTGACGGGGTCCTCGTCGATGCCGGCGCCGGGGACAAAACAGCGCCCGTGCACGGTCGACTCCGGGCCGAGCGCGTCGAAGGTGAACGCGTACACGCCGGCGGCGTCGTGCTCGTCGGCGAACGCCTCGACCGCGTCGAAGTCGGGCGCCATGTCGCCGAGGTGTTCGAGGAAGTTCACGGGGACGACGACGAACGGCAGGCCCGAGGTGGCGTACGCGACCGGGAGTTCGGCGCCCACGTCGCGGAACGCCTCAGGCGTGACGCCCAGCACGTCGCCGAGGCGGTCGTAGTCGACTTCGACCTCGTAGACGGTCGGGGCGTTCTGCGTCATCCAGACGCGTCCCTCCTCGGTCACCTCGACCTCCATGACGCCGACGTTCGTCTCCAGCGAGTGCGTCCCCGCCTCGATGGCGCCCGTCTCGAACAGTCGCGCGTGGGCTGCGATCGTCGCGTGGCCGCACAGGTCGACCTCGGTGGTCGGCGAGAAGTAGCGGATCCGGCGGTCGGCCTCCGTCGACGGAGAGACGAACGCCGTCTCACTGGCGCCGAACTCGCGAGCGATCGACAGCAGCTGGTCGTCGTCCAACCCCGCGGCGTCGGGGACGACGCCCGCGACGTTCCCGGCGGTCGGTTCGGTCGTGAACGCGTCGACCAGCGCCGCGTCGCGGCGGTCGACGCTCCCCGCGTCGGTGTCGTCGGTCATGGGGGACTCTCGGCCCCGCCCCGACTAAACACCCGGTGGTTCGGTGGGGTTCGTGAGCGATCTAGCGGTCGAGGAGTGACGTTCGGGTGCTCCGATTCGCTGCTGAGTCGTGCGGTTTCGTCGGGATCAGTCGGCGACGATTTGGCCGAAGCGTCTGTGTACCTCGTCGCCTTCCTCGGGGAGCACCGGACCAGCGGCGACCACGTCACTGCCGAGTCGTTCGTACACCTCACTCGAGGGGAGGCAGGAGTCGTTGCCGTACAACTCGGCGCCGCGCTCGGCGGAGGTGGCGTGGACGACCGCACCGAGACCGACGTGGGCGATTCCGCCGGCGCACATCGGACACGGCTCGGTGCTGGTGTACATGACGAGGTCGGCGCGTTGGCTCGGCGAGAACTCTCGGGCGGCACGGTGAGCGAGCGTCAGTTCGGGGTGGCGACGGACGTCGTTCTCGGTGTTGATCGCGTTGCGCTCGGTCATCACGACGGCGTCGTCGGCGGCGCGGACGAGGACGGACCCGTACGGGTCGTCGCCGCGCTCGCCGGCGCTGCGTGCCAGTTCCAGCGCCTCGCCGATGTGCGCCTCGTGGGAGCAGTCGGCGAACCGGGCCGGCAGTCGCTCGGGCGGCGTTGCCATAGCTCCAGTTGGCCGTCCGTCGTCGTGTAGCTGTCGGCGTCGTGTCTACAGACGATACAGTTTTGACTGCACCGCGTGGCCGTTCGGCTGTGATCGCCCTCCTCGCTCACCGCCCGCACACGGCGTGGCTCTCGGGTCGCTCTTTGACGGCTCCGATTCAGGCTGCCGTCCCCGGGTTCTCGGCCCTCGGAACGGTCGGCCTCGTGTTCGCAGGATGCGCCACGCTCGCGTTCGCGTACGCCGTGATTCGCGACGCCGACGCCCGTGGGTCGTCCGTGCCGACGGTCTGGGGAGTGGGGAGCGTCATCGCGTGGCCCGCGGCGCTGTGGTACCTGCTGGTGTACGCCCGGCGCCGAGAGCGGTCGCGAGCCCCGGACCGCGGTGAGCGGGCGGCGGTGACGGTGGCGCTCGCGGGCGTCACTGCGTTCGTGCTCGCGGCGACGGCGGCGCCGCCGGACCCGGTCACGCAACTGGTGTGGGCTGGCGCCCTCGGCCCGCTGCTACTCGTCCCGGGGTACGTGCTCGTGTACCGGCGCGGGTATCGGCGACTCCTCGAACGGCGAGCGCGCGACCGGTAGCGCCCCTCGGTGTCGAGCGCCGCCCCGACACGATTATCCGCCCCGTCCAACACGGACAGGTAATGACCGAGATTCACGAGGGGCAGCGAGTCGCCGTGTTGGCCGACTCACAGAACCTCTATCACTCCGCACAGAGCGTGTACTCGCGCAACGTCGACTACTCGATGATGTTGGAGAAGGCCGTGATGGGCCGGGAGTTGACCCGCGCAATCGCGTACGTCATCCGCGCGGACTCGCCCGACGAGGAGTCGTTCTTCGAAGCGCTGCGCGACATCGGCTTCGAGACGAAGATCAAGGACATCAAGACGTTCGGCGACGGGTCGAAGAAGGCCGACTGGGACGTGGGCATCAGCCTCGACGCCGTGACGCTCGCGGACCACGTCGACACGCTCGTCCTGTGCAGCGGCGACGCGGACTTCTCGCGACTCTGTTCGCACCTCCGTCACGAGGGCGTCCGCGTCGAGGTCGTCGCGTTCGAGGAGTCGGCGGCGGCGGATCTGAAGGCCGCGGCGGACTCGTTCATCGACATGAGCGAGCGCGAGGACACGTTCCTGCTATGAGCGGCCACACGAGCCTCGGCGACCTCCGCGTCACCGCCGACTACCAGTTCGGCGCCGGCGCCGGCGACGCGCTGTTCCCGAGCGACGACGCGGTGACGGTCCGCCGGTCGACGAGCGGGCGCCCTCGGCAGGTCACCTGCGACGCCGGTCGGATCGTCTCCTACGGGACCGACGGGCGGTTCACCCTGGGCGTCGAGGGCGGTCGTCGGCTCCGTTCGGTCCTCCCGCACCCGAGCTACAGCGTCGTCGTCGGCGACGAGTCCGAGCCGTTCGTTCGTGACGGGAAGAACGTGTTCGCGAAGTTCGTGAGCGACGTGGGCGAGGACGTGCGCCCCCGCGACGAGGTGGTCGTGGTCCACGAGAACGGCGACGTACTCGGCGTCGGGCGGGCGGAGTTGGCGGCCGCGGAGATGCGCGACTTCGCGTCCGGCATGGCGGTGAAAGTGAGGTCGGGCGCCGGTCAGGAGTGACGACGCCCTGGGGGCGGGGTCCCGCGCTCCCCGGGTGGGGATGATGTGGCGACCCAAACACGCGGGGCTCCCGCGGTCGGCGCTGAGGACAGGGTGATAAAAAGCCTGTCGGCAGATCGCCGTGCGGCGGCCTCGTTCGGCTCTCTGTGTTCACACCACCGCCAGCAGAAGCCACCCGGCGAGCGCGCCACCGTTGACGAACGGCAGGCCCGCGTGGACGCCCCCTCGTCGATGGACGAACACCTGGAGCGCCGCGAGACCGACGAGCGATCCGACGAGCGGACCGAGGACGGCGACGTGGAACTCCCCGACGAGCGGCAGTCCCGTGTCGATGAACTCGCCGGGGACGAACACGGCCCACTGCGACTGGACCCAGACACTCGCCGTCAACATCGCCGGAAAGAGCGCGTCGCCGGCGCCCAACAGGGTCGCTGCGGGCGTTCCGTCGCCGGTGACGGTGGCGGACTCGTCGTCGTACCCGTCGTGGGTCGGCACGACGAACATCGACGGCACCTGCAGGTCGGCGCTCGCGTCGGCCATGTCGAGCATGTGGCCCGACCCGTACACGGCGTAGGCGTCGTACGCCGCCGCGAGCACGAGCGCGCCCGCCGCGTACGCGGGGTCGAGACTCGCTCCGAACAGCGCGGCCCCGCCGGCGACGCCGACCACCGCGACCGCGTTGCGGACGGCAGGGCGGGGGACGCGCCAGGCAAGCACCGTGCCCACCGCCGCGGCAACCGCACCGCCCACAGGACCGAGGAACGCCGACAGTGCGAACCACTGGGCGGCGCCGAGCGACGCGAGCATGACCCCGCGCACGAGGCGTCGGCTGGCGCCGTAGCGAACCACCGCCAGCGAGAGGACGGTGCCGACTGCGAGGCCGAGCACGAGCGGAACGAGCGCGTCGCCGCCGTCGCCGTAGCTGACGCCCGACCCCGCGAGGCGCGGCGCCGCCGCGAGGGCGAGCAGTTGGACCGCGAGGAACAACACCCCGACGCCGAGAGCGCCGCGGACGCGCGGGTCCGCGAGGAGTCTCGGACGGCGTGAAGTCCCCGACGGCCCGCTCACAGGTACCGAGCCAGCCCGAGCGCCTGCGTGAGTGGGACGCCCGCGACGAGCGACCCGAGGAGGTAGCCGCCGATGGCCCCGCCGTTGAGCAGCGGGAGCCCCGCGTGGGGACGGCCCTTCAGGACCATCCGGAGGAGGACCGCGAGGCCGACGAACATCCCGACGATGGCGAGCAAGGCGGGGAGCCCCATCGCGGGGACGACCGGGAGCCCGAACGCGGGCGCGGGCGACCAGAACGCCGCCGACGCCGCCATCACCGCGGGCATCACGGCGTCGCCGAGGCCGATGAAGAACACGTCGCGCTCGGCCTCGTCGGTCCCTTCGGTGGCGTCGTCGGCCACGCCCTCCTCCAAGAGCGAGTACGACCACTCAAGCGGGATGACGAGCACCACGGGGATGTTCAGGTCGAGTACACCCTCTGCGAGGTCGAGCATGTGCTCGGTGCCGTACACCGAGATGGCGTCGTACACCGCGAGCACGGTGAGGAGGACGATGGCCGGGAGCAGGCCGAACGAGATGCCGAACAGCCCGGCGGCGCCCGCGCCCATGAGCGCGCCCGCGGAGTCGATGACGTACCACTCGGGGTACGCGAGCAGGGCGACGGCGACGAGTGCGGACGCCGCGACCGCGGCCGTGCCCGGGAGGAACACGGAGAACACGTACCACGACAGCAGGCCCGAGGAGCCGACGATGACGAGGCGCACTGCCCAGTCGAAGTCGTACTTGAACGCCGCGAGCATCAGCGCCGTCACCACGAGGATGGCGCCTAGGTACATCGCGGAGTTGGTCGGGTTCTGCGGGTCCTCGACCGTCTGGTAGCCGGCCGCCTCGAACGTCGGTGCCAGCGACACCGCGCCGACGTGGACGACGAGGAAGATCAGCCCCGCGAGGAGGACGCCGCGGAGCGCACGTTGGTTCATCGGCCCCGAGTTGGTGTGGGGTCCGTTTGGGGGTTGTGGTTCGTCTGCTGGCCGTGATCGGCGGACGCGCCGGCGACCAGCGCCGCACGAACCGACGTGCGCGACCGCTCGACCCTCAGCGGCGTCGCGGGCGCGATTCCACCATTCGATATAGCGCGTACCAGTTTACCACGGCGCATCGCCGATCTGCAGGTAGGCACGCTCGAACGACCGAATTCGGACGCCTCGGGCCGCGAGGTGGTCTTTCGCCCGTCTGACGCAGGTTTATCCCGATGGAGGCGTGTTCCCGTGTATGGGAAATCGGGTCGACGACCTGGAGAAACAGGTCGCTGAGTTGCAGGCTGCGGTCGACGGACTGACCGAGGAACTGGTCGAGTCGAAAGAGCGAATCTCGCAGTTGGAGCGGTCGACCGAGGTCGAAGAGCCCTCCTCGCCGAACCGGAATCCGAACGCTGAGTTCGTGCCGAACGAGTCGGCGGCTGACGGCGCGAACTCGCAGAAGGTCATGGCCGACGACGAGAACGACGCGCAGAAGGCGGCACGCGGCGCCGACGGGGAGACCGTCGACGAGTCGGAGTCCTCCGAGGACGACTCCGACGACATCATCGTCGCGTAAGCGGTTCGCGGGCGCCCTCGGAGCGGGGCGTCACGCCGGCAACACACCACGCTCCAGACACTCATGCACATCAAGGAACTCGTCCTGGACAACTTCAAGAGCTTCGGGCGGCCGACGCGGATCCCCTTCTACGAGGACTTCACGGTCATCACGGGGCCGAACGGGTCGGGCAAGTCGAACATCATCGACGGGGTGTTGTTCGCGCTCGGACTCGCGCGCACGCGCGGCATTCGCGCCGAGAAACTGACCGACCTCATCTACAACCCCGGCTACGAGGACGACGAGGGTCCCTCTGGCGCTCGCGAGGCGAGCGTCGAGGTCGTCCTGGACAACTCGGACGGGAAACTCGACCGCTCGCAGGTCGTCAGCGCCGCCGGCAGCGAGGACGTCGGCGACGCCGAGGAGATCACGATCAAGCGCCGGGTGAAAGAGACCGACGAGAACTACTACTCGTACTACTACCTGAACGGTCGCTCGGTCAACCTCTCGGACATCCAGGACCTGCTCGCGCAAGCCGGCGTCACGCCGGAGGGGTACAACGTCGTCATGCAGGGCGACGTGACGGACATCATCAACATGACCCCCCACGAGCGTCGGGGGATCATCGACGAAATCGCGGGCGTCGCCGAGTTCGACGCCAAGAAGGAGGACGCCTTCGGAGAACTGGAGACCGTCGAGGAGCGCATCGACGAGGCCGACCTCCGGATCGAGGAGAAGGAAGAGCGCCTCGACCAACTCGCCGACGAGCGCGAGACCGCCCTCCAGTACCAGGACCTGCGCGACGAGAAGGAAGAGTACGAGGGGTACCTGAAGGCCGCCGAGTTAGAGGAGAAACGAGCCGACCTCGAGTCCACCAGAACCTCGATGGCGTCTCGCGAAGAGAAGGTCGAGGAACTCCGCGACGAACTCGACGAGCGACAGGCGCGCGTCGACGACCTCGAAGCGGACCTCGACGAGATCAATCGCGAGATCGAACGCAAGGGCGAGGACGAGCAGATCGCGATCAAAGCCGAGATCGAAGAGATCAAAGGCGACGTGTCGCGTCTGGAGGGGAAGATCGAGAACCAGGAGGAGCGCCTCCAGGAGGCCGAGAACGAGCGCCGCGACGCGTTCGTCGCCATCGACAAGAAGGGCGAAGAGATCGACGGCCTGGAGTCGCAGATCCGCGAGACGAAAGTCGAGAAGGCGAACCTGAAGTCGTCGCTGACGACGAAGCGCTCGGAGTTGGCGGAGGTGCAAGCGGAGATCGACTCCGTCGACACCGAGTTCGACGAACTGAAAGCCGACCTCGCAGACAAGAAGGAGACGCTCGAGGAGCTGAAGGCGGAGAAGAACGAACTCCAGCGCGAGAAGGACCGCCTGCTCGACGACGCGCGGCGCCGCTCGAACGAGATCGGCGACGTCGAAGACGAGTTGCAGGAGACGCGCAACGCGATCCCCGACCTCAAACAGCGCGTCTCGAACCTCCACTCGGAACTGGACAAAGCCGAGAAGAACAAAGCGAGCATCGACGGCATCATCGAGGACCTCCGGAGCGAGAAGGCCGACTACCAGGAGGAACTCGACACCGTCGAAGAGGACATCCGCGCGAAACAGCAGGAGTACTCGCAGTTGGAGGCGCGTGCCGGGTCCTCCGGCGACACGTCGTGGCCGCGGGCGGTGACGACGATCAAGAACGCCGGCTTCGGCGGCGTCCACGGCCCGGTCGGCGAGTTGGCGTCGGTGCCCGGCGAGTACGCGAAGGCGTGTGAGACCGCCGCGGGTGGTCGCCTCGCGAACGTCGTCGTCGACGACGACGGCGTCGGTTCCGACTGCATCGACTACCTGAAGCAGCGCAACGCGGGGCGCGCGACGTTCCTGCCGATCACGAAGATGGACGACCGGCGGCTGCCGTCGCTGCCGAACGACCCCGGCGTCGTCGACTTCGCGCGCAACATCGTCGACTACGACAGCCAGTACGAGCCTATCTTCTCGTACGTGCTCGGCGCGACGCTGGTCGTCGAGGACATGGAGACGGCGCGGCACCTGATGGGCAACTACCGGATGGTGACGCTCGACGGCGACCTCGTCGAGAAGTCCGGCGCCATGACCGGCGGGTCGGGCGGCGGCTCTCGGTACTCCTTCTCGAAGTCCGGTAAGGGGAAGTTGGAGCGCGTCGCCGAGGCGATCCACGACCTCGAAGACGAGCGCCAGCGGCTCAAATCCGAGATCGCGAGCGTCGACTCTGACCTGGAGGACGCCCGGTCGCGGGCGTCGGACGCCGCCGAGAAGGTACGCGACATCGAGTCGGACATCGAGCGCGCCGAGGAGAAGGTCGCGACGAAGGAGGCGCGCATCGACGAACTGGAGGACCGCCTCGACGAGATCCAAGCCGAGCGCGAGGCCGTCGACGAGGAGATGACGGCGCTCGACGAGGAGATTGCCGAGGCAGACGACGAGATCGAGACAGTCGAGGGCGACATCGCGGAGTTGGAGTCGGAACTGGCGGACTCGAAGATCCCCGAACTGTCGGCGAAGGCCGACGACATCCGCGCCGACATCGACGACCTCGAAGACCGGATGGACGACCTCGACGGCGACCTCAACCAACTCCAGCTAGAGAAGCAGTACGCCGACGACGCCATCGACGACCTCCACGACACCGTCGAGGAGGCGCAGGCGAAGAAGGCGGACGCCGAGGAGCAAATCGCCGAGTTCGAGGAGGCCATCGCCGGGAAGGAGGCGACCCTCGAGGAGAAGCGCGAGGCCATCGCCGACCTGGAGGACGAACTCGCGGACCTCAAGGAGGAACGCGAGGAGGTCAAGGAGGCGTACCGCGAGGCAAAGTCCGAACGCGACGACCAGGAGAACGCCGTCGAGCGCGTCGTCTCGAAACTGGAGTCGCTGCGCGAGACCGCCGAGCGCCTGGAGTGGGAGATCGACTCGCTCGAAGAGCAGGTCGGCAGCTACGACCCCGCGGAGATCCCCGACCACGACACCGTCGAGTCGGAGATCACCCGCCTGGAGTCGGAGATGGAGGCGCTCGAACCCGTCAACATGCTCGCAATCGACGAGTACGACGACGTGGCCGACGACCTGGCGGACTTACAGGAGCGGCGCGACGTGCTCGTCGAGGAGCGCGAGGCCATCGAGGAGCGCATCGACCAGTTCGAGTCGCAGAAGAAGGCGACGTTCATGGACGCCTTCGACGCGATCAACGAGCAGTTCACGGACATCTTCCAGCGGCTCTCTGCGGGGTCCGGCGAACTCGTGTTGGAAGACCCCGAGGACCCGTTCGAGGGCGGACTGACGATGAAGGCCCAACCGGCGGACAAACCCGTCCAACGGCTCGACGCGATGTCGGGCGGGGAGAAGTCGCTGACGGCGCTGGCGTTCATCTTCGCCATCCAGCGGCACAACCCCGCGCCGTTCTACGCACTCGACGAGGTGGACGCCTTCCTCGACGCGGTCAACGCCGAACGCGTCGGCGAGATGGTCCACGACCTGGCGGGCGACGCGCAGTTCGTCGTCGTCAGCCACCGCTCGGCGCTCCTCGAACGGTCGGAGCGCGCCATCGGCGTGACGATGCAGTCGGACAACGTCTCGGCGGTGACGGGGATCCAGTTGGGTGAGGACGGCGAACCGGTGCCGGAGGCGAGCGCCGATGATTGAGGCGCCCGGCGACGTCGACCAGACGCGCCCCGACGAGGCCGACACCGACGACGACGAGGTGGAGCCGGTCGAGTTGCTCGTGAACCTCGCCGAGGAGGGTGAGATCGATCCGTGGGACATCGACGTGGTCGAGGTGACCGACGCGTTCCTCGAGCGCCTCGACGAGGCCGACCTCCGGACGGGCGGGCGGGCGCTGTTCTACGCGAGCGTCCTCCTCCGGATGAAGTCCGACGACATGCTCGCCGCGGACGACGACGACCCCGAAGACGACCTCGAACCGTGGGAGGCGGCGTTCGAGCGCGGCCCGATGACCGACGACGCCCCCATCGACGACGGCTTCGACCCGATCAACGCGCTCGAAGACGAGATGGACCGCCGCCTGGAGCGCAAGAACACCCGCGGGTCCCCCGAGACGCTCGACGAGTTGGTCCGCGAACTCCGGGAGGCCGAGCGGGGGTCGTGGTGGAAGGAGTCGCGCAAGTACGACACCAGCGAGTCGCCACGGGGGTTCTCCCGCGGGACGCAGACGCTGGAGTACCACGACGCCGGCGCACTGCGCCGCGAGGGTGAGCCCGGCGAAGACGACGTGACGGGGACGACCCACGAGGAGGACATCGAGGCCGTCATCGACGACGTGCGGGGAGAACTGCGCCCGCAGTACGAGCGCGGGCGGACGGAGGTGCTGTTCCGCGAGATATCGAGCGTCGGGAGTACGGCGGTGATGACGTACCTCGCGCTCCTGTTCTTGGCACACCGCGGCGAGATCACGCTTGAACAGGACGACCTGTTCGGCGACCTCTGGGTGCGCGACGCTGGCGTCGCCGCCGCGGGCGACGAAGCGATTGCCGACTGATCGGGCGTTCACCGAGACCGACTTTGGCGCGAGTCCGACGACACTGGCGCGGTGCGCGCACCGGTCGGATCACTTTCAGTTATTTAACCTGGGTGGTCGATAGCACGACACAGAGATGAACACGAAGCAGTCAGTCGGCCGCCGCGTCGAGTCGGGCCGATGGTGAACGTCGCGCTCTCGCTGGCGCAGGTCGTCGTCGCGCTGGCGCTCGTGGTGCTCAACGGCTTCTTCGTCGCCGCGGAGTTCGCCTTCGTGCGGATACGAGGCACCTCGGTCGACCAACTCGCGGCCGAGGGTCGCACCGGCGCGGCGACGCTGCAAGAGGTGATGGCGGATCTCGACGACTACCTCGCGACGACGCAACTCGGAATCACCATCGCCTCGCTGGGACTGGGGTGGGTCGGCGAACCGGCCGTGGCGTCGCTGATCGAGCCAGTGCTGGCACCGATTCTCCCCGGGGGTCTCATCCACCTGGTCGCGTTCGCGATCGGCTTCAGCCTCATCACGTTCCTCCACGTCGTCTTCGGCGAACTCGCGCCGAAGACGCTCGCGATCGCCCAGACCGAGCGGCTCTCGCTGTTCCTCGCGCCGCCGATGAAGGTCTTCTACTACATCCTCTATCCGGGAATCGTCGTCTTCAACGGCGCCGCCAACGCGTTCACCCGAGCGCTCGGCGTGCCGCCCGCGTCGGAGACGGACGAGACGCTAGGGGAGCGAGAGCTCCTCCGAGTGCTGACCCGATCCGGCGAGGAGGGTGATATCGACCTCGCGGAGGTGACGATGATCGAACGGGTGTTCGACCTCGACGACATCGCGGTGCGAGAGGTCATGGTTCCACGCCCGGACGTGGTGAGCGTTCCCGCCGACACCACGCTCTCACAGCTCCACGACCTCGTCCTCGAGGCTGGTCACACGCGCTATCCGGTTCTCGATGCCGATGACGGCGACCAGGTGGTCGGGTTCGTCGATCTCAAGGACGTATTCCGTGCCGAGGTGGAGGGCGGTGACGCCGAGGTGGTGGACGACATCGCCCGCGACATCGTCATCGCCCCCGAGACGATGGCTCTAGACGACCTCCTACGGCAGTTCAGAGAGGATCACCAGCAGATGGCCGCGGTCATCGACGAGTGGGGGACGTTCGAGGGGATCGCGACCGTCGAGGACGTCGTCGAGGCGCTCGTCGGCGACCTCCGGGACGAGTTCGACGTGGACGAGCGGGAGCACTCGGTTCGTCCGCGTGACGACGTCGGGTACGACGTCGACGGCGGCGTCCCGTTGTCGACGCTCAACGACAGGCTCGACGCGGACTTCGCGAGCGACGACGTCGAGACGATCGGCGGACTGGTGCTCGAACGGCTCAACCGCGCGCCGGACCGCGGCGACCGCGTCGAGGTGGCCGATCACGTCGTCGAAGTCACGGCCGTCGACGGGACCCGGATTTCGACAGTCAGGATCCACGAACGCGATACGGACGATCCAGAACCGGAGTGAGACAGGGGGGAGAGCGCTGAGGTGGAAGATCCGGTTTCGTACGCTCGTGCCGATTGAGCGGCACCTCCCGCGGAAGCGCCTCGACCTCGGTGGCAACAGAACTGTAGTCGATTGAATCGAGAGTTGGGGGATGACGGAGCGCCGGTGACGGCTCCGGAAGACCCTTCGGCCACTCTGATAACAGACAGACGTGAAGGTCCGCCGCCTCGCCGGAGTCGCGTTCGGGTACGTGCTGCTGGCGGTGGCCGTACTCGTCCGCGCGAACGCGGTCCGGATCGCTGCGCTCGGTGTTTTGCCGTTGGTCGCCGTCACGGACGCCGTCTTCTTCGCGATGGCAAACCTCGGGGCGGCGGTCGTCGCCGGGGTCGGTGGCGCAGTCGTGCTCCAGCGCGTCCGTCGGATCGGCGCCGGCTACGGCGTCGACTTCGACTGGGGGCGCGTGCTCGGGCCGTGACCCCGGTGGGACGACGGATTCTCCGACTGGCGCGTCGGTCGATTCGCGTCTGCAGATCGCTCGATCAGTCGTCGAGGTACTCGTCGACGAACAACCCGACGCGCTCGCGCGTCTCCTCGGGCACGGCCTCACTGGGCGTGTTGATCGTGCCTTCGAGCGAGCCGTGGGCCTCGCAGTCCATGTCGTCGGGGAACGTGCGGACGGCCTCCTCGACGGTCGCTTTGATCGCCTCCTCGTTGGCGGCGGCGTTCTCCAGCACCTCTTCGAGGGTGACCTCGGCGTCCTGCTTCCACACGTCGTAGTCGGTGACGCCGGCGACCGTCGCGTACGCCATCTCGGCCTCCCGTGCCAGTTTCGCCTCCGGGATGGCGGTCATGCCGACCAGATCCCAGCCCTGCGCCTTGTAGAACTCCGACTCCGCCTTCGTGGAGTACTGCGGCCCCTCGATGCAGACGTACGTCCCCTCGTCGACCACGTCGGAGTCGGAGTCGATGTCGTCGAGCGCGCGCTCGGCCGACTCGGCGAGGTGGTCGGCGAGTTTCGGGGAGTACGGGCGCGTGAACGGCTGGTGGACGACGATGCCGTCGCCGAAGAACGACAGGTCGCGGTTCTTCGTCCGGTCGTAGATCTGGTTCGGGACGACGATCGTCTGCGGTGGGAGTTCCTCCTTGAGCGAGCCGACCGCGTTGCTGGCGATGATGTACTCGACGCCGGCCTGCTTCAGCGCGTGGATGTTCGCCTTGTACGGGAGGTCCGTGGGCGAGCGCTGGTGGTCCGGGCCGTGGCGCGGGAGGAACACGACCTCGCGACCGGTGTCGCCGAACTCGCCGATCTCGAGGTCCGCCGACGGCTCGCCGAAGGGGGTGGTGACGGACTCGGTGCGCGTGTTCGTGAGCGGGAGCGCCTCGTAGATTCCGCTGCCGCCGATGAAGCCGATGGTCATGCGTAGGTACGGGATCGGACGGTCCGCGCTAAAGGGCACGGATCGACGGTCGGGGGCGCGACGACCGAGTCGGCTACGCCGCCGCGTCGTGCTCGGCCGGGGAGTCGGCCGCGACGAGCGCCTCCGCGCGCGTCCGCAGCGCCTCGTTGACCGCCGCGAAGTTCGCGCGCCAGTCGTCGCCGTAGCGCCGGAACAACAGCCCCGCGAGGAGACCCCGGAAGCGCTCGTCCTGAACGAGTCGGGAGCGGTCGTCGGCGACGGCTTCGACCCGGAAGCGGTGTTCACCGTCGAACAGGCCGCGGACCCACAGGTGGCCGAGCCAACGCAGTTCGGCGCCGTCGGCTCGCAGCACGCGCGGTCGGAACGTCGGCGCCGACCCCGCCGCGGGACCGGGGGAGACGGCGAGTCGTTCGCCCTCGGCGGCGACGCCCTCGATCCGGCTGTAGTCGTTCCACGCCGGGTAGGCGTCGAAGTCGGTGAGGACCTCGTACACCACCTCGGCGGGCGCGTCGATGTCGGTCGTGACCGTGATCGTGTTCATGAACACAGTACGCCCGGCGAGGAGAAATACTCGTCCGTGAGCAGGGTTCGCATGTGACCGGTGTCTTCGGCCCCGATCCACACGTCTTTGTACGACCACGCGGGAGGGAAGGCGGAACCATGCTACTCGCCGGAACCGTCGTCGCCGACCCCGACACCGTCATCGAGGACGGTGCGGTGGTCGTCGAGGGCGACACCATCGCCGCCGTCGGGGACGAGGCGACCCTCCGAGAGCGCTACCCCGACCACGAGCGGCGTGCGTTCGGCATCGTCGCCCCGGGGACCGTGGGCGCACACGTCCACTCCGTCCAGTCGCTCGGGCGAGGGATCGCCGACGACGCCGCCCTCCTCGACTGGCTCAACGACCATGTCCTCCCGATGGAGGCCGGGCTCGGCGCCGACGGGATGCGCCTCGCCGCCGAGTTAGGCTACCTGGAGTGCATCGAGTCGGGCGTGACGACGGTGATCGACCACCTGTCGGTCCACCACGCCGCGGAGGCGCTGGAGGCCGCCGTCGACTCCGGGATCCGCGCCCGCGCCGGCAAGGTGCTGATGGACACGAACGCGCCGGACGGCCTCCGCCAGGCCACCGAGCGGGCGCTCGCGGAGTCGGAGGGGCTCATCTGGAAGTACCACGGCGCCGACGGGGGGCGGATCCGCTACGCCGTCACGCCGCGGTTCGCCGTCACCTGCACAGACGAGTGTCTGCGCGGCTGTCGCGAACTGGCGGACGCGTACGACGGCGTGCGCATCCACACGCACGCCTCCGAGAACACCGACGAAATCGCGATGGTCGAGGATCGGACCGGTCGGCGCAACGTCGCGTACCTCCACGAGGTCGGCCTCACCGGCGAGGACGTGATCCTCGCCCACTGCGTCCACACGGACGACGAGGAACGCGCGATCATCGCCGAGACGGGCACCCACGTCACCCACTGCCCGACCTCGAACATGAAGCTCGCTTCCGGCATCGCGCCCGTCGAGGACTACCTCGCCCGCGGCGTCAACGTCGCGCTCGGCAACGACGGCCCGCCGTGCAACAACACGCTCGACCCGTTCACCGAGGTGAAGCAGGCGAGCCTGCTCGCCAAGGTCGAGGGCCGGGACCCGACCGCCGTCGACGCCGCGACTGCGCTCCGGATGGCGACGCTCAACGGCGCGACGGCAGCGGGGTTCGAGCGCGTCGGCGCGCTCCGCGAGGGGTGGAAGGCCGACGTCCTCGGCATCGACACGGACCTCACGCGAGCGACGCCGATCCACGACCCAGTGAGTCACCTCGTGTTCGCCGCTCACGGCGACGACGTGCGGTTCACGATGGTCGACGGCGAGGTGCTGTACGACGAGGCTGCGGGAGGCCACCAGACGCTCGACGCCGAGCGCGTCCGTCGCGAGGCGAACGCCTTCGACGTGCCCGGCGTCGACGCCTGACGGATCCGCCTACGCCGACCGCGACGCGGTTCTCGCGGCCTCCGCCCGCTCGACGTAGCCGCGGGTGAACTCCGGCACGTCGTCCGCCGCGGCGATCCGGTCGAGGCCGTACCAGTCGACCGACGCCACCTCGTCGGGCGCGGCCGGGTACGGGTCGCCGGCGGCGTGTTCTGCGAGACAGACGACGTTCAGGCAGGAGGTTCCGGTGTCCGACTCGAACACGGCGCTCGTGACGACCGACACCTCGCCGACCTCGACGGCGACCTCCTCGCGGAGTTCCCGGCGGAGCGTCGCCTCGAGGACGCCCTCGTCGCGGGGATCGGCTTCGAGCGTGCCGCCCGGGAGTCCGAGCATCCCTGCGGCGTGTTCCTCCGCCTCGCCGCGTTCGATGAGCAGGTATTGCGGGTCCGCTGCGACGCCGTCGCTGGGGTCGAACTCGGCGGATGCGTCGTCGTCGTCATGGGAACGGTACACCGCGGCGTCGACGTTGACCACGTAGGATCCGTGCACGGTTCGGGATTCAGACAGCCGTCCGAAAGCCGTTCCGCCCCCGTGTTTCGTGGTACCACTGGTGAGAAGCGTTCAAGACCCACCTTCGCTTCGTAGGAGTATGACCGACTCTCCCTCGTCAGCGCACGCGTCGGATCTCGTCGAGGGGGACCTCCTCAGGCCGATGCTGCGCGTCGCGTGGCCGCTCGTCTTGATCCAGCTCCTCCAAGTCGCGTACAACGTCGCGGACACGTTCTGGCTCGGGCGGCTCTCCGCCGACGCCGTGGGTGCGCTCTCGCTGGCGTTCCCCATCGTGTTCCTGTTCATCAGTGTCGGCGGCGGGTTCACCGCCGCGGGTGCGATCCTCGTCGCCCAGCACACCGGCGCGAGCGCCGCCACCGGTGGTGGCGACCGCGAGGCGGGCAAGGTGGCCGGCACCGTCCTCGGCTTCGTGATGCTCGTGGCGTTGGTGCTCGGTGCGCTCGGCTACGTCGCCGTGGGACCGGCGCTGTCGCTCATCCCGGCGGACGAGCAGACGGCGACGGAGATCGTCCCGCTTGCGGCGCTGTACATGCGGGTGTTCTTCCTCGCGACGCCGTTCCTGTTCGGCTTCTTCGTGTTCGTCTCGCTGATGCGGGGGTACGGCGACACCCGCGCCCCCCTGCGAGTGATGGTCGTCTCCGTCGCGGTGAACGTCGTCCTCGACCCGCTGCTCATCTTCGGCTGGGGGCCGTTCCCGGCGCTCGAAATCGAGGGTGCGGCGTGGGCGACGCTCATCTCGCGGGCGGTCGCCACTGTCGTCGGCTGGTACGTCCTGTTCGGGACGCCCGCGGGCCCGGCGGTCCGGCCCGGCGACCTCGTGCCGGACCTCGACATCGTGCGCGACGTGGTGAAACTCGGCGTCCCCTCCGCCCTCGAACAGTCGGGCGTCTCGCTGGCGTTCGTCGTGTTGACGGCGCTGGTGGCGACGTTCCCGCCGGCGGTCGTCGCGGCGTACGGCCTCGGCAACCGGCTCATCTCGCTGGTGTTCCTCCCCGCGATGGGGCTGGCACAGGCGGTCAACACCGTCGTCGGGCAGAACCTCGGCGCCGAGAAGCCCGACCGCGCGTGGCGCGCGGTCCGGGCGGCGCTGGGGGTCGTGACCGCGGTGATGATCCCGGTCGCGTTGCTGACGGCGGCGTTCCCCGCGCCCATCGTCGAGGTGTTCCTGCCACCGGGGTCGCCCGACGCCGGCGAGACGATCGCGTACGCCGCCACGTACCTCCGGATCGCGTCGGTGATGTTCGTGTTCCTCGGGATCTTCGAGATCTCGCGGGGCGCGTTCCGCGGTGCGGGGCGCACGACGACCGCGCTCGTCCTGTCGCTCGTGGCGATCTGGCTCGTGCGCGTCCCCGTCACCTACGCGGCGGTGTTCGTGTACGACTTCGGGACGACGGGCATCTGGTGGGCGGTCGTCGCCGGCGACGTGGTGGGCGCCATCGTGGGGCTGGCGTGGCTCCTCCGCGGGACGTGGATGAGCGCGGTCGTCGATCCGCCGGCGGGCGCTCCGGCGGACGACTGACGCTCCGCTTACGGCCAGTCCTCCGGGAGTTCGTCGGCGTGAGCGACGAGCAGTCGCAGCAACGGTTCGATCTCGTCGAAGTGTGGCCCGCGACGGGCGGTCCCGCTGTCTCGGTCCCAGTCGATGTACCCGAACGCCGAGAGCCGCGGTAGGTGGACGTGGTGCAGCAGCACCGGAAGTCGGTCGACGTACCCAGTCTGCGAGACGTCGTCAGTCCCGACTGTCGTCGAGAACGCTTCACACTCCTCGGGGTCGCTGTCGAGCGCCGCGAGGAGGAGCTTCCGTTGGTGGGTGTTCTGCAGGCTATCGAACATCACGTCTATCGACGCCGGGTGTGGTGTGGTGGACATGTGGGTACGGAACCCGGCTGAGAAAGATGGAGTCCGCGTACGCACGCGAGGATGCGGGTCATGGGCGGCCCATGTCCCCGGTCAAACGGCTCCGAGGGTCGGAGCGCGAGCACACCGTGCAGGCGTGTTCCTAGGCAAATATTGCCTTCGAGCGAGCATAAGACTGCCGGCGACCCACCGCGTCACACCAGCATCCCGCTCTCCAACAGCGCGATCAAGCCCGTGAGCATCGGAATCGACGCGAGCGTCGTCACGAGGATGACGGTGCTGACGTACTCCGGCACGGAGACGCCGCCAACCTCCAGGTCGTCGGCGAACTCGCCGACGAGGATGAGCGGCGTGACGGCCGCCGGCATCGCCGACTCGAGGACGAACACCCGCGCGACCGTCGCGTCGCCGAAGCCGACGACGAGCGCGATGGCGACGGCGACCGCCGGTGCGACGACCATCTTCAGCACCGACGGCACCGCCGCCTGCGACAGCGCCGACCCGTAGTCGGTCCGCGACAACTGGATACCGAGGATGAGCAGCATCACCGGGATGGAGGAGTCGCCGACCAACTGGAGCGTCTGCATCGCCGTCGCGTCCGCGGCGGGGACGAGCCCGAGCGCCCGCGCGCCGAGCGCGACCGGGACGGCCCACACGAGGGGGATCCGGAGGACGCGCCGCACACCTTGGAGGCCGCCGCCGCCGCCCGCACGGGAGGCGACGTACACGCCGACCGTGTAGATGAGGACGGCTTGGATCGCGAGGTACAGCACCGCCGCCGCTCGACCACCGCCGGGGAACGCGAAGTCCGAGAGGGGGATGCCGTAGTTGCCGCAGTTGGGGAACGTCGCCGCGAGGACGAGCGCCGAGAGGCGTGGCTCGGACTCACCGAGCAGTCTACCGATCCCCTCGGCGACGATCACCATCCCGACGATGTACGCGGTGACGGCGACCGCCATCTTGGCGATGGTCTCGCCGGAGAAGGAGGCGGTCGCGAGGCTGTGGAGGACGAGCGCGGGGGCGAGCACGTACACGACGACCGTGTTCAGCGGGTCGGCGTCCACGTCGCTCGTCCGGCCGAGCGCGAAGCCGACGCCCGCAACCGCGACGATGGGCAGGACGGCGCCGGCGAAGATGTCGAGGAGCGCCACGCGCGCGGAGCGTTACTCGTCGCCGGCGCCGTTGTCGAGCAGGCGGTAGCCGTCGGCGGTCTCGCGGACCACGTCGCGCCGCTCCATCTCCGCGAGCACCTCGCCGACGCGACCCGGCTGGGCGATCTCCATCTCGATGCGGTCGATGCCGTGGAACTCCGCGAGGTAGTGGCGCACGTCCTCCTCGGTGAACGCCTCGGCGTCGGCCTGCTCCATCGCGCCGCTGGTGAGGTCGATCATGTCCTCGATGAAGTTCCACGGGTACACCATCCACGTCCACTCCTCGAGTTGCTCGCCGACGAAGTCCGGTTCGAACTCCGACGTCTGGAGCAGTTGGAGCGTCGCGGTGCGCACCTCGCCGCAGTCGCGCTCGGCGACGTACTCGTGAGCGCGCTTGATCGACCCGCCGGTGTCGGCGATGTCGTCGATGATCAGCACGTCCTTGCCGGCGACGCTCCCCTCCGGCATCGGGTAGCGCACGGTCGGTTCGCCGGTCTTCTCGGCGGTCCCGACGTAGTGTTCCATCTTCAGGCTCGTGAGATCGTTGAGGCCGAGGAAGTCGCAGATACACCGGCCGGCGAACCAGCCGCCGCGCGCGAGCGCGACGACCACGTCCGGTTCGAAGTTGGCGGCCTTCACCTGGTCGGACACGTCGCGGCACAGTCCGTAGATGTACTCCCAATTGGAGACCGTACAGTCGAAGTCGTCCGGGAGGTCGCTCATTACCTGCCCGTGGTGGCGGTGTTCGGATAAGCGTTTACAGGCGCCACGCGTGGGCTCGTTGACGGGTCGACGACGCGGGTCCACGACTCGCTGACGCGTCACACTGCCGACGTGAACGGGCGGCGAACCGCGTGCGGGCGCCGCGATCCACAAAATCGGCCCACAGGGAAACGCCTTTACTGGTGACGCGACACCTACCGGCAATGAGCGAGACGCCGACCTCGACGCCCGCCGCGGTCGTCGAGCCGAGTGTCCGCCCTGTCTTCTCCGCGAAACGGAAACGTGTGTGAGATCGTCCTCGGCCAGGCGTAGCGTCCGGTCGGGGGTGAGTTCCGGTCTGCGGTCCGCTCGTCTACAGCACACCCGAATCCGACACCAAGCGAACCACACCACACACGACAGCCATGATCCACCACGACACCTTCGCCGGCGTCTACCCGGCGATGACGACACCGTTCACCGACGGCACCGACGCGGTCGACCACGAACAGCTCGCAGCCGACGCGCGACGCCTCGCCGACGCGGGCGTCGACGGCCTCGTCCCGGTCGGTTCGACCGGCGAGGCGGCCACCCTGACGCACGACGAACACGCCGAGGTCGTCGAGACGGTCGTCGACGCCGTCGACGTGCCCGTCATCGCCGGCACCGGTTCGAACTCGACGCGTGAGGCGCTGGACCTCACCGAGCGCGCCGCCGACGCCGGCGCCGACGCGGCCCTGCTCATCTCGCCGTACTACAACAAGCCCGTGCCCGCCGGCCAGTACGAGCACTACGCGACCATCGCGGACGCCGTCGACATCCCGCAGATCGTGTACAACGTCCCGAGTCGGACCGGCTCGAACCTCGACGTCGACACCATCGTCGACCTCGCGGGCCACGAGAACATCCAGGGGTACAAGGCGGCCTCCGGCGACGCGAACCAGATCTCGGAGATCATCGAGCGCACCCGCGAGGAGACGTTCGACGTGCTCTCGGGTGACGACGGCATGACGCTGCCCGTGATGTCGATGGGCGCGACGGGCACCATCTCGGTCGTCGCGAACGTCGAACCCGAGCGCACGAGCCGACTCGTCCACGCCGCGTTGGAGGAGGACTTCGAGACGGCCCGTGCGATCCACCACGACCTCGGCCCGCTGACGCGGGCGCTGTTCCGCGAGACGAACCCCATCCCGGTGAAGGAGGCGATGGCCATCCGCGGCTACGGCCCCGCCGAGATGCGTCCGCCGCTGACGCGCGGGAGCGACGAGACGCTGCGCGTGCTCACGGAACTGCTCGCCGAGTTGGAGGACGCCGACGCGACAGCGACGGAGGCCTGACGTGCCGGCCCGAATCGCCGTGACAGGCGCCGACGGTCGGATGGGCCGGGAGGTGATCGCCGCCGCCAACGACCGCGACGACTGCGACGTCGCACTCGCGGTGAACCGCTCGCCCGTCGACCCCGTCGAAGGCGTCGCGGTCGACGACGCCACGAACCTGCCGGCACTGCTGGCCGACAGCGACCCGGACGTGCTCGTCGATTTCACCGGCCCCGACTCCAGCGTGGAGTACGTCGCCGCGGCCGCCGAGGCGGGCGTCGCCTGCGTCGTCGGGACGACCGGCTTCGACGACGAACAGGAGGCCGCGCTCGCCGACGCCGCAAGGACCGTTCCCGTCCTCCGCGCGTCGAATTTCTCGCGTGGGGTCGCCGCGCTCCGCCGAGCGGTGTCGGAGGCGGCGGCGGCGCTCCCCGGCTACGACGTGGAGGTCACCGAGACGCACCACAACGCGAAGGTCGACGCCCCGAGCGGCACCGCGCTCACCCTGCTGGACGACATCGAGGCGGCGCGCCCGGAATTGGACGAGCGAGTCCACGGGCGGGAAGGCGATTCCCCTCGCACCGATGGTGAGATCGGCGTCCACGCCCGCCGTGCGGGCGACATCGCGGGCGAGCACGAGGTGTTGCTCGCGGGCGACGAGAACGTGCTCGAACTGACGCACCGCGCCGGCTCTCGGCGCGTGTTCGCCGCCGGCGCGCTCGACGCCGCCGCGTGGCTCGCCGGCCGCGACGCCGGCGCCTACGACTTCACGGAGGTACTCGAATGACGACGACACTGGAATCCGACATCGACGACCTGTGGAACCGCTACGACGACGGCCTCACCGCGACCGACGCGAACGCCGACGACCGACGCACCCTCGACGAGTTCCTCGACGCCCTGGAGGCGGGCGAGGTCCGCGCCGCCCGCAAGACCGGCGACGGCGTCGACTCGTGGGAGGCCAACGAGTGGGTCAAGCGCGGCGTGCTCCTCAACTTCGGCCTCCGCGAGACCGAGCGCCGCGAGTACGGTGGCGTCGGCTACTACGACGTGCTCCCGTTGCGCGAGACCGAGGACCTCGAAGCGCGCGGTGCGCGCAACACGCCCGACGGCACCGTGCTCCGCCGCGGCGCTCACCTCGGCGACGACACGATCATGATGAGCCCGTCGTTCGTCAACATCGGTGCGTACGTTGGCGACGGCACGCTCGTCGACTCCTGTGACACAGTCGGCTCCTGTGCGCAACTGGGCGAGAACGTGAAGCTGGGGGCGAACACGCTGATCGGCGGCGTGCTCGAACCGGTCGAGGACGCACCCGTCATCGTCGAGGACGGCGTCTCGCTGGGCGCCGGCTGTCGCGTCACCTCCGGCTTCCGCGTCGGCGAGAACTCCATCGTGGGCGAGAACACGCTGCTCACCCCGCGGATCCCGGTGTACGACCTCGTCGAGGAGGAAGTCGTGTACGGTCACCTCCCCGAGAACCGCCGCGCGTTCACGCGGTTCGTCGAGTCGAGCGTGAGCGACCACGACCTGTTCGACGGCGGCGCGTACAAGCCGGCAGTCGTCGCGACCGACGTAGAGACGGAGACGCTGGAGGCGACGCAGCGGGAGGACGCGCTGCGCGAATGAGCGCGGACGCGACGGACCCCGCGACCGAGGAGGCCTCGGGCGGCCCCGCCGTGCGTCGCCTCGCCGACTGGGACGCCGACCGCCTGCGCGACCTCGCGGCCGACCACGGAACGCCACTGTACGTCACCGACCTCGACCGGGTCGCACAGAACTGCGTGCGCCTCCGCGACGCCTTCCCCGACGCCGAGATCCGATACGCGGTGAAGGCCCACACCGGTCGGGCGGTGCTGGAGACGGTCCGCGAGTCGGGAATCGACGCCGAGTGTGCCTCCGCCGGCGAGGTCCGACGGGCGCTCGACGCCGGATTCGCCGGCGAGCGACTCCACTACACGGCGGTCAACCCGCCCGCTCGCGACCTCGACCTCGTCGTCGAGTGGTGGACTGCCCACCCCGAACTGACGATCACCGTCGGCGCGCGCGACACGCTCGACCGCCTCGCCGAGCGCGGCTTCGACGGACGCGTCTGCGTCCGCGTCAACCCCGGCATCGGCGCCGGCCACCACGAGAAGGTGCGCACGGGCGCCGCCGCGAAGTTCGGCGTGCCGTACGACCGCGCCGCCGACGTAGTTGCCGACGCGCGCGACGACTTCGAGGTCGTCGGCGTCCACGCCCACGCCGGGTCGGGTATCCACGGCGAAGACGACCTCGCGGCCCACCGGGAGTTGGTCGCGCGGATGGGCGACCTCGCTCGCGAGGTCGGCGACCTGGAGTACGTCGACGTGGGCGGCGGCTTCGGCGTGCCGTACCACGAGGACGACCCACCGCTCGACCTCGACGCGGTCGCAGCCGCGACCCGTGAGGCGCTCGGCGACGTTGACGCCGCGCTCGCGGTCGAACCGGGCCGCTACGTCGTCGCAGACGCGGGCGTCCTGCTGACCGCGGTGAACACGGTGAAGCCGACGCCCGACACGACCGTCGCGGGCGTCGACGCCGGGATGACGGACCTCCTGCGCCCGGCGATGTACGACGCGTACCACGCCATCCGGAACCTCGACGCAGACACCGACGGCGGGCGGGGGCGCGGACCGGTCACGGTCGCCGGTCCGATCTGCGAGACGGGCGACACCTTCTGCGACGGACGAGAGCTGTCGGTGCCGGAGCGGGGAGACCTGCTCGCGGTCGGCAACGCCGGCGCCTACGGCTACGAGATGGCGTCGACGTACAACTCCCGGCCGCGACCCGCGGAGGTCACCCTCGACGGCGACGTGCTCCGCGAGCGCGAGACGCTCGACGGCGTGACGCGGTTGGAACGGGGAGGTGGCTCGGAGTGAGCGACGCCGCCGATACCGATGCCGACGTACACACCGTCCCGGCGGTGAAGTACCACGGCACGGGCAACGACTTCCTCGTCGTCGACGCCGCAGACGCCGCGGGCGTGCCAGACCGCGGCGCGTTCGCGGTCCACCACTGCGACCGCGAGACAGGCGTCGAGGGGGACGACCGGACCGGTGCCGACGGCGTACTGTTCATGGACATCACCGACGACGGTGGCGACGGAGGCAAGGAGGAGGGCGTCGCACGGGCGACGATGACGCTCGTCCAACCGGACGCCTCCATCGCCGAGATGTGCGGCAACGGCGCCCGCTGTGCGGCGGCGTGGGTCCGGGAGCGCACCGGCGCGAACGTCGTCGACCTCGACACGCCCGCGGGCGTGCGACGCGCGACCGTCACCGCCGGCGACGACGACGCTTCTGACGAGGTGACCGTCGAGGTGGAGATGGGCCGCCCGTCGTTCGCGCCGGCAGACGTGCCGCTGGCCGCCGACCGCGAGGAGCCGCTAATCGAGACGGTCGTGGAGGGGCTGACGGTGTCGGTAGTCGACACCGGTGTGCCACACGCCGTCGCGTTCGTCGACGACGTGGACGCGGTCGACCTCGACGCGGTCGCACCGCCTGTTCGCCACGCAGCGGTGTTCCCCGAGGGCGCGAACGTGACGCTCGCCGCCGACACCGGCGACGGGACGTTCGACCAGCGCACCTTCGAGCGCGGCGTCGAGGGAGAGACGCTCGCGTGTGGAACCGGCGCGGTCGCGGTCGGGGCGGTCGCTCGGCGACTCGGGTCCACCGACCGCGAGGCGCTGGCGGTGTCGCCACCCGGCGGCACGCTCCAGATTACGGTCCCCGACGACGGCCCAGCGACGCTCACCGGACCCGCTGCGCGGGAGTTCACCGTCGACTTGCCGGTTCCGGAGGGCGAACGATGAGCGACGCACCCGATGCCGCCGACACCGAGGACGCTGACGCGGCCGACGCGACCGACGAGTCGTTCGACCCGGTCGCGTTCCTCGTGGAGGCGGTCCAGATCCAGTCACACGAGTCGCCCGACGCCATGCGAGAGTTCCTCGTCGACACGCTCGCCGACCACGGAGTCGACCCGTGGGTCGACGCGGCGGGCAACGTCCGCGCGACGCGGTCCGCGTCAGATCCTGATGCGGCCACGGACGGCCCACATCTCGTGCTCAACACCCACATCGACACCGTCCCGCCGCACGTCGACTTCGAGCGCGACACCGACGAGGCGGGCCGCGAGGTGTTCCGGGGACGGGGGTCGTGCGACGCGAAGGGACCGCTCGCGGCCCTGCTGGCTGGGTTCCTCAGCGTCGATCCCGACGCTGGGCGTGTGACGCTCGCGGTGACTCCCGACGAGGAGACGCTGTCGACGGGGGCGGACGCGCTCGTCCGCGGGCGCGACGACGACCACCCCGACGGCCCGGTCGACCCGGTCGACGGGGACCTGTACCTCGTGGGCGAACCGACCGACTGCGACGTGTGCGTCGCCGCACGCGGGCGGTTCGAAGGCACCCTGACGCTCGCGGGGTCGGCGGCCCACGCCGCCGAACCGGCGTCGGGAGTCAACGCCGTCGCCGCGCTGGAAGACGCGCTCGCGGCGGTCCGCACGTTCGACGACGGCGCCGAGGCCCACCCGATGCTCGGCGGGCCGACGCTCGTCCCCACGGGTGTCGCGGGGGGAGAGGCGACGAACCAGGTACCCGCCGCCGCGACGGTGACCCTCGACCGCCGCTCCGTGCCGCCGGAGACCGCAGAGGGATTCCGGTCGTCGCTGGAAACCGCGGTCCGCGACGCGGTGTCCGACGACGTGGGCGTCGACTTCGCGCTCACCGAGCGCCCGACGCCGTTCTTGGAGGCGTTCGACACCGACCCCGACCATCCGCTGGTGACTGCGGTGGCGGATGCGGCCCGTGGGGTCGGTGGCGACGGGGACGGCGAGGTTCGCCCGTTCGGCGCGGCGACGGAGGCGTCGTACTTCTCGCCCGCGCCGACGGTCGTGTTCGGTCCCGGCCACCTCGCGGACGAGGTCGGTGCCGTCGCCCACAGCGAGCGCGAGTACGTTCGCGTCGACCGCGTACGCGACGCCGCCGAGACGGTTCGGCGAGCGGTGGCGACGCTGGTCGGGTGACGCCTGTCACCGGGGTGTGACGACCGTCGTCGCTTTCTGTCCCGGTGGTGTATCGAGAGACATGTGTACGCTGACGCTGGCGTGGCGGGTGTTCGACGATGCACCGGTCGCCGTGGCCGCGAACCGTGACGAGGCACTCGACCGACCGAGTGAGCCGCCTGCCGACCGCGGCGACGGCGTCATCGCGCCGCGAGACGCTCAGGTGGGCGGCACGTGGATGGGCGTCACCCGCGACGGCCTGTTCGTCGGTATCACCAACCGTTGGGTCGAGGGACTGGCGGGCGAACGCTCGCGCGGC
This sequence comes from Halobaculum marinum, assembly GCF_029338555.1. Lineage (GTDB taxonomy): Archaea > Halobacteriota > Halobacteria > Halobacteriales > Haloferacaceae > Halobaculum > Halobaculum marinum. Next base: position 2,063,827 of record NZ_CP119989.1, on the reverse strand, counting down.
CTGCTCGTCGACGACTGTCTCCACGCCGACTCGGCGAGCGAGGCTGCAGGGCTCGTCGAGGAATCGTGTCGCCAGTACGAGTACGACGGCTTCAACCTCGTCGTCGCCGACGAGCGCAACGCCATCCTGCTGGAGTGGGACGGCTACCTCACCGTGACGCAGTTCCTGCCCGGCGTCCACGTCGTCGGCAACCTCGGCTACGACGGGCGCTTCTTCCGCCCCGAGCGCGACCCCGACCTCGGTCCCGCGGAGGCGCGTAACGCGACTCGACTGCGCACGGTGCTCCACCCCGAACGGGGCGAGACGGCCGACCAGTGGCTCGACCGCGCGGGTGCGGCGCTCGGTGACCACGAGTTCGGCGTGTGTCTCCACGAGAACGGCTACGGCACCGTCTCCTCGACGCTCGTCGGCGTCGGCGACGAGGGCATCCGCTACGACCACGCGGACGGGCCGCCCTGTGAGACCGCCTTCGAACCGATCACCATCGACGGCTGACTCGGGGCGGGAGGCGGGCGGGCGACCGGCCAGCGTCCGTGTCGGAAGGGAAAGGGTAAACGGGGGCGACGTCGTTGGTGGGAGTATGAGCGCCTCCGACGCCGAAGCCGAACTCGGGGAGGACGAGTACGCCGGTCTCGAACTCGTTCGCGAGACCGGTGGAATCCACCAGTCCGACTTCTGGAAGGAACTCGACGTCTCCTCGCGCAAGGGGAGCCGGATCGCCGAGAAACTCGAGGATCTGGGTCTCATCGAGCGCGACGACACCGTGTACAACGGCCACAACACGTACTTCCTCGCGCCGACGGCCAAGGACCTGGACTTCGCGCTGTTGATGGCCGGCGACATGCTCTCGCCGTTCATCGGCGAGGAGGAGATCGACCCCAACTCCGACGCGTTCACGCAGTGGCTGATGAATCTCGCGTACGAAGAGTACTAGAAGACGGTTCTCGCGGCGTCGCTCTCGATCTCTGCTGTCCGTTCGGTCACGCTCCGTAGCGACGGCGCGACCGACCGGAACACCGCGACTACCCCCGATACCGCCTGGGGGTCGGACGGGCGCGAGGTCGTTCCTCGTCAGTCGTCGTCAGTCGTCCAGTTCGTCGACGAGGTCCCCGCCGTAGCCGACGTAGCCGGCGGGCGTCAGCGCGTGCAGTTCCTCGCGGACGGACTCGTCCACGTCGAGGTCGTCGAACAAGTCGCGGAAGTCCTCGATAGTGACGCGCTTCCCGCGGGTCAACTCCTTCACGCGCTCGTAGGCGGCGGTGTCACCCTCGCGCCGCAGGATCGTCTGGACGGCCTCGCCGATGATCTCGGGGGTCTCCTCCAACTCCTCGCGCATCACCTGCTCGTTCGGGACGACCTTCGCCAGCCCCGCGGCGGTCTTCGAGTAGCCGATGAGACAGTGCGCGAGCGCCGCGCCGACGTTCCGCTTGACGGTGGAGTCCGAGAGGTCCCGCTGGAGACGCGAGGTGGTGACGTAGTCCGCGAGGAACGTCAAGTCGGAGTTCGCCTTCGAGAGGTTGCCCTCGCTGTTCTCGAAGTCGATGGGGTTCACCTTGTGCGGCATCGTCGACGATCCCGTCTCACCGGCGGCCGCCTCCTGCCCGAGGTAGCGGTCGGAGACGTACAGCCACACGTCGCGGTCGAGGTCGAGGAGGACGTTGTTGACGCCGCGGAGCGCGTTGAACAGCACCGCGAGGTCGTCACAGGGGTTCACCTGCGTCGCGAGCGGCGTGTGGTCGAGGCCGAGCGACCCGACGAACTCCCGCGAGAACGACCGCCAGTCGACGTCGGGGTAGGCGGCGCGGTGGGCGGCGTAGGTGCCGGAGGCACCGGCGAGCTTCCCAGACAGCGAGTCGGCGGCGGATTCGACGCGCCCGAGCGTCGTCGCGAGGCGGCTGGCGTAGACGGCTAGTTCCTTCCCCCACGTCGTCGGCGTCGCGGGCTGGCCGTGGGTCCGCGCGAGCATCGGCACGTCGCGGTGCTCGCGTGCCTCGACGACGAGTGTGTCCCGCAGGCCGCGCAGTTCGGGGACGAGCACCTCCTCGACGGCTGGCTTCACGAGCAGTCGGTGGGCGAGGTTGTTCACGTCCTCGCTGGTCAGCCCGAAGTGGATCCACGGGTGGAGGCGCTCGGGCGTCTCCGTCCGCACGAAGTACTCGACCGCCTTCACGTCGTGGTTGGTCGCCGAGTAGCCCTCGGCGCCCTCCGTCTCCAGTCGCTTGACGAGTCGCGCGTCGTCAGCCGAGAAGTCGTCGACGACGGCGCGGAGGTCGGCGCGCTCTCCGTCGTCGAGCGCGAGGTCGACGCCCGGCTCGTCGGCGAGCGCGAGCAGGTACTCGACTTCGACCTCGACGCGGGCGCGGATCAGTCCGGCCTCGCTGGCGTACGGCACGAGCGGCGCGGTGCGACCGGCGTAGCGACCGTCGAGCGGCGAGACCGCGGCGAGGGGGTCCTCGCGGGCGATGTCCATGTCCGGCGGTCCTGCCGCTCGCGGCAAAGCGGTTTCGGTCGCTCGGTGCCAGAGACACCACGTGCGTGCATACGGACCTGCCACAGTCGCGCGTCGAACGCCGATACGATGCGCGTTCGTGCATAAGTTGCGGCACTGGACCGCAACGCCCTTACCGGCGGCGCGGGAGTCGTCGCGTATGAAGATCGCGGGCATGGCGAGCAACCGCGGGCGCAACCTCCGGAACATCGCTGACCGAGCCCCCGGCGGGGCCGAACTGTCGGTCGTCCTCACGAACGACGGCGACGCGCCGGTGCTCGACGCGATGGCGAAACGCGACGTGGCGACCGAGGTGGTCGAGCGCGACGACGGCGAGGCGCGGGAAGCCCACGAGGAGCGGGTCCTCGACGCGCTCGCCGACTACGACTTCGACATGGTCTGTCTCGACGGCTACATGCGCGTGCTGACGGACACGTTCCTCGACGCCACGCCGACGACGCTGAACGTCCACCCGTCGCTGCTGCCGTCGTTCGCCGGCAACGACGTCCACGAGCGCGTCCTCGAGGCCGGCGTCCGCCAGACCGGCTGTACCGTCCACGTCGCCACCGAGGAGGTCGACGGCGGTCCCATCGTCACCCAGGAGACGGTCCCCGTGTACGAGGGCGACACCGAGGCCGACCTGAAGGAACGCGTGCTGTACGAGGCGGAGTTCGCGGCGTACCCGCGAGCGGTGAAGTGGTTCGCCGAGGACCGCGTCTCGGTCGACCTCGACGCCCACGAGGTCCACGTCGACGGCGACGACGGCGGCGAGTTCCCGGCGCGCCGGACGACCAGCGAGGACCGCGTGCGCGAGTTGCGCTACGGGGAGAACCCCCACCAGGACGCCGCGCTGTACGCCGACACGACGTGTGACGAGGCGAACGTCGTGAGCGCCGACCAGCTCAACGAGGGCGCCAAGAAGCTCTCGTACAACAACTACAACGACGCCGACGGCGCCCTCAACCTCGTCAAGGAGTTCGACGAGCCGGCGGCCGCGGTGATCAAACACACGAACCCCGCGGGCTGTGCGACCGCCGACACGCTCGCCGAGGCGTACGCCGACGCGCTGTCGACGGACGCGAAGTCCGCCTTCGGCGGCATCGTCGCCCTCAACCGCGAGTGCGACGCCGAGACGGCGGAACTGATCGTCGACTCGTTCAAAGAGGTCGTCGTCGCGCCCGGCTACTCCGCCGACGCGCTCGACGTGCTCTGCTCGAAGGACAACCTCCGCGTGCTCGACGTGGGCGACGAAGCCACGTTCGCCGAACGACCGGAGACGCTCACGGAGAAGCCCATCGTCGGCGGGCGGCTCGTGCAAGAGCGGGACTTGCAGGCGCCCGAACGCGACGATCTGGAGGTCGTCACCGAGCGTGCCCCCACCGACGACGAAATCGAGACGATGCTGTTCGCGTGGCGCGTCATGAAGCACGTGAAGTCGAACGGCATCCTGTTCGCCACCGGCACGGAGACGGTCGGCGTCGGGATGGGGCAGGTGAGCCGCGTCGACGCGGTGACGCTGGCCGCGATGAAAGCCGAGAAGGACGCCGAGGGCAAGTCCGCCGAGGGCGCCGTGATGGCCTCGGACGCGTTCTTCCCGTTCCCGGACGGCATCGAGGAGGCCGCCGAGGCCGGCATCGAGGCGGTTATCCAGCCCGGCGGGTCCGTGAACGACGACAAGGTGATCGCCGCGGCTGACGAACACGACATGGCGATGGTGTTCACTGGCGACCGGGCGTTCCGCCACGACTGACGGTCGGAGAAAACGGAGCTCGGGGGACGACTGACGGTCGGATCAGCCCGCGGGCTTGATCAACTCGCGGACGTCCGCCTCGCTCATCTCGACGTTGTGCTGGTTCTCGCCGTGCAGCAACGCCATCTCGACGAGCTCGTCGTCTGATTCGGACTGTACCACGAACGCGCAGTCCATCCCAGCGTCTTCACAGGAGATCTGGTGTGCCATGATGTGTCTCACCAGCCGGATAGACGGGTCGGGCGTCCGTTGTTATACAGGGGCGAGAGTCGAGTAGGTCGACCGTACAGCGGTGAACGTTCAGTGTCCCAGTGGGCCGTTGTCGTGTGCCGGCCGCGACACGATCGCGGCGGGTCCGCTCCCGTTAGCCATAAGCGCGCGCCCCGAATCCGTGGTGACATGCGCTACTACGAGGCGGCGAACTTCCTCTTCGACCTCCGGCGCTTCCAGGTCAAGCCGGGCACCGAGTCGGTGCGCGACCTGTTGGCCCACCTGGGCGACCCTCACGAGGGGGTCGACTTCGTCCAGGTCGCGGGGACGAACGGGAAGGGGAGCGTCGCCCGCATGGTCGAGTCCGTCCTCCGCGAGGACGGGCGCCGCGTCGGCCTGTACACCTCGCCCCATTTCGAGAACCTCCGCGAGCGGGTCCGCGTCGACGGTCGAGCCGTCCCCCGATCCGAGGTGACCGCGTTCGTGGAGGCCGCGAAGCCGTGGCTGGTCGAGCGGGCCGCCGACGGCGAGCCGCTGACGTTCTTCGAAGTCGTCACCGCGCTGGCGCTGTGGCGCTTCGACCGCGCCGGGGTCGACGTCGCCGTGCTGGAGGTCGGCATGGGCGGGGAGTTCGACGCGACGAGCGTCGTCGACCCCGTCGCCGCCGCCGTGACGAACGTCTCGCTGGAACACACCGCCGTGCTCGGCGACACCGTCGAAGAGATCGCGCGCACGAAAGCGAAGGTCGCGCCCGCCGGCGGCCCGCTCGTCACCGCGACCGACGGCGCCGCGCTGGCGACGGTCCGAGAGGTGGCCGGCGACCGCGGGAGCAACGTCGTCACCGTCGCGGGCCCCGACGCCGGCCCGCCCGCGAAGGAGGCGGACCTGTCGGCGACGTACGAGGGAGCCGTCAGCCCACAGGAGTCGCTGGTCGCGCTCGTCGGCGACGGGTGGGCCGTCGAGACGCGCGTCCCCCTGTTGGGTGCGTACCAGGCGACGAACGCCGGCGTCGCCGCCGCACTCGTGCGCGAGTTGGGCGTCACCGACGGCCCGACGTTGGCACGAGGCCTGCGAAACGCCCACTGGCCCGGCCGGTTCGAGGTGATGCGCACCGACCCGCTCGTCGTCCTCGACGGCGCGCACAACCCCGCCGCCTGCGAGACGCTCGCGGAGACGCTCGCCGAGTTCGAGTACGACGACCTCCACCTCGTGTTCGGCGCGATGCACGACAAAGACCACGACGAGATGGCCGCCGCGCTCCCCGCGGCCGACACGGTGTACACCTGCGCGCCGACGCTCGACCGCGCGGAGGACCCCGAGGTGCTCGCCCGCGTGTTCGAGCGCGCGTGGGACGCCGACGTGACCGCGGGTGGGTCGGTCGCGGACGCGCTGGCGGAGGCCCGGGCGGTCGCCGACGCCGACGACTGCGTGCTGCTCACGGGGTCGTTGTTCTGCGTCGCGGAGGCCCGCACCGCGTGGACGCGACAGGTGGTCCCGAAGTCGTTCCCCGACGAACGCGCGGTGCGGGCGGCGCTCGCGGACGCGAACGTCCCCGACGACGAGGTCGACGAGACCGCCGCGGAGGCGGTCCACGAGACGGTGAAGACCGGAGTGTCGGAGACGCAGGCGACGCACCTGCGACGCGAGGCGGCCCGCGCGGGCGTCGCCTGTGGCGTCAGCGGCGTCGGCGGCGGGGAACTCGCAGAGGTCGTCCTCTCCGGGAGCCACGCCGAGTTCGCTGCGTTGGTCGACGCGCTCGCCGACCGCGGGCACGGCCTGTCGGGCGTCGCCGCCGACCTCCGCGAGCGCGTCGGGCTCGCCGACACGGTCGGTGACGGCGCCCCCACGGCGACCACGTCGACGACGTACCCGTGGGACGACGGGACTGCGGTGATGGGGATCCTCAACGTCACGCCGGACTCGTTCCACGACGGCGGAGAGTTCTTCGACGAGGCGGACGCGCTGGCGCAGGCGGAGGCGCTCGTGGACGCCGGCGTGGACATCATCGACGTGGGCGGGGAGTCGACCCGCCCGGGCGCCGACGAGGTGCCCGTCGACGAGGAGATCGCGCGGATCGTCCCCGTCATCGAGGCGGTCGCCGACGCGGACGCGCTGATCTCGGTCGACACGCGGAAGGCCGCGGTGGCGAAGGCGGCGCTCGACGCCGGCGCGGACGTGCTCAACGACGTGACCGGCCTCGCGGACCCGGAGATGCGCTTCGTCGCCGCCGACCGCGACGTGCCGGTGATCGTCATGCACAGCATCGACGCGCCGGTGGTCCCGGACAAGGAGGTCGAGTACGACGACGTGGTCGAGGACGTGATCGCCGAGTTGGGCGAGCGCGTCCTCCTGGCTGAGAAGGCCGGCATCCTCCGGGAGAACGTGATCGTCGACCCAGGGCTCGGCTTCGGGAAGACGCCTCGCGAGAACTTCGAACTGCTCGGTCGACTCGGGGAGTTCGAGGCGTTGGGCTGTCCGGTGTTGGTCGGCCACTCGCACAAGTCGATGTTCGCGTTGACCGGGGAGGCGCCCGGCGACGCGCCGAACGGCACGGTCGCGGCGACGGCACTGGCGGCCGCCAACGGCGCAGACATCGTCCGCGTGCACGACGCCGCCGAGAACGTCGCGGCCGTCAGGGTCGCGAGCGCCGTCGCCGACCCCGAGGGCTTCGACGCCGTGGGCGGGGCAGAGAGCGGGGACGACGCGTGAGCGATGCGTCCGCCGACCCCGACGACGTGGGTCCGTACGAGGCGGTCACCGCCTACCCCGAGGGCGACGCGACGGTCGCACGGTTCGCGCAGACCGCGCGCCGGTACGGCTACGACGGCCTCGTCGTTCGGACCCGAACCGCCGAGTTCGACGCCGAGGCCCTCCGGGAGCGGTACGGCGTGGACGTGGTGCCCGCCGTCGAGGTGGTCGCCGACGAACCGTCGTCCGCCAGCGGCGCCGTCGGCAACTTCCGGCCGGACTACCCGCTCGTGCTCGTGCGCGGCGGGACGAACGCGCTCAACCGGTTCGCGGTCGAGCAGGACCGGGTGGACGTGCTCGCGGCGCCGCTGTCCGGCGACGGTGGGTTCAACCACGTGCTCGCCAAGGCCGCCGCGACCCACGGGACGCGCGTCGAGTTCGACTTCGGGCCCGCGCTGCGCGAGTCGGGCGGGGCGCGAGTGCAGGCGCTTCGAGGGCTCCGCAAACTCCGAGAGATCGTCGGGCACTACGACGCGCCGTACGTCGTGAGCGCCCGGCCCGCCTCCCACCTCCACGTGCGGGGACCGCGCGAACTCGTCGCGCTGGGTCGCGAGTTGGGGTTCGACCCGGACTGGGTGCGCGACGGCCTCGCCGAGTGGGGACGACTGGCGGCGCGCAATCGCGAACGGCTGTCCGCCGAGTTCATTTCCCCGGGGGTCCGAGTCGACAGGTGTGAAGAAGTCGATCGCTGACCACGCGGCGCGGTTCTCGGAGATCGCCGCCGACTACGACGACGAGCAGAACAGCGAGGAGTACGAGGCGTGCGCGAGCCTCGTGATCCAGCGGGCGGCGCCGACGGACACCGACACCGTCCTCGACCTGGGCACCGGGACGGGCGCCATCGCGCTCGCACTCGCTGCCGACGCCGAACGCGTCGTCGGACGCGACGTGAGCGAGGGGATGTTGGAGCAGGCCGAGCAGAAGGCCGCCGACGCGGGGATCGAGAACGTCGCGTTCGACTACGGCGAGTTCCGCGACCCGCAGTACGACGGCGTGGCGCACGTCGTCACCTCGAACTTCGCGCTCCACCACCTCGCGGACGACGAGAAGCGCGAAGCGATCGAGACGTGGGCGGCGCTCGACGGCGGCAGCGCCGACGGCGACGAGTCGGCCGGTCCCCGTCGGATCGTCCTCGGCGACGTGATGTTCTTCGAGGAACCGGACCCCTCCGATCCGTTCTACAGCCCCGAGGTCGACGACCCGGCGACGGTCGGGAGCCTCGTCGAGATGTTCACGAGCGCGGGGTACGCCGTGACCCACGTCGACCGCGTCCACGACCAGGTCGGCGTGATCACTGCCGAGCGCGTCGTCACCGCCGACCGGGAGACGTGAACGGGGACCCGGCGTGAAACACCTCCCGAAACACCTCCGACCGCGGTGGCGCTACCTCGTAGTCGAGGTGGAGTCGTGGGCGGACGCGACCCTCTCGCGGGGCCCGTTCCAGCGCGAGGTGTGGTACGCCGCCCAGAACCTCCTGGGCGACCCGGGGAGCGCCGACGCCGACCTGACGGTCGTCCGCTTCCGGTTCGCCGACGGTTCGGGGGCGGCCGTCGTGCGCGTCCGGCGCGGCGAGGTCGAGCGCGCTCGGGCCGCGCTGGCGTGTGTCGACGAGGTCGACGGCGAGCCGATCGGCCTCCGAGTACGCGCCGTCTCGGGGACGATACGGGCCGGTGAGGAAAGCTATTTAGGCGGCGCGGGCGGATTTGGTGACGAGAGCACCGTCGTGCTCGCTCCCGGCGACGTGCGCGCCACCGGTCGTCGGCGCGACGACGGCGCCGTCGACGTCGTGACGGGAGACGGCTACGTGGGCGCGACGGACACAGACACCTCCGTACCGGGGCGGTCCGACCCGGCGAACGGCGCGGATTCGGACGACAACTGACACAATGCAGGGACAACAACAGCAGGCGTACGACCGGGGGATCACTATCTTCTCCCCGGACGGTCGCCTCTACCAGGTCGAGTACGCGCGCGAAGCGGTCAAACGAGGCACGGCGAGCGTCGGGGTGCGCACGGCCGAGGGCGTCGTGCTCGCGGCGGACAAGCGCTCGCGCTCGGAGCTGATGGAGCCGGCCTCCGTCGAGAAACTCCACAAGATCGACGACCACGTCGGCATCGCCAGCGCGGGTCACGTCGCCGACGCACGCCAACTCATCGACTTCGCCCGTCGGCAGGCACAGGTGAACCGCCTGCGCTACGGCGAGGAGATGGGCATCGAGACGCTGACGAAGACGGTCACCGACCACATCCAGCAGTACACGCAGGTCGGCGGCGCTCGCCCGTTCGGCGTCGCGCTCATCGTCGGCGGCATCGAGAACGGCGAACCGCGCCTGTTCGAGACGGACCCCTCGGGAACCCCCTACGAGTGGAAGGCGCTGTCCATCGGCGCGAACCGCGCCGACGTGCGCGAACACCTCGAAGCGGAGTACCACGAAGAACTCACCCTGGAGGAAGGGATCGAACTCGCCCTCTCGGCGCTGTCTGAGTCCGGCGAGGAGACGGGGCTCGAACCCGACGGTGTCGGCCTGGCGACGATCGAGGTCGGCGACGAGCAGTACGTCGACCACGACGCCGCGTCCATCGAGGGGTACCTCGACGAGTTCAGCCTGCTGGCCGCCCCCGAGGCCGAGTCCGAGGACGGCGACGAACCCGTCGACGAGTAGTCCGGCACCCGCCGACCCCCACCGTTTTCGCGACCCGCGTCGACTCGCCGACGTGAGCGACAGCGCCCGATACGAGGTCCGGGACGGACCGCCGACCGTCGACGAGTTCCAGCGACTCCGCGCTGCGGCCGACATGGCCGAGCGGCCACGCACGGGTGTCGAGCGCGGCCTCCCGAACAGCTTGTACGCCTGCCGCGTCGTCGACATCGACGCACCAGTCGACGCACGCACGGCCGTCGAGTCGCGCGACCCGGACGGCGAGGTCGTCGGGATGGCCCGCGTCGTCGGCGACGGCGGGTCGGTGTACCACGTCTGCGACATGGCGGTCGCGCCGGCTCACCAGCGACGGGGCCTCGGAACGCGCCTGTTGGACGCGGTCGACGCGTGGATCGACGACGACGCCCCCGCCGGTGCGTACGTGAATCTCCTCGCCGACGTCGACGGATTCTACGAGCGAGCGGGCTACGCGGAGACGGCACCCGTCTCGAAGGGGATGTACAGACGAGTAGAGTGAGCGATCACCGACGGAGGTGAGCGGCGTGTCAGCCGGCCACGACCGGGCGCGATCCCACCGGCGAGCCGACGGCTCGATAGGACGGGACGCGGCGGACCAGTGGTGTGGTAGCTGTGGTGGTCTTCGGTCGGAGCACCGACATGGGACTGGCGTGTGCCCCGGGGGTCCGCCGCTGGCGAAATAATTTACTCACGATAGAATAAGCCTTTTGCCGCCTCGCGTGGTAGTCGGCGGCATGCACGCTATCGCGGTTCGTCGCGGGGAGGAGGCTCCCTCGCTGATCGAGAAGCCGCGGCCTGACCCGGCCGACGGCGAGGCGCTGGTGCGGACGCTCCGCGTGGGCGTCGACGGCACCGACTACGAGGTCATCTCGGGGAATCACGGTGGCTACCCCGAGGGTGAAGACCACATCGTGTTGGGCCACGAGGCCGTCGGCGTCGTCGTCGACGCAAACGGCACCGGACTCTCGGAGGGCGACGTGGTCGTGCCGACCGTCCGTCGCCGACCGAACGGCTCGAACGAGTACTTCGCGCGAGGCGAACCGGACATGGCGCCCGAGGGACAGTACCACGAGCGGGGCATCGACGGCGCCCACGGCTTCATGGCCGAGTACTTCACCAGTCCCGCCGAGCACCTCGTCAACTGTCCGCCGGAGTTGGCCGAGTTGGGCTTCCTCGTCGAGCCAGCGTCGATCACGGAGAAGGCAGTCGAGCACGCCCGCGCGAGTCGGTCGGCGTTCGAGTGGAACCCCGAGTCGGCGTTCGTGCTCGGGAACGGCAGCCTCGGCCTGCTCACGCTCGCGATGCTCGACAACTCGTTCGAACGGCTGTACTGTCTCGGTCGGCGCGACCGACCGGACCCGACGCTCGACATCCTCGACGACCTCGGAGTCACGTACGTCGACTCACGGGAGACGCCCGTCGACGAGGTGCCGGGCGCGTTCGAGGCGATGGACTTCGTGTACGAGGCGACCGGCTACGCGAAGCACGCATTCCAGACCATCGAGGCGCTGGCGCCCAACGGCGTGGCGGCGCTCCTCGGCGTCCCGAACGACTGGACGTTCGAGGTCGACGGTGGCGCGCTCCACCGCGAACTCGTCCTCCACAACAAGGCGTTGGTGGGGTCGGTGAACTCCAACGTCCGTCACTTCGAGCGCGCGGTCGAGGCGGTGGCGGCCCTCCCCGAGTGGTTCACCGACGCGCTGGTGACGGGCGTGTACGGGCTCGACGAGTTCGAGCGAGCGTTCGACGACGACGACACCACTATCAAGACGGCGGTGGAATTCGGCACACGATGAAGAACGTCGACGACCTCATCGACGACGCGGCGGAGTTGGCCGAGCGCGGACTCTCGAAGGGCGAGATCGCCGACGAGTTGAACGTCTCCCGCGAGACGGCGTCGTGGCTCGTCGAGCGGTCGGGCGCCCAGCCTGCTGGAAGCGACGACGTCGCCGACGATGCCGGGCCGTCTGGGCCGCAGGACATCCACGTCGACTGGTCGGCGGTCGGTCGCGACTCCACGCGCTTGACCCACGTCGGTCGGGCCATGGCCGACTTGCTCGCCAAGGAGGGCGAGGAGGTCGACCTCACCGTCGGTATCGAGAAGGCCGGCACGCCGCTGGCGACGACGATCGCACGCGAACTCGACACGGATCTGGCGGCGTACGCGCCGGCGAAACACCAGTGGGACGAGGGCGACATCGACGACGTGGGCGGCGGCTTCTCGCGCAACTTCGCGACGATCCGGGGCCGCGAGTGCTACATCGTCGACGACACCGTCACCTCCGGCACCACCCTCACCGAGACGGTCGAAGCCGTGAAGGCGGAGGGCGGCAAGCCCGTCGCCTGCGTAGTCATCGTCGACAAACAGGGCCTCGACGAGGTCGCCGGCGTCCCCGTCTACTCGCTGATCAACGTGGTCGGCGTCGGGCGCGAGTAAGTCGGTCTGGTGTCCTCCACCACTGGACCCGTCCGGTGGGACCTCTCAACCGACACCGACCCGGTGTGCCGCTCGCTCGCGCTCGCCGGCGTCGGACTGCTCGGCGGCCTGTTCGTCGCCGCGTTCGCGATACTGGCGGCGTTCGCGGTCCTCGAATCCGTGGACGGAAACTGGGCAGTGCTCGCCGGCGGAGCGGTGGTCGTCGCCGTCGGCGTCGCCGTCAACCGCGCCCAATTCGCGGCACTGCGGACGCAGCGCCTCCGGACCCCAAAGCTCGGTCGACTGAGAACGGCGCTCGCCCTCGCCGGCGGTGCGGTCGTCCATGCGGTGGCAGCCGTCGTCGGCGGGACGTGGCTCCTCGGACCACTGCTCGCGCTCGGCGTCCTCTTGGTGCTCGCATCGGCGCTCCTCACCGGTGAGGGTACTGTCGACCCCGCGACCGGGACGGTCGAGTACGCGGGCGAGGACCTCCCGCTGGACTCGATCCGGTCGGTTCGGTCAGTCTTGCTCGGTGACCGGGTGGTGGTGCTCCTCCGGTACTATCCTGGGGAACCGACGGCGACGCGACTCGCGACGTTCTCTGAAGCGGCGTTCACGGCGGCCGAGCCGTCGCTCCGACCCGCGGAGTCGCCCGACGCGGACGACCGGCACTCACTGTCGCGGCCGGTACGGGTGACGGCGGCGGTGTTCGCCGTCGGGATAATGGCGCTGTCGGTGGGGTTCTTCCTCCTCGCGCCGCCCGACGTGCTCCCGCTCGCCACGTGGATGTTGCTCCTCGCCGGAGTGTTCGCCGTCATCTTCGGTTGGTACGCCGTCACCGGCTAGTGGCGCGCCGGCTCGCGTGGGCGTGCCATCGACGCAACGCCTTTGAACGGGAGTCGCCTATCTCGTTGCATGACGTTCCAGCCCCAGAGCGAGTTGACGGCCGAGGAGGCCGCCGAGCGCGTCGAGGAGGCCCTCGCGAACAACGACGTGGTGCTGTTCATGAAGGGGAACCGGCTGATGCCCCAGTGTGGCTACTCCAAGCGCGCGGTCGCGCTCATCTCCCAGCACGTCGACGACTTCGAGACCATCGACGTGCTCCCCGCCCTGCCGGAGTTCCGGTCGGCGTTGGAGGCCGAGAGCGGGTGGGAGACCATCCCGCAGACGTTCGTCGACGGCGAGTTCGTTGGCGGCAGCGACATCCTCGCCGAACTCGACGAGCGCGGCGAACTCGCCGAGACGCTCTCGGTCGAGGCGTAACCCACCCAGATCGCCCGAGAGCGGCGACGTCGACAGCGACCGTTTATGAGGCACCGTCGGGGACAGATGTTTTACCGGTCCGGCTCGTAGATACCGGCGAGTAGGGACGGATCAGATGAGTAGCCGCGGGACGCCGCGGCACTTCGACGCGCCCACCGCTCCCCACAACCCCACACATGACAGGCCGCGTATACCGACTTCACTCGACGCTGGAACTGCCACTCGAAGACCTTCAGGACCACTTCGCGAGCGATCCCGAGCTTCCGGAGGGTGTCGAGGACGTCGACATCACCCGGCGGAACAACACGCTCATCCTGAAGGCCGTCTCCAACGACGAGTCGATCGGCAAGTACACCCCGACCGCACAGCTGAAGGCGAGCGTCTCCGAGACGCGCGTCTACGAGGAGGAGCCGCCCCGCACCGGCGGTGGCTGGATGCAGGAGGAGGAAGAAGAGATTCCCTCCGAACTCGTCGAGTTCGCTTGCTTCAAGGGCGACCGCGAGACCGTCCTCCAGAACACGGCGCTGCAGTACCCGATGTTCCTCGTGCTCCGTGAGATCGCGCTCCAGTCCGAGAAAGGCACCCTCACCGCGATCACCGAGGTCGACGGCGAACTGCGCGCCCACCGAATCGTCGAGGGCGAAGAACGTCCCGCGAGCGTCGAGGTCGTCGAGACGCCGAACCGCAGTGGCGAGAAGGGCGGCGTCGAGTGGCGCGACAACAAGTTCATCAGCTGATCCGACTGCCGAACCAGCACCGTTCCGTGAGCCACCGCGACCGGTGGAGCCGTTCGAACGCCGCGCGGAACCGAGCGACCCGGTAGGGTCGGTCACAAGACCTTTACTGCTCTAATTATATCTCATTATTAGGCATGGCTGAGTCACAGATGGAGTTCCCGGAGTACCTGAGCGTCGACTACACCGACGGGGAGGGCGAGACCCCCGAGAACTACCCGAGCATCGAGCACAAACTCGAGAAGGCACTGGAGGTCGTCGAGACCGGCCTTCGCGAGTACGAGAACCCCGCAGTGATGTGGACCGGCGGGAAGGACTCGACGCTCACGCTGTACTTCGTGAAGGAGGTCGTCGAGGCCAACGACGACTTGGAGCTGCCGACGACCGTCTTCATCGACCACTACCAGCACTTCGACGAGCTGATGGACTTCGTCCGGCACTGGGCCGACGAGTGGGACCTCGAAGTCAAGTGGGCCCGCAACACGGACGTCGGCAACTACGTCGAGGAGAACGACCTCGAACCGGGTGACGAGATCCCGGTCGACGCGCTCTCCGAGCACAACCAGCACCACATCCGCAACATCCTCGAGTACGAGGAGGAGACGTTCCCGTTCCTGCTGGACACGTACGTCGGCAACCACCTGCTGAAGACGGTCGCGCTCAACGACACCCTCGAGAGCGAGGACATCGACGGCATCATCTCCGGCATCCGCTGGGACGAGCAGGAGGCGCGCGCCGACGAGACGTTCTTCTCGCCGCGCCACGACCCCGACATCTACCCGCCGCACGACCGCATCCAGCCGATCCTCCAGTTCAAGGAGGCCGACGTGTGGGACGCCTTCTGGTACTTCGTCGTCCCGGAGACCGTCGAGGGCTACCCCGAGGACGGCTACGTCCCGCAGGGCTTCGACGACCTGCCGGAGGGGATCGAGATCGAGGACATCCCCGTCTCGCCGAAGTACTTCGCCGGGTTCCGCTCGCTGGGCTCGGAGATCTCGACGGACAAGTCCGCCGAGGAGCCGGCGTGGCTGCAGGACATGGAGAACACGACCGAGCGCGCGGGCCGCGCCCAGGACAAGGAGGACCTGATGGAGCGCCTGCGCGACCTCGGCTACATGTGACGACGGGCGACTGACGACACAAAATCGCGACCGTCGACACACCACTTTTTGCGACGCGATCGCACGATACCGACACCGCCGAGGCCGGTAGCCAGCGACTACTGATAGCCACACCCGGCTACGAGGCGCTCGTGACTGATTCATCAGCGACTGACAGCGACGGCGGCGCCGGCGGACCGACGACCGCGTGGGACCACCTCGACGCCGACCTCGCGGCGAAACTCGACGACGCGGCGGCCATCGTCGCAGACGCGCTCGCCGACTTCGAGCGACCGGTCGTCCCGTGGACGGGTGGGAAAGACTCGACGCTCGTCCTCCACCTCGTCCGCCGGGTCGCGGCCGAGCGGGACGAACCGACTCCCCCGGTCATCTTCGTCGACCACGGCGCCCACTTCGAGGAGACGTGGGCGTTCGTCGACCGGTGGACCGACGAGTGGGACCTCGACCTCCACGTCGCCCGACTCGAGGAAGTCGCGAGCCACGAGCAGGGGACCGAACTCAGCCTCGACGACCTCTCCTCGCGCGTGCGCGCGGAACTAACCCGAGTTGGTCACGAGGGCGACACGCTGGTCGTCGACGCCGACTCCATGGCCGGCAACCATCTGCTGAAGACGGTCGCGTTCAACGACCTGCTCCGCGAGGAGGGGTTCGACGCGGCGCTCACGGGCGTTCGGAGTGACGAGAGCGACGCCCGCGCCGACGAGCAGGTACGGTCGCCCCGCGGCGACGACTACACGCCCGAGCACGTCCGCGTCCACCCGATCCTCGACTTCTCGGAGGCGGACGTGTGGGCGGCGCTGTGGGCGGTCGTCGTGCCCGAGACGACGCCCGACTACCCGGTCGGACTCGTCCCGGCGTCGGCGGCCGACCTGCCGACCGGGGTCGACCCGGCGGACCTGCCAATCTCACCGAAGTACTGGGAGGGGTACCGTTCACTCGGCACCGAGGCCGGATCCGCGCGGACCGCCGACGAGCCAGCGTGGCTCCAGTCGCTCGGCGACGGCGGCGAACGCGCGGGTCGCGCACAGGACAAGGAGGACCTGATGTCACACCTGCGAGATCTGGGGTATATGTAGCGACCGGGAACGGTGTATCGACCGGCGCACGGGTCGCCGAGGGCGACTCGTGGGTTCCTGCGGTTCGATGCGACCCGGTGCGACTCGATCCGACGTGACTCCACAGCCTATCGCTCGTGGTGTGGTGTCAGCGGTCCTCGATCGGAACCCGCGTCCACCCGTCGTCGCTTCGGTTGGGCCTGACCGGGCGCACGGGTTCGGGCGGAGCGACTCCAGCAGCGCGAGGGCCGTCGGCGCCGTCAGGACCGTCGGACGCGAGCCCAGCGGTCTCGGCTCCGTCAGCGCGCTCGCGAAGACGTGCGATCCGCTCGTCCATCGGCGGGTGCGTCGACAGCAGGCGTGCGAGCGTGGTCTCCTCGAACGCAGACCGTCGGTACAGCGGCGCGAACGGGAACGACCACTCGCTGGCGTCGTCGATCTTTTGCAGGGCGCTCGCGAGCGCGAGCGGTCGTCCCGTCACGTCGACCGCACGATCGTCGGCGGCGTGCTCGCGACGACGCGAGTAGGCGCGCAACAGCAGCGTCAGCCCGAACAACAGCAGGGTCAACACTCGTTCCAGAGACACGCGCACCCGACCGGGGAGCGTGCGGTGCCACCGGTCGGGCGCCCCGCGCACGAGTGCGACGCCGCGAGCGAAACCGCCGGCGAGAAACGCCACGGGAGCGAGTGCGAGTGCGACCGTCCCGACGAGCGTCTGCACGAGACTGTGGCCGAGTGTCTGCACGAGACCGTCGCGCCCCTCGATGTGCGCGAACTCGTGCGCCAGCACCCCCTGAAGTTCTGCGGCGGTGAGCACGTCGAACAGACTGTAGTCGACGACCAGCGCGGGGTCGTGGCCGCCGATCGCGAGCGCGTTCGGCTCGCCGAGGCGGGCGACGAACACCCGCGGCCGGTCGACGTCCATCGCGGCGGCGAGGTCGTCGACGACGCGGTGGACGACTGGGGCGGTCGACCGAGGGAGTTCGCGCGCGTCGAGTCCGGCGAGTGTCCGACCCGTGCCGAGTCGGTACGTCACGAACCCCGAGACGAGCGTCGCGGCGAGGAACACTGCCGCGACCGTGAGGAGGTCGGGTCGGTTGGTCCACACGAACCGGGCGGCCTCCCAGACGAGCGCCGCGGCGACGGCGTAGAACGCGAGTGTGAACAGGCCGACGACGACCATCGCCGACCGGAGGCCCGTTCGTAGACGCGGCGACCCGCTCATACCACGACTGGTACGCGCGCCCCCGGCAAACGACTGTCGGTGGGCGAGACGAACCGTCACCCGTAAGGTCGCCTCGTCGCGTACCGACGGTATGAGCGACGACGCCGAAGCGCCGACGGACGGCGTGTACGTCGGGCTGTTCTCCGGCGGGAAGGACTCCTCGTGGGCGGTGTACCAGGCGCTGGAGGCGGGGTTACCCGTCGAGCGACTGCTGACGGTCCACCCCGCGGGCGACTCCTACATGTACCACGTCCCCGAGACGCGCCTAGCCCGACTGGCCGCCGAGAGCATCGGCCTGCCGCTGACCGAGGTCGAACCCGACGACTTCGCGGCAAGCGAGACCGTCGACTCCGGCGAGCAAGGGGACACGGAGTTGGAACCGATGGAGCGGGCGCTGGAGGCGATCGCCGCCGAGACACCGCTGGCCGGCGTCACCGCCGGCGCGGTGGAGTCGGAGTTCCAGACCAGTCGGATCGAGGCGATGTGCGACCGCCTGGGGATCGAGCTGTTCGCGCCGCTGTGGCAGGAGGACCCCCGTGAACTCGCGGAGGCGATGCTCGACGCCGGCTTCGAGATCACTATCCTGCAGGTGGCGGCGGCGGGCCTCGACGAGTCGTGGCTCGGGCGGACGCTCGACCACGAGGCGCTCGCGGAGTTGGAGCGGCTCAACGAGGAGTACGGCGTCCACATCCTCGGCGAGGGTGGGGAGTTCGAGACGTTCGTCACCGACGGACCGCACATGGCCCGCCCGATCGAGTTGACGTACGACACCGAGTGGGAGGGGACCCGCGGTCGGATCCGGGTGACGGACGCGCGGCTGGGGGACGAGTAGCGACCGAACCGACCAGTCCACAAAATCCGCAGTTCGCGGGGCTACTCCTCGTTCGTCAGCTTCGAGTGAGCGCCCACGAGTGCACCCGACAGGTCGAGGCCGTCGACGACCGTCTCCTCGTCGATGATGCTGCGCCGGACGTCCGCGTCGTGGACGGTGGCGTTGCGGAACACGACCGACTCTTCGACGGTCGAGTCGGTGATCTCTGCGCCCGCGAGGACGTACACGTTGTCGCCGATTTCCGAGTTCTCGACGGTGGCGTCCGGGTGGACGACCGACTCGCCGCCGAGGTACCACGAGACGGCGTCGAGGTAGCTCGCGGGCGTCCCGATGTCGAACCACGCCTCGTCGAAGGTGAACGCGTGGACCGGCTGGCGCGACTGGAGCCACTGGATGAACCACCCGGGCTCGTCGGGGTTGTTGCCGTCGGAGAGGTACTCGTCGAAGTCACCCAGCGTTTCGCGGGGGAAGGCGTAACAGGCGATGGAGACGAGCGTGCTCTTGGGGTCCTCGGGCTTCTCCTGGAACTCGACGACGCGGTCGCCGTCGAGTTGGACGAGCCCGTAACTCTTCGCGCGCTCGCGCGACCCGACGTCGTACGCCGCCAGCGCGGGCGTCCCCTTCTCCTCGAAGAAGTCGACGAACTCGGCCACGTCGAAGGAGATGAGGTTGTCGCCGGCGACGACCACCAGGTCGTCGTCGACGTTCTCCCGGTCGATCAACTGCGCGAGCGCGCCGACGACGCCGAACTTCTCCGACTCGGCACTGGTGTCCTCGACGGAGACGGTCGGTTTCTCGAACGCAGAGTCGGCGAGGTACGACTCGAACTCCTCGGCGAACCGCTCGTTCGTCGAGACGAACACCTCGTCCACGCGGTCGTCTGCCTCCAAGTCGGCGAATATCTCGTCGATAACGGTGCCGTCGCCGACGGGGAGGAGCATCTTCGGCCGGTTGCGAGTGATCGGCCACATCCGGGTCGCGTACCCCCCTGCGAGCACTACTGCTTTCATGCAGGGAACGTCAAAGCGAACTCACAAGGGTCTTTCCTCTCTCGACCCAGTGACACGACCGACGACCCCCAGTCGGCGCCGCACGTCGGGCGGCGAAAGCGATTCGACACCGGCCCACCTGGGTGGGGTATGCCGGACCGAACGACGCGCGAACAGATCGCAGACGAACTTCGCGAGCGGGCACTCCCGGCGAGCGCGCTCGCGGCGGAGTTCGACGTGACTCGCTCGACCGTCTACGACCACCTCGACCACGTGGCCCAGTCGCTCCCCGACGAGGAGGAGTTCCTCGTCGCGCCCCCGGAGTGTCGCGACTGCGGCTTCGACCGCTTCGACGACCCCGTGAACTCGCCGTCGCGGTGTCCGGAGTGCAAGGGAGAGAACGTCGAGGAACCGGCGTTCGTCATTCGGACCTGAGTCGCGGTCGGTCGGGAGCGACCGCCGGTGCCCTCACGCCTGGAGCCGCAGCCTCAGGCTGGTAGTTCGACGCCCAACTCCGCGAGGAGCGTCTCCGCCGCGGCCGACGACGACCCCGGGCCGCGGGCGGTGATCAGGTCGCCGTCGACGGTGACGCTGGTGTCGGCGTCGAGTTCGGCGTCCCAGTTGCCGCCAGCGGCGACGACCTCGTCTTCGACCCAGTACGGGAGTTTGCGCCCCTCGATCCGATCGTACTCGTCGACGATTCCTTCTTCCCATGCGTTTGGGAAGCCGGTCACGTCGCGCCCGTCGACGAGGAACCCGCCGTCCTGGTCGCGGGTGAACGCGAGGATGCCGACGGCGTGACAGACGACGAGTGCGACGCCGTCGTCGCCGGCGACGGCCTCCCGCAGCGCGCCGCGGGCGTGGACGTCCTGGTTCACGTCCCACTCGGTGCCGTGTCCGCCGGGGAACACCACCGCCTCGTAGTCGGCGGCGTCGACCGCGGCGAGCGGTTCGGGGTCGTTCAGTCGCTCGTCCGTCTCGTGAATCTCACGGAACCGGGCGACGGTGTCCTCTCCCACGTCGTCCGGATCGAGCGACCGCTCGTCGACGACCGGTGGCGACCCGGACGGCGTCGCGACCGTCACGTCGACACCGGCCGCGTCGAGCGTCGTGAGTGGCTCGATGCACTCCTCTGCCCAGTACCCCTCTTCGCTGACGACGAACAGCGCGCTCGGTGAGTCAGTCATCCAGTCGGAACGTCGGCCTCGCCACCGGAAAACGTGACGGCGGCGGCACACCTGGTGCCACCCCGGACGGCTTATATGAGACCCGTAGCAACGGGGGGTATGGCAGTCGGTACACGGACCGTCCTCGCGCTCCTCGGGGGACTCGTGTTGACCGTCGGCGTCTACTTCCACGCCCGCGGCGACGAGCGCCTCGGCTACGGCGCCATGGCGTTCGGGTTCGCGACCGCGAGCGCGTGGGCCTTTCTCGGGATGGAACTCGCACGGCGGGGCGAGGCGTCCGCACCGGCGACCACTTACCTCTCTGGCGGGATGGCGGCGGTGACGTTAGCCATGTATTTCGGACTCCGGACGCGGTCGGACGCACACGGCGAGTGACTCGCTGGCGGACCGTCGAGGCACCCCCGGGGAGCAACCAACGTTCCGTTTGCGGCTGTTTTCGCGAGGCTGCAGATTATCCAAAACTCAGCGAAATCACTTCGTGAACGTAAACTCAATGATGAAAACATCCGGTGGATCGGAGGGTTTGGGCCGTTCTGTCGTGCACGTAAAGTGGCACTACTTCATGCGAGAAACCCACATAGTTAAGTATGGCATTCCATAACGTAGCGTCGTATGACAGACAAGCAGTCCGATTCCAGCCGGCGCCGGTTCCTCCAGGGAACTGGGGTCGCAGCAGTCTCGGTGGGCCTCGCCGGTTGTTCCGGCGGTAACGGCGACACCGAGGAGACGCCTACGGAGGCGTCGACGCCGACCGAAGACAAGACGCCGACCGAGATCGACGACAGCGCCGACGTTCCGACGGGCGGCGTGTTCAACTTCGCCGTCGGCGAACCGCCGCGCGGGATCAACATCCTCGCGACCTCGTCTGCGTACTCCGCGGTCATCCTCGACCAGATCTACGAGACGGGCGCGACGATCGACCCGGTCAACTTCGAGATGCACCCCAACGTCTTCTCCGACTGGGAGTCGGAGGAACTCGACGAGACGGGTGACAACGACCAGAACAACGTCCGAATCTCGTTCAACGTCCGCACGGACGGCCTGACGTGGAACGACGGCGAGGAGTTCACCGTCGAGGACGTCCTGTTCACGTATCAGTACCTCCAAGAGCAGCAGCCCGGCAAGTACATCTCCGCACTCGACCCGATCGTGTCGGTCGAGGAGTCCGACAGCTCCGACTGGGACTGCGAGATGATCCTCAACCAGCCGATCGGCACGTACGCCTACTCCCAGCTGGGCCTCCCGATCCTCCCGAAGCACAAGTGGGAGGGCGTCGACGACTTCAACACGTACGCGCCGTTCGAGAACGGCGGTCCCGTCGGCCTCGGACCGGGTGTCGTCACCCGCTACGAGCCCGACACGTCCATCGAGATCTCCTTCGCCGAGCGCGAGGGCGAGTACAACCTCTCGGAGCTCGCGTGGCGCGAGGAGGTGCCCGGAATCCGTAGCGGCGGTCCGTTCATCGATGCCATGCGGATCTCCGTGTACTCGTCGCTGTCGGCCCAGACGCAGGCGTTCTTCGAGGGCGACATCGACTCGATGTACGGCAGTCTCCGCACGTCCCGCATCGAGGACGCACAGAACGCCGAGGGGCTCAGCCTCATCGACGGGTTCGACACGGGCTACGGCCACTACTCGTTCAACCTCCGGAAGACGCCGCTCGACGACGCCTCGTTCCGCCAGGTCCTGGGCTTCGCCTTCGACGACGTCTACTGGGTCGACCGGCTCCAGCGCGGCTACGCCCAGGAGGGCGACTTCGTCATGCCGCCGGGCTACACCGCGGTCCGCCCGGAGACCGACAGCGACCAGGAACTGCTCACGGGCGCGTCGACGCAGGCGTTCGCCTTCCGTCAGTCGAGCCCCGGCGTCGTCGACGCGCAGGGCATCCGTGACTTCCTGACGAGCGGCACCGTCGTCACCGGCGAGGGTGGCACCTACCTCGGGCAGGAGTACCCCGGCAGCATCACTGGCGTCACCGCCAGTCAGACGGAGGCCAAGCACGAGTACTCGTTCGGTCCCGTCGAGTCCGAAGTGCTCCAGAACGCGGAGACGGACAAGGAGATTCGCGTGAACGGCCAGACGATCACCGAGATCAACGGCGGGCCGCTCACGATGTACGTGTACCCGGCCGACTCCAGCCCGCAGACGGCAAAGATGGTCGAGAACTTCATCGGCAACCTGCAGTCGATCGGGATCCCGATCAACCGGCAGGTCATGTCGTTCAACACCATGGTCGGCAAGGTGTACGGCGAGGAGGACTTCGACATCTTCCCGATGGGTTGGTCCAGCCTCTCGCCGTTCGCGACGAGTACGCTCTACGGGCTGTTCCACTCGGCAAACGCCGACGACCACTCCACGACGGACGTTGGCGACGAGAACAACACGAGTACGCTGCTCAACAACCCGATGGGCTACGGCCTGTTCGAGGACGCGAGCGCGGACGACCTCATCTCCGAGGCACGCGTCACCCTCGACACCGACGAGCGTAACCAGCTGTCGCGGGAGGCCGTCGAGCGCATCTACCTCGACTTCCCGACGATGATCACCGACTACGAGGTCACGAAGTGGCCGGTCAACTCTGCCGACTGGAAGGGCTTCATCGGCAACATCCCCGGCCCCGGCGCGACGTACCTGTCGAACCAGATCCTCCAGGTTCACAAGAACGAATAACTGCGATCCGACCGGTGGTCACCGGTCCGGATCCGGTCCCGTTCGACGCCGGAAACCTCGTTCTCCCCGCCGGGGTTTCAGTCGGCGTCGGCGGTTCTAAACGGAAGATGCAACAGGTTCATACCGTCGCCTTCACGATAAACCACCACGCTGAGCGGTCCCACAACGCATGACTAGAATCAGTGGAAAATACCTCGCCAAACGGATCGTCGTTTCGTACCTGACGCTCCTGGTGATCATGTCGCTCCTGTTCGTTCTCCTCCGGAGCATGCCCGGTTCGTTCATTACGGGTATGATGTCCCCGGGGATGACAGCCGAGCAGGTCGACAGGATCCGGGAAACGTGGGGACTGAACGAACCATTGTGGCAACAGTACCTTCGGTTCATGATCAACTACCAGACCGGCAACTTCGGCCGGTCCCCCACACAGAACGTCGCCGTGGCGGATCTGATCATCCGCCGGATGCCGCGGACGCTCGTCCTGTTCGGGTCGACGTTCATCGTCGGGTTCATCGTCGGCCCCCTGGTCGGCATGTACCTCGGCTGGTGGCGCGGCTCCACCAAGGACAAGACCATCTTCAGCACGTCGCTGCTGCTGTACTCCATGCCGGCGTTCTGGATCTCGTGGCTGTTCATCTGGCTGCTGAACTACGAGCTCGACCTGTTGCCGAGCGCGTACATGTTCACTCAGTTCCCCGAGTTCGAGTGGACCGCGTTCACGGTGATGCGGGACGTGATGTACCACATCGCACTCCCCATCATCAGCCTCACTTTCATCGGTTGGGTCGGCTCGATGCTGATCATGCGGCCGACGATGAACCAGGTCACCGACGAGGGGTACGTGTTCCTCGCACGTGCGAAAGGCCTCTCGGAGCGGACGGTGATGGTGAAACACGCCGCACGCAACGCGCTCATCCCGGTCGCGACCGGCGCGGTCGTGAGCCTCGCGTTCCTGATCGACGGGTCGGTGATCATCGAGAACGTGTTCAACTGGCCCGGGATGGGGCAGATCATCGTGTCGGCAGTCCTCAACCGCGACTTCCCCATCGCACAGGCCGTGTTCTTCATGCTGGCCGTGCTGGTCGTCGTGATGCGACTGCTGACGGACGTCGTCTACACGTACCTCGACCCCCGGATCAAGTTCGGGGAGGGTGAATAATGGCTACGCAACAGGAATCATCCGGATCCGACGGAGAATCGTTCAAGCGGAAGTGGGAGCCGCGTATCGAGCGCTTCCGTCGCGGCTGGAGCCGGTTCACCGAGCACCGCATCGGCGTGCTCGGCCTCGTCATCCTCACCATCTACACGCTGTGGTCCATCGCACCCGGCGTGTTCGCGCCACACTCGACCGAGTGGGTGGCGTACCTCGGTGAGCCACCGTTCGACCGCCGCCTGACCGGCGAACAGATCCGGTCGCTGCCGCACCCGCCGGCGTTCGGCGACCCCTTCTTCGCGCCGCTGGGCACCAACGCCAACGGCGCGGGGGTGCTCTCGCTCGTAATCTACTCCGCGAAGAACGCGATGTACATCGGTCTGGCCGCGGGGCTGCTCTCCAGTCTCGTCGGCGTTCCGCTCGGTCTCATCTCGGGGTTCTACGGCGACACCTGGATCGACGAGACGATCCAGCGCTTCGTCGACATCATGTACGGCCTGCCGTTCCTGCCGTTCCTCATCGTGCTCGTCGCCATCCGCGGCATCACGACGACGAACATCATCATCGGCATCGCGGTCACCTCGTGGCTGAACAACTGCATCACGGTCCGCGGGGAGACACTCTCGCTGAAGGAGCGCTCGTACGTCGAGTCGGCGAAGGTCGCCGGCGCGTCGGACACGCGGATCATCTTCCGCCACATCATGCCGAACGTGCTCCCCATCTCGTTCGTCTTCCTCGCACAGGACGCCGCGGGCGCGGTCATCGCGCAGGCGTCGCTGGCGTACCTCGGGCTGGCGGACTTCACCGCCAACTCCTGGGGGCTGATGTTGCAGAACATCCAGTCGCAGGGGTACATCTTCTCGGCGTGGTGGTGGCTGCTGCCGCCGGGCATCGCGCTGATGCTGATGGCCGCATCGTTCTACTTCATCGGCTTCTCGATGGAGGACGTGACCAACCCACAGCGATAGAACACATCCAATGACACTACTCGAGGTAAACGACCTCTCGATCCGCTACGCGGTCGACGACGGCTCGTCGGTCCACGCGACCGACCAGGTGAGCTTCTCGGTCGAGCGCGGGGAGACGTACGGGCTCGTCGGCGAGTCTGGCTGCGGGAAGACGACGCTCGCGAAGAGCCTCGTCCACCTGCTCGACGACAACGGCTACGTCGAGGGCGGCAACGTCTGGTTCGACGGGACGCTCCCGCAGTGGACCGACAAGAACGGCGACGTGAAGCAGTCCGTCATCGACGACCCGGACAAGCCGGTCCGCGAGGACGGCAAGACGGACCTTGCGGCGCTGACGAACAAGCAGATCCGCGACATCCGCTGGCGCGACATCGCCATCATCCCGCAGTCGGCGATGAACGCGCTCAACCCGGTGTACAAGGTCGGCGACCAGATCGTGGAGGCGATCCTCCGGCACGAACCGGAGACGACTGCGGAGGAAGCGCACGAACGCGCCCGCGACCTGCTGGAGCGGGTCGGCATCGAGCCGGATCGGGCCGACGACTACGCCCACCAGTTCTCCGGCGGGATGAAACAGCGCGCCGTCATCGCGATGGCGATGGCGTGCAGTCCGGACCTGCTCATCGCCGACGAGCCGACGACCGCACTCGACGTGATCATCCAGGACCGCATCCTGGAAGAACTGGAGAAACTCCAAGAGGAGTTCGGCGTCTCCATCCTCGTCATCAGCCACGACATCTCGGTGATGGCGGAGATCTGCGACCGGATGGCCGTGATGTACGGCGGGAAGGTCATGGAGTCGGGGCCGAAAGACGAAATCTTCGGCGACACCGCCAACCCGTACACGCTCGGGCTGAAGAACTCGTTCCCGACGATCACCTCGGCGGATCAGGACCTCGTCTCCATCCCCGGGACGCCGCCGACGCTTCGCGACCCCGAGGCAGGCTGTCGGTTCCGCGAGCGGTGCCCGTTCGCCATCGAGGAGTGTCACGCGAGCCACCCACCGATGTACGACGTGGACGCCGCCGAGGCCGACGGCCTCGTGCAGGAGGCAACCGACCAACGCGCTCACCGGTCGGCGTGTTATCGCATCGACGAGCTCGAACAGCTGCGGACTGACGCACTCAAGGAGGACACATGGACCGAGCAGAGGATCGAGAGCCGCTAGTAGAGATCGACGGGCTGCGCAAGCTCTTCGACCAGTCACAGGGAATCATCGACACCGTGCTGGGTCGCGAGCCACAGCCGGTCCGCGCGGTCGACGGCGTCTCGCTGGACATCCACCAGGGCGACATCGTCGGCATCGCTGGCGAGTCCGGCTGTGGGAAGACCACGCTCGGGAAGATGCTGGTGAAGCTCCACGACCCCACCGAGGGGACCATCCGCTTCGACGGCACGGACATCACCGACATGACCCGTGAGGAGGAGCGCGAGTTCCGCAAGCGGGTCCAGATGATCTTCCAAGACCCGTTCGAGTCGCTCAACCCCCGGATGACGGTGTACGACACCGTCGCCGAACCGCTCAAGATCAACGAGATGATCGACGGCTACGACGAGCGCCGCGCCCGGGTGAAGGAGGTACTCGAAGACGTGGGGCTTGGCCCCGCGGAGGTGTACCTCGACGCCTTCCCGGACGAACTGTCGGGCGGTGAGCGCCAACGCGTCGCCATCGCGCGGGCGCTCGTCGTCGACCCGGACTTCATCGTCTGTGACGAGCCGGTGTCGATGCTCGACGTGTCGATCCGTGCTGGCGTCCTCAACCTGATGAAGGAACTGCAGAGTGAGTACGACCTCACGTACCTGTTCATCAGCCACGACCTCTCGCTGATCCGGTACATGTGCGACCGCGCGGGCATCATGTACCTCGGCAACATGGTCGAGCAGGGGCCGACCGACGACATCATCGACGACCCGAAACACCCGTACACGGAGGCGCTGTTCGACGCGGTGCCGGACGTGGAGTTGGGCGAGGACCGCCGCCGCGCGAACGCGACCGGCGAGGTACCCTCGCCCCGGAATCCCCCGAGCGGGTGTCGCTACCACCCGCGGTGTGCCCACATCATCCCGCCGGACAGTTGGGCGGGGAGTCAGGAGGCGTTCCGACGTGCCTACCAGTTCAAACTGAAGGTTCGCCGGGGCGAGGTCTCCGCGGAGTCCGCCGAGTCGGCGGACGTCACCGACCCCGAACGCCTCCTCGAGAACGGCCTGACGCTCGACATCCCGGAAGAGTACCGGACGGAGACGGAGAACGAGAGCGCCGGCACCCGGGTCGACCTCGGGGCGGTGGACCTCCCCGCGACGACGCGCGACGCGCTGGTCGAGGCCGCCGAGTCGGTGCTCGCGGGCGACACCGAGGCCGCGCTGGCGACGCTCGACGACGCCATCACGACGCCGTGTGAGGACCGCCAACCCCAGCCGCAGCAGTCGGGGTCGCGCCGCGTCGCCTGTCACCGGTACGACGACGAGGGATTCGAGGGGCTCGGCGAACTCGCCGGGACCTCCGCCGGACTCGGCGCCGCACCGGCGGAGGACTGACCGTGGTGCGGTCCCCGCGCACACAACGAGTCCTCCTTGCGGTGTTGGCCGGCTGTCTCGCCGTGAGCGCCGCGGCGTTCGCGTCGACCGCCGGCGCCCAACTGGCGTGGCAAGACCGCGACGCCATCGACTTCAGCGTCGACGGGTACGACCTCGACGACGGCGACGACCCGACGCTGCGAATTCGCGTCACGGCGTCGAACCCGACGGCAGTCGAGACGACGGTGCGCGTCGACAGCCTCGTCGCGTTCGACCGCGTCGCCGCGGACGGCAACGAGTTGACCGTCCCGCGGTCGGCGACGATGTCGCCGCGGTCCGTGACGCTCGCGCCCGGCGAGAGCACGACGCTGGTCGTCGTCGCCGACGTGCCCGCCGACCGACTCGACCGCACCCGCGAGGCCATCGCGGCCGGTCGCGTCACTGCGTCGGGGTCGTTCAGCGTCGAAATCCGCGACCGGAGGTTCTCCGCCGATGTCTGAGGGCGGATCGCTGCTGCGAACGGTCGCGTTGCGTCCCGCGGAGGCGTCGTTCGGCAGTCGCCGAGAACGACTGGCGTCGGCGACGCTGATCGGCGTGCTCGCCGGGGTGCTCGGTGCGACCGCGACGTACTCGCTGCGACTGCAGGAGTTGGCGCCCGGGTGGGCCGGCGAGGTCTCGATGGGCGTGCTCGTGCTCGCCTCGGGGGTCCTCGTCAAACTCCTGTGTGAGGAGTTGCGGACGAGCATCTCGGCACTCGTCATCGCCGTGGTCGCCGGCGGCGTCGTCGCGTTCGCGACGGCGGTCGCCCCGTACGTGCTGTTGAATATCGACACGCTCGGCGGGTTCGCGCTGTTGCCGACGTTCCGGGACGTGATCACGTTCCTCGTCTTCGGCCAGGTCCCGCTGCAGATCACAGGCTACCTGCTCGCAATCGTCTACGACGGCGCGACGGCGTAGCCCGGTAGCCAAACCCGCGGCACACCTTCTGCGGCGGCACGCGGCGGGCGACGACAGGCCTTTCACCGCGTCGGTTCGACTGCCGGGTATGCCGCGGGACATCCCGACCGAGGAGAAGTCGCTCCGCGAGCGCGGGACGTACGCCAACGACGGCAACGACCCCACGCTCGCGTCGTACCTCTCGTCGCTGTTTTTCCTGCTGTCAGTGCCGACGCTCGTGACGGTCGCGTACGCGGGGTACTGGGCGGGGCTGTACGCCGAGTCGACGGTCGTCCCCGCGTTCGCCGGCCTGCTCGTCGCGTCGCTGGCTGGCGTGTTCGCGGTGATGCACGTTCGGACCGGTCGCTAGCGGTCGGGAGCGTCCGGCCTCACACAGAACAGAAGCGGTCGGGTCGCCGTCAGTACCAGTTGTCCTCGACCGACGTCTCGATAGGCTCGCTGACGACGTTCGTGACGAGCGCCAGCGACACCAGGCCGACGGCGCCGTCGACGTGCTCCGGGTCGACCTCGCCGTCCCAGTCGGCCAGGCCGACGCCGAGTCGAGCCTTCTTGTCGAACGCCGTGACGAGCCACTCGTCTGGGAGCGTCCGGTCGCCCTCGTCGGCGTCGTTTACGAGTCGGAACAGGTACTTGAACGTCGTGTGCTCGCGGTCCGAGAGGTCTCCGCCCGCGTCGAAGCCGGGGACGTTGGGCGTGCCGAACAACTGGACCAGACGGTAGAGGGCGGTGCCGATGTCGTCGTGGGTGCCGCGGTCGGTCGGGTCCGGGTCGAGTTCGACGTACACGTCGTCGCGCTCGGCCGTGAGGTCGGCCTCCGCGAGCGTCTCGCCGTCGGCCTGCCGCGAGGCGATCTCCTCGCGACTCACGGGGATGAGCGTGAAGCCCTGCAGTTCCTCCGCTGGCGGCGCCTGCGGGTGGTCTCTGATGTCGACGGGCATCTCAGTAGGCGAACCCCATGAAGCCCTTCCAGCCGAGGTAGCCGGCGACGAGACAGGCCAGCCCCGTGGCGACGACGACCAGCGACTCGCCGTTCGAGATGCCTTGGATGCCGTTGAGGTCGAAGTAGAGGGTGACGCCGACCATCGTGAAGATGTATCCGACGACCAGCCCGACGATCATGACGCCCAGGGAGACGACCCCGAGCGGCCCCTTGAGCGGTTCGGGGACGCGGGTACTCACGGACATATGTCTATCGGCAGTCGGGGATGCCGGGTCTTAATTCCCCCGCTACGCGGTGCCATACGGATCGTCCACATGCGGTCACCGTGACCGTCGGGCGGGCGTCACTGCTCGCGGTTCGCGCCGTCGCCGTCCCCCTCCGAGGAACGGCGTCGCGCACTGTCACCGGGAGCCGCGTCGCCCAACGGACTCATGGACGGGTCGAACGACTCCTCTGGGCCGTCAGCGTCGTCGCTCGCACCGCTCGAGGGGGCGTCATCGACGCGCTCGTGTTCGCCGCGTTCGCGCGCGTCGCTGGTGAGGCCGTACGACTCGGCGACGGGTTTGCGAGCGCGGTAGCCGATGGCGAGAGCGACGACGCCGGCGACGCCGTACACCACGACGGGCGTCGCGGTGACGCCGAGTTCGCCGGTCACGACGGTCAGGTGGAGCGCCTGTCCGATCGAGAGAGCGCCGACGACGAGCATCGACGTGGAGACGACTCCGAGAAGCCGGGTCGAGACCATATCGGGCATCGGACGGGGCCCGTGATAAGGACAGGGGAGGCGGGACAGCGAGTCGGTGAGAAACGGTCGTGAACGAGTCAGTCGAACGGTGGTCGGCGACGACCCCGGACGAGCGAGCTATCCGTCGCCGTCCTCGTCGACGACGATGACCTCGCCGTCTTCGACGGTGACGTTGATGAGCGTCTTCACGCTGTAGTCGGTGTCGTCGAGTTTGTTCGGGCCGGCCTTCTTGATCACCGCGACGACGTCGACGACGTCGGCGCCGATGTGGGTGAGGGCGTCGAGGATGCCCTTCATCGTGCCGCCGGTCGACAGCACGTCGTCGAGCACGAGCACGCGGTCGCCCTCGAACACGTCGTTGATGTACATCTCCGACTCCGAGTAGCCAGTCTGCTGGGACAGCGACACCTCACCCTCGAGGCCGTACTCGCGTTTGCGGATGACGACCAGCGGGATGTCCGTCATCAGCGACAGCGCGGTGGAGATGTGGATCCCCATCGCGGCGGGCGTGACGATCTTGTCGACGTCCTCGATCTGGGCCTTCCGGATGATCCGGATGACGATTTCGCGGAGCAGTTCGGGCTCCAGCATCGGGACCCCGTCGCTGATGGGATGCACGAAGTACTGGTACTCGCCCTTCTCGATAATCGGCGCGTCCAGCAGGGACTGACGCAGGCGGTCCATGTCGCCGGTACCGCTAGCTGCGTGAAAAGCGCGGCGAATCTGCGGCCACCGTGTCGGCTCCGAGTCACGTGCCGACCGGTGGTGAGGACGAACACCCGAACGTCGTGGTGGCCATCGTGTGTCTCGGCTCCCGATGGATGGTGAGCGGCGACCGACTCAGGCCGGCGTCCGGTCGACGGCGAGCGCCTGGGTCGTCGCGCCGTCGGCGGAGGTCCACTCCACGCGGACGGTGGTGTTCGCAGGGACCGGGTCGTCGGCGCCGACGGTGACCATGTCGCCGGCGGTGACGGGACCGTCGAATGCGGCGCTGTGACCGGACTCGGTGGTGAGCGTCAGGGACTTGGCGTTCTCGGCGTCTATCGTCGCGCCGCCGGTGTGGGTCGCCGTGACGTGATAGCCGTCGTCGACGGCGGTGTACGAGAACTCGAACGTCGTAGCGGGGGCGATTCCGGGCGAGGCGACGCCGACGGCGATCACCAGCGACCCGATGAGCGCCGCCAACGTGACGGTGATCGCGACCATGAGGACGACGCCCGCAATCGGCGAGAGCGCGCGCTCGCGACCGCCGGCGTCGACCGAGTGTGTGAGAGTGGACAACTGCATCGTGTGGCGTCCGCTCGGGCGGGTCGCGTGGTCCGCCACCCCCCAGCGGTGTCGACCGTTCGGACGCAGTTTGGGCACATTGGTAGCCGCCCGTTGCGCGTCGGTTAGTCGAGTCGTAGCCGGCTGGAGACCGAAGCCGTCCTGGTGACGTGTCGCGCGTCGAATGAGTCGACCACAGGGGCGTGAAACCGCGGCTCGTGCGGCCGATTCGGCAACACCTAAGTCCGCGACAGCCCAGCGTCCGCGTGTGCTGGAAACCGTTCTCGCCGTGGTGTTCCTCCCGTTCCTGGGAGCCGCCATCACCCCGCTCGTGTATCGGGTGCTGGGGGAGCGCACGGCGTACTATGCGGCCGCGGTGGCGGCCGTCTGTCTCGGGCTCGTCACCCGTCTGTACCTCACCGGTGCACACGGGCTGGCGACCGCCGAGTGGGTGCCGTCGCTCGGCATCTCGCTGGCCTTCTACGTCGACGGGCTGGCGCTGTTGATCTCGTTTCTCGCCTCCGGCGTCGGCGTGCTGATCCTCACCTACTCTGGTGGGTACATGCACGGCGAGCCTGGGCAGGCGAAGTATTACGCGACGCTGCTGGCGTTCATGGGCTCGATGCTCGGCGTCGCGCTCGCGGCGGACCTGTTCGCGCTGTTCACGTTCTGGGAGCTGACGAGCCTCTCGTCGTTCCTGCTCATCGGCCACTACACCAGCGAGGCCGACTCCCAGTACGCCGCGCGCAAGTCGATGCTCATCACCGTCGCCGGCGGTCTGTTCATGCTGGTCGGCTTCCTCCTGTTCGCGTGGGCGGGCGACACCACCCTCATCGTCGGCGAGGGGTCGCTCACCGCCGACGCGACGGGCGTCGTCGAGACCCTGCGGACGGCTGGGCTGTTCCTCCCGACGCTGCTCTTGCTCGGGGTCGGCGCGGCGACGAAGTCCGCGCAGGTGCCGTTCCACGTGTGGCTCCCGAACGCGATGGAGGCACCGACCCCGGTGTCGGCGTTCCTCCACTCCGCGACGATGGTGAAGGCCGGCGTCTACCTCGTCGGGCGCTTCCGCCCGTTCTTCCTCGAAGAGTTCGCCGCCGCGGAGGCCGGCGTCCAGGCGGCGGGCGCCGCCGGGTCGGCTGCCGCCGCGACCGCCGAGGCGACCATCACGACGGTCCCCGAGTGGACGGCGGTGTTCACGACGTTGGGGCTGCTCACGATGACCGTCGCCGCCGTGCTCGCGGTGGGTGCGACCGACATCAAGGAACTGCTCGCGTACTCGACGGCCTCCCACCTCGGGCTCATCGTCGCCGGCTTCGGCGTCGCCAACACGTACGGCGCAGAGGCGGGCGCGTTCCACATCCTCAACCACGCGTCGTTCAAGGCGGCGCTGTTCCTCGTCGCGGGGATCATCGCCCACGAAGCCGGCACCCGCAAGATCGAACGGCTCCGGGGGCTCCGCCACGACCTCCCCGTCACCGCGGTGATCGCGGCGGCGGCGTCGCTGTCGATGGCTGGCATCCCGCCGTTCAACGGGTTCTACTCCAAGGAACTGCTGTTCGAGGCGACGTACGAGTTCGCCCACGAGGTCGGCGGGCTGACGTGGGCGTTCCCCGTCGTCGCCGTGCTCGGGTCGGTGTTCACGTTCCTCTACTCGATCAAGTTCCTCTCGCTGTTCCTCGGCGACCGCAACGAGGAGTTGGGCCACGTCCACTCGCCGCCGCTGGCGATGATCGTGCCGCCCGCCATCCTCGCAGTCGTCGTCGGGATCATCTCCGTCGACCCGATGATCGCCGTGAACGCCATCGTCGGTGACGCGTTCGGCTCGACGGTGCCCGGCGAGGCGCACTCGTTCAGCATCGGCCTGCCGACGACGCTGAAGCCCGCGGTGGTGATGAGCGCCATCACCATCGGCGTGGGCGCGCTCCTGTGGCCGCAGTACGACCGCATCCACGACGCGGTTCGGGCGGTGTTGACCGGCCCGGTGCGGGCGAACTGGTGGTACGACAACGGCGTCGAAGGGCTGACCGCGACCTCGAAGGCGGTCGTCCCGCGCGTCCAGAACGGGCTCGTTCGCACGTACGCGGCGTGGGCCCTGCTGGCCTCGTGTGCGCTCACCGTGGGCGCGTACGTCGCCACCGGCGTCGGCCTGCCGTCGCTCGCGGTGCCCGCGTCGACGACCGTCGCGGTCGGCGTCGTGCTCGCCGTGGCTATCGTCGGTGCGGTCGCCGTCACCGACGCCCCGTCGCACGTGGCGGGCGTCCTGACGCTGTCCATCCTCGGGTTCATGGTCGCGGTGTTCTACGTCCTCGCGGACGCCCCCGACCTGGCGCTCACCCAGTTGACCGTCGAGACGCTCGTGCTCGTCATCTTCCTGCTGGTGCTCGACCGACTGCCGGCGTGGTACGGCGAGAGCGAACGCCTGACAGTCGCGCGCGACGCGGTCGTCGCCGGCGCCGTCGGCCTCACGGTCGCGGTCACGGTGCTGGTGTCGACGGCGGCGTCGCCCGACACCATCGCCGACGGGCTGATCGCTCGAGCGGGGCTCCCGCCCGGCGAGCACGTCGGCCTGTTCGTCGACTACGGTGGCGGCTACAACATCGTGAACGTCATCCTCGTCGACCTCCGGGCGTTCGACACGCTGGGCGAAATCTCCGTCGTCGCGATGGCGGCGCTGGCCGTGCTCACACTGGTTCGCATGCGCGAGCGGGGTGAGGCGCGATGAGCGACAACGCCGACCGCGCGTCCGAGGCGCACGCAGCCGACTCGTCGGAGGCGGTCTCCGACCAGGCGTCGAACGGGTCGAACCACCCGAGCTACGACCGCCACACCACCGTCATCGCGCGGACGGTCGTCCGCGTCGTCGTCCCGATCATCCTCGTGACGGCGATTGGCCTGCTGTTCCAGGGGCACAACCGCCCCGGTGGCGGGTTCATCGGCGCTGTGCTCACGGTGACGGCGTTCGTGCTCGTGTACGTCATCTTCGGCTTGGACTACCTGCAAGACGAACTCTTGGGCATCGACGACCCGAACGACGGGACCCACGCTGCCGTCGAGCAGTACCGGTGGCTGTTCGCCGGTGGCCTCGCGCTCGCGGCGGGGAGCGGCCTGGTGCCGGTGGTCGCCGGACTCCCGTTCCTCACACAGGCGGTCCTCTTCTTGGAGGGCGTCCCGCTGTACGGGAACTTCGAGTTGGCGTCGGCGTTCGCGTTCGACCTCGGGGTGTACCTCGCGGTCGTGGGTGGCCTGCTCACGGTGCTCGGGGAGGTGGGGTACGAATGACGCAAGTAGTGCTCGCGGCGACGCTCGGCCTACTGTTCGCGCTGGGGACGTTCCTCGTCCTCCGGCGCGACGTGGTTCGCGTCGTCTGGGGCGTCTCGATCATCTCACAGGCGGCCAACGTCTACCTGATCACGATGGGTGGGCTGTCCGGGGGCGCGCCGATCGGCGCGTTCGAGGAGTCGACCCCGACGGACCCGCTGGTACAGGCGCTGGTGCTCACCGCCATCGTCATCGGCTTCGGGACGACGGCGCTGGCGCTGGTGCTCACCTACCGCGTGTACGAAGAACACGGGACGATCGACACCCGCGCGCTCGCGGAGGCCGATCGGACCGCCGCAGACGGCGGGACGACCGCCGGCGGGACCGACGCGGAACCGACACACGACGATGGAACCGATGACACGGAGGAGCCGACGGTGACGGACGGAGGTGTCGAGCGATGACCGATCAGATCGTCGTCGCACCGGTGCTGGTCGCACTGGTGACGGCGATTGTCGCGCTGTTGGCCCGCTTCGACGGGCACGTTGAGAAGGGGGTCAGCCTCGCGGGCGCGACGGCGTACCTCGTCGCTACAATTGCAGTGTTCGACCGCGTGGTGCTGTCGGGTGGCGGGACGACGCTGACGTACGGCGTCTCCAACTGGAACGCGCCGTTCGGTATCGCGCTCGTCGCCGACTCGCTGTCGGCGTTCATGCTCGCGCTCGCTGGCCCCGTCGTGCTCGCGGCGGCCGTCTACTCGGTCGTCTACGTCGGCGAGGAGGGACAGCTGCTCTCGTACCACCCGCTGTTCCACTTCATGGTCGCCGGTGTCTCGGGGGCGTTCCTCACCGGCGACGTGTTCAACCTCTTCGTGTGGTTCGAGGTGATGCTCATGTCCAGCTACGTGCTCGTCCTCTTCTACTCGGGGCGCGAGCACACCCGCGCGGCGCTCGGCTACGTCGTGCTCAACTTGCTGGCGTCGGCGCTGATGCTCGTCGCCATCGGTGGCCTGTACGCGACGACCGGGACGCTCAACATGGCGGACATGGCCCGGCGACTCGCCGACCCGGCTGCGTACGGCGTCGCGCTGGCGCCGACGCTCGGACTCGGATCGCTCCTGCTGGCGGTGTTCGCCGTGAAGGCCGGCATAGTGCCGTTCCACTTCTGGGTGCCGTCCGCGTACCGCGCGGCGCCGGCGCCGGTGACGGCGGTGCTCGCGGGCGTCGTGAAGAAGGTCGGCGTGTACGCCATCATCCGGCTGTTCTTCACCGTGTTCGGCGGCGCCGCCTACGTGAACGGCTCCACGTTCGGCTACGTCGGACCGGTGCTCGTCCTGCTGGCGTGCGCGTCCATCGTGTACGGCGGCATCGGCGCGGTGGGGCGCGAGGACGTCGACGGCCTGCTGGCGTTCTCCAGCATCGGGCAGGTGGGGTTCATCGCACTCCCGCTGGGCGTGGCGATGGCGGTGCCGTCCGCGACGACGACGCTCGCGGGGGCGGAGACGACCGTCGCGGTGCTCGGCGTCGCGGCGGCGCTGGTGTACTCGTTCAACCACGCGCTCGCGAAGCCGGCGCTGTTCCTCGCGTCCGGCACGCTCCACTCCGCCGTGGGGACGACCGACTTCGCCCGCCTCGGCGGACTGGCGCGGCGGGCGCCGATCCTCGCGACGGGCTTCCTGCTCGGGGGCCTCTCGCTGGTGGGCGTGCCGCCGCTCATCGGCTTCTTCGGCAAACTGCTCGTGTTCCGGACCGTCGCGGAGGGTGTGGCCGTCGGGGTCCCCGCCGGCTGGCTCGTCGCCGTGACGATGCTCGCGGGTGCGATCCTCACCATCGCGTACATCACCCGCGGGTGGAACGCGATCTTCTGGGGCGAGGCGTCCGAGACGGTGGCGACCGTCATCCCCGAACGGTGGGGGCGGAGCCGGTACACGGGCGAGGGGAACGCCATCGCGGACGGCGGCCCCTCGGTCGTCACCGACCGCGCGCTCGTCGTGCAGGTGACGGTCGTCGTCGTGCTGGCGGTGGCGCTGGTCGGCTTCGGCATCGGCGCGGAGTTCGTCGTCGACGCGGCGACCGACGCCGCGCAGGCCGCGACCGACACGACCGGCTACGTCGAGGCCGTCGATCCGGTCGACCCGGGCACCGACTACGGCGGGGGCGACGGTAGCTCCGGCGGGAGTCACAGCCTCGACGCGTTCGACGGGGGTGAGCTCTGATGCGTCGCTGGATCACGAACGCGTTGGTGTTCACCGTGCTGTGGATATTCGTCCGCGGCGTCGAGTTGACGCCTGTCAGACTCGCCGAGGAGGCGCTGATCGGCCTCCTCGTGAGCCTCCCGCTCGCGTACGCCATCCGTCACTTCTACCAAGGACCGCCCGTCGCGCGCAGCGTCCGGGTGGTGCCGTACGTTCTACTGTACCTCGCCGCGTTCGTGCGCGAACTGCTCGTGGCGAACCTCTCGGTCGCGCGCGTCGTCGTCTCCCCCTCGCTCCCCATCGACCCGGCGGTCGTGGAGGTGCCGCTGCGGGTGGAGTCGGACGCCGCCGTGACGACCATCGCGAACTCGATCACCCTGACGCCGGGGACGCTGACCATGGACTACGACGCAGACGCAAACAGCCTGTACGTGCACAGTCTCTCGGGCACCGACATCCTCGACCCGATCCGGACGTGGGAGGACTACGCGCTCGTCATCTTCAACGAACCGCTCAAACCCGGCGACCCGGTGCCGGAACCGCGGACCGACGGGGGCGACCGATGACCGAGGCGTCCGCGCTCGGGGGCGTGCTCCCGCTCGTGTTGCAGGGTGCGCTCGTGTTGGCGGCACTGCTCACCCTCGCGGTCGGGTACCGCGTCATCACGGGGCCGACGACGCCCGACCGCGTCGTCGCGC
Source organism: Halobaculum marinum (assembly GCF_029338555.1). GTDB lineage: Archaea > Halobacteriota > Halobacteria > Halobacteriales > Haloferacaceae > Halobaculum > Halobaculum marinum. The sequence goes on along the minus strand of NZ_CP119989.1, from coordinate 2,025,768 downwards.
TCGACGTGATCGCGACGAACGTCGTCGCCATCGCGGCGCTGTACGCCATGATCGAGGGGCTCGGCCTGTTCCTCGACGTGGCGCTCGTGCTCGCGATCATCGGCTTCATCAGCACCATCACCGTGGCTCGGTACGTGACCGAGGGGGACATCATCGAGTAACCATGGCTGGAACAATCGCAACCTCGCCGCCGGGCGTGCTCGTCTCGCTCGTCGTCGTCACGCTGGTCGTCGTCGGGTCGTTCTTCCTCCTCGTGGGGACGGTCGGCCTGCTGCGACTCCCGAACGTGTACAACCGCCTCCACGCCACCTCGAAGGCGACGACGCTGGGAGCCTCCGGTATCGCACTGGCCGCCTGGGCGTACTTCGGCCCGGGCGGCGCCGGCCTGAAGGCACTCGTCACGGTGCTGTTCTTGTTCCTGACGGCGCCGACCGGCGGCCACATGATCTCGCGGGCCGCTCAGCGGATGGGCATCGAGTTCGAGGACGGCGTCAACTGGCCCGGCCGCATCGACGAGCAGCCGGAACAGCCAGCGGACGGAAGCGAGAACGCGGACGACTGACGCCCGCGGACGCCTCGCTCCCTCGCGCAGTCACTCGGACAGATCCGACGCGAGTTCGTCGGCGACGCGCAGCCCAAGATCCAGTTTCTCGCCGGCGACTTCGCCGACCGAGTCGTCGCGGACGACCAGCGCCCGCGTCTCGGCGGCACCCATCACGCTGGCGTCGTTGGCGACGACGAACGCGAGGTTAACACGCTCCAGCGTCTGTCGGGCGCGCTCGACGAGCGCGTCCTCGTCGCCTTCGCTCTCGGCTTTGAACCCCACGAGCGTGAGGTCGGGGTACTCGGCGCGGACGGTGTCGAGCAGTTTCGGCGTCGGCGTGAGTTCCAGCGTCAGCGACTCCTTGCCCGAGCGGATCTTCTCGCCCGCCGCCTCGACAGTGTAGTCGGAGATGGCCGCAGCCGAGACGAGTGCGTCGGCGTCGGCGCACGCCTCGACAGCGGCGTCGGTCATCTCCGCTGCCGACTCAACGTCGACGACGTCCGCCCACGGCGGGTCGCCGGCCTCGCCCGCGGCGCTCGCGTCGTGCAGGAGCGTCACGTCGGCCCCGCGAGCGGCGAGCGCGCGAGCGACCGCCCGACCCGTTCGGCCCGACGCCCGCGAGGTGAGCACCCGGACGGTGTCGACCGACTCGCTCGTCGCCCCGGAGGTGACGACGACGCGCTTCCCCTCCAGGGGGCGCTCGCCGGCGGCGCGTGCGACCCCAGTGACGATGGCGTCCTCGGTCGCGATTTTCGCTTTCCCCTCCTCGATCCGCGGGTCGACGAACTCGACGCCCCACGACTCGACGCGGTCGATGGCGTCGAGGACGCCCGGGTGGTCGTACATGGGTTCGTGCATCGCGGGGGCACACACCACGGGCACCCCGGCGCCGAGTGCGGTCGTCACGCACGTCGTGACCGGCGTGTCGTCGACGGCGGCGGCGACCTTCCCGACCGTGTTCGCAGTGGTCGGGGCGAGCAAGAGCACGTCCGCCCAGCCGTCGCGACCGCACAACTCGACGTGTTCGACGCGCCCGGTGATCTCGGTGACCACGTCGTGCTCGGTCGCGAACTCGACGGCCCACGGGTGGACGATACCGGTGGCGGCGCCCGTCATCACTGCGCGGACGCTCGCGCCGTGGCGGCGGAGTTCGTGCGCCAGTTCGACGACTTTCACCGCCGCGATAGAGCCGGAGACGCCGAGCGCGACGTTGGTGTCGGCGAGAAGATCGCTCATTGACGCGTCGGTTGGGCGGTACGGGTGGTAAATCCTCGCGGTCCGCCAGTGAAGCAAGGCGACCCCACCCCTCGCTCGTCAGTCGTCTCCGTCGACCGCCTCCCCGCCGCCGCCGGTCTCGTACCACTCGGGGTCGACGCGTCCGAGGTCGTCGTCGACGAGGCTCGGGTGGGTGCGCTGGCGGTCGGCGTGGGCCTCCTCGAAGAACGCGCGCATCGTCTCGCGCGACTCGACCGCGCGGCGTTCCTGTTCGCTCGCGGTGATCTCCTCACACCCGGGCGGCACCTCCCGCCCGCGGTCGGTGAAGTAGCCCTCAGGCACCACCCAGTCGTGGTAGAACGGCACGTCGGCGTCGTGGAGCAGGGTGATCGCGGCCTCGGCAGCGTGCCCCGCGGCGACGACCGCCTGGTGGTAGCGTTCGGCGATCCGGCCAGCGGCGTACACGCCGTCGACGGAGGTGCGCCCGAGGTCGTGGTCTTCGACGTAGCGCTTGCTCCCGGCGTCGCGGACGGCGACACCGAGGCCGTCGAGGTAGTCGGCGTCGGCCCACGAGGCGGCCACGACGCGGGCGGCGGTGACGGCATTCCCGTCGTCGACGGCGGCGGTGAACGCGCCCGCCTCGCCAGTGACCCCCTCGACGTGCCCCGAACGGATCTCGGCGCCGTTGCGCTCGGCCTGCTCGCGGAGCATGTTGGCGAACAACCGCGGGTTCACGCCTGCGGGGAACCCGGGCACGTTCTCGAGGTGGGCGTTGCGTCGCAGGATCGACTCGTCGCCGGCGACGACCAGCGTCGCGAGGTCCGCACGCGCGAGGAACGTCGCCGCAGTGAGCCCGGCGACGCCCCCACCGACGACGAGCGCGTCGTACTCGCACTCGGTGTCGAGGACGGTGTCGGTCATATCCGGCGGCAGGTCGGCGGCGGGCAAGAATGGTGCGAAAGCCGGCGCCGTCGCTCAGTCGGTCGACGGCCCCGTCCCCGCCAGCGTCTCTGCCTGTCGCTCGCGCGCCCGCTGGACGAACTCCTCGGGCAACGACTCGATCTCACCGGCCTGTACGCCCCACAACTTCGCGTACAGCCCGTCCGCCCGCAACAACTCGTCGTGGCCGCCGCGCTCGACGACCTCGCCGCCCTCCAACACGAGCACCTCGTCGGCGCTTTTCACCGTCGAGAGGCGGTGAGCGATGACGAAGGTGGTGCGGTCCTCGGCGAGCCGGTCGAGGCTCCGCTGGATGAGCATCTCCGTCTCCGTGTCGACCGCACTGGTCGCCTCGTCGAGCACGAGCACGTCCGGGTCTTGGAGCACGACGCGCGCGATGGAGAGCCGTTGGCGCTGGCCGCCCGACAGCTTCACGCCGCGCTCGCCGATCCGGGTGTCGTAGCCGTCCGGCAGGTTCTCGATGAACTCGTGGGCCTCCGCCGCCTTCGCCGCCGCGACGACCTCGTCGCGGTCCGCGTCGAACCGCCCGTACCGGATGTTCTCCGCGACGGTGCCGTCGAACAGGTACGTGTCCTGGCTGACGTAGCCGACCGCCGAGCGCAGTGAGCGGAGGCTCACCTCGCGCACGTCGTGGCCGTCGACGCGGACCGCACCCCCGGTCACGTCGTACAGTCTGAGGAGCAGTTTCAGGAGCGTCGACTTACCGGCGCCTGTCGGCCCGACGAGCGCGACCGTCTCGCCGGGGTCGACCGCGAAGTCCACGTCCCGGAGCACCGTCTCGCCGCCGTCCTCGTAGGCGAAGTCGACGTGGTCGTACTCGACCGCGCCCGCCACGTCGCCGAGGTCGACCGGGTCCGCGACCTCTGTCACCTCACGCGGGATGTCCTGGAGACCGAACACGCGCTCACAGGAGGCCTTCGCGTTCTCGTACTGCGAGACGATGTTCGACACCTCCGCCAGCGGCGTGACGAACCGCTGGGTGAGGAACAGGAACGTGACGAACGTCCCGGCGCTCAACTCGCCGGTCAGCGGGCCAGGTGCGGTGCCAGTCACGATCCACAGCCCGCCGACGAGGAACGTCGTCGCGAACGCGATGCCCGCGAACAGTTCCATCCCGGGTCGGTACACGTAGTTGAGCCGGAGCATCGCGAGCGTCTTCTGGAAGTAGTCGTAGGAGGTGTCCTCGACGCGCTCGGTCTCGTACGCCTCCGTCCCGGTCGTCTTCACCAGTTGGATCCCGCCGAGGGCGTTCTCGAGCCGGGTGTTCAGGTCCGCAACCGCCTCCCGTTGGGCGGCGTAGCGGGGTTCGACCGCTTTCATGAACCAGTAGGTGAACAGCACCATCCCCGGCACGACGACGAGCGTGACCGCCGCCAACTGTGCGTTGGCGTCGAACAGGACGATGCCGATGCCCAGCAGCATCACGCCGAGACGGACGGAGTTTTGGAGCGCGTCGTCGAGGAAGCGTTCCAGGTTCGTGGCGTCGTTGTTGAGGACGGACATCACCTCGCCGGTCTGTTTGTCGTCGAAGAACGCCATCGACAGGTCCTGCATCTTGGCGTACGAGTCCGTCCGCACGTCGTGCATCACGCGGTGGGCGAAGTTGTTCGCCGAGATGCCGTACACCCACGTCAGCGCCGCGGTGACCGCGAACGCGCCGACGATGAGCCACACCGAGAACCAGAACTGTGCCTCGTCGGGTGCGGTCGTCGGGAGCCACGCCGCCGGCACCAGGGGAAGCGTGTACGGCTCGTCGCCGGTGAAGGCGGCGTCGATGGCGACCCCCAACACCAGCGGCGGGAGGAGACTCGCCCCGCGGGCGATGACGTTCGCCGTCATCCCGAGCACCAGCCACGGCCACTTGTCGAGTCCGTACTCGGTGAACAGGCGGTAGAGGGGGCGCTCGACGCGGTCACGGTACACGTCGAACGCGCTCTCCTCCTCGACACTCATTACGAATCGAAACCGGTGCCGGCGACTTATTCGGACCGGTCCCGGACGCCGCCGCGGACTCAGCACTGATACTCCGATAGCTATTCCTAAACGTCTCCTGCAAGCAGTTCGGGTATGAACGGTGCCGCCGGGTCGGACACGTCGGATCCGGCGACGATTGGGGACGCCGGCGGCGACCTGGCCCGCCACGCCGACCTGCAGGCGCTGGTGGTGGACGCGTCGACGACGCTCACCTCTGCGAACCCGGACGAACTGGACGCGAAGCTTCGGTGGACCCTCAGCTCCGTCGCTACGGGCCTCGAAGCGGAGCACGCCGCGGTGTATGGAGACGTCGCTGAAGTGGCAGACGGGAGCGACAACGAGGCTCCCGAGGCGGACTACGAGTTGGTCAGTTCCTGGAGTCGAGCGGGCGACAGCTTCGTCGAGAAGTGGGTCGACGAGGAGGCGGGCGTCGGTCCGCTCATCTCGCAGGTCCTCGACGAAGGCGCCGTCCGCCTCGCGCAGCTCTCCGACGACGCCACGCACGTCCCGCCGGGGACCGAACGGCTCCGAGCCGACGGCGTCGAGAGCGTGCTCGCGGTGCCGGTCGTGCGAGACTGGGAACTGTGGGGCGTCCTCTCGTTCGCCGGCTGCGGCAGCCGGGAGCGGTGGACCGACCACGAAGTCGTCCTCGTCCGCTCGTTGGCGGAGTTGATCGCCAACGCGCTGGCAAGAGTCGAACGCGAGCGCCGGCTGGCCGCCCAAAACGAGCGGCTAGAGCAGTTCGCCTCGGTCGTCTCCCACGACCTTCGCAATCCCCTGAACGTGGTGCTCGGATCAGTCGATCTGGCGGAAGAGACGTCCGAGACCGCCCATTTCGACCGGGCACGTCGAGCGGCCCAACGGATGGACGGGATCATCGACACCGTCCTCGGCCTCGCGCGGGCCGGTCGCGACATCGGCGAGGTCGCACCCGTCTCGCTCGACGGCCTCGCGTGGACCGCGTGGGACGCCGTCGACACCGGCGCCGCGACGCTGGACGTCGACGCGCCCGGGCGCGTCGAGGCCGACGAGAACCGCCTGTTCGACGCCCTCTCGAACCTCTTTCGCAACGCGGTCGAACACGGCGGTGCCGACGTGCACGTCGTCGTCGGGGCGCGAGCGGACGGCGACGGCTTCTACGTCGCCGACGACGGCGTCGGGCTCCCGGGCGACACGGACGACTTGTTCGCCCGCGGCTGCTCCGGTGACGCCGGCGGGACGGGCATCGGGCTCACCATCGTCCAGCAGGTCGTGGAGGCCCACGGGTGGCGGGTGGATGCCGGCGAGAGCAGCGCCGGCGGCGCGCGCTTCGACGTGCTCGTGGACTCCTAAGCCCACATCTCAACCCCAGGACGATCTCCCCACGACGGGGCAGTTTGGGAGTCCGTTCGTGGGTGGGCCCGTCAGTCTGCCGCGCTCTCGTCTTCCACTTCTGACACGGGCCGGCGGGGAGTCACCGTGGGACCCTCGGGACCGAAGCCCACGTCGGCGACCACGCCGAACACCTCCCGGAGGAGCTCCTCGGTCACGACCTCGTCTGGCGGTCCCCACTCGTACGGCTCGCCGTCCTTCAGCGCGATCAGGTTGTCCGCGAAGCGCGCGGCCTGCCCGATGTCGTGGAGGACGACACACACCGTGACGCCGTGGTCGGCGTTGAGCTCCCGGACCGCATCGAGCACGCGCAGTTGGTGGTGCAAGTCGAGGTACGTCGTCGGTTCGTCGAGCAACAGCGCGTCCGTCTCCTGTGCGAGCACCATCGCGAGCCACGCCAACTGCGCTTGCCCCCCCGAGAGTCCGCCGACCGGCCGGTCGGCGAGGTGCTCGACGCCGACGCGCTCGATGGCACGGTCGACCGCGCGGTAGTCGGCCTCGCGCAACCCCTCGAAGAAGCCGCGGTGGGGGTAGCGCCCGTGCGTGGCCAGTTCCCGGACGGTCGTCGACTCGGGGGCGGCGTGGTCCTGCGAGAGGAGCCCGAGTCGTCGGGCGAGTTCGCCGGTCTCGTACGACTCCACGGCTGCGCCGTCGAAGGCGACGACGCCACGGTCGGGCGACAGCTCCGCGTTCATCGCCTTCAGCAGTGTCGACTTCCCGCTCCCGTTCGGCCCGACGAGCGCCGTTATCTCGCCGGCTGGCACGTCCAGGCGTTCGGCCTCGACGACCGGGTCGCCGCCGTACGAGAGCGCCACCTCCTCGATGGAGATGCCGGGAGAGGCGGTGTTTCGGGCGTCCGCTGTCTCGTCGGTCGGAGACGCGTCGTCGTCCGCGCTCATAGTCCCCCCAACCCCTCCTGGCGTCGCATCAGGTAGAGGAAGTACGGCCCGCCGATCAGGCCGGTGACGATGCCGACCGGGAGCTGTGCGGGCGAGAGCGCGAGGCGAGCGCCCACGTCGGCGAGCGTGACGAGCGCGGGGCCCGCGAACACGCACGCGACGACGAGACGCTTGTAGTCGGAGCCGACGAGTTGGCGCACCATGTGCGGGACGATGAGCCCGACGAAACCGACGATACCGGCGACGGCGATTGCCGTCCCCGCCGCCAACACCGCCACCGCCGACAGCGCGAACCGGACGCGCTCGACCGACATCCCGAGCGAGCGTGCGGTTCGCTCGCCGAGCAAGAGGACGTTCAACTGCCGCGCACCGACCAGCGTCAGCGGGACTGCGACGAGCGTCCACGGGAGCGACATCCGCACCTGCTCCCAGTCGACGCCGGTGAGCGACCCCGTCGTCCACGCCAACGCCGACTGGACCACGCCGAGGTCGTCGGCGAAGAAGAACAGCCCCGTCTGGAGCGAGCCGAACACCGTCGAGACGATGACGCCCGCGAGGACGAGTCGCACGGGGTCGGTGCCGCCCTTCCACGCGATGGCGTACACGAGGAGGAACGCGACCGCGCCACCGCCGGCGGCGATGAGCGGGAGAAACGCCGCCAGTCCGGAGAACACGACGAGCGACAGGAGGATGGCGAGCCCCGCCCCCGCCGAGACGCCGAGGATGAACGGCGATGCGAGTTCGTTGCGGGTCACCGCCTGGAACACCGCGCCCGACACCGCCAAGTTCGCGCCGACGAGTACACCGACGAGCACCCGCGGCATCCGAATCTGCCAGACAATCAGCGTCTCCTTCGGGAGGTCGACCGCCGCCGTCGATAGGCCGACGGCGGCTGCGACCGCGTTGCCGAGGCCCTCACCGAGGAACAGTCGCAAGAGCACCTGCGGGTTCGTCCACACGAGAGGGTCGAACACGGCGGCCCACGCGGTGCCGACGGACATCGTGAACGCGCCGAAGCTCACCTGCACGAGGCCCGAGGCGACGACGATGGCCGTACTCACGAGCGCGACCGTCACGAGCGAGGAGTCGATCCACGACAGGGGGCTGTCAAACTCCCTGACCGTCTCGCCGGTCTCACTGGCCACGGCGATCACCAGTTCCGATCATACGTTTTAGGCTCGCCTAAGACAGTAAAAAGCGTGTCGAAGCGGTGGGTCGAAGCAGCGGGGAGGGGCGCCGCGCGTCGAAGCGATCCGTCGAGGATGCACCTGACCCCAGACCGGATCAGCTCGCCGGGTGGACGCGAGTCAGGCCGGACGGGCCGCCCGACGGGTTCGTCGCGGCCGTCAGTCGCCACCGCTCCGAGGTGGGCCGCGTCACGTTGGTGATCGCCGCCGAGCGGACCGACGCTCGGCCGAACAGCGCGACGGACACCGGGAGCGTGACCAGCCGATCATCCTCGTGGTCCGCGAGCGCGTAGCCGTCCACCTCGACCCGCCACCGTCCCGCCGTCTGGTCGAGGTCGACCCGCGGTGTCGACACCGCGTACGAGCCGAGCATCCCGGCCGACTGGAGTCGGTCGAGGATCGCCGTCACGGGGTCACGCTGAGCGGGTGGCTCTCTGGCCGACAGTCGCCTGCCAGCAGCACGGAGCAGTCGCGCGGTCTCGTCGTCGTCGAGGCGCGTGTCGAGTTCGACCGCGATGCTGTCCAGCAGCTGGAGACACAGTTCGTCCGGCTCGTCTACCCTCTCCGCCGCCGCGAGGTACTCGTCCATGATCGCGTCCTGCAACGTCGCGTACGGCGAGTCGGCGATCGCTTCGAACACGGCGCCGGCGACGGTGTGACAGAGGTCGATCGCGGAGTCGGGGAGGTGACTCCGGTCCGTTGAGGCGGAAGACCCGTCGCCAGCCGCGTCTTCGGGCATCGTCGTGCCCGTCGCACCAGCCGGCACCCGCGCCTGGCTGAAGGGCGTCGTCGGGAGCGACCCGTCGGGGCACTCCACGGCGACGAGGTCGTACACCGGCACCTGCGGGTCGTACCGACGCAGCGCCGCTCGGTACTGCTCGCCGCACCGGATCGCGGCCCGAGCGGTCTCGCGGTCGGTGAACGCCAGCCCGGCGACCGGGACCGGTCGCTCACCGGTGCGCCCACAGCAGATGCGGTACGCGCCGGTCGGGTCGGCGAGCGAGTCGATGTGGCGACGGAGGTCGCCGAGTGTGGTGCCGATCATCGGTCGTGCGTGGTGGTCGTCGGGGGCGTCTCCATGGAGTGTCGGACGTGGACGTTATGGCCTCACACCACGTCGCCGTCGAGGATCGACTGGACGCGGTCGCGGTCGAACAGACGCTCTCCTTCGGGCACGTCGAATGGTGCCTCGAGGTCGACGGCGCCGAACTCGTCGGGGTAAAAGAGTCGTGCAGTCAACTCCGTTTGGAACGCGTTGACGAGCGGACCTTGCTCGGCGGTCGGCCCGGGCAGGACGCGACCCGCTTGCACGGCGGCGAGTTGGCTCCCGACGTCGTCGTTCTCCATCGGCGCGACGTACTGTTCGCGGAACGCCTCTGCGTCGAAGGCGCCGTCGCCGTCGAAGGTCACCGAGCCGGTCGTGATCCCCCAGTGGACGAGGATCAGGTCCGGGTCGACCTCCAGCATCGTCTCGTAGTCGGTCGCGCCGTACTGGCCGGTCTCGACGCCCCCGAACGCGTCGGCATCGACCAGCCCGAGATCGCGGTACGGCTTCATCTCGTAGCCGTTGTCCTCGAGGTTCAGGACGTAGAACTCACCCTCGCCGGGGGCCGACCCGCCGTTGATCAGCGCGATGGACGGGGTGTCGGCGTCCGCCGGCAGCCGCGACCGGACCTCCGACTGGAGCCCGTCGTGGAGGTCGAGCCACGCCCGCGCCCGCGCCGGCTCGTCGAGCACCTCGCCGACCGCCTCGAACGACTCCAGCATCGACGGCGCCCGTTCGGGGTAGCCGAGTTCCTGCTGCCACTCCCCCCGGATCCGGCGGTTGTAGCACCCGAAGAACGGGGCGACGTTGGACTCGATCTCGTCGACGTCGTCGTCGTCCCAGTCGTCGTCCCACGCTTTGAACAGGTTCGGGTCGATCATGAACACGTCCGGGTCCAGTTCGTACAGCACCTCCTTCGGGATCCCGCCGTCCTGCCACAGCGGCGGGTAGTCGATGTCCCATTCGACGTCGAAGCGGTCGTAGAACATCGTCGGCGCGACCAGCCGGTTCGTGCGGAGTTTGTCCGCCTGGCCCAGGGAGACGACCATGTCAGCCCACCCCATGTTGTAGGTGACGACCGACTCCGGGACCGACTCGAACTCGACCTCACCGACCGGGAACAACTCGACCGAGTAGCTCCCGTCGGTGGCCGTGTCGGTGTCGGCGGCGGTCGGACTCTCGGTCCCGGTCGGCTCGGTGCTCGAAGCGGGTGACTCGGTGCCGCTGGCGGCACAGCCGGCGAACAAGCCGCCGGTCGCGACGGCTGCTCCGTACTTCACGTAGTCCCGTCGCGTCGGGGCTCCGGTCGTCGTCTCGTCGTCGGACATACTCGATTAGGCCCACCTAAAACACTAAACCGTTCCGATTTTTTGGCAAGCCAAAATCCGCTCGCAGCCCACCCCGCGGGACGACCCTCCTAGCAGCCCGCCGGTTCGTCGTCGCCGTCGAGGTACTCGCGGATCACGTCATCGTCTACGTGGTCGAGCAGGCGGCGCTGGCCCGCACGGTCGCGTTCAGCGGCCTCCTCGGCGTCGATCATCCGTGCGACGTACTCCGACCGGACGACGTCGTAGGCCGCTTCCACGGTGGCGTCGTCGACGGTGGCGTCGCCGACAACCTCGCGGTCGAACCAGTCTCGGGTGTCCGCCTCCCACTCGTCGTCGACGGCGTAGCGGTCCTCGTAGACGACCCAGTCGACGAGGTTGTCGCCGACGCCGGGCCAGAAGCGTGCGTCGAGGTCGTCTCGGGCGAGCGAGGTGGCCGCGCGAGCACCGTGGCCCGCGTTGACGACGGCTTGGTGGACCGTCTCGTCGGTCATCCATCCGGCGGCGTACAACCCCGTGACCGTGGTGCGTCCGTGTTCGGTCTCGGCTGCCCCGTACTCCGCATCGGTGTCGAGGCGGTCCTCCAGCGGCTCGAACATGTCGCCGTCGTAGGCCGTCGCCGCGAGGACGTACCGGACGACGTACTGCCCCTCGTCGCTGTCGACGGCGAACCCGCCCCGGGAGGCGGGGGGGTCGCTCGTGCCGCCGTCGTCGACGCCGTGCTCGGCGAGGTCGACGGTCGCCACGCGCTCGACGAGTTCCTCGCGGACCGTCGCTCCCTCGAACGTCGCCTGCTCGCGTCCGAGCGCGAGGAACCGCTCGGGCGAGACGCCCGCGGGGAACCCGAGGTAGTTCTCGAGGTGGGCACACTGACCGATGGCCGACTTCCCGCGGGCGAGCACGAGCGTGTCGAGCCCGTACCGCGAGAGGAACGTCGCCGCCGACAGCCCCGCGACGCCGCCACCGACGACCAGCACGTCGTGGTCGACCGCCGAGTCCGGGTCGGCGCCGACGGTCCCCTCGACGGTGTCCGTGCGAGCCATCAGAACTCCCCGGTGATGATGTCGCGGACGCGCTGGCGGTCGAACAGCTGTCGGTCCTCGGGCACCTCCGGGAACGACTCGGGGTCGAACTCGCCGAACTCCTCGGGGTACAGCTGTTGGGCCTTCATCTCCGTCTGGAGGAGGTTCACGATGGGTCCTTGCTCGCCGTACGCGCCAGGGTAGACTCGCCCGTTCTGGACGGCCGTGAGCTGGCTCCCGACGCCGTCCTCCTCCATCGGCCGGACGTACTGCTCGTGGAACGCCTCGGCGTCGAATCCGTCCGCCTCTGGCGTGGTGGTGCCGATCCCCCAGTGGACGACGATGATCTCGGGGTCGACCTCCAGCAGGCGCTCGTAGTCCGCCTCGCCCGCGGCCTCCAGATCCTTCGAGAAGGCGCTCTTCACGTCGAGATCGCGGTACGGCTTCATCTCGTACCCCTCGTCTTGTGTGTGGAGGGGGTAGAAGACGCCCTCCTCGGGGTTCGACCCGCCGTTGATCAGCCCGATCTCAGGGCGCTCCTCCTCGGGTGGGAGCCGGGACTGCACCTCAGAGAGCACCTCGTCGTGGAGCTCCGCGAACGCACGGTAGCGTTCCTGTTCTTGGAACGCCTCGGCGAGGCGCTCGAACGCGCCGTACATGCTGTACAGCTTGTAGTCGTGGAACTCGCGACGGCGCCGACAGTTGTTCCCGAAGAACGGCGCGACGTTGTCGCGGATCTCGGCGGTGTCGTCGGCGTCCCAGTCGTCGTCCCACCCCGTCCCGTGCAGGTAGGTGGGATCCATCAGGATCACGTCTGGATCGAGTTCGTAGAACACCTCCTTGTTCCAGCCGCCGGCGTTCCAGTCGGCCAACGCCGGCAGGTCGTCTTGTCCGGGAACGTCCAGCCCGAACGGCTCGAAAAAGAACCCAGGGATCATGTTTCCTGCGGTCAGGAAGCCGTCGCGTTGGCCCAGTGCGAACGCCATGTCCGCCCAGCCGCCGTTGTAGCAGAGCCACGTCTCGGGCACGTCCGGGAACGTCACCTCGCCCACCGGCACGATGGAGGCGGTGTACGCGGTGTCGGCTGTGGTAGTTGCCGACGCCGTCGTCTCTGAAGCGGTTCCGTCGTCACTCTGGGCCCCGCCACTTGTGCCGCCCAGGCACCCCGCAGCACCCACAGTCAGTCCACTCGCGATCCCACCGAGGACGCGTCGTCTGGTTCGGCCCATGGTTTTAGGCTAGCCTAAACCAATAAGTGTGCTCCGATTTTGGCTGGCCTAAAACAGAGTGGAGAGACTCAGGCCTCGCCGCGGATCGCCGCCGCCAGTTCGTCCCGTGAGAACAGGTCGCCGGAGAACTCGTCGGGGAAGTACAGCGTCGCGAAGCGTTCGAGGTTGAACAGGTGCTGGAGCGGTCCCTGGTAGATGGGACCACCGCGAAACACGCGCCCCTCCTGGACGGCGGTCAACTCGGACGCGACCGAGTGCTCCTGCATGAACGCGACGACCGTGTCGCGGAACTCCTGCTCAGTCTTGCTCTCGTGGCCGCGCAGGAGGATCGAGTCGGGGTCGACCTCCAGCATCGTCTCGTAGTCGATCTGACCGCGGTCGTTCGTCGACAGCCCCGAGATGCCCGTCCCCGAGAGGGCGTCCGTGATGCCCAGATCGCGGAACTGCTTCTTGTTCGTCCCGCGGTCGGAGAGGCGGTACGGGTAGAACTGCTCGGGTTCGTCGCCGGCGCCGAAGCACAACAGCGCGTTCGGGCGGGCGTCCGCACTCGGCAGCCGGGCGCTCACGTCGGCGACCGCGTCGTCGTGGACGGCCTTCACCGCCTCGTAGCGGTCGGCGCGGTCGAACACCTGCGCGACCGTCTCGAACGCCTCGTACAGCGTGTAGTAGCGGTACTCGTGCCACGGGTCCGTCCGCCGGAAGATCGTGTTTCCGACGAACGGGCCCACGTCCTCGGTGACGGTTGTGAGGTCCGACTCCTCCAGCTTGAAGTAGCCGTTGTTGAGGAGCCACTGCGGGTCGATCAGGTGGACGTCGCTGTCGAGTTCGTAGAACAACTCGCGGTCGATTGCGTACGAGTCGCCGAGCAACTGGGTCGGCTCCGTGTTTGCGGCGACGCCGTCCAACTCGTCGACGTGGTCGGTGTAGTAGCGCGCCGTGTTGCCGACCGCGAGCAGGTCTTCGCCCTTCCCGAGCGCGATACCCATGTCGGCGTAGCCCGACTCGTACACGGTGAACGTCTCCGGTACGTCGTCGAACGTCACGTCGCCGACCGGCGCCATCGTCACGCTGTAGCTCGTGTCCGGCGGTGCGGTCGTCGTCGCGTCCGCCTCGGTCGTCGTCGCGGCTGACTCGGTCGAGGACTCCGCCTCGTCGCCCGCGGAGCCGGCACAGCCCGCCAGCCCCGCCGAGATCGCCGCACTCGTCAGCCCGAGGAACCGTCGTCGGTTCGCGTCCATATAGTTTCGGCTTACCTAAACCGCCCTAAGCGCTTCGATTTTTAGGCAAACCGAAAATTAAGTGGCAGGCGTCGACGGCGCGGCTGCGTGGCTCAGTTCGACCCTGCGACGATGTCGGCAACGCGCTCGCGGTCGAACAGCCGCTCGTCCTCCGGGATCGCCGGGTACGCGGCACCATGCTCGTACCCGGGCCACGCGCCGAACTGCTCGGGGTACAGTTGCTTGGCGGTCATCTCCAACTGGAACAGGTTCATGAGCGGGCCCTGAACCGGTGTGCCCGAGGGGTAGAAGCGGTCGTTCTGGATCGCCGTGAGGTCGCTCCCCACAGGGTCGTCGGCGATCGTCTCGCGGATCGCGGCCACGTCGTAGTAGGAGGCGATGCCGTACTGGTGGAGGATCACGTCCGGGTCCAGTTCCAGCAGCGTCTCGTAGTCGTACGTGGTGCCGAACCCGGCGTCGGTGTCGGCGAACGCGTCCGTCGCGCCCAGCGGGCGGACGTGGGCGTTCGCGAAGCCCGGTGCGTTGATCGCCGACGGGTAGAACGTCCCGTCGAAGTAGATGAGCGCGGCGACCGAGGGGCGCTCGGACTCGGGCGGCAGCCCAGCCTCGATCGTCGCCAGGAGGTCGTCGTGTACCGCCGCGAGCGCCTCGTAGCGGTCGGACTCGCCGAACAGCGGGGCGACGCGCTCGGCGATCTCCCACAGGCCGTAGTACTCGTAGGCGTCGCGCCACGACTCGGGCGGCTGGCTGTGCGTGCGGCTGTACACGTTGCCGAACCACGGACCGACGTTGTCGGTGATCTCCTCCACGTCCGCGCGCTCCCAGCCGTCGAACGAGGTGAGCAGCGCCGGGTCCATCAGGTGGAGGTCGGAGTCGAGTTCGTAGAACACCTCCTTCTCGACGCGGATCTCCCCGGAGCCGCTGTTGAGCTGTGTGAGATCGTCGTAGTCGAAGTCGACGCCGTCGAGTCTGGCGTAGTAGGCGTCGAGCGTGTTGCCGCCGGCGGCGGCGTCGAACCCGAGCGAGTTCACCGCGTCGCCGTGGCCGTACGCGACGGCGAGGTCCGCGTAGGTGAGGCTGTACACCGACACACTCGACGGCGGCGCGTCGAACGACACCCCCCCGACGGGCGCCATGCTTGACGCGTACTCCTGGGGTGGAGCCGTCGTCTCCACCGGGGTCGCGGTGCTCGTGCCAGTCTCCGTCTCCGTCGTCGTCTCTGCGCCGTCGCTGGACGACCCTGCACACCCAGCAAGTCCCCCGGCCAGCGCCGCGGCGGCCGTCCCGACGAACTGCCTTCGTTCCATTCCCATGGTTTTCGGCTTGCCTAAACCGTACTAAGCCTGTCGGAGTTTAGGCGAACCGAAATTCGCGGTGGCGCACGGTGGACCACCCCGAACTCTTACCCCCTCGCCGACGGATGCCGGGGTATGGACGAGCTCGTCGTCTCGACGGACGTGTACGTCGCCCCCGAGGAGGCGTACGAGTTCCTCTTGGACTTCCCGCGGTACGAGCGGTACACCGAGTACCTCGACCGCGTCGCGCGCACCCACGGCGACGGTGGCCCGGGGTCGCGGTACGCACTGCGGTTCGCGTGGTGGAAGCTCAAGTACACGGCCCGCTCGGAGGTGACCGAGGTGACGCCGCCGACGCGCATCGAGTGGCGCGTGCTCAAGGACATCCACGCGCACGGCGCCTGGGTGATCGAGCCGTTCGACGACCTCCCGTCGGACGCCCCCGACGACGCGACCGAGGGCTGTCGGGTGACGCTACAGATCAACTTCGACGCCGACACGGCGGACTCCTCGGCGGTGTCGCTGCCGCCGCTCGTCTCGTTCGGCTGGGTGCTCGACAAGGTGAAAGGTCTCGTCACCGAGGAGGCCGAACGGGTCGTCCGCCGCGCCGTCGCGGACCTGGAGGGGCGCGAACGCGAGGTCCGCCTCGACGTGCGCGAGGACAGCGACGCGCTGTAGTCGGTCGCCGACCCCGCGCTCGACGCCGCCGGTCACGACGAGGACGGCGACACCCACCACCACGAGCAGGCGTCGGGAACCGTCGCTGATGTTCGTTCGCACACTCGTTGTTTAGTTGATGTGTGGCGTGCGTCGATAGCGGTTCGTACCGGTCGGTCGCAGGTGCGCGAGTCGCTCGTCGGCGGTGGGGACGGGCGACCCCACCAGACTCCGGAACGCTCATTCCCTTCGGTCGAACACGTGTGGACATGATTGGGGTGGCTTCGGCGTGCGAGTACTGATCATCGGCGCCGGACAGGTCGGGGAGAGTATCGCCGCGGACCTCGACAACAGCCACGAAGTGGTGATCGTCGAGCGCGACGCCGAGCGGTGTGACGAGTTGACCTACTCGCTGGACGTGCTCACGGTGAACGGCGACGGCACCGCCGTCTCCACGCTGGAGGAGGCCGGCGTCGAGGAGGCGGACATGGTCGTCGCCTCGACGGACAACGACGAGACGAACATCGTCGCCTGCTCGACGGCGAAGGCCGTCAGCGACTCGTTCACCGTCGCCCGCATCAAGAACACCGAGTACCTGCGGACGTGGGAGCGGTCGCAGTCGGCGTTCGGCATCGACTTCATGGTGTGTACGAACCTGCTGACCGCCGAGTCCATCGTCCGTGTCATCGGCCTGCCCGCCGCACGCGACGTGGACCCGTTCGCCGACGGGAAGGTGCAGATGGCGGAGTTCGAGGTGAGCGAGAACAGCCCCATCGCGGGCCAGACGGTCAGCGAGGCCGACCGCTTCGACTCGCTGACGTTCGCGGCGCTGTTGCGCGACGAGGAGGTCGTGATCCCTCGCGGCGAGACGGTGATCGAGGTGGGCGACAAGGCGGTCGTCATCGGCTCGCCCAGCAGCGTCCGCGGATTCGCCGCCGACGTGGCCCCCGAGGAGCACGTCGGCACGAACGAGGAGGTCGTCATCGTCGGCGGCTCAGAGATCGGCTACCACACCGCTCGCCTGCTCGGCGAGCGCGGCTTCACCCCGCGGCTCATCGAGCGCGACGAGGACCGCGCCCGGGTGCTCGCCGAGGAGTTGCCCGAGACGTTCGTCATGCAGTCTGACGCGACGGACGTGGGCTTCCTCGAGCGCGAGCGCATCGGCGACGCCGACGTGCTCGTCGCCGCCCTCGACTCCGACGAGAAGAACCTCCTGTCGTGTCTGCTCGCCACGCGCCTCGGCGTCGAACGCACCGTCGCGGTCGTCGACCAGACCGCGTACGTCGACCTGTTCGAGACGGTCGGCATCGACGTGGGCGTCAGCCCGCGCGCGGTCGTCGCCGAGGAGATATCTCGGTTCACCCGGGAGGGCGGCGCCGAGAACATCGCGCTCATCGAGGACGACCGCGCGGAGGTGCTGGAGATCGAAGTGACCGAGGAGTCGCTGCTCGCGAACCGCCCGATCATGGAGTCGATCCAGGACTTCCCCGACTGCCTCGTCATCGGCGCGATCACCCGCGACGGCGAACTGGTCACTCCCCGCGGCGACACCGTGATCCGCCCCGGCGACCACGTCGTCGTCTTCTTCGAGACGTGCGTCGTCGACGAGGTCACGCAGAAACTGTAACTGCCTCCGCTGGGCGGAACACTTTTGGAGTGACTGCGGGAACTACCGGTCGTGTCAGCTGACGGGGCGGACGACTGCGACGGAGCCGACGGAGCGGACGGAGACGACGAACACCAGCAGTCGTGGGGCGACAAGATTCGGCGAGAGCAGCCCTGGCTGGACCCGGTGCTCGACTTCCTGAGTTTCTTCCTCCACTGACGTGGTCGCCCGCGCGAGAGGCGGCCCTACTCCACCGTGAGCGTCCGCTCGGGCATCCCGCCCATGAGGGCGCCGAACGCCGTCTCGTACCCCTCGTGGCGGGCGATCTGGGGCCACACCGTCGGCGCGAGCGTCAGTTCGTCACCCGACTCCAGCGTGCCATCCGCCAGCGCGGCGCCGTAGTGGTACGACAGGTCCGGGTCGAGGGTGCGGGTGAGTTCGCCGGAGAACAGACGTTCCCCGTCGCGGACCTGCCGCGCCTCCAGCCCCATCGCGGGGATCAGCATCCGGTTGAACGGCGTGCGCGCCGACACCGCGAGGTAGGGGCCGGGTGTGTCGACCCCCTCCGGCGACTCCTCAAGCACCGTCGCGACCAGTACCGCGTCGTTGCTGTTCACCTCGCCGAGCACGGTGCCGGGGAGGTCCTCGGTCGCCGGCGCGGTCGCGTCGGGCATCATCGACATCTCCATCGGGCTGACGGCGCCCGCGTCGCCCGCGTTGTCGAGTGTCCGGTACGAGATTTCGTCACGGGCGGCCGCACTGAACTCCATCTCGACCGGGATGTCGGCAGGGTCTGCGAAGCGGTCGCGGAAGGCGCCAGTCCGCCGGGTTCGGACGCCGCCGACGGAGACGGTCACCGTGTACGTGCCGTCGCCGTCGAGCGCGAAGTTCCCGCCGTAGTGGACCCCCATCGGCTGGGAGATCATCGGGTAGATCACCTCCTGAGAGACGAGCGAGCCGTCCTTCTCGACCTCGACCGACAGCCCCGTCTCGGGGAGTACCTGTCCCGTCTCGGGGTCCCAGACGCTCGCCATGAGGTGCACGTCGTCCTCGGGAGTCGTGTCCGTTCGCTCGACGGACTCGCCGTTGACGTTCCAGAAGCGGTGCGCGTACGAGTAGAACACGCCGACCTTGTAGTCGCCGGCCATCCCCATCCCGGCCATGTTCATCCCCTCGATGTGGGTCGGGTAGTACACGCCGTCGAGACGGTTCTCCGCGACGGGCGGTTCGCCGGCGAAGCCATCGCTCGAAGAGAGTTGGAACCCGAGACAGCCCGCGAAGCCGCCGGTGCCGGCCACCGCACCCGTGGCGCCTGCCGTTCGGAGGAACGTGCGTCTGTCCATATCTGTGGCAGGGGATCGACACGGTAGGGGTTTCTGGTACACCCGTCGAACGGGTGGTACGCGCGTCGAACGGCGGGCCGAGACGGATGGGCTTACTACCGTCCGCGTTGGAACGGGACCGATGGATATGCGCATCGCCGCGGTCGCCGCCGCGGTGACGCTCGTCGTCGTCGGTGGGGGGTTCGCCGCGACCACCGTGCTCGGCGGGAGCGGTGACCTCGCCGTGCGGTGGACGAGCGACACGGCCACCAGTATCGGTGCCAACCACCACGCCGCCGCCGCGGGTCGCGTCGACGGCGCGGGATACGTGTTCGCGCCGGTGAGCGGGGCCGGCGGGAGCGACGAGTGCCGGCTGGCCGCGCTCGACGGCGCCACCGGCGACACCCGCTGGCGCGACCCGGTCCCCGCGGAGGTGTGCACCCTCCACTCGGTGGCCGACCCAGCCATGGGCGACTTCGACGGCGACGGCAGCCCGGAGCTGTTGGCCGGGTCGACGACCGAGGAGGTAGTCGTGTACGACCCCGCGACGGGGACGGTCGAGAACCAGTTCCCACTGGACACCTACGCGTACACCCGACCGGTCGTCGCCGACCTCGGCGGTGACGGACAGCGGGAGGCACTCGTCGTCGACGCGGGCGCGACGGTGTTCGCGTTCCGCGCCGACGGCGACGGCCCCGCGTGGCGGCACGCACTCGACGGCAACGCCTACGCACCGCCGGGGGTGGGTGACTTCACCGGCGACGGCACCGACGAGTTCGCCGTCGGACTCGGCACGGACCGAGTCGTACTGTTCGACGCGGGCGGGGACATCGTCTGGGAGCGCGACGCGTTCGGGGAGTCCGTGTCGTGGACGGGGACCGCGAACGTCGCCGGCGACGGCGCCGCGGAGTTCGTGGTCGCGACGACCGCTGGCACGGTCGCCGCACTCGACGGTCGGACCGGCGAGACGGTGTGGAAGCGGTCGGTCGACGAGTACGCGACGGTCCGGGCGGTCGCCGACGGCGACGGTGACGGCCACCCCGAGGTGTACGTGACCGCACGCGACCAGCAGGTTCGGGCGCTCGACGGGGCGACCGGCGACACCGAGTGGAGCGTCGAGGTGGCGGCGGGCGACGCGCAGATGATGCCACCCGCGTCCGTCGGTGACCTCGATGGCGACGGCGACCGCGAGGTGGTCGCGGTCACCAACGCCGGCCGGGTGCACGTCCTCGACGCGGCGTCGGGGCGCGTGGTCGCCACCTACGAGCGCGACGTGTCGGTGTTCACGCATCCGACGCTCGCCGACACCGACGGCGACGGCGACGACGAAGTGTTCGTGGTGTACGGCGACGGAGTCGTCGTCTCGCTCGACGACGAGGACGACGAGGATGGCGTTCGATGATCGGTCGAAACCGTGTTACCGTCGCAGCGACGAGGTGGGACCAATGACGTCCATCCGTGCCGTGGCCGTCGCGGCGTTGGCGGCGTGTGCCGCGCTGCCGTCAACGGCGTTGGCGCACGTTGGCCACCAGACGCCGACGCCGAGCGGTCCGCTGGCCGGCGTGTCGCCCGTCGGACAGGGAGTGGGGCTCGCGGGACTGCTCGTGCTCACGGGGGTGCTGCTGCTGGGCCAAGAGGAGGTGCTGACAGAGCGCGCGCGCAGCGTCGGCGTGGGCGTCGGCGCCGCGCTGCTGGTCGCGGGTGTCGCCCTCGGCCTGTTCCTCCCGTAGCGCCGTCGACCCCCGTTCTCACCCTTGCTGGCCCGACGCCGTCGGGAGCGCCCGCAGCGACCGCGGCGGGACGAGGAAGTAGCCGCGGTGACGGACGAAGATGTACTCGAGGATGCCGTTGTTGACGCGCTGGCGCACCGCGGGCGTCGCCTCCGTCGCGTCTACGCCGTTCATCGCACGCCTGACGGCCTCGAACTGGTCGATGGACCGCTGGAGCGACGGGAAGTGGAGGCTGGCGATGTCGTCGTCGGCCGACTCGAAGTGGCGACGCAACAGCAGGGGGTCGCCGTTCTCGTCGCGGTTCGCGCGGGCGGCCTTCTGCGCGTGGCCCACGCGACCGTACTCCGCCGCGTCGGCGACCACCGAGTCGGCGAATCGGTCGATCAGCGAGTCGTCGCCGAGGTTCGTCCCGACGCCTTCGACCAGTCCCTCCTCCGCGTGGCCCGGCGAGAACATCTCCATCACCTGCTGGTCGAAGTCCTGCTCGCCGTACCAGTCGGCGAGGCGCTGGCGCCAGTTCCCCACCGACTTCGTCGTTCCCTCGGCGAACGGCCCCTCGCCGATGGCGACGTAGTCCTCCGTCGCCTGGTTCTGCCGGAACCCCGCGGCGAACCCCATGAACAGCGGGGACTCCTCGGGGATCGGATTCGGCTCGGGCACCCCCTCCAGTCCGTCGCCCTTCTCGTGGGGGATGCCGGCGCCCATGAAGCCGGTGCGCCGCGCGTCGAGGTCGAGCGCGTCGGTGAGCGCCGACGGAACCGAGACGTCGTTCACCTCGTCCGCCTCGCCGAGTAGCGCCTGCTCGGCGGCGAGCACGGCGTCGGGACGGTCCGACGCGAGGTGAACGAGCACGTCTTGCGTGTCGAAGTCGGGCGTCTCGTAGTCGGCCAGCGGCGTCGGCTGGGGGAGCGACACGTCGTCGGGCACCGCCAGCGGGTCGGCGAACCGCTCGAAGTACGTCGGCGAGTACGCCGCCGAGTGGAGGAGCCCCTCGTGGCTCCACGCGTACGCCTCGTCGAGCGCGTCGAGCGCCCCGCGCACTGTCTCGCGCTCCGCCTCCGTCGGGGGCGCGTCGCCCGGGAGCGTGAGATACAGGAGCGTCTGGTGGGTCGGGAGTTGCCAGTTGCCGGCGTCGTCGGTGCGCACGAACTCGTTCCACGCGTACTGCCGTTCGGGGTGGGCGGCGGGGCCGTCGCCCGCCGGGATGGGGTCGGCGCCGTCCAGACGGTCGACGCAGGCGGCCAGGCCTGCGGCGCCGCCGACGGCGACCGCCGCCTTCAGCGCCTCGCGTCTTGTGAGGCCGTCGGTGTCGAGGGCGTCCGCGTCGGTCATACTCGACATAGCCGACTGCGGGGCAAGGGGGTTGTGGTGCGCCCGTCGAACGCGAGGCGCAGAGGGAAGTTGTTCTCGGTGCGGGGCCGGCGTCGACTACTCCAACAGCGCGTCGACGAGGCGGGTGAATCGGTCGAGCAGTCGGTCGGGCACCGACGGCTCGATGCGTGCGAGCGAGCGCGCGGTCGCCTCGGGGTCGACGAGTGCGAGGGTGACGCGACCGCCGCTGTCACGCCGCTTCTCGACGACGCCCGTCGCGACGAGTCCGTCGAGGTGGTGTTCGAGCGTGCTCCTGGCGACGCCGACGGCGTCGGCGACCGCCGCGGGCGAGGCGGGGCCGTCGAGCAACTCGACGACGGCGTCACGGGCGGTCTCTCGGCGGAACAGCGCGATTCGGCGGCGTTCGAGCGGGTCCAGCCCGGGGTCGAAGTAGTGCGTCCGACCGGACACCCGCTCGCCGACGACGCGGTCGTCGCGGGCGAGTCGGCGGAGGTGGTACTGCGCCTGGCCGGGCGCGAGGTCGAGTCGGCGGACGAGTTCGTTGAAGTGGAGGCCGGGATGGGCGTCGACGTAGTCGGCGAGGCGGTCGCGCGTGGGGCGTGCGGGGTCGCTCACGAGGACGCCTCCGTTCGGACGGACCGGGCGTAGTAGACCGCCGCGACGACGAGACCGGCCATCACCACGTCGAGGAGGTGCTCACCGAAGTGGTGCGTCTCGGCGCCCACGAGTCCGAACGCCGTCGCCCCCGCGAGTCCCGCCCGCGCGGCGAGCGTGCCGAGCGCGAGCGCGACGAGCAGGTACGAGCGCGAGCGCCGACGGAGGAACGCCGCGATGCCGAGTCCCAGCAGGGCGGCACCGGCGAGTCCACCGAGCGCGACCACGAGCGCGTACGCGACGCCGTGGGCGCCCGGTGCGATGTGGAGCACCGAGTTCATACGCAGTGTCGAAGGTGGAGCGACTTGACGGTTCCGCGCGCGTTCGGCGCGGAACGACACGTTCAACACGGACGCGGCCGCGCACTTCGAGAGTGAACCTCCGTGTCGAGTACCGGGCGAGCCTGAGTCTCGTCGGCACCGTCGTGCGGTACCTCTCGGTGCCGCTGTCGGCGCCGCTGCTCGTCGCGCTGTACTACGGCGAGTCCGTCGCCCCCTTCGTCGTCACCATCGCCCTCGCGCTGGGTGTCGGCACCGCTCTCGAACGCCTCGACCCCGAACCCGACATGGGCGCTCGCGAGGGGTTCCTGATGGTCGCGCTCACGTGGCTGGCCGTCGGATTCGTCGGCGCGGTGCCGTACCTCGTCGAGGCGCACGGCGTGCCCGGGCTCGTCGCCGCGCCGCACCCGCAGTCGACGCTCGCGAACCCGGTGAACGCGCTGTTCGAGGCCATGTCCGGCTTCACGACGACCGGCGCGACTGTCCTCGGCGACATCTCCTTCCAGACGCACGGACGAGGGATCATGCTGTGGCGCCAACTCACCCAGTGGCTCGGCGGCATGGGTATCGTCGTCCTCGCGGTCGCCATCCTCCCCGAACTCTCCGTCGGGGGTGCGCAGTTGATGGACGCCGAGGCGCCGGGCCCCGGCATCGAGAAGCTCACCCCGCGCATCGCCGAGACCGCCCGCGTGCTGTGGGGCGTGTACGCCGGCATCACCGCACTGGAGATTGTCTTGCTGTACGGGATGCACGTGGTCGGCCCGGTCGTCGGGCTGCCCGAACTCGCGCCCAACATGACGCTGTACAACGCGGTCGCACACGGCCTGACGACGATGCCGACGGGCGGGTTCTCGCCGGAAGCGCGCTCCATCGAGGCGTTCTCGGCCGCCGTTCAGTGGGTGATCGTCCCCTTCATGATCGCCGCCGGTGTCAACTTCGCGCTGTTCTGGGGCGTGCTGACGGGCAGTCCCGAACGGATGGTCCGCGACGTGGAGTTCCGCGCGTACTTCGGCGTCCTCGGCGTGTTGACCGCCGTCCTCACGGGGCTCCTGTTCGGTGGTGCCTTCGTCACGGCCGTCCCTGAAGGTGGGTCGACGTTCGACGCCGCCTACCTCGCGATGGTGTCCGGCGACATCACGGGGTCGCTGGAGCCGGCGCTTCGCCACGCGGTGTTCCAGTCGGTCGCGCTCGTGACGACGACCGGGTACGCGAGCATCGACTTCAACACGTGGGCGCCCGCCGCCCAGTACGTCCTCCTGTTCGCGATGTTCCTCGGCGGCTCCGCCGGGTCGACGGGTGGGGGGATCAAGATCATCCGCTGGGTGGTGATCGTGAAGTCGCTGCGCCGTGAGCTGTTCACGACCGCCCACCCCGACGCGGTCCGCCCGGTGCGACTCAACGGGCGGGCGCTCGACGAGCGCGGCGTCCGCGGCATCTTCGCGTTCACGCTGCTGTACATCGTCTTGTTCTTCCTGTCGGCGCTCCTGCTGTTCCTCGACAGCCTCCGGGGAGAGACGGTGTTCACCGTCCTCGAAGTAATGAGCGCCGCCGCGACGACGCTCGGGAACGTCGGGCCGGCGTTCGGCATCGCGGGGCCGATGGGGAGCTACCTGCCATTCTCGAACGCCAGCCGGCTGTACATGATCTTCCTGATGTGGATCGGCCGGCTTGAGATCATCCCAGTGCTGGTCTGCTTCACGCCGGAGTACTGGCGGCGCTGAAGCGAGGTCGGTCGGTCCCACGTCCGGTGCGTTCGTCCTACCGCCGCGAGGGTTGACGACCGCGATATCCGACGTAGCCGATGCCGAGGAGGATGGCGAAGAACATTGCACCGACGGTGAGCACGATGCCCCTCGCGTCGAACGACAGCGCAAACTGGAGGACACCGAGTACGTACGGAATCACGAGCAGCGCGATGACGATCCGTTGGCGCGACTCAATCGCGTCGAGTCGCTGGCGGAGGGCCTCGTCCATACGTTCGGCGCGAACGACGAGATGAAAAACGTGACGCAGGCCGGACACCAACCGTGTCGCTAGTCGCCTACTCCTCGACGGCGCTGCCGGCGCGGATGACCGCCTCCTCGCCGAAGGCGGGGCCGACGAACTGCATCCCGACCGGGAGGCCGTCGGCCTCGCCGGCGGGGACCGAGATGGCCGGGAGGTTCGCAAGGTTCACCGGGACGGTGTTGGCGTCCATCAGGTACAGTGCGAGCGGGTCGTCGAGGCTCTCGCCGCGTTTCGGGGGCACGACGGGCATCGTCGGCGTCGCGAGCACGTCCGCCTCCGCGAGCGCCTCGTCGAAGTCCTGCTTCACCCACGCGCGGGCGTCCTGCGCCTTCTTGTAGTACTTGTCGTGGTAGCCCGCAGAGAGGGCGTACGTGCCCAGCAGGACGCGGCGCTTCACCTCGTCGCCGAAGCCCTCCTCGCGGGAGCGAGCGAACGACTCGTTCCAGTTGCCCTCGCCGCCGCCGATACCGTAGCGGACGCCGTCGAAACGCGCGAGGTTGGAGGAGGCCTCCGACATCGCGATGACGTAGTACGCCTGGACGGCGTGCTCGACGGACGGGAGCGACACCTCGACGGTCTCGACGCCCTTCGCCTCCAACTCGGCCAGCGCGTCTTCGAACACCTTGACGACGGCGTCGTCGGCGCCTTCGACCAGTTCGGTGGGGACGCCGACGGTCATGCCGTCGACGTCGCCGTCGGCGGTCGCGGCGTAGTCGGTCTCGTCGGCCGGGTGGACGGCGGGGCCGTCCTCGGCGGCGTCGTATCGCGTCGTCGCGTCGTGCTCGTCGGGGCCCGCGATGACGTCCAAGAGCGCGGCGGCGTCCTCGACGGTGTTCGCCAGCGGTCCGATCTGTTCGAGCGAGTTGGCGTACGCGACGAGACCGTAGCGGGAGACGAGCCCGTACGTCGGCTTGATGCCGACGACGCCGCAGAAGGCGGCGGGGTTGCGCACCGAGCCACCGGTGTCGGAGCCGAGCGCGAGGTCGGCCTCGCCTGCGGCGACCGCCGCCGCCGACCCGCCCGAGGAACCGCCCGGGACGCGTTCGGGGTCGACGGGGTTCTTCGTCGGGCCGTAGGCGGACGTCTCCGTGGTGCCGCCCATCCCGAACTCGTCCATGTTCGTCTTGCCGACGATGGTGGCGCCCGCCTCGCGGACGCGCTCGACGACGGTCGCGTCGTACGGCGGGACGTACCCCTCCAGCATGGCCGACCCGCACGTCGTCGCGACCCCTTCGGTCGAGATGTTGTCCTTCACGGCGAGCGTCTTCCCCGCGAGGGGGCCGTCGTCGGCGCCCTCCACGGTCTCCCGTGCGAGGAAGACGTTGAGGTCGTCCGCGGCGTCGTCGGCGCTCATGAGACCTTCGGCCCCTTGAAGAAGCCCGCCTCAGACTCGGGTGCGTTTGCGAGCGCCTCCTCCTGCGTGAGACCGTCGCGGACCTCGTCGGCGCGCATCACGTTCACCAGGTCCGGCTCGTCGGCGACCTCGGGCACCTCGTCCAGCGCCGCGAAGTAGTCGAGCACGTCGGCGAACTGCTCGGCGAACGTCGCCGCCTCCTCGTCGTCGAGGTCCACCCGCGCGAGGTCGGCGACGTGGCGGACCTCGTCGGGGTCGACGCCGCCCACGTCGGCGTCGTCGCCCTCGTCGGTCGTGGTCATGTCCGAGGGGTGCCGCGGACCGGGAGTAAGGGTTTCGATACCCCCGACCACCGGGCGCGGTGCCACCACGCGCGCAGGGCGGGAGCCGGCGAAATCGCGTCGGCGCCGTCCGGCAGCTTCAGCGGGTCGAGCCGTCGAAATTCGCCAGCAAGTATAAGTGGCTTGCGGACCTGAATACGTGCACAGAGAACCCCGTCGGAGAGACGCCTCTCCGGCTCCCGTTCCCCCACCTAACCAATGAGCGAGAACGTCCGAAGTTACACGGACGACCGGTCGCGAACCGAAACCGTCGGCGAGGACGAAGCGGCGTCCGAGACCGAGGGAGAACAACTCGAGTGCCCCGAGTGTGGCGGCAGTCTCGTCAACGACTCCGAGCGTGGCGAGACGGTCTGTCGCGACTGCGGCCTCGTCGTCGACGAAGACGAAATCGACCACGGTCCCGAGTGGCGCGCGTTCGACGCCAGCGAGAAGGACCAGAAGTCCCGGGTCGGCGCCCCCACGACGAACATGATGCACGACAAGGGGCTGTCGACCAACATCGGCTGGCAGGACAAAGACGCCTACGGCAACTCCCTGTCCTCGCGCCAGCGCGAGAAGATGCAGCGACTGCGCACGTGGAACGAGCGGTTCCGCACGCGCGACTCCAAAGAGCGCAACCTGAAGCAGGCGCTCGGTGAGATCGACCGGATGGCCTCCGCGCTCGGCCTCCCGGACAACGTCCGCGAGACGGCGTCGGTCATCTATCGTCGCGCACTCGACGACGACCTGCTGCCGGGGCGCTCCATCGAGGGCGTCGCCACCGCGAGCCTGTACGCCGCCGCCCGGCAGGCGGGGACGCCGCGGAGTCTCGACGAGATCGCGAACGTCTCGCGCGTCGAGAAAGACGAGATCGCTCGGACGTACCGCTACGTCGTCCGCGAACTGAAACTGGAGATCCAGCCGGCGGACCCCGAGAGCTACGTGCCGCGGTTCGCGTCCGACCTCGACCTCTCCGACGAGTCCGAGCGTCGCGCTCGACAGCTCCTCCAGACGGCCAAGCAGGAGGGCGTCCACTCCGGGAAGTCGCCCGTCGGTCTCGCCGCCGCCGCGGTGTACGCGGCGTCGCTGCTCACCAACGAGAAGGTGACACAGAGCGAGGTGAGCGACGTGGCGAACATCTCGGAGGTCACCATCCGCAACCGCTACCACGAACTGCTCGAAGCCGAAGAGCAGGTCCACCTCGGCTGAGTCGACGCGCACAACGCGCCGACCGACGGATTTTCGCGGGATCGTAACGCCGAAGCCACGCGTCCGCCAGCGACGGGTATGGAGACGACACGCCACTTCACCGCGACCGTCTACCTCGTCAACGACGGCGCGACGGCCCTCCACCTCCACGAGCGGTTGGGGATCCGCATCCCGCCGGGCGGCCACGTCGACCGGGACGAACTCCCCCACCAGGCGGCCCTCCGGGAGGCGCGTGAGGAGACTGGACTCGACCCGACGCTCGTCGACGACACCGAACAGGTCGACGCGCCGGCGGGCGAGACGCTCCCCGCCCCTCGGCACACGATGCTGTACGACATTAACGTCCACGACGACGGCACCGTGGGGCACCAGCACATCGACTCCATCTACTTCGCGAGCGTCGACTCGCGCGACGTCGACCCCGCCGGCGACGACGAGGTCGGCGCCGAGCGGTGGGACTGGTACACGCCCGCCGACCTCCGCGAGAGTGACGTGGACCGCGACACGACGCGCATCGGCATCGAGGCTATCGAGACCGTCGCCGACGCCGAGGACTGACCGGCGCGAATCCTTTTCTCGGAAGCCGGGACCAGGGCCGCCATCGAGTAGCCTTCGGCGGACGGCGCTCGGCGGGAGCGCGACACCGCGTCGTCCGGCAGCGTGGCCGCGAGCCCGTGTCGCCTGTCAGCCAGAAGGACCGCTGAGCCGACGCTATCGGTCGTCGGGAGCCACGTACTCCTCTCCGCACAGCGCCGCGATGTACCGTCCGACGTGGTCGTCCATGCGCCGTTTGAAACCGTCCTGGCGAGCCAGTCGGTCGAGCTCCCGCGACACGTAGGTGCCGTACTGTACGGCCTTCTTGTCGGCGGAGCGGACGAATTCCGGGACGACGCCCTCGGCTGCCGCGCGCAGGGCCACTTTCCGCTCACCGTCAGCGACGAGGAGGTCGCCGGGGAGCGCCAGCGCCGCGGCGACGACGCGGTCGTGGAGAAGCGGCGCGACCGGTTCGACGCCGGCCGCCCTGAGCGCGAGCACGTCGCGTTCCAGTTGGTCGGGGAGCGTCGCCATCGTCTCCCGGCGAGCACCGCGCACCGTGTTGGCCGCGACGCGGTGGTCGTCGGCGGGGTCGACGACCTTCGCGTAGCCGCCGAACAGTTCGTCGGCGCCCTGCCCGACCGCGAGTCTGTCGTAGCCGTCCGCGACCGCCCGTCGGGCGACGAGGTACAGCGGGAGCGCGATAGCCACGTCCATCGGGTTGCGTCGTCCCGTGGCGGCGACGAGTTCGGGGACCGCGCGTTCGAGGTCGGCGTGCGACAGGTCGACGATGGTGAGGTCCCGGCCCATCGCGTCGGCGGCGTCGCGAGCGGCGGCGACGTCGTGGGCACCCTCGAAGCCGGCGACGTACAGCGGCGCATCAGGGACGCCGGCGGCGACGACGGCGGAGTCGACGCCGCCGGAGAACGCGACCGCGACGCAGTCGCCGTCGACCGCGCGGGTGCTCGCCAGCACCGCCTCTCGGACGGCGTCGAGCGCCGCGTCCGGGTCCACGGCGTCGAGGTCGGGGAGTGACCAGACGGTGCGCTCGCTGTCCTCATTGCGGACGACACCGGCGGGGAGCGGTCGGGGGTCGTCGAGGTTGTCCCGGTCGAAATTCCAGCGGTCAGGATCGGCGCGGTCGACGAACACCGGTCGACGGCCGAGCACGTCGCGGACGAGTGCGCCGTCGACCGTTCCAGCGAACCCGTCGGTCCCGGGCAACGGGTCGCCGGACGCGATCGCTGCGCGAACGAGGTCGGGGTCGCCGCCGTCGAGACTGGGAGGGTCGTCTGCGGGCATCACAACAGGTCGTCGACGCGGCGGCCGATCCGGCGCTTGGCGCCACCGGCGGCCTGGCGGAAGGAGATGCGCCACGGCGTCCGCTTCCCGACGACGCTCGTCCGCCCGTCGCGGACCGCGTCGAGGATGGCGTCGACCGAGCGCTCGCTGGCACCGACCTCGGTGACGGCTTGGCCGACCATCTCCGCGATGTGGGCGTCGCTGCCGGCGGTCATCGGGAGACCGTGGTTCACCGCGAACGTCTCGGCCTGCCGGTTCGAGCGACCGGTCAACAGCCGGGAGTTGTACACCTCGATGGCGTCGGCGCTCGCGAGTTGCTCGGCGGAGATGTGTGGTGCGACGCCGTGGCGGGACTTCTGGAACGGGTGGGGGACCACGGCGATGCCGCCCTGGTCGCGGATACGGTCGAGCGTCTCGTCGAAGTCGAGGCCCGCGGGCACTGCTTCCTCGATGCCGAAGCCGAGGACGTGGCCCGCCGCGCTCGTGATCTCCATGCCGGGAATGCCGACGAGGCCGTAGTCGTCGGCCATCGCGGCCGCTTCGAGGCTGGCGTCGATTTCGTCGTGGTCGGTGACGGCGAGCGCGTCGAGGCCGACGGCGGCCGCCTGTTCGAGGAGCATGTCGACCGGGTCGCGGCCGTCGTGCGAGAGCGCGGAGTGACTGTGCAGCTCGACCGAAAGCACGTTCGCGGGTAGTCACGGCCCGTAGAAAAGGAATCCGGTCCGCCGGGCGCCCCGACCCCGGCGATGTTGCGCACGACCGTGCACATAGAAAGCCATTTGAGACGGCCTGATCACCGTACACGTGAATGCCCCTCGCCGACGCGGACCGCGAACTGGTGGAGGCGGAACTCGGACGGGCGCCCACCCGAGCCGAGGCCGCGCTGTTCGAGAACCTCTGGAGCGAGCACTGTGCGTACCGCTCCTCCCGACCGCTGCTGTCGGCGTTCGACAGCGAGAGCGACGACGTCGTGATCGGCCCCGGCGACGACGCCGCGGTCGTCGCCCTCGACGACGACACCTACGCCACCCTCGGCATCGAGAGTCACAACCACCCGTCGTACGTCGACCCGTTCGACGGCGCCGCCACCGGCGTCGGCGGCATCGTCCGCGACACGATGTCGATGGGCGCGTACCCCATCGCGCTCGCAGACTCGCTGTACTTCGGCGACTTCGACCGCGAGCACTCGAAGTACCTGTTCGAGGGCGTCGTCGAAGGGATCAGCCACTACGGCAACTGCATCGGCGTGCCGACGGTCGCCGGCTCGGTCGCGTTCGACGACGGCTACGAGGGGAACCCGCTCGTCAACGTCGCCTGCGTCGGCCTCACTACCCCCGACCGCCTCGTGACCGCGACCGCCGAGACGCCCGGGAACAAGCTCGTGCTCGTCGGCAACGCGACTGGACGGGACGGCCTCGGCGGCGCCTCGTTCGCGTCCGAGGACCTCGCGGAGGACGCCGAGACGGAGGACCGCCCCGCCGTGCAGGTCGGTGACCCGTACGCCGAGAAGCGCCTCATCGAGTGTAACGAGTCGCTGATCGACGAGGACCTCGTCGTCGCCGCGCGCGACTTGGGGGCAGCCGGGCTCGGTGGCGCCTCCTCCGAACTCGTCGCGAAGGGCGGCCTCGGCGCCGACATCGCGCTCGACCGCGTCCACCAGCGCGAGCCGAACATGAACGCGATGGAGATTCTCCTGGCCGAGAGCCAAGAGCGCATGGTGTACGAGGTGACCCCGGAGAACACCGAGCGCGTCGCCGAGTTGGCCGAACGCTTCGACCTCGGCTGCTCGGTGATCGGTGAGGTGACCGACGGCAACTACGTCTGCACGTTCGAGGGGGAGACGGTCGTCGACGCGCCCGCCGAGTACCTCGCCGACGGCGCGCCGATGAACGACCTCGACCGCGAGGCGCCGACCCAACCCGAGCGCGACCTCCCGGACGCGGAGCTCTCGGCGGCGTTCGAGGCCGTCGTCGGCCACCCGAACACCGCGAGCAAGCGCTGGGTGTACCGCCAGTACGACCACGAGGTCGGTAACCGGACGTCGGTGCTCCCCGGTGACGACGCCGCCGTGATGGCGATCCGAGAGGCGACGACCGACTCGGGCGAGCCGCTGGGCCTCGCGCTGTCCTCGGGGTCGGAGCCGAACTGGACCGCCGCCGCGCCGTACGAGGGCGCCCGCGCCGTCGCGCTGGAGAACGCCACCAACCTCGCGGCGAAGGGGGCCACTCCGCTGGCGGCGGTCGACTGCCTCAACGGCGGCAACCCCGAGAAGCCGGACGTGTACGGTGGCTTCGCGGCCGCCGTCGACGGCCTCGCGGAGATGTGTTCCGACCTCTCGATTCCGGTCGTCGGCGGGAACGTCTCGCTGTACAACGACTCCGTCGCCGGCCCCATCCCGCCCACGCCGACGCTGGCGGTCATCGGGACGAAGGCGGGCTTCTCGGCGCCGCCGGCGTCGTTCGCCGGCGAGGGGACCGTCCTCCACGTCGGCGCGCCCGGCGGCGCGCTCGGCGGGTCGGAGTACCTCGCGCAGGCTGGCGGCAGTGACCAGTTCCCCGCGCTCCCGGAGAACGCCAGCGAGGTGCTGGAGACACTGGCGGAGGTGGCCACTGCCGACGGGACGCTCGCCGTCCACGACGTGAGCCACGGTGGCCTCGCCGTCTCGCTCGCCGAGATGGTCACCGCCGACGCCGGCGCCGACGTGACTGTTGACGACGCGCTCGCGCTGTTCGACGAGACGCCCGGTCGTGCTGTGGTCGAGACGACCGACCCCGAGGCGGTGCGGGCGGCGTTCGACGGCGTCGCGCCGGTCGCCGAACTCGGCGCCGCGACCGACGACGGGACGCTGTCGCTGACGGTCGGCGACGAGGACCTCGCGTACGACGCCGCGTCCATCGCCGACCTGCGCTCGGTCATCGAGCGCGAACTGGACTGACTGCCCGAGTCACGGGCGTACGACCGCCGTGGCGTTGGAATCCTGCGACGACTTTTCCGCTGGCGTGTCGATGTCGGACTGTGGCAGCACGTGCCCTCCAGGCGGTCGCCCTCCTCATTTGTCTCCTCGTCGCCGGCTGTACCGCCCCGACGGCGTCGCCGGCGGCGGAGGCGATTGGAGGCACGGACCCCATTGCTGAATCGGGTCAGGCACCCGGTGTCTCGACCACGGCCACCCCCACGCACACGTCCGCGCCGCCATCTGAAGCGGAACCCGGGCAAGAGACGGAAACGGCCACGGCGACGCCACGACCGGACGAGACCGACACCGCCGAGCCATCGCCCGAGCAACTGGCCGCTGGGTACGACATCGAGGTGGTCGACGGTGACCTCCCGGTCGACTACTCGCTCGTGTTCGCCCGCGTCGCGGTCACGGTCGACCGCCCGACGGTGGCGCCGCCACGGTCGGTCGTCATCCGCCCACCAGACCGGATGCGCGTCGGTCGACAGCAGTACCCCGAGTTCTACCGCCTCGTCGGGGTCACCGCGCCGGAGGGCCAACCGACGGCGACCACCGCCGCCGCGTACGTCGCCTCCCCGGAGACGGTTACGGTGAACGAGGCCGTCCTGAACGACAGTGCCGAGGCGGAGTCGACGCTGGCCCACGAGTCGGTCCACGTCGTCCAGTTCCGCGACGGGACGTTCCAGCGCCTGCGCGGGAGCGCGGCAGCCCCGGCGGGCTCAACCGAGGCGCGACTCCTGCACGCTGGAGTCGTCGAAGGGAGCGCGACGTACGTCCAACGCGAGTACGTCCGTCGCTACCGCCCGGACGCCCCAGACCCAGTCGTCTCGCTGGCCGCGGCGTCCAGGTCCGGGTCGACCGCTACGGGACTCGGTATCGCGCCGTACGTCGTCGGCGCCCGCTACGTGGACGAGCGCGTCGACGACCCGCGGGACCTGGACACGGTGTACGCGAACCCGCCGCGGACGACGGAGGAACTGCTCCACGGCCTGCCGCCGGGGAGCGAACCGCTGGCGACGCTCGTCGTCACGGACGACCCGAACGACCGCTGGCGAGCGGACCTCGGTAGCCGCGACACCCACGGCGAACTGTTCCTCCGCGTGGTCATGGAGTCGGGGCTGAACGAATCCGCCGCAGCGACCGCCGCGGACGGATGGGGCAACGACGTGCGATTGGGGTTCACGCGAGCGGGGGACGCGAGTGGAACGACGGGGTACGTGTGGGTCGTGCGTTTCGACGACGAGGCGAACGCGACCGAGTTCCAGTCGGCGTTCGCCGAGTGGCGCGACGAACGCGCGAGCGACGCCGCCCCGGTCAGGCTGGTCCGCGTCTCGCCCGAGACGGTCGCGGTGCTCGTCGGTGCAGAGTCGTTCGTCGAGGACGCGCGACCGACGGGAACCGACGGCGTCGTCTCGGTGCGAGTGGACGCCGGCGAGTGAGCCAGCGCCGGGAGTGACCCAGTTACAGGAGCAGCGGCAGTCCGAACGCGACGACGATGCCGACGAGCGCGATGAGTGCGCCGATGGCGGCCTGGCGGGCCGTGACCGCCTGCATCGGTGAGGTGACGCGCTCGTAGTCGAACTCCTTGTAGTGGTCGTGTTCGTGGTGGTCGGCCATACGCCTGGTTTGGTGTCCGCGTGGCAAAAAAACACCTATCCGCCCCGCGTGAGTGGGCGTCGACATGGACGAGGCCGCCCGTTCGTGGTGGAAGGAGGCGACCGTCTACCAGGTGTATCCGCGGAGCTTCGCCGACGGTGACGGCGACGGCGTCGGCGACCTCGCCGGGCTGGCCGACCGCGCGGACTACCTCGCCGACCTCGGCGTCGACGCGGTGTGGCTCAACCCGGTGTACGCGTCGCCGATGGCGGACAACGGCTACGACGTCGCCGACTACCGCGCCGTCGACGACACGTTCGGTTCGATGGCCGACTGGCGCGCCGTCCGCGACGCGCTCCACGAGCGCGACATCCGCCTGGTGATGGACTTCGTCCCGAACCACACCTCCGACGAACACGAGTGGTTCCAGACGTCGCGGCGCCGCGGCGCGACGGCCGACTGGTACCACTGGGCCGACGGTGTCGACGCCGACACGGTGGCGTACGACGCGACCGACGAGGGGCCGGACGGTGAGGCGCCACCGAACAACTGGCGCTCGTTCTTCGGCGGGCCGGCGTGGGCGTACGACGACGAGCGCGAGCAGTGGTACCTCCACCTGTTCGACCCCAAACAGCCGGACCTCGACTGGTCCGTGCCAGCCGTCCGGGAGGCGATGTACGACCAGTTGCGCTACTGGCTCGACGAGGGAATCGACGGCTTTCGCCTCGACGTGGTGAACCTCCTCTCGAAGCCCGACGGTTACCCGAACGGCGACCCGGACGACCCGTTCAACGGCGCGCTCCGGCTGGTGCCGAACGGCCCGCGGATCCACGAGTACGTCGCCGAGATGCACGACGCGGTGTTCGCCGGGCGGGATCTCCTCACCGTCGGCGAGTGTATCGGCGAGACGGGCGTCGATGAGGCCGCTCGCTACGTGCGTCCCGACGGCGACGGCCTCGCGATGATCTTCCACTTCGACCACGTCGGCATCGGTCGCGGGGAGGAGCTGTGGGAACGCGAGGAGTGGGCGCTGACCGATCTCAAGGCCGTGTTCGACCGCTGGCAGACCGGTCTCGAGGGTCGCGGCTGGAACAGCCTCTACTTCAACAACCACGACCAACCCCGCGTCGTCTCCCGCTTCGGCGACGACGAGGAGTATCGCCGCGAGTCGGCCACCTGTATCGCCACCCTGCTGCACACGCTCCGCGGGACGCCGTACGTGTACCAGGGAGAGGAGTTGGGGATGACGAACCCCACGTTCGAGTCGCTGGCAGAGTTCCGAGACGTCGAGACCGTGCGCACCGTCCGCGAGGCGATCGAGGCCGGCGACATCGACTCCTTCGAGGCGGTGCAGGAGGGGGTGAATGCCCACTCACGAGACACCAGCCGGACGCCGATGCAGTGGACGAGCGGGCCGAACGCCGGGTTCACCGCGCCCGACGCAGAGCCGTGGATCCGCCTCCACGAAGACCACCGGACGGTGAACGTCGAGACCCAGCGCACCGACACCACCTCGGTGTGGCACTACTACCGGCGGCTCATCGACCTGCGCGAGGCCCACGACGTGCTCGTGTACGGCGACTACGAGAACCACACGCCCGACGACGAGCAGGTGTGGGCGTACACGCGGACGCTGTCGGAGACGGCGTCGCGTGACGCCGCCCACGGTCGCGCGTTCGTCGCGCTGAACTGGAGCGGCGAGGCGGCACGCGTCGACCCACCGTCCGCGTTCGCGGGCACCGAGGCCACTCTCGCGCTGTGCAACTACTCCGAGTCGCCGTCGCCAGCGACTGTCACGGCGTACGAGGCAAGACCGTGGGAGGCGCGCGTGTACGTGATGGAGTGAGCCGACCGGTGGTTGGTACCCCCGTCCGCCAGTATTAAGCACCGAAGTGTCGATCGCCTGTTATGGATTCTCCCCGACAGGACGCCCTCCTCTCGACCGTGCAACGAAGCGCCCGTCGCAACGAGTACGTCGCCGAGGCAATCTGGTGGGCCGTGTTCGTCTGCTACGCCGTGACGGTCGCCGCCATCGGACTCGGCGGCGTTATCGGAGCCGTGTACGTGTACCTCCGGTACCTGTACCCAGCAGTCGCGGGCATCGTCAGCCCGATGGCCGAGGCCGTCCTCGGGCTGGCGTACGTGTTCGTCGTGTTCGTCATGCTCCACGGTGTCGTCGACCGGATCCGGTCGTGGCTGTACGGAGACGCGACCGACGCCGGGTGGAAACAGTAGCCGCATTCGCCGTGTCACCCTGTTGGCCGACTGCGCCGCAGACAGGCGAAACGGTGAAACCCCGCTCGCGGCTATCGCCCGTATGACTCTCACGAAGCGGATCATCCCGTGCATCGACGTCGACCTCGACGACGACGGGAACGCCGCCGTCTACACCGGCGTCAACTTCGAGAACCTGGAGTACTCCGGTGACCCGGTGGAGATGGCGAAGAAGTACAACGAGGCCGGCGCCGACGAGTTCGTCTTCCTCGACATCACCGCCAGCGCGGAGGGACGCGAGACGATGCTCGACACCGTCTCGCAGGTCGCCGACGAGTGTTTCATCCCGCTCACCGTCGGCGGCGGCATCCGGACGAAACAGGACATCAAGGAGACGCTCCGGGCCGGCGCGGACAAGGTGTCGATCAACTCCGGCGCCATCGCGAACCCGGAACTCATCACCGAGGGGGCCGACGCCTTCGGCGCGCAGTGTATCGTCATCTCCGTCGACGCGCGCCGTCGCTTCGACGACGAAGGCGACCACTACGTCACGCTGGACGACGGGCGCGAGTGCTGGTTCGAGTGCACCGTGAAGGGCGGCCGCGAGGGGACTGGCCTCGACGTGGTGACGTGGGCGACGGAGGCGGAGGAACGCGGCGCCGGCGAACTGTTCGTCAATTCCATCGACGCCGACGGCACGAAGGACGGCTACGACATCCCGCTGACGAAGGCCGTCTGCGACGCCGTCTCGACGCCCGTCATCGCCTCCTCTGGCTGTGGTGGCCCCGAGCACATGGAGGAGGTGTTCGTCGACGCGAACGCCGACGCCGCGCTCGCGGCCAGCATCTTCCACTTCGACGAGTACGGCATCGACGAGGTGAAGGAGTACCTCGACGAGCACGGCGTCCCGGTCCGACTGTGAGCGGCGACCGCGGCGCGGCGCCGCCCGGACACAGCCGCTGAAGCTTCTTGGCTCGCGACGGCGAACACTCGACTGTGAGCACCGACACCGACATCGACGCCGAGGCGTACGCCGAGCGCGTCCGCGACGACCGACGCAAGAAAGACGAGTTCTTCGCCGAGCACCCACGGTCGCCCATCCCGCAGGCCGCTCGGAGCGACTTCGCGGGACTGCGCTACTTCGACCCCGACCCCGAGTACCGGTTCGAGACGCCGCTGCACGAACACGACGACCCCGAGCGGATCACCGTCGAGACGACGCAGGACGGCGTCCGCGAGTACGACAACGTCGGCGAGTTCCGGATCACCGTCGGTGGCGAGGACGTGACCGTGCAGGCGTTCCAGTCGCCCGACGACTTCGACCGCCTGTGGGTGCCGTTCCGCGACGCGACGAGCGGCGAGGAGACGTACCCCGCGGGGCGGTACCTCGACCTGGAAGACCCCGACGACCGGACTGCCGACGGCGACTGGGTGCTCGACTTCAACGAAGCGTACAACCCGTACTGCGCGTACGCCGAGGCGTACGAGTGTCCGCTGGTGCCGATGGACAACTGGCTGGACGTGTCGATCCGCGCGGGCGAACTGCTCCCAGAGCTGTAGGCCCGGAGCTGTAGGGGAGCGGAGAGAAGTCGGTCCGTGACTCAGGCTTCGGCCGCGTCGGCCTCGGCGAACGCCGCCTCGATGTCGTCGTACAGTTCGGCGAGATTGTCCGAGACGCCGGTCGCGGCCTGCCCGAGCGCGTCGAGGGGGTCCAGGCCGTCTTCAGTCTTCACCGAGAGGATGGGCTCGGTCTGCCCACCGGACTGCTCGGGGTTCATGTCGTACGTCGCCGCGGCGACGCCGTCGGTGTTGAGGAGCTGTCCCTTGAGCACGTTCATGAACGTGTGGTCCTCGCCCGCGATCTCGATGCGGAGTTCCTCGTCCGTCTTCTCGATGACGCGAAGTTCCATTGGTGACGGATTCGCCCGAGGCGTGTTTCAACCTTGTGTTCGGCGGATGCGGCGGGTCGCCGGCCCGCGCCGCGGCGACTACTCGCTCCACTCGACGACCCGGTCGACGCCCGGGTCGGGGAACAGCGCCCCCACGTCGGGGTCGGGGTCGACGAGGTCGTAGCGGGTCCCGTCGCGTTCGGCCAGCCCGTTGCTCGCGAGGTGGTCGAGGTGGGCGTACGCCTCGCCCGGGCCGTGGAGCACGTGGATGCCGTGGAGGTCGCCGAACAACGCCGCGCTCACCTCCCACGGCGTCGACGCCCCCTCGCGCCGGAGCACGTCGACGACGTTTTCGGTCCGCTCGACGTGGTGGCGGAGGATCGTCGCGGCCCGGCCGGCGGGGTCGTCGATCCGGTCGCGGTGGCCCGGCCACGCGGTGTCCGGGTCGAGGTCGATCAGTCGGAGGAGGCTGTCGACGTAGCGGCCGAGCGGGTCGTCGACGCGCACGTCGGCGCCGCCGACGTTCGGCGTGTACTTCGGCAGGATAGCGTCGCCGACGAACGCTTCGTCCGCGTCGGCGTCGTAGAACGCCGTGAGGCCGGCGGCGTGCCCGGGGAGGTGGACCGCTTCGAGGGTCCGACCGTCGACGGTGAAGCTGTCGCCGTCGGCGAACGGCTCCACGTCGCACGGCTCGCCGCCCAGATCCATGTGATCACCGAGGAAGTCGGACAGTTCCTCGCGGCGGTCCTCGGGCATCCCCCACTCGCGGAACTTCTTCGCCTGCAGGTCACGCTCCTCCAGCAAGCTCGCCTCGTCGCCGGCGACGAGCGGTGCGTCGGCCTCGTGTGCGTGGACGGTCGCACCAGACTCGGCTTGGATCGCACCGGCGAGGCCGGCGTGGTCGGAGTGCCAGTGAGTGAGCAAGACGCGGTCCACGTCCGCGAGTTCGTATCCGAGCGAGGCGAGGTCGGTCGTCAGTTGCTCGCGGACCTCCGGGAGGGCGACGCCGGCGTCGACGAGCACCAGTTCGTCGGAGTCGTCGTCGGCGAGGACGTAGACGTTGTTGAGCCCCTCGAAGACGGTGTTGTCGAGGCGGATCCGGTTCATACCCACCCGTGGGCGGCGGGGCGGCAAAAGCTTCCGACTCGGGTCGGCGGGTGGCGCCGACCGCGGTGGCGCGCCGGGTGGGTCGGACGCAACACCGATACGGTCGCCGGCCACAGCGACACACATGACCGAGTACGACCCCGGCGTGTGCAACATCGGCCCCGCAGAGCGACGGCGCCGCTACGCACTCGGCGCCGTCTCGTTCGCGGCGACGCTCCTCCTCCTGTTCGCGGTGTACGTGTACGACCTCCCGGGGTGGCTGACGCTGGTGACGTTCGCACCGCTGTTCGGCGCCGCCGAAGGGTACTACCAGGCTCGCTACCGCTTCTGCGCGGGGTTCGGGTTGGCGGGAGTGTACGACGTGAGCGACACCGGCGGCGACCGCAAACCAGTGACCGACCCGGCGGCTCGCCGGGCCGACCGACGGCGGGCGCTCCGGATCCACGCCGCCGCTGCGGGCACCGCGCTTGCCGGAGCGCTCCTCGTCTACGGGGTCGGCCTCCTCGTGCTGTGAGGTGATGGCGACTGCTGGAGAGACCCGCGCCGCACGTGTGGGCCAGAAGTCCAATTCAGTTGTCCTGTAATCGGAGAGTAAAATGTAAGTACCCGCCACCGTCAGGAGCGTTACATGAATCAGCCTGTCGCGCTCGGCTCGTCGCCGCCGACCGACGCCGCGACGACGGCGACGACGGGATGACGTGGCAGTACCTCCCAATCGTCCCCGCGTTCGCCGCGGGCGGCGTGGTCGCGCTAGCGGCCGCCGTCTCCCTCCGCCGACGTGACCACGGCCCCGGGGGGGCCGCGCTCGTGGCGGTCCTCGTCGCCGCCGCGGGGTGGTCACTGGCGGTCGCGGGAGCGCACGCCCGCGGCGACCTCGCGGGGAAACTCCTCGCCGTGAAGCTGGGGTACCTGTTCGTCGCGCTCCTCCCGGTCGCGTGGGTCGTGTTCGCCTGGCGCTTCACCGCCCGGACCGAACGGGTCGACAGGCGACTGATCGCGGGGCTGTCCGTCGTCCCGGCGGTGACACTACTGGCCGTGTGGCTGACACCGGGAGTGTCGCTGTTCTGGAGTGAGGTGGGTCTTCGGACCGTCGACGGCGCCACGTACCTCGACACGACGTACGGCCCGGCGTTCGTCCTCCACACCGCCTACTCGTACGTGCTCCTCGGCGTCGGCGGGGTCGCGATCGGTCGAACCGCCATCTTGACCACAGACAGCCACCGCGTCCGCGGCGGTGTCGTCCTGTTTGCGGTGCTGGCGCCGTGGGTCGGGAACGCGGCGTTCCTCCTCGGCCTGATCCCACCGGGAGTCGACCCGACGCCACTCGG
Source organism: Halobaculum marinum (assembly GCF_029338555.1). Taxonomy (GTDB): domain Archaea; phylum Halobacteriota; class Halobacteria; order Halobacteriales; family Haloferacaceae; genus Halobaculum; species Halobaculum marinum. The sequence continues at coordinate 1,985,069 of NZ_CP119989.1, read as the reverse complement.
TGTAGTCGTCGGGGCCATCCTCCTGGCGGCTGTCACGGTCCGCCACGACCTGCTCGACGTGCCGCCGGCGGCCCGGTCGTTCGCGCGCGACACCGCGGTCGAACATGCCGACGACGGGGTCGTCGTCCTCACCGAAGACGGCGTGGTCACCGACTGTAACCCGGCGGCGACGGACCCGCTCGGCGTCGAGCGGGACGAGGCGCTCGGGCGCCCGCTTTCGGCGGTTAGCCCGTCGGTGGCAGACGCGGTCGCGGCGGTCGAGTCGACCACCGACGCCGACGACGCACGCCGGATCGCTCGCTCGACCGCCGAGGGGCGGCGTCACTACGAGGTGACCGTCTCCGACTTCTCGCGGCGTGGGCTCGACGGGCGGGTCGTCACGCTCACCGACGTGACCGAGAGCCACCGTCACCGTCGCCGGGTCGGCGTGCTCAACCGGCTCTTGCGACACGACCTCCGCAACGAGATGAACGTGGTGATGGGGTACGCTGAGTTGTTGGAAGCCGACGCCGAACGGACCGACGCCGGGGCCACCGTCGCGCGCGACCCCGCTCCGACGCCGACCGCGTCCGGCGACGGCGGGACCAACGCGCTCGAACGGATTCAAGAGTCCGCAGAGGAGATGCTCGACCTCGCGGAGACGGTCAGGGAGGTAGAGGCGACGCTAGACGCCGAGGGGTCGGAACTCACGCGTCTCGACGTCGCCGCCTTAGTCCGCGCACAAGCCGACGGCCTGTCGTTCAAAGCGCCGACTGCGCGCGTCTCCGTCGACGCGCCCGAGTCGGCGTGGGTGAAGGCGAGCGACCTGGTCGACTCGGTGTTCGAGAACCTCCTCGACAACGCTGTCGTCCACAGTCACCGCGAGCACCCGACGATAGACGTGACCGTCGAGGCCGACGAGGAGACGGTCGCCGTCACCGTCGCGGACGACGGGCCAGGGATCCCCGAGCAGGAACTGGCGACGTTCCAGGCCGACGGAGAGTCGGCGCTCACGCACTCGTCGGGGCTGGGGCTGTGGCTCGTGATCTGGATCACCGAGGAGTCTGCGGGCGAAGTGACGTTCGACGTGGACGAGACGGGGACCGCCGTGACGGTTCGCCTCCCGGCGGCAGCGCCGCCATCGTAGTCTGCCGCACGGAACCAGCCGTTCGAAGCGGCTACCGCACCAGGTACGGGTCGGACCCCGCGATGAACCGGCCGAGGTCAGACTCCCGGCGATAGTCGGTGGCGCGGAGTTCGTCGAGCGCCTCGACGAGTCGGTCGGCGTCGCTCACGCCGTCGGGGTCGGCGTCGGCCTCGACCCACTCGCTGGGGTCTTTGATCGGAACGACGAGCCAGCCCGAACCGCGGATCTCGCGTCCGTGGAGCGCCTGCATGTCGATCTCGGTCTTGTGCGCCTGTGCCGTGTACGTCTCCAGCACGTGGGCGGTGGCGCGGGCGCCGACCGGGAGGAGCACGTGTGCGGCGATGGCCCGGAGTTCCGCGTCGAAGAACCGCTCCATGTCGTCGTAGGAGGCGGCCGACGGTCCGCCGTCGCCGTCGAGGCGGTGCCCCTCGGGGAGACACATGTGGAGGTACGAGAGGTACGTGGAGGCGACCTCGGGAGCGTCGCCGGCCGCGTCGAGCAACTCCGCGTCGACGAGCGCGTCGAGGAGGCGGGCGCCGGCCTCGCTGTCGGTGAACGGCACGCCGGTCTCGACGCCGCCGTGGACGCCCGGGTGGTCGCCGACGACGTGGAAGTCCGCGTTCGCGTCGCCGTACCCGGGGACGAACCGGTCGCAGTCGGGTTGCATCCCGAAGGGGTTCGAGACGCGGTCGGTGACGTTCTTCACGGCACCCTGTTGCGACCGTGCGAGAGAAACCGGTTTCGGTCGATCACGGGGCGAGGGCACCCGTCCGAGGCGGAACGCGCGGTGCGAGTAGCCGCTCCGTCGTGGTCCCTCACAGTTCGACGCCCGGCGGGATCAGACTCTCGTGGCGCAGGAGGTTTCCCTCGGCGTCGTACACGAGGAACGTCTCCTTCTCGTAGGCGACGAGGCGCTCGCCGTGCACGTCGATCTCGACGCGGTAGCGACCGTCGCCGTCGGCCGCCCGACCGTACTCGCGAGCCGCACGGATGAACCGCAACACGTCGTCCGCGTCCTCGTTGAGTTCGAGGACGAAGTCGCCCGTGAGCCGGTTCGTGACGGCGACGACGCCCGTCGCCTCGGGGTCGTGCTCGTGGTCGCCCTGGAGGCGGAAGGCGACGTCCGTCTCCTCGGCGGCGAGGAGTTCGTCGTCGCCGCCGGTGAGGCGCTCGCGCAGTCGGTCCTCGCTACCCGTGAAGTCGATGTACACGTGCGGCTTCTCGGGGTCGCCGTCCGTGTCTACCCAGTCGACGTGCTCGACAGCCAACTCGAAGTGATCGCGCCTCATTCCGTACCGAGACGTAGGGTTTCGGTGTGTAAGTACGTAACGCCCCGGGCGACCGCTGGCGTGCGGTTGCGGCGGTCCGTGCGGGTGCCGTCACGCCGGGGTCGCTCGCTCGGTTCCCGCGGGTTTATCTCACACCGCGGTCGTCGACAACGCATGGTCTGGGTGAGGTCGGAGTACGCCGGGGAACTCGCGGTGCTGTCGACGTGGGTGACGGCGCTGTTGCCGTGGAACGTGTTCTTCGGCGCCGTCTCGGGTGGGTCGGTGCTGTTCGTCCGCTTCCCGTTCGTGCAGATTCGCTACGCGTTCGGGCTCCCGTTCTTGCGCGCGACGAGCGTCTCGACCCCGGTGACGGCGTACCTGCTACAGCGTGGCACGTCTGTGCAGGTGGCGTACGGGCTGTGGGTCGCCGGCGCGCTCGTGTTCCTCGTCGCGCTCGCCATCTCGGTGTACTACTACCGCGAGGAGGAGCGCGTCGAGGCGTGGGCCATCGATCCGGTCACGCTGCTGGGTGGCCTGCTCGTCGCGTCCGCCGCGTTGTTCCTCGTCGCGTCGGTCCTGTTCCCGGAGCGCTTCTTCGGCCTCTCGTTCGGCGTTGGCGGCGGCCTCCCGGGAGTCTCGCTCCCGGTGGGCGCGCTCCTCCAACTGGCGCTTGGGGGCGTCCTCCTGCGCGCAGAACGCGTCGCGTAGTCGCCGCGGCCCACACGCCGCGGGGCGCGAGCGGTCGCGGACGACCGCGAGCGGCCAAGGCGACGACCGCCAGTTATCAGCCGTGTTACTCGTGGTGGTGAAGTTAAGTACCGGACTTCCCTACGACCCGTAGTTACCGATGTCGGGGGACACCGCCGGGCCGAGCGCAGGGGAGGATCGACTGTCGGCGTTGCGTCGACGGCTCTCCCGCACCGTCGAGGTGCTGCGCGGCACCGACCTGGCGGTCCGCCCGTTTCACCCCGCCGAGGACGGCCCGCTGGCCACCTTCGACGCGCCGCCCGGCCAAGACGAGGTCGACCGCTACTGGGTGAACGCCCCGTACGCGTACGTCGTCGTCACCTACGACACCGAGGCGGACAAACACCTGTACAACGTCGTCGAACCCGAACTCGACGAGTTCGAGGCGTCGCTGCTGGCGCGCGTCGTCGACGACATCCGCGACCCACTCCTGTACCGCGGCGACGCCGAGCGCGCCGCCGAGGACACGCTCCGCTCTGAGTTGACGACGCTGCTGCGGCAGTACGGCGTCGACGCTGGGATGCGGACGTTCCACACCCTCCTGTACTACCTCCGACGCGATTTCCGCGGGTTCGGGAAGGTCGACCCACTCCTGTCGGACCGACACATCGAGGACATCTCGTGTGACGGCTACGACCTCCCGCTGTTCGTCTACCACGACGACTACACCGACGTGGAGACGAACGTCGTCTTCGAAGCGGGCGAACTCGACAACTACGTGATCCGCCTCGCACAGCAGTCGGGGCGGCACATCTCCGTCGGCGACCCCATCGTCGAGACGACCCTCCCGGACGGGTCACGGGCGGAGTTGGCGCTCGGCGAGGAGGTGACGCCGCGCGGGTCGGCGTTCACCATCCGCCAGTACGCCGAGGAACCGCTCACACCGATCGACCTCGTGAACTACGGCACGTTCTCGATCGAACAGATGGCGTACTTCTGGCTGTGCATCGAGCACAACAAGAGCCTCATCTTCGCCGGCGGCACCGCCTCCGGGAAGACCACGTCGATGAACGCGGTGTCGATGTTCGTGCCGCCGCGCTCGAAGGTGCTCACCATCGAGGACACCCGGGAGTTGTCGCTGTACCACGACAACTGGCTCTCCTCTGTCACCCGCGAGCGGATGGGCGAGGGCGAGGACATCGACATGTACGACCTGTTGCGGTCGGCGCTGCGCCACCGCCCGGAGTATATCATCGTCGGCGAGGTGCGCGGCGAGGAGGCGCTGACGCTGTTTCAGGCGATGAACACCGGCCACACCACCTTCTCGACGATGCACGCCGACTCCATCGAGACGGTGATCAACCGGCTGGAGAACGAACCGATCAACGTGCCGCGGGCGATGGTGCGCTCGCTCGACATGCTGTCGGTCCAGACGCTCACCCGGTTCGAGGGCGAGCGCGTCCGCCGAGCCAAGACCGTCGGTGAGATCGGCGACATCGACCAGCGGACGGGCGAACTCGACTACTCGTCGGTGTTCGCGTGGCAGGCGGACACCGACAGCTTCCGCCGCAACGACTCGTCGCTGCTCGACGAGATCCAAGAGGAACGCGGGTGGAGTCGCGCCGAGTTGCTGTCGGAGATGCGCCGGCGGCGGGCGTTCCTGTCGCACCTCCGGGAGCACGGCGTCACCGACTACCGGCGGTTCACGGCGCTGGTGAACGAGTACTACGCCGACGCCGAGCGCGTGATGGACCGGTTGACGGCCGCCGAGGAGGGAGCGTCGGTCGTCGACCCTGACACCGGGGGCGAGCGCGCCGGCGCCGGCACCGGCGACGGGGGCTGACCGATGGTGCTGTCGTACGTGCCGCTGGTGCTCGCGCTGGCGGTCGCCGCGCCGGTCGTCGCCGGCATGGTGAGCACGCGGGCGAACCTGGCGACGACGCGGCTCGCGATCCACCTGTTCGGCGACTACGTGGCCGAGCAGAGTCCGCGACGCGGTCGACAGCGCGACCGTCTGCGCGCGGCCCACGTCTCGGTGACCCACCGGTCGTACGCCGCGACGACACTCCTGTACGCGGGCGTCGCCGGTGTCGCCGGCAGCGTCGTCGGGGTGTACGCGGCCGCGGCGACGTTCGAACTCCTCAGCGTCGGCGGCGACGCGGTCCGGGCGACGCTCCCGACGACGCTGGGGTTCCTCGCCGGCCTCACGCAGATCGGTGACCTCGGCGTCGCCGAGTTGTTCCCGCTGTTGTTGCTGTCGGCGGCGACCGTCGGCCCCGGGTCCGCCCTCGCGGTGTACCTGTTCCGGTGGGAATTGCTCGACCAGCGCGCCCACGCCCGCGCCAGCCAAGTCGAGGCCACGCTCCCGCGGACCGTCGCGTTCGTGTACGCGCTGTCACGCTCCGGGATGTCGTTCCCCATCGTGTTGAACACGCTCGCCCGCAACGAGGGCGTGTACGGCGAGGCCGCACGGGAGTTGGGCGTCGCCGCCCGCGACATGAACACCTTCGGCACGGACGTGCTCACCGCGCTCGAACGGATGGCTGCGCGGACGCCCTCCGAGACGATGGGCGAGTTCGGGGAGAATCTCGCGTCCGTCCTCGGCAGCGGGCGCAGTCTCTCGGGGTTCCTCCGCGACCAGTACGAACGCTACCAGGAGGAGGCCGAGTCCCAACAGGAGCAGTACCTCGAACTCGTCTCGACGCTCGCAGAGGCGTACGTCACGGTGCTGGTCGCGGGGCCGCTGTTCTTCATCACCATCCTCGTCGTCATCGGCATCGTCCTCAGCGACACGCTCCCGCTGTTGCGCGCCGTCGTCTACCTCGCGGTCCCACTGGCGACGTTCGGGTTCGTCGTCTACATCGACTCGATCACGCGCTCGGGGGGTGACCCCACGGCGGCGGGCGACGGTGCGACCGACCCGCGGGTGCTGGGACTGGCGTCGCTGGCGGGCACTTCGAACGGTGCGAGCGCGCGACCAGACGGCGGCGCGGTCGACGGATGGAGCGAGAGTCGCGAACGGCTGGCCGCCTACGACCGCATCGAGAACCTGCTCGACGTCGCCAGCCGACCGGGCGAGTTGGTGCTGGACCGACCCGCGCTCACGGCGCTGGTGACGGTGCCGCTCGGCCTCGTATGGGTCGTGGTCAGGACAGAACCCGCCGCGCTCACGCCGCAGGCGGTCGCGCGGGCCGTCGACTCGCCGCTGATCGAGGCGACCGCGTTCGTGCTCGTCGCCTACGGCGTCGCCTACGAGGTCGACAAGCGCCGGACCCGAGCCATCGAGCGTGCCGTGCCGGACTTCCTCGACCGGATGGCCAGCATCAACGACGCCGGCATGACCGTCGTAGAGAGCCTCCGCAGGCTCACCCGGTCGGACCTCGACCGACTGTCACCCGAGGTCGAGCGCGCGTGGCGCGACGTGCAGTGGGGCGCGGACGTGTCGACGGCGCTCGGGCGGATGCGCGACCGGACGAGGTCGCCGATGGTGTCGCGCGCGGTCGCGCTCGTCACCAACGCCATCGACGCCAGCGGCGAGGTCGCACCCGTCCTCGAGATTGCCGCCGACGAAGCCCGCGCGACCCGCCGCCTCCGCCGCGAGCGACGGCAGGTGATGGTGACGTACCTGCTGGTGATCTACATCTCGTTCCTCGTGTTCCTCGGGATCATCGTGGCGCTGACGGTCGCGTTCATCCCCGCCGTCGAGGGAGCACAACTGGCCGGTCCGAACGGTGCCAACAACGTCCCGGGCGGCATCTCTGCGGGCGTGCTCGGGAGTCTCGGCGGCGTGAACGTCGACGCGTACGTGGTGTTGTTCTACCACGCCGCAGCCATCCAGGGCGTCGCCTCGGGCCTCGTCGCCGGCCAACTCGGCGAGGGGACCGTCAGCGACGGGGTGAAACACGCCGCGATCATGCTCCTGTTGGCGTACGGGACCTTCCTGGTGATCGGATGACGGACGACAGTTCCAGCGCGCCCGACGCGGCGGCGACGTACGACCGCATCGCCGAGCACTTCTCGCAGACCCGCGAGTACGCGTGGCCGGAGGTGGAGTCGTTCCTCGACGGCCGGGAGGGGGCGGTCGCGCTCGACATCGGCTGTGGCAACGGTCGCCACTGTGCGCCGTTGGCCGACCGCGCACGGAGGGTGGTCGGTGTCGACGTGAGCGGCGGTCTGCTCCGCGAGGCGCGCGCTCGCGCCGTCGAGCGAGGGTACGCCGCCGGCGTCTCGTTCGCCCGCGGTGACGCCGCCGCGCTCCCCGTCGCCGACGACGCCGCCGACCTCGCGGTGTACGTCGCGGCGCTGCACCACCTCCGTCCACGCGAGCGCCGGGTCGCCTCCCTGTCGGAGGTGGCGCGCGTGCTCGCCCCGGGCAGTCGCGCGCTCGTGAGCGCGTGGAGCACCGCCCACGACCGCTTCGACGCCAGCGCCGACGCCGACGTCGGGTTCGACACTGAGGTCGACTGGACGCTCCCGGGCGGGGAGACGGTCCCCCGGTTCTACCACATCTACGCGCCCGCGGAGTTCGACGCCGACTTGGCCGCGAGCGACCTCCGCGTCGTGGAGTCAACGGTGTCCAGCGGCAACTGCTACGCGGTCGTCGCCCCCGAGTAGCGGCGGGCGGCACCTCGTCCAGCACCCACGGCGGTGTGTCACGGGGTGCCGGGTGGATGCGCGGGCCGCACAGCCGGACGCGTTTTTATTGGTGGGAGGACCCAACGACCCGGTAGATGCACACCGACGACGAGTTCGACTACGACGTGACGGTTGTCGGCGGCGGTCCCGCGGGGCTCACGAGCGCGCTGTACACGACGCGGCTCGGGCTGGACACGCTCGTCGTGAACCGCGGTGGCGGTCGAGCGGCGATGATGCGCGACACGCACAACGTCATCGGCGTCACCGAACACACCTCGGGGAACGAGTTCCTCCAGACCGCCCAAGAGCAGGTCCAGAGCTACGGCGGCGAGTACGTCCGCGGCTTCGTCGAGGACGTAGAGGCGCTCGGCGACGACCCGGCGGACGGCTTCCGCGTCGACACCGGCGACGAGCAGTACACCACCCGTCGCCTCGTGCTCGCGACGGGGTTCTCCGACGAGCGCCCGGACCCGCCGCTCCCGCGCACGGGGATGGGCCTGCACTACTGTCTCCACTGTGACGCGTACATGTTCGTCGACGAATCGGTGTACGTGATGGGCACGGGCGACTCCGCCGCGTACGTCGCGATGATCATGCTCAACTTCACCGACGAGGTGGACATCCTGACGCGCGGGGAGGAGCCGACGTGGTCCGACGACACCGCCGAGATGGTCGAGAACCACCCGGTCGACGTGATCCACGAGGACATCACCGGGATGAGCAAGGACGACGACGGCTGGCTGGAGAGCTTCGAGTTCGAGGACGGCACCGTCCGCGAGTACAAGGGTGGGTTCCCGATGTACGGCTCGAACTACCAAGCCGACCTGGCGGACGCGCTCGGCCTGGAGCGCGAGGACTCCGGCGAGGTCGCCGTCGACGACCACGGGCGCACCTCTCTCGAGGGCGTGTACGCCGTGGGCGACCTGACCCCCGGCCACAACCAGATCCCGGTCGCCATGGGCGAGGGCGCAAAGTGCGGCATCGCGATCCACATGGACCTGCGGGCGTTCCCGCGCTCGACGGAGGATATCGCGGATCTGGGTCCGGTCGACGAGAGCGAGGTGCCGGCCATCTCGCCGGAACTCATGGCGACGGCCGTCGCCCACGAGGGCCACGCCGCGGGGCCCCGCTCCGACGCCGAGGGCGCCGACGGGGACGAGGCGACCGCGGACGACTGAGGCGAGACGCGAGGGAGCGGAGCGAGCGAGCCGTCCACGAGTGGGTCACAGGAGACGCGAGGATCGGTTCGATCAAGCATCTCGGCCCCGCGCTCCCCCCGAATCGGGTGATGCGACCTCGCGACACGAAACGGTAAACCCCTTATTCCTCCACGCGGTAGCCGAGAGTGCAGACACCGAGCGCTGGTGGTCTAGTTGGTATGACAATGGCCTTCCAAGCCATCGACCCGGGTTCAAATCCCGGCCGGCGCACTCCTTCCGGTCCTCAGTCGTCCGCCACGTCAGCGTCCACGTCCGCGAGCGCCGCCTCCCGCGCCGACGCGCGGCGGAATACGACCCAGAACACGCCTGAGGAGACGACGATGAACCCCGCGGCGGTGTAGAACGCGACGCTCGTCGAGACGAACTCCTTGATGGCGCCGATGCCGACCGGCCCCGCGACCTGTCCGACCTTCCACGAGATGGAGCGGAGGCTCATCGCCGACGCGACCGAGTCGTAGCGCTCGCCCTCCTCGACGAACAGCGACATCGACGCCGGCAGGCGGATGGAGTCGGCGACGCCGAGCACCATGTACGCCGCGAACAGACTGAAGAACGCGCCGCCGAGCACCTGCTCGCCGCCGAAGGCGACGAACCGGACCGGGTCGAGGGTACCCTCGAAGTAGTAGCTCAGCGGGATGAGCGCGGTGCCGAGCCCGTACAACAGCGCGCCGGCGACGACGAAGTACTCCTTGTTGCCGACGCGGTCGGAGAGGTCGCCGACGTACCCCTGCGTGACCGACTTCGTCAGCTTCCCGCCCGCCAGGATCCAGCCGATGGCGAACGCCGTGGTGCCGAACTCGGTGCGCGCGAGGATGGGGAGGAAGATGATCACCGCCATCTTCCCGACGGAGAAGGCGAGACGGAACACGACGAGCGCGCGGATCATCGGGAGGTCCAGCAGCGCCTTCAGCGTCGCCACGCCGCCGCCCGCGTCGTTCTCGGTGCCGCCGCCGGGGTCGTCACGGAGGTACGCGAACACGAGGACGAACGCGAGGATGGTGACGCCCGTGAGGACGACGTAGGTGAACGTGTACCCCCGCGAGAACAGCAGGTAGCCACCGATTACGTCGCCCGCGAGGCTGGAGAACGCTGCGACCTGGTTGTACGAGCCGAGCCACCGCCCGTTCTGGTCGTCGGGGGCGATGTGTCCCACGACGGTCGACCCTGTGATCCAGAGGATGGAGGCGCCGACGCCCTGGAGCACCCGGACGAGGATGACGTGCGTCGCGCTGTCGACGAGCATGAACCCGAAGAACACGACGACGTTGACTGCGAGTCCCAGCAACAGCCAGTGCTTGGCGTTGCTGGTGTCGACTTTGCGGCCCAACGGGAGGACGATGAGCAGTTGGACGACGGCGAACGCCGTCCCGAACAGCCCCTCGACCGTGCCGGTGGTGCCGAAGTCCTCGGCGTACAGCGCCAACGCGATCAACAGCGTGGAGTACGCCTGACTGCGCGCGAACGCCGTCCCGGCCAACGCCGCGAACTCTCGGTCGCGGAGGAGTCCGATCGAGTTGCCCACCTGCACGACAGTTACGTATCGAAACACACAGGGGGCGCATAAACGCCCGCATCCCGGACGGCTTCGGGGGCGAGTAGCACGGCACGTACTCGGTCAGCGATGCGCTCCCGGCCGGCTACAACTCGATCCGTTCGACGAGTTGGTCGTCGCTTTTGGTGTTGATCGCGACGATGCGCACGAGATCCTCGATGAGCGAGTCGCGCAGTTTCGCCTTCAGCAGGTTGTCCACCTGGTAGACGCCGGCGGCGTTGACCATCTCGATTTCGACGAGGACGGGCGCCGCGTCGCCGTCGTGGCCGTCGGCGGCGTCGCCGGGTTTGAGTTCGACGTTGCTGATCGCCCGAGAGGACAGCGTGTTGATGCCGCGACCGCCCTTCTCGTAGGGGATCCGCGAGCGCCCGCGCTCCATGTCGAGCGCGTCGGCGACACGGATGACGCCCGCCTCGCGCGTCAATGGCGTCTCCTCCGTGTGGTGACAGAGGATCGCGTGGAGCACCTCCGCCTTGACGCGCACCCGCTCGGAGACGCCGTAGTAGTCGAACTGCTGGAGGAAGCGGTCGAGCACGTCGGCGGCGAGGGGGATCGAGTAGTAGGCATGCTCGTCTCGGTGGACGACGTGACCGATGTCGTGGAGCGTCGCTGCGAGCGCGACGATCACCGCCTCGTCGGCCTCCTGTAGCCCCTGATCACCCGCGCCGTTGAACTCGACGCCGCCGCGCTTGAGCAGGTCGTACAGGCGGAGCGCGCGGTTGCGGACGATCTCGATGTGCTTGGCGCCGTGGTCGTTGTACCCCTTGCGCGTGACGGCGTTCACGTTCTGCGCGCGGAGGTACGTGTAGATCTCGGGGTCGGCATCGATCGCCGCCAGCACCTCGTTGACCCGTTCGTCTGGGAACGCGTGGTCGGCGTCGGGGTCGTACTGCCTCACCGAGGTGTCGGAGTCGTCGCTCATGGCTCGGGCGACGGTCGGCGGTCGCAAAAAGCCCTCTCCCCCGAGGGCGCCCACCCGGCAACGCGACGCACCTCGAAGCCATGTTGAGAGCGACTGACACGCAATCGGGCGAGATACGGACGCCGTTTCGCCCGGGATCGGCGGCGTGAGCCGCCCTACTCGCGAACTCCCGTGGAGCAAAAAGCCTATAATTGCCACCGGGTAAGCCGGAGGTAGAGATGCTCACCACCCTACCCCTGTTCGGTGCCATCCCGGGCGGTCCCGAGATGCTCATCATCCTGCTCGTGCTCGTGTTGCTGTTCGGCGCGAACAAGATCCCCAAGCTGGCTCGCTCCACGGGCCAGGCTATGGGCGAGTTCAAGAAGGGCCGCGAGGAGGTCGAGGACGAGCTGAAGGCGATGCAGGACGGCGAGGAGGAGGACGACGACGAGTTCGTCGCCGACTCGACCGACACGACCGACACGACCGACGAGGCCGTCGAGACCGACGCCGAGAAGAACTGAGCGACCGCAGCGACGGTCGTCCCGGACCGCTTTTGTTCTCGCGCCGGACACCCCTTCGGTGGGGGCGTGTGGCCAAGCGGATACGGCGAGCGGTTCCTAACCGCTAGATCGCGGGTTCGAATCCCGTCACGCCCGTAGCAACTGGTGAGGATGTGATCGCCGATGCCGAACGGATAGAGACGGCGCCGGTGGAGCCACACTTTCGACGTTGTCACGACCCCCGAGTGGCTGAGGTGCGGTCGACCGCGTAGACCGCTCGTGGACCTGCAACGACTGCCATCGTCCCGAGCGAGCCGTGACGACCGACAGTGGGGGGTTCGATTCGAGGACGACGTGGGTGACGACAACTGATAGGTTCGGTCTGCCGAGCGAGTTAGTTCAGCGCGGCTTCGAGCTGGTCAAAACGCCGACACGAGCATCCGGATTCGACTGGTAGGACTGTTCAAACAGCCATCAAGTACGTTTTCTCAGCGGTGATATGGAGGGCAAGCATTTAACGTAGCCCCCGAACTGAGAGTAGCCAATGGCTACCGACGACGCTGACGCGCCGCCCACCGCCGGGTTCGACGACACACCCGGCCCGGATGCGGCGACGGGGGATGCGGCTGTCGTCGGGGAGTACACGTGGCCCGACTTCCTGCGCGAGCACGGTCGCGAGGCCGTCGCGGACGACCTCGCCGAGCGCCTCCGGACCGAGGTGGTCGAGGAGGACGAGAACGGCGAGGAGGTCGTCCGGATCGAAGTCCGCGCGGCGACCGCCGAGGACCTCGAATCGCTCGGCGTCACCGAGTTCGTCGCCGATCATCTCGGCATGGAACCCGTCGAAGTGCCGGCCACGTTCGGCTGGGCCGGCGCGCTCGGTGAGGACATCGGCGACAGCCACCCACTCCTCGCGTACGACGAGACCCCCGTCTGGAAGGACATCTACACCTGGGACGACTACCGCGAGGAGTACTTCCTCGACGAGGAAGGGAACCCGCCGGTCGACGAGGAGGGGGAACCGCTGGAGTTCACCGACGAGGACAAAGCCGAGGCGCTCGGCTTCGACCCGAACCGCGTCGAGGAGACGCTCGGGCACCTCGCGAAGCGCGCGCCGGAGTTGGACGAGGTGGTCGACGAACGCACCGTCGACATCGCCGACGACGTCGACGAAGACGCGTTCTTCAGCGACGCGACCGGCGTGACGACGGTCGCGAACCGCTACGACCTCGAGAAGGCGGTGCCGATGCCGAAGAAGCGCCACTTCCGAGAGATCGAACGCTACTGGGTGAACGAGCCGTACTCGTTCGTCATCGTCTTCCACTCGACGAAGGAGAACGAGAAGAAGTACTACGTCGTCGAGCCGTACCAGAACCAGATCGAAGACGACCTCGTCGACTTCCTGGAGGGGAAGCTCCGTTCGGCGATCAAGTACGCCGACGAGGGCGAGGTCGCCGCTGACGACGACCACCGCCGACAGACGATCCGCGAGGAGACGTACGACCTCCTCGAACGCTACGACCTGTACGAACGCGAGGAGGGCCCGGGACTGGGCGACCGCCTCGCGGACCTGTTCGGCGTCGAAGTCGACGACGAGGGCGCCGCGGGACGACTGATCCGCGCGCTCGGCGTGACGCCGCGCGACACCGACGGTGAGATCGAGGGCATCGCGGCGCGCCCGGAGCCGGCGGTGCTCGCGGAGGACCCCGACACGCTCACCGAGTACACGGTGATGAAGGCGCTGTACTACCTCGAACGCGACTTCGTCGGCTACGAGCGCATCGACGGCGTCAAACACGACATCAACGTGGAGGACATCTCCGTCGACGGCTACAACTCCCCCGTCTTCGTCTACCACTCCGACTACGAGCAGATCATCTCAAACGTCTACCACGGCGAGCAGGAACTCGACGACTTCGTCGTGAAACTCGCCCAGCGCTCCGGGAAGGGCATCTCGAAGCGTCGCCCGCAGGTGGACGCCACGCTCCCGGACGGGTCGCGTGCCCAGTTGACGCTCGGGAAGGAGGTGTCCGACCACGGGACGAACTACACCATCCGCCAGTTCAAGGACGTCCCGTTCACGCCAATCGACCTCATCAACTGGAAGACGTTCTCGCTCGACGAGATGGCGTTCCTGTGGCTCTGTATCGAGAACCACAAGTCGCTGATCTTCGCAGGCGGCACGGCGTCCGGGAAGACTACCAGCCTGAACGCGGTGTCGCTGTTCATCCCGTCGAACTCGAAGATCGTCTCCATCGAGGACACGCGGGAGGTCGAGTTGCCCCAGCGCAACTGGATCGCCTCCGTCACCCGCCCGTCGTTCGCCGAGGACGACGGCGGCGACGTCGACGAGTTCGACCTGCTGGAGGCCGCACTCCGCCAGCGCCCCGACTACATCGTGATGGGTGAGATCCGTGGCGAGGAGGGACGGACCCTCTTCCAGGTCATGTCCACGGGGCACACGACGTACACGACGTTCCACGCGGACAACGTCGGCGAGGTGCTCAAGCGGTTCACGACCGAGCCGATCAACGTCTCGAAGACGATGTTCACGGCGCTGGACCTGGTGTCCATCCAGACGCAGACGCGGGTGCAAGGGAGCAAGGTCCGCCGGAACAAGTCGCTCACTGAGATCAACCACTACGACGCCGAGAACGACGAGATCAACGTCCAAGACGTGTACCAGTGGCAGGCGGAGACGGACGAGTTCCTCCACATGGGCGACTCCAACACGCTGGAGGAGATCATGTTCGACCGCGGTTGGGGGATCGACACCCTGAACGAGGAACTGCTGAAGCGGCGCGCGGTCATCGCGTACCTCATCGACCGGGGGCTCAACACGTACACGCAGGTCGCGGCGACGCTCCAGGCGTTCATCAACGACCCCGAGACGATCCTCTCGCTGATGGCCAACGAGCGGCTGGAGGCGAGCCTCGACGACCTCCGCGAGATGGAGTCGGTGCTCATCGACGTCGACCAGGAGAAAGAGGAGATGGTGCCGCGCCCCGACCCCTCCGACGCGCAGGCCGAGGAGGCGAAACGGATTCTCGAGGAGGCGGAGTCGATCCTCGAACAGTACCGCGGCGAACGCTCCGACAGCGTGGCCGCGGCGCTCGGGAGCGTCGAACCCGACGTCGACGTGACGGCCGAACCCGGCGCCGGCGAGGAGTTGGTCGACGAGGAGCCCCACCGCGAGCCGTTCGACGGGATCGGTCCAGAGCCGCTCGACATCGGACCGGCCCACGACGTGTCGAACGACGACGACGAGTCGCACGCTACCGGCGGCGACGACGAGCCTATGACCGCCGGAGAATACGAACCCGACGGCGAGTCACAGGACGCGTTCGACGCGATCGATCAGTTCGACGACCCGCCAGATGACGAGGTGAACGCGGAGCCGCTCGACACCGACGAGGAGGAGGACAACGAGGCGGGCGGTGACGACACCGACGGCGAGGCGAAAGACACGGACGAGGAGATCGAAGACTGGGGGTTCGGCGAGGTCGAGTCCCCGGAGGAGCCGGAGGAGTAGATGAGCCTCGACACCGACTCCGGTGGCTTCGGGGACGCGGCGGGGTTCGCGGACGCGTTCTACCCGCTGTTCCAGCGGGTATTCGACGAGGACGGCGACTTCGTCGGCAGCGTCGACGAGAAACTGACGGCAGCGCGGATGAACCAGCCAGTCGAGTTGTACGTCTCGCGGGCGATGGGCGTCGGCGTCCTCGTCGGCGCCGTCCTGTGGGTCCTCGGGATGCTCGTCGGCTGGGGCGTGTTCGCCCTCGGCCTCGTCACCGCGGAGTCTGTCGGACTCGGCATCCCGGTCGACTCCGCCGAGACGGCGGCGTTCCTGGAGTCGCTCACGGTGCCGGCGGCGGTGATCGTCGGCGGCGTCGTCTTCGGGAGCATCGGCTTCGGCATGGGCTTTGGCACGCTGCTGGCGATTCCGTACCAGCGCGCCGACGCGCGAAAACGCGAGATCAATATGCTGCTGGCGGACGCGGTGTCGTTCATGTACGCCCTCTCGGTGGGAGGGCTGAACCAGTTGGAGATTCTGGAAGCGATGGCGAAAGCTGACGACACGTACGGCGAAGTCGCCAAGGAGTTCCAGAGCATCGTCCAAGAGACGAACTACTTCGGCACCGACTACCGGAACGCGGTGCGCCAGCAGGCCATCGAGACCCCCAGCGAGGACCTCGCGCAGTTCCTCACGGACATGCTGTCGATCATCAACTCCGGCGGCGACATGGAGCGGTTCCTCTACGACAAGAAGGAGAAACACCTGCGGACCGCGAAACAGCAGCAGGAGCTGACGCTGGAGACGCTGGAGCTGTTCGGGGAGATGTACATGACGCTCTCGCTGTTCCCGCTCCTGCTCATCATCATCCTCGTCATCATGTCGATGCTCGGCCAGGGCCAGGACTTCCTGCTGACGGCGACCGTCTACCTCCTCACGCCGCTCATCGGCGTCGGGTTCCTCGTGCTCGTCTCGACGGTGAAACGCGACGAACCCGGCGACGGCTACCTCGAACCGGGCGGCGTCGACGACCACTTCGTCGAGGAACAGCGCAGTGGCCTGCTCCACCTCGGCCTCGTCGAGGTGTTCACGGGCGACTTCTCGGTGTTCGACCGCATCCGTTCGCGCGAGGGGAACTACCAGACGCGAGAGCTGTTACAGGCGCCGCACGTGTTCTTCCGCGACAACCCGCTGTTCACGCTGGCGCTGACGCTGCCCGCGACGCTCGTGTTGCTCGGGTTCGCGGTCGCGTCGGGCGACGCGCCGCTGTCGTTCCAGGGGTTCATCGAGCGGCCCGTGTGGGCGACGTTCGTGTGGGTGTACATCCCGGCGTACGTGACGCTGATTCCGCTCGTGTTCTTCTACGAGTGGCACCAGATCCGGCGCTCGGGCATCACGAACAAGCTCTCGGACAACCTCCGGAAGCTCTCCTCGGCGAACGACACCGGCCAGACGCTTCTGGAGTCGATTCGAACGACGGCGGACACCTCCACCGGGAAACTCGCTGAGGAGTTCGACGTGATGTACGCGAAGGTGAACTACGGAATGAGCCTCCGGGAGGCGCTCGTCGAGTTCAACAACAAGTACCACATCCCGCGACTCGCGCGGACGGTGAAGCTCATCTCGGAGGCCCAGCAGGCGTCGAGTCAGATCACGGACGTGCTGACGACCGCCGCGCAGGCGTCGGAGAACCAGGACGACATCGACCGCGAGCGGAAGTCGCGCTCGCGGATGCAGGTGGCGATCATCTTGATGACGTACCTCACGCTGCTCGCCGTGATGGCGATCCTAAAACTGCGCTTCCTCGACGTGCTCGCCGGACTCACGGCGCAGGCCGGGAGCACGGGCGGCGGGGGTGGAGGTGGCGGCCTCGGCTCCGGCGGGTTCGCCGGCGGCGTCAACGTCGACCGCCTGTCGGTGCTGTTCTTCCACGCGGTGACGATCCAAGCGGTGCTGTCGGGAGTCATCGCGGGCTACATCCGCAGCGCCGACCTCATCAGCGGGATGAAGTTCGTCGTCATCTTGCTGTCGGTCGCGCTCGGCGTCTGGGTGGTGGTGGCCTGATGTCCTCTGGGGGGACCACGACGACGGCGCCGGACACGACGGTGCCGACGACCACCACCGACCGCGGGCAGACGACAATCGACTACGCGGTCGGGATCAGCGTGTTCCTGCTGGTCGTCGCGTTCGTGTTCGCGTTCGCGCCGTCGCTGACGACGCCGTTCACGAGCGACGCGACCGACGCGACGGTCATCGCAGACCGGGCGGTCGACCGGCTTACCGGGGACCTGCTCGTCGACGACCCCGCGCGACCCGCCGTGTTGAACGCGACGTGCACCGCGGACTTCTTCGACACCGGCGGCGCCGACGCAGACTGCCGGTTCGACACAGACGCGAGCGACCTGCAGGGCGCCTTGGGGGTCGCCTCGCCCGCCCGGACGCTCAACGTCACCGTCGACCGGACTGGTGGGGGGACGCTCCACGCCGCGGGTCCCACCCCGCCGCACAGTGCCGACGTGTCGGTGTCTCGCCGGGCAGTCTTGATCGACGGCGACGACGCCCTCGTGACCGTGAGGGTGTGGTGACCGTGCGCGCCCAAGCACACACGCTGGAGGGGTTCGCCGCGGCGCTCATCCTGTTGAGCGGCGTCCTGTTCGCCCTCCAGGCGACTGCGGTCACGCCCCTGACGGCGAGTACGTCCAACCAACACATCGAGAACCAACAAGGGGCCGTCGCGGAGGGCGTCCTCGCCGCCGCAGAGGCCAACGGAACGCTCGCGCCGGCGATACTCCACTGGAACTCCTCGGGCGACCGGTTCATCGACAGCGGCGAAGGCGGCGTGTACGAGAACGCCAACTCGGCGTTCAGCGCGACCGCCTTCGGCGAGACGTTGAATCGGACGTTCGGCGACGAACGGGTGGCGTACAACGTGGAACTCCGCTATCGGACCGTGAGCGGCGGGCAGGGACGCACCCGCGTCGTCTACATGGGGTCGCCGAGCGACAACGCCGTCGCGGCCAGTCGGACGGCCACCCTGTACGACGACGACCGCGTCGACGGCGGAAGCCGTACGCTTGAGACGGTGGCGTCGGACCCCGACCGCGAGTTCTACGCCGGGGACGCCGACCCCGACGGACCGCTGTACGGTGTTATGGAGGTGCGCATCGTCGTATGGCGGATCTGAGACGACTCGTCGGCGGCGCGGCCGGCGACGGACGACCTCCGAACGACGAATCGAGTGGTTCGAACGGCGGACGAGGGGTGGACCGCGGACAACTCGTCCTCGTCACTGGGCTCGCGCTCGCGGTCGTGTTGGTGGCGCTCGTGTTGCTCGCCAACACCGCCATCTACACCGAGAACCTCGCCACCCGCGACAACGGCGTCGGCGAGCACGATGCGCTGGGGTACCGCGCCTCGGTCATCGACGGCGTCGGTGGAATCGTCGAGCGCGAGAACGCTGCCGAGTACGACGATCGGTCCGAACTGACGGCGAACGTCTCCGACGGCGTGGCGACGTTCGACGACCTGTTGCGCGGGTCGGCAGCACGAGGTGCCGCCGGCGCCCGGGCCGACACCGACGCCGCGACGTACGTCAATGGTACCCTCGTTCGCCACACCGACGACACCCGTGCGTTCGAATCGAACCAGAGCACCAGCGACTGGACCGTCGTCGGCGACACCGAGGGCGTCCGGGCGTTCGTCGCGACGGTCGACCGCGCCTCGCTCGCGACGACCGAGGCTGACTCGCTGTCGGGAGCGTTCACCGTCGTCGTCGACAACGGGACCGAGCGCTGGAGGGCGTACCTCTACCGAAACGCATCGACCGACCACGTCGCCGTCGCGGTACGCCCGCCGGGGGCGGCGGGTGCGAGCGAGGTCTGTTCGGTCGACGCCGTGACCGCGACGGTCGACTTCACCCGCGGCACCCTCGCGGGGGACCCGTGTAGGGGACTCGACTGGGCCGCCGGAACGTCGGGGGAGTTCGACCTCCGCTTCGACAACGGAACGAACGCCGTCGGCACGTACGACCTGACTGCCGAGAGCCGGGCGGACGAACTCGTGCTCGCCACCGTCAACCCCGACCCGGTCGGTGGGTCGCCGTACCACGTCCCCGCCGTGTACGCTGTCGAGATACCGATCCGGTATCAGACAACAGAGTTGGTGTACGGGGAGACGGTCCGGGTCGCCCCGGGTGAGCACGATGACTGACCGCCGCCCGCCCGGAACGGCGGCGTCGAGCGGGCTGGGAGGGTGCCGGACGCGTCCGGCCCGCGACCGCGCCACCAGCACCGCACTCTCGTACGTCCTCACGCTGGGCATCACCGCGCTGTTGATCAGCGGCCTCCTCATCGCCGCCGGCGGTACCGTCGACAGCCAGCGGACAGCGACCACTCAGGAGGCGCTGGAAGTCGTCGGCCAGCAGCTCTCGTCGCGGCTGATGGCCGCAGACAGACTCGTCGTCGCCGGTGGCGACGAGGTCGTGGTTCGGGGGACGTATCCGGACGCCGTCTCGGGGACGCGCTACACGGTGACGATTACGCCGGGTGACCCGGTGACCATCGAGTTGGCCGCCTCAAGCGTGGACGTGACCGTCACCGTCGCCGCGGCGACGAACACGACCGTGGCGCCTGCGAGCGTCTCGGGCGGCGACGTGGAGATCGTGTACACCGGTGGGCAACTGGAGGTGCAGTCGGCGTGAACCGCGCACAGAGCGACGCGATCGGCTTCGTGCTCGTGTTCTCGCTGATCGTGTTGACGGTGGGGACGGTGTACGCGATGGGGTACCCCGCACTGCAAGACCTCCGCACGGACGAGCAGTTGGAGAACATGGAGCGGGCGTTCGACGTGCTCGACGACAACGTCGACGACATGGCTCGCGACGGTGCGCCGAGTCGCGCGACCGAGATCAAACTCAACGGTGGCGTGCTCGCGGTGAACGAGTCGACGGAGGTGTCCATCGAGGCGGTCGACGCGAGCACGGGGGAGAACTTCACGCTGAACGCGACCAGTACGCCGATCACCTACTCGCGTGACGACACCACCGTCGCGTCGACGTACGGCGCGGTCGTGCGCGACGACCGCGGCGCGTCCGTGATGCGAGACGGTCCCGGGTGGGTGGTCGGGGACGACCACGCGATGATCCCCCTCGTGATCGCACAGCGAGTGGACGACCGGACCGCCCTCGGCGGCAGTTCTACCGTGTTGGTACGCACGGATGTCGTCGGACGCGGCGTCGCCGCTGACCTCCACTCCGACGACGTGTCCGACGTCAACGTGACCGTCACCGTCACCTCACCGTGGGCGGGCGCGTGGGGGCAGTACTTCGAATCCCAGGGGATGGAGCCGATCGACGCGAACCCCGACGACGGCGACGTGACCTACCGGATCACTGGCGTCGAGAGCGTCGTCGTCCAACAGACGGCAATCACGGTGCGACTGGAGCGATGAGGCGCCGCCGGGGGAGCACTCAAGCCCGGCTCAGTCCTCGTCGACGTCGACTTCGGTGACGGACACGTGGAGGAAGGTGATCCGCGGGGCCGCGCTGGCGGTCACGTCGAGGTCGATGGCGGCGACCGTCGGGTCGTACTCGAACTTGTTCGGCTTGCCGTTCACGTCGATGGTCTCGCCGATGATCCCGCCCTCGACGTTCTTGTGGTTCTTGCCACCGCCGCCGTTGAGGTCGATGTCGGAGCCAGGCGCGTACAGGAAGCCGATGAACCGGTACTTTCCGTTGAAGTCCACGTCGCCGTCGGAGTGGACGACGACGCGAACGGCCTCGGCGTCCCCGCCGTCGTTGATGGAGTCGCCGCCGTCGACCTCGACGTCGTTGCGGACGTACACGGTGAACGTGCCGTCGCCAGAGACGGTGACGCTCTCCGGTTCGAAGTCGTTGGCGACGACGAGGCTCACGTTCCCGTCGGTCGTGTTCACGTCGAGATCGCCGGCGTAGTCGCCGTCGACGAAGTACGTCTCGGGCCCCACGAGCGTTCCCGGCGGCGCCGACTCGTTGCAGGCGCCGGCGTCGGTTCGGCACTCGTCCACCCGGGACTCGATCAACTCGTCGGCAGACGGTTGGAAGACGCCGACGCGGTACGGGTTCGGAGGTGGACCGGGGTTCGCGTCGATACCGCCGGGCGCGGTCGAGGCGACGGCGTTGTCGAACTCTGTGTCGAAGGGGACGACCAACTCGATGGTCACGGTCTCGTTCGCGTCGTCGACCGTCACCTGCCCACTGGTCCGCTGTTCGAAGAAGCGGCCCCACGCATCGTAGTACGCGCTGCCGACGGTGATCACGACTTTCCCCTTGTCGAGCGGGTTCGCGTACCCCGCGCTCGCGTTCGGGTACACTGCCGTCGACGTGTCGCCGCGTCGGACCACTACCTCGTCGTCGAGTCGCTCGTCGCCGGCGACGCGAACCAGCGGCAGCGTGAGCGTCGTCCCGCGGTAGTGGAACTCCGGCGGCGACACCATCGAACTCCCGCCCGGGGTGCGTCGCCAGACGCCGCCGCCCTGGTAGGCGACCTCCGCGTCGTCGTCGCGGTAGACGACCGCACCGAGCGTGACGTTGCCGAGTCGCTCCTTGACCGCCCCGGTCGTCGCGTTCCGGACGGTGATGTTCAACCACCCGGCGTCGGGTTCGACGGCCCGTTGGGCGTTCGCGGCGCCCGCGAGGCGGACGCGTTGGGTGTCGCTCTCGCCGTGGGCGACGAGGCTGGCCTTGGAGTCGAACTGGGTCATCGACTGCTCGGCGGCGCCGGTGGTCGCCGACGACTGGACTCCGTCGATGGCGTCGCCGCCGAGCGCGACGACGGTCGTCGCGCCGACGACGGTGATCGCGAGCAACAGGACGATCCCGATCACGTCACCCTGCGCCCGTCTGTCTCGCGTCCCCCCTGAAGGCATCGTGCGCACAACGTGAAGCCGGTGTATAAACGTTCGTTTCAGGCTATCAGGACTGAAGCGTAGTGTCGAACGAACAACACGGCGCGACCGCTCGGCGGGTGACAAAAATCGGAAACGTCGGTTGGTGAGTCGCGTCCGCGAGGTTACGGGGTCTTCTCGTCGGCGAGCGTCTGCGACGTGTCGCCGTTCTCGGAGGTCCAGATGACGCGGACCGTGTCGTCCGTGGCGTGCTTGATGTACGAGGAGTTCGTCCCTGCTGTCACTTCACTCACACCGGACCAACTCGTGGTCGAGTCGAGGCTCGTCGTAACGTTGAGTTGACTCGCCGAGATCGAATCACCACCAGTGTGGACAGCTGCAACTCCACTGCTGCCGTTGTAGTCGAACTGGAAGTTCGTGTTCGGTGCCGTCTGTTGGACGCTGTTCCCCAGGCCGAGGACGAACGAGCCGATCACCGCCGCGAGGATCACTGTGATCGCGACCATGAGGATCACACCGATCACGGGGCTGACGGCGCGGTCGTCGTCGAAGAGTGCGTTGAAGTCCATTTTGTTCGGTTTCCACAGTCCCCCCCGAAGGGTCGGCCCCCCGGTAGTCCTGTAGTGGCACGCTACGTAGGACATACATAATAACAATATCGTTCAAGTAATCACACGTGAGAATAACATATCACACTGCCGTCGTATTGTCGGCGTCGAACTCCGCGCGATGGGTGGACACCTCCGGCCGCTAACGGGCCGTAGGAGGAACGAACACGCCCGAGGAACGCGAACGCAGCGATTCCGCGGGGGAGGGGTACCGTCAACGATATTTCGTCCCCTCACGTCCGACACTGCATGGGAGACGAGGGATCGGGGGCGGTCCCGAGCGCGGCGGTTCGCGCGGTGTTCGAGCGGGCGGCACCGGGCGAGCCGCTCACCTCGACGGAGGTGGCGACCGAACTGGACTGTGCGCGGACGACGGCGTACAAGAAGCTCCAGCGACTCGCCGCCGACGGCGACCTGGAGACGAAGAAGGTCGGCGCACGCGGTCGGGTGTGGTGGCTCCCGGTCGACGCCGCCGAACCCACCCAGCGAGACAGTGATGTCGCTCTGGACGACGCACCCGAGTACGAGGCGGTGGTCGCGAGCGAGCGAAAGTACCGCGCGGTCTTCGAGCGGGCGTTCGACGCCATCCTGATCGCCGACGACGAGGGGCGGTACGTCGACGTGAACCCCGCCGCCTGCGACCTGTTCGGCCTGCCCCGGGAGGAACTGCTCGGTACGCGCGCGACGGACTACGCCGAAGAGGGGTACGACGTCGCGAGCGCCTGGCAGGACTTCCAGCAGTCTGACCTCGACCGCGGACTGTTCCCGTTGGTCCGCCCGGACGGAGAACGGCGGCTGCTCGAGTTCGCGGCGACGCCGGACATCCTCCCCGGACTCCACCTCTCGGTGCTGCGCGACGTCACCGAACGCCGGGAGGTCCGGAGCGAACTCGAACGCGAGCGCGCACGCCGTGCGCGGTACCAGCGGTCGCTCACCGCTGACGCGGTGGTCGAGGTGACCGTTCGGATCGAGGGAGAGGCGCTCTTCGGCGCACTGTCAGACGGTCTCGACTGCCGCTGTGAGTTCGAAGGGGTCGTCCCCACCTCCGACGGGCGACTGCTCCACTACCTCACCGTCACCGGTGCGACCGGCGCGGAGGTGGCCGTCGCCGTCGACTCGTCGCCGTCGGTCGACGACTGTCGGATCGTGTTCGAGGAGGACGACGCCGTCCTCGTGGAACTCGACGTGACCACCTCGCCGGTGCGGACGCTGTTCGAGGCCGGTGCCAACGCGCGGTCGATGGTCGCCGAGGACGGCGTCGTCACCGTCGTCGCTGAGATCGGTGCCGACGCGGAGTTCCAGCGGCTGATCAACGGACTCCGAGCGGCGTACCCCGACACGACGGTCGTCGCGAAACGGACGCTCGACCGACCGATCGTCACGACGCGGCAGTACCGCGACTCGCTGGCGGACGCGCTCACCGAACGCCAGCGGGAGACCCTCCGCGCGGCGTACCTCGCGGGCTACTTCGAGTGGCCGCGGACGAGCAGCGCCGAAGATCTCGCCGACTCGATGGGGATCGCCTCGTCGACGTGGTTGCGACACCTCCGGCGGGCGGAGGCGAAACTGGTCGTGTGGTTCTTCGAAGAGCTAGAAGCTTAGCGTCAATCCATATGCTCGCGCCACCCGTCGGACCGACTATGGGGATCAGTACCAATCATGTCGGCGGGGGTCACGA
The DNA here is from genome assembly GCF_029338555.1 of Halobaculum marinum. Taxonomy (GTDB): domain Archaea; phylum Halobacteriota; class Halobacteria; order Halobacteriales; family Haloferacaceae; genus Halobaculum; species Halobaculum marinum. The sequence goes on along the minus strand of NZ_CP119989.1, from coordinate 1,960,495 downwards.
GTGGACGGACACCTACCCACAAGACGAACTGTTCGCGCAGTTGGCCCACCCGATGCGCCGGCGGATACTCGACAGACTCACGCGCGTCGACTACGGGGAACGCGTCGACTGCACGACGCTGACGAAGGGAGACGACATCCCGGAGCGTGAGCGCATCAGGCTCCACCACGTACACCTGCCGAAACTGGCGTACGTGGGGTACGTCGACTGGGACCCGGCCACCGAGACGGTCGCTCGCGGCGGCGAGTTCGCGGCCATCGAACCGGCGCTCGAACTCCTCCGCCACAACGTCCACTGCCTGCCGGGGAGCTGGAGCTGAGACACGAAAGGTGGAGACACCGGTCTGACGTGACCGTAGGGGAGTGAGAAACTGGAGTGGACTCGGCGGGATTTGAACCCGCGGCCTTTCCCCTGCCAAGGGAACGATCTACCACTGATCTACGAGCCCGCCTGCACTACTGAGTATCGCCGTTCTGTACTTAAGGGCTACGACTGCAGGTCAGTACGGCACGACGACACACGGTAGCGACCGGATGGAAAACCCTTAGGAGCGCGACTGAGTTCACACGGTTGGGAACAGCACGGCCGCAACTCTGACTCGCCCCTCGTGGGCTTGGGATTGCGGATGTGCCCCCGCCGACTGCCCGACTGCGCCAGGTGGCGCGTTCGGGGGCGACAGCCGGCGGTGGCTCGCTTCTGCGGCCGACGTTCCAACTCAGACAATGGCACGAATGCACACCCGCCGACGTGGGTCGTCCGGTTCGGACAACCCCGCGGCAGACGAACCCCCGGAGTGGAGCGACGTCGACGCCGACGACGTCGAAGCGCGCGTCGTCGAACTCGCCGAACAGGGCCACGACCCCAGCGTCATCGGCCTGAAACTGCGCGACGAGGGCGTGAAGGGCACGCCGGTCCCGAACGTGAAGAACGCCACGGGCAAGAAGGTCACCGAGATCCTCGACGAGCACGACGCCGGCTCTAACCTGCCCGAAGACCTGCGGAACCTCATGTCCCGCGCGGTTCGCCTGCGCGAGCACATGGCGGAGAACCAGCAGGACGCGCAGAACAAGCGCGCGCTCCAGAACACCGAGTCGAAGATCCGCCGTCTCGTGGACTACTACCGCGGCGGCGCCCTCGATGAGGACTTCCGGTACACGTACGAGACGGCCGTCGACCTCCTCGAGGACGACGCGTAAGCCGCTCACCCACTCACGAGGATCCACTCGATGTCAACCGCCGCCGACCCACCGACCGAGGCCGACCCCGAACGGGTAGCCGCGGCGCTGTCGGGGGCGGACTTCGTCCGCGTGTACGCTCGCCCGACGGGCGACACACTCGCGGCCGCCGGCGTGCTCGCACGCGCGCTCGACGACCGCGCCACGGCGTTTCAGGTGCGCACTACCCGGGACGCGATCGTCCCAGACGGCGACGGCACCGCGCTGGCGCTGGGCTGGACGGCGCCGAACGCGACGGCGGTGCCGACCGGGGACCGACCCGTGTCGGCTGTCGCGAGCGCGGTCGTCGACAGGCTCGGCGTCGAACCCGACCCGCTGGTCGGACTCACCGGCGTCGTCGCCGCGGGCACCATGCCCGGCGACGGCGGCAGCGGTAGTCTGCTGGAGGAGGCAGAACGGCGCGGCGTCGTCCGACGACGCCCCGGCGTGGCTGCGCCGACGGCGGACCTCGCGGACGCGCTCGCCCACACGACGCTGGTGCGGACGCCGTACTCCGGCGACGCCGAATCGGCCCGCGGCCTGCTCGACGACCTCGGGGTCGGCACCGACCCCGCGGACGACGACCACCGCCGACTGGCGTCCGCGGTCGCGCTCGACGCGACCGACGGTGCGCCAGAACAGGCGGTCGCCGCGACGACGCGCGCACTGCACCCGCACGAGACGCCGACCGGACCGTTCGCGACGCTCGAAGGCGCCGCGGACGTGTTCGACGCGCTCGCACGCGAACGCCCCGGACTCGGGGTGGCGCTGGCGCTGGGCGCCGACGCGGCAGACGCCGCGGTAGACACCTGGCGCGACCACGCCGCCCGCGTCCACGACGCGCTCGCCGACCCGACGACGGGTCGGTACGACGGCGTGTTCGTCGCCCGCGTGGAGACGGATCCGTCCGACGCGTCGACGCTGCCGGCTGCCGCACGACTGGTGCGCGACTTCGCCTCGCCGGAACCGCTGGCACTCGTCGTCTCCGACGACGCAGCAGCCGCCGCCGGCGACGGGTCGACTGACGCGACCGCCGCCCTCAGGGCGGGGGTAGCGGCGACCGACTCCGACGGCGACGACGACGCTGACGGCGCCGACGTGGTCGGCGACGCTCGCGCGGGCGACGCACGCTTCACCGGCGGCGACGTGCAGGCGTTCATCGGCGGCTTCAGGGAGGCCCTGCGATGACCGGGGTCGACCCCGCGGCCGACGAGTGCGCCCGCACCGCCGTCGTGGAGACGACGCACGCCGACGCCGCGGCGGCCCGGACGGTCGCGGCGGCGCTGGCGCCGGACAACACCGCAGACATCGAGACGACCAGCGAAGGGACGACGGTCCGCACCCGCATCACGCGGGAGACGACCGGCGGCTTCCTCGCGTCGGTGGACGACTACCTCGTGAACCTCGCCGTGGCCGACGACGTGGCCGCGACGGGCCGGGAGACGGACGACACGGCGGTCGCGACGGACGCGACCGAGCCGAACGACGCGGACGGGATCCGCGACGGTCGCGACGAGCGCGCGAGCGCCCGCCGCGACACCGCAGACGCAGACAACGACACACACGACACATGAGTGAACGATCGGTTTCACGACAACGACAGGGGAAGCGCTGGTACACCGTCCTCGCGCCCGAGCAGTTCGACCGCGCGGAGCTCGGCGAGACGATGGCCGAGGAGCCCGAGCAGGTCGTCGGCCGTACGGTCGACACGACGCTCGGCGAGATCACCGGTGACCAGGGACAGGACAACACGAAGCTGAAGTTCAAGATCACGGACGTCGGCTCCGACGCCGCCTACACGGAGTTCGTCGGCCACGAGCTGACGCGCGACTACCTCCGCTCGATGGTGCGTCGCGGCGCCTCGAAGGTCGACCTGCACATCACCGTGCGCACGACCGACGACTACCGCGTCCGCGTCAGCCCGGTCGCGTTCACGACGAAGAAGGCCGACCGCTCGCAAGAGCAGGCCATCCGCCAGATCATGATCGACCTGGTCGAGCAGGCCGCCGAGGACCACTCGTTCTCGGAGCTCATCGACTCCGTCGTCGAGGGGCGCCTCTCGTCGGCGATCTACGGAGAGGCGAAGACGGTGTACCCGCTGCGCCGCGTCGAGATCAAGAAGCTCCAGCTCGAGGCGCGTCCCGAAGAGATCGCCGCCGAGGAGGAGGCCGCGGTCGACGTGGACGACGACGACGTCGCCGTCGAGGAGTAACTCGCAGAGACTACCTAGCCCTTTTTAAAAGAACACGTGCGGACAGCAGTGCCGCTGTGGTCGGTGCTGACGTGTAAGAGGAGTTAAATCCCAGATCCGGGAATGGATCCTCGGACAGCACCGATGCCAAGGATACGTGTGTGGTGTGACTTCTCCCCAGACGGCGTAGCGCCATCTGAGATCAGCGTTCGCTGGACAGAGCTGGCGACTGAAGCGTGGGAACGCGACACAAGAGAGTTGTTGTCATCGGCACTCGAAGACCGCTCTGCTGAGAGTCCTTCGGAGACAGCGGTCAACTTGGAGGCCGTTCGAGGGTCGGAGTTACTCGTCTCACCGATCCCGTTCGAGGACTACTTGGCGCGACAGGACGTCCTCCATTCGAGAGAACACCAGAGCCACCCCGACCGAGACGAGCGAGTCGATCGGATACGCTCCGATATACACGTCCTCTCCACGTACAACGCGTTGGTGACAGACGACTACCTCCTCCTCGGTCTGCGGCCGAAGACGTGGCGTGGTGGGTATCCGCAGTTCTCGGTTCCCGGGAGTGGGTACATGACGACCGAGGACCTGCCAGTTGGACGGACCGGACCGCTAGCGCCGGAACTGCTGTTGCGAGAGACCGAAGAGGAACTCGGCGTCGAGGCACAGGACGTAGCTGTCAGGTGCCTCGGCATCTTCGAGGAACTCGGTGACGAGACCGACGCAAATCCCGCCCTGTTCTCTGTGCTCACGACCGAATTGGATCGTGAAACAGTGTCGCGACGGTGGAGAGGAGCGCCTGACGCCGACGAGTTCGCGGAGTTGGTTTGGGTACCCTTGGATGGGCGCGTCGTCGAACAAGTCCTCTCCAGGGCGGAATCGAACGGCTCTCTTCCCGTGGTTATCGAATCACAACTCGACGATGCAGTGAGCGAGTACAGCCTCACGCCGAAGACGGCGATGATGCTGTACTTGGTGGGGTCGAACCTGCTCGACGTGCCGTTGGAAGATGCAGTTGAGCGTGTCGTCACTGGTAAGTAACTGGACCCACCCGAAGAGACGGTACGACAGAAACGATGGCATCAACCGACTCAACAAGTGACGAATCGACGTACGGAGATCTCCCAGCCGACGGCCGTCTCGATGCGGAAGATCTGGAGGGAACCGAACTGGAACTACTACTCCGAGATCACGAGTCCGCAGGCGAGGACGCACGGTATCGCGATAGGATGGTTCACACGGGGTTTTACCTCTCACTCATCTTCTCGGGAGTTCTGCTCAACACGGGGCTGACACTCCACCGTACTGGACAGTTGCTCGCCCTCTCCGCAGTCGCCGCGTTCGGGTCGCTCTCGTTCTACGTCCTATGGGTGTGGACAGACTCGTTCATGGGAGCGCGGAACGCGGCTTGGAACCGGCGCCGCCAAATCGAGTACGAGGTTGACAGACACTACCCTGGGTTGTTGAAGGCTCACAGCGACGTCTTCTCCAGGATCCAATTCACCGAGGCCGACGAGTTCGAGCACGCGGGCCGAGTTGGGAGACAAGGCCGGTCGTCGAGCACCTTGACCACCACGTTCATTCAACTGATCTTCGCTGGCGCGGCGGTCACGTCTCTCGCTGCACTAGGGGTGTGGGCAGTAGAATCGACGGGATCGGTGTCCCGTGGGTTGTTACTGGCCGTAGTACCGTTCCTCGTGTTCTCTATGATGGTCAGAAACGTCGTTGTAGCGTCTGGGTACTTCGAGCGTAGCAAGTAGCTTCGTCGCTCAGGCAGGCCACTCACAAGCCGGCCATCTACTCCTCGACGCGCACGACGCCGACCATCCCGGCCTGCTCGTGGGGGATGCAGAAGTAGGTGTAGTCGCCGGGCACCTCGAAGGTGTGTTCGTAGCGCTCGCCCGACGTGATGGCGCCCTCACTACCGTCCCACGCCTCGCGTGCGGCGGCCTCAGAGTCGTAGCCGCCGGTGGCGAAGAAGTCGGCGTCGGCGGGAATCTGCTCCTCGTAGGCGGTCACCGAGTGCGCGCGAGTAGAGGTGTTCTCCCAGACGACCGTGTCGCCGACGGACACCGTAATCTCGAACGGCGTGAACGCCTCGGCGGTCATGCCGACGTCGTAGTCGTCCGCGGCGGCACCGGGGAGGACAGCGGAACAGCCCGCAAGCGCCGTCGCCGCGCCGGCGCCGACGGTCGCGAGGAAGCGGCGTCGGTTCATACCCGAACGCAGGGGGTGGAGCGATTTAGTCGGCGTGGTCCGCGCGTCGAACCGGATGGAAAACGATACGGCACACGGTGGCGTCGGCCCGGGTATGACCGACCGGCCGCGGTTCCTCTCCCGGCTCGGCCTCGCGGACGCGGTCACCGCGGGCAACGCCGCGCTCGGGACGCTCGCCGCCGCGCTCGTGTTCGTCGACCCTGGCCTCGCCGCCCGACTCGTCCTGTTGGGGGCGGTGGCCGACGGCCTCGACGGCGTGCTCGCGCGCCGCTACGGCGGTACCGCGGTCGGGCCGCACCTCGACTCGCTGGCCGACGTGGCCTCCTTTGGCGTCGCGCCCGCCCTCCTCGTCGCCGCGACCGTGACCGACGCGTACCCGTTCGACGCGGCGCCGATCGTGTACACCGCCGGCTTGCTCGTCCCCGCGGCGTACGTCGCGTTCGCCGTGATCCGCCTCGCCGTCTACACCGTCGAGGACTCCGGCGCCAAGACCACTCACGGCGTGCAGACGACGCTCGCGGCGACCATCCTCGCGGCGTCGGTGCTGGCCGGACTGGGGAGTCCGGCGGTCGTGCTCGGCCTCGCGGCAGTGTCGGCACCGCTGATGGTGACGCCGATCCGCTACCCCGACCTCCACCCGCAGGACGCGCTCGTGATGGGCGTCGTGCAAGCGCTCGCCATCCTGCTCACCGGGATGGCCGGCGAGTCGTTCGCGTTCGCGCTGCTGTTCCTCGCGCTCGGATACCTCGTTCTCGGCCCGCGGTTCTACTGGCGGAGCGTCGACGACGACGCCGACGACCCAGCGGAGACGACAACTGGCGCCGACGACCGCGAGTTGGGCGCCTGAGTCTCCGAGTCAGGACAGGACACGCTCGTACACGCGCTCCGTCCAGTCACCGCCGTAGATGTCCGCGGGGAGGTCCTCGCGCCACTCGACCGCGCGGACCGTCTCGTCGTCGTCGCCGAGGGCGGCGAGGTCCTCGGGGACGCTCGCCGTGCTCGCACGCAGTTCGAAATGGACGACGCGGAACGGGGTCGGCGGGACCTCGTCGCCGGCGGTCGCGGCGGATTCGCTGGCCACCCGGATCGTCTCGTCGTGGATGGCGTGGGGACGAACTGCGTCGGCGTCGACGCCGGTCTCCTCTCGCACCTCGCGCTCGACCGTCGCCGCTAAGGGTTCGTCCGGGAGCGCGGTCCCGCCCGGCAATGCCCACCCGCGGTCGGTCAGGTCGACGACGAGCACTCGGTCGCTGGGGTCGAGGACGACGCCCGCGGCGACCCACCCCTCGCGGATCGCCTCGTTCTCTGCGCGGAGGGTGCGGAGTTCCTCGGCTGGCCGTTCGGTGTCGACGCTGTTCACGATGACGTCGTCGTACTCTCGGCGGGGGTCCCGTTCGTGTCGGTCGATGGACGTGGAGGCGCCGCGAGCGTCGTCGGTCACGTCTCGCCGACTCGGCGCGACTGGCATACGCGTTCCGGGAACGGTTTACCCCCGGCGCTCGTCGCGACGCACATGGAGCCGAGACAGGTCGCCGACCTCTCGCCAGACGAGCGGCGGGCGTTCTTCGAGCGCGACGCCGGCGTCGACGCGGTGCGAGGCGACGTGCGCGACATCGTCGAGCGCGTCCGCGACGAGGGCGACGCCGCGATCCGGGAGTTCTCCCGCGAGTTCGACGGCGTCGAGGTGGCGAACATCGACATCACCGATGAGGCGGAACGGGCCGTCGACGCCGTCGACGACGACGTGCTCGCGGCGATTCGCGAGTCGATTGCGAACGTCGAGGCGTTCCACGAGGCGCAACTACCTGAGGACTGGACCCGCGAGTTCGGCGACGGTCGCGAGTTGGGCAAGCGCTTCCGCCCCCTCGACCGCGTCGGCGTGTACGTCCCCGGCGGCACCGCCGCCTACCCCTCCTCTGCCATCATGGGCGTCGTGCCGGCGAAGGTCGCTGGCGTCGAGCACGTCGCCGTCGTGACGCCGCCGGCGGACGAACTCAACCCCGCGACGCTCGCGGCGATCCACGAGGCCGGCGCCGACGCCGTCTACTCCGTCGGTGGCGCACAGGGCGTCGCGGCGCTGGCGTACGGCACCGAGACGGTGACGCGCGTCCGCAAGGTCGTCGGCCCGGGCAACAAGTGGGTCACTGCGGCGAAAGCCGAGGTCCGCGGCGACGTTGAGATCGACTTCCTCGCGGGCCCCTCCGAGGTGCTCGTCCTCGCGGACGACACCGCCGACCCGACGGCGGTCGCCGCCGACCTGCTCGCGCAGGCGGAACACGACCCGAACGCATCCGTCGTCGCGGTGACCGACTCCGCGTCGCTCGCCGAGGCGGTCTGCGAGGAACTCGACGACAGAGCGCCCGAACGCGAGCGGAGCGAGACCATCGAGGCCGCCCTCGACAACGACGCCTCGGGCGTCCTCGTCGCGCGGTCGATGCCGGAGGCGGTGCTGTTCGCCGAGGAGTACGCCGCCGAGCACCTCTCGATCCAAGCGACCGACGACGAGGAACTGCTCGACCGGATCACCAACGTCGGCTCGGCGTTCCTCGGGCGCTACACCCCCGTCGCCGCCGGCGACTACGCCTCGGGGACGAACCACGTGCTCCCGACGAACGGCGGCGCCAAGGCGTTCGGCGGCCTGTCGACGGAGACGTTCCTGCGCTCGTCGACCGTCCAGCGGCTCTCGGCGACCGGCCTTCGCGACCTCGCGGACACGGTGACGACGCTCGCGGAGGCCGAGGGGTTGGAGGCGCACGCCGAGAGCGTCCGCGCGCGCTTCGACGACGAGGAGTAGTGTCGGCGACCCTGACCTGACGGCCTACGTGAGGGTCCCCACCACGGCTATACCCAGGGCCCTCCAAGCCCGGACGATGCCAACCTTCGCGGACGCGTGTAACGCCGTCCTCTCGGAGCCTGGGGGAGACCACTCGCTGTACACCACGCTCGCACCCATCTACGAGCGACTGCTCGTCACCGCGGAGGCGCGCTACGACGCACAGGTGTTGGCGGTCACCGAACGAGTGCCGCGGAGCGCGCGGGTGGTGTTGGACGCTGGCTGTGGCGTCGGCCGGCACCTCCCCGCGCTCGCCGACCGCCACGGGGCCGTCGTCGGCCTCGACGCGTCTGCCGAGTTGCTCTCTATCGCCGGCAGCCACGTGGCCGCCAGCGAGGGCGTCTCGCTGGTGGAGGGCGACGTGTCGGACCCGACGCTCGACCTGCAGCGGCGCTTCGACGCCGCCGTCTCGCTGGACTACCTCACGGCGAATCTCCACGGCGAGGCGCTCGACCGGGGATTCGCGACGCTGCGGCGCCACCTCCACGACGGCGGCACGCTCGTCGTCGACGCGGTGGCCGACCGCCGGGCGCTGGCCGAGGACTCCCCGTCGGTGTTCCGCGACGACCGGTACGTCGCCGAGCGCGCCGTCGACGTGGTCGACGCCGGCGACGCCACCGGCGACCTCGTCAGAGTCGCCGACTACCGGGTCACCGACAACCGGACGAACGAGGGCGCCGTCGCGCGCGAGCGCGAACCGATCCGGACGTTCGACCCGGCGGAACTCGCCGACGCCCTCGACCGCGCCGGGTTCCGAGAGGTCCGCGTCGAGGCGGACGTGGTCGAACCCGGGTCGCTCGTCGCCACCGCTCGCGTGTAGCGCGGCTGAGGCGATGCACGACGGGTCGATGGAGCCGAGTGAGGCGCCGAATCGCCCGAGATACCGGATATCGGTGCCACCCGGCGTCAGGGTTATACGCGTGTGCCCGGATCTATCTTCCATGAGTACCGACGCGTCCGGGGGCGGCGACCTCGACACGGCCGTCACGGTGACGCCGGCGGCCGCCGAGGAAGCGGTGTCGCTCATGGAGTGCGAGGGGATGAACACCGACGTGAGCGGCCTGCGGCTGTTCGTCCAGCAGGGCGGCTGTGCGGGGCTGTCCTACGGGATGCGCTTCGACACCGAACCCGAGGAGGACGACCGCATCACCGAACAACACGGCCTGCGTGTGTTCGTCGACCCGGCGTCGATGAACTACATCGGCGGCTCGACGCTCGACTACGAGTCGGGGCTGCAGGCGGCCGGCTTCCACGTCGAGAACCCGAACGTCGAGGCCGAGTGTGGCTGCGGCGAGTCGTTCCGGACGTAAGCACACGTCCGGTGGACCGCTGCGTCTTCAGTTTCGGACCCAGAATGTTCAACAGCGTCGGCTCCCTCCAGATGGTATGAACCTCGAAGTCGTCGAGACGGCCGCGGGCGACCTCTACGTCGACCGCGCGGTCGGCGAGCGCGGCGCGAAGGCGCCGTTCTTCCACACGTACGCCGACGAGTCGGGCGACGTCCGCTGGGGCTACTTCTGTGGCAACTGCGAGACGGTGAACAACGCGATGGACTCGATGGGCCGCATCGAGTGCAACGAGTGCGGGAACATCCGCAAGCCCGACGAGTGGGACGCGGCACACGAGTGACGAGTCCCACCGCCGCGTGCGACGACCGCGGGCAGGGATGCTAAGACCCACCCGCTCGCACACCCGGGCATGACCGACACACTCCCGCTCCAGTCCGGGCAGTCACTCGTCGAGGAGGCGCTCAACCGCTTCGTCACCGACATCACCGCGGCACTCCCGGACGTCCTCGCGGGCGTGGTCTTCCTCGTGATCGCCAGTGTGGGGATCAAAGTCGTCATGACCGTCCTCAAGGCGTTCCTGAGGCGCACGGTACCGGGCGAGTCGCCAGTGTACCGGCAGTTCGTCGCCACCGTCGTCGCGGTGTTCCTCTGGTTCGGCGTCGGCCTGTCGTTCCTCTCCATCGTCGGCCTCGAGGGCATCGCCACGTCGCTCGGGACGGCGGCGGGCTTCCTCGCGCTGGGCGTCTCCTACGCCACGTCGAGCATGATCGCCGACGCCGTCGCCGGCGTCTACCTCCTGCGCGACCGGGACTTCAACCCCGGCGACACCGTCGACATCGGCGGCACCGAGGGGGTTGTGCAGTCCATCGAACTCCGCAAGACCCGCCTCACCGTCGACGACGACACCGTCGTCCGCGGCAACGCCGAGATCGAGAAGAAGTGGACCAAGATCGACGACGTGGACACCGAGACGACGGTCGCGGCGACCGCAGACGACTGAACCGGCGCTGTGCCCGAACAGGTACGGGGTGTGCCGTGGTGGCGTGTGACGGATTGAGCCGCGGACTTAAATCCGATGAGGGGGTACTAACCTCTCATGTTCGTGGGTCACGCGTTGGCGGCGTTCGCGGTGGTCGCCGTCCTCGCCCGCCGGACGGGCCGGGACCCGTCGAGAGCACTCGCGTACGGCGTCGTCGCGGGGCTGTTCGCCGCCGCACCCGACGTTGACATCGGGTACGCGCTCGTCGGCGTCGCCGCCAGTCTGGGGAGCGGCGCCGGCGCGCTCGGCCTGGCGGAGTCGTTCTGGTCGACCGGGAACGTCGTCCACCGGGCGGTCACGCACTCGGTCGTCGTCGCGCCGGTCGTCGCACTCGCGGCGGCGGCGTGGGTCGACGGTCGGGTCGCCGCTCGTGCCGTCGCACTCGCGCTGGCGGCGGGCCTCGTCGCGGTCACCGCAACCGTCGGGGGCGGCTTGGCGGCGTTCGTCACGGTCGCGTTCGTCGCGACCGCGCTCGCACTGGGCGAGGGTATCCGGCGTCGCAGCGACCTCTCGGCGCGGACGACGTTCACGCTCGCGCTCGTCGGCCTCGTCTCCCACCCGTTCGGCGACGTGTTCACTGGCGAACCGCCGGCGCTGCTGTACCCGTTCGCGACGGAGGTGTTGAACGGGCGTGTCGAGTTGGCCGGCGACCCGGTGGTGCACCTGCTGGGCGCGTTCGCCGTCGAGTTGGCGACCGTCTGGGCCGCCGTCCTCGTCTGGAGTCGCCTCCGGGCGGAAATCGAGGGGCGCGAGGTGCGCCCGTTCGACCTCCCGCGACTCATCGACCCCCGGGCGATGGCCGGCGCTGGCTACGCCGCGAGCGTGTTCGTCATCCCCGCGCCGACGCTCGACCTGTCGTACCCGTTCGTGTTCTCGGTGCTCGCCGTGGGGGCGGTCGGTGTGATCCCCGTCCGCGTGCGGCGGCGCGGCCGGGCGGCGCTGGCACCGGAGTTCGCTGCTCCGGGCGTCGAGCGGGCGCTGTTCACCGGGCTCACCGCCGTCACGCTCGCGGCGGCGGCGTACCTGCTCGCGTACCTCGCGGGCGTCGCCTGACGACCCGTCGCGAACGGCACCGGGAGGTCTTCGGAGGCCGGCACTTTTACCCGACGGCGGCCCACTGAACCGCTAATGACGCAGTCGGGGCTTCGGGCCGTGGTCGAGGAGCGGCGAACGAACGCCGCCCTCGGATGGCTGGTGCTCGCGTTCACCGTCGCCGTGGCGGTCCGCGAACTGGTCGTCGGGGAGCAGGTGTGGGGGGCGTTCGTCGTCGCGATGGTCGCCATCGCCCTCGTCCCGCCGGTGGCGTTCCGGGACGCGACGGCGATGCTCCCGTGGGAGGTGCTGGCACTCGCGTCGTTGCCAGCGATCGGGCGGACGCTCGTCGTCGGCGAGACGGTCGGTGGTGTCACCTTCACAGGCAGGGTGACCACGTTCCTCGCGGTGGCGACGGTGGCGCTCATCATCGCCGTCGAGTTGGACGTGTTCACACCCGTCCGGATGACGCACTCGTTCGCGGTGTTCTTCGTGACGCTGACGACGATGGCCGCGGCGGGCGTGTGGGCGGTGGGACGCTACTTCGCGGACACGCTGTTGGGCACGAGCTACCTGCTCGACGGGCGTCCCGAGCACGTCGTCGAGACGGCGCTCATGTGGGACTTCGTCGCCGCGACGCTCGCGGGTGTCGTCGCTGGACTCCTGTTCGAGTACTACTTCCGCCGGCGCGCCGACGGCGCCGCGCGGATCGACGTGGAGGTGGCCGAGGCATGAAAGTCCGCGACGTCCTGGGCATCTCGGCGCGGCGACAGCGGCAGGCGACGCGCGCGATGCAGGTGCTCATGATCATGTTCGTCGGCATCGGCATCGAGCGGGGGTCGACCGGCGTCGTCGTCAACGGCCTCGTCGCGCTTGGCGTCACGTTCCTCCCGGCGGCGCTGGAGCGGGAGTACGACCTCCCGATGGACGCGGGCCTCACACTGTGGATCTCCACCGCCGTCTTCCTCCACGCGTTCGGCGTCGTCGGCGTGCCGGGACTCGTCGAGAGCTTCTACAACGAGACGAGTCCGATCCCGTTCTACGACCACCTCACCCACGCGCTGTCGTCGTCGGTGGTGGCGGCGGTCGGCTACACCGTCGCCCGCGCGGTCGACGAGCACACCGACGCGGTGTACCTCCCGCCGCGGTTCATGTTCGTGTTCATCCTGGTGTTCGTCGCCGCCTTCGGCGTGTTCTGGGAAGTGATCGAGTTCGCCATCGGCGGTGCGGCGGCGACGCTCGGCAGCGGGCGGGTGCTCACCCAGTACGGTCTCGAGGACACCATCCTCGACCTCGTGTTCGACCTGGTCGGTGCGGTGATCGTCGCGACGTGGGGGACCGCGCACCTCACCGACGTCGTCGGCGCGGTCACCGAGCGACTCGACGGGCGGCGCGGAACTCGCTGAGTTCGCGCGGCGTCGGCGCTGTGTCAGCCGAGCGTACCTTTTTGCCCGCTCATCGTGAGGTGTGTCATATGGTCTTCAAGAAGATCACCTTGATCGGCCGCAGCACCGAGAGCTTCGACGCCGCGACGAACGACGCCATCGACCGCGCCGAGGCGACACTGGACAACGTCCACTGGGTCGAGGTGACGGAGTTCGGCGTCGAGGTCGCGTCCGTCGAGGGGCGCGAGTACCAGGCGGAGGTCGAGGTCGCGTTCGAACTGCAGGAGTAACACCGGCGACGACACACTCCCACCGGACGACTCAGCGACCGGATCAGCGGTCGGAGTCGGCGGGGGTGTCCACGGCGCTCGCGTCGGGTTCTCTGGCGTTCACCCGCTCGCCAGTCGGAGCGCCCTCCTGCATCGCGACCTGCGCGACCCCGCTCGTCTCGTCGAACACGAGGTGGCTGTGCGGGTACGCGAACTCCACGTCGATGTCCGGGTCGTCTTCGAGGATCCGCCAGACGGCAGTCTGCACCTGCGAGCGGACGGTCAGCGGCTTGTACGGGTTCCGCGCCCAGTAGCGCAGCGTGATCTGGACGCCGTGGTCGCCGAAACTGTCGATGTAGCACGTCGGCTTCGCGGGGTAGCGTGCCACGCCGATGCGCACGTCCGGCCCGCCCTCGATCACCGCCTCACAGGAGGCGGCGGCCCGTTCGATGAGCGACCGGGCGCGTCCGATGTTCGACTCGTAGGTGACGAGGATCGGGAGCGTGAGCCGTGTGCGCTCGTCCTCCGCCGAGAGGTTCGTCACCCGGTGGTCGCGCACGTAGGAGTTCGGGATCACCTCGAACGTGTTGTCGACGGTGAAGATCTTGGTGTAGCGGAGCGTGATGTCCTCGACGAACCCACGGGTGCCGTCCGGCAACTCCACCATGTCGCCGATCTCGAACGGCTGGTCTGCGAGGACGAACAGCCCGCTGATCACCGAGCCGACGATGGGTGCGAGGATGATACCGACCACCGCAGAGAACACACCCACCGAGAGGACGATGTTGCCCAACTCGATGCCCGCGGCGTTGAGCCCGACGAACCCGAACAGGATCACCACGGCGAATCGCGACCCGCGCAACACCACCTGCGCGACCGACTCGCGGGCGAAGCGACGCGCGACCGGCCTGCCGAGGAGTCGGACGATGTACGTCGCGACGACCGCCCCGAGCGCCAGGAACAGCAGGACGATGGCGACCTTCACCCCCGGAACCTCCAACAGCCCGTTGTAGAGCCGGGTGAGCGTACCGATCACGCTGTCTCCGGCCTGCGACGCTCCGGACCCGAGTTGGGCCGGCGCGGACGCCGCGGCGTTCGTGACGGTGGTCCCGGTCTGCATACCGCGGGCGTCGGCGTCGGCCCGAAAAAGCGTTCCCCTCACGCGGTCCGAGCCGGCGACCCGTCGCGGTCGGTTCCCCGGTACTGCTAACCCCCCGAAGGTCGAATCGGGTGACATGAATCACGTCGACGAGCCCGCCACGTTCCACGTCTCGACCGAGACAGCGCCGTCGCGGACCGTGATCGCGGGGTTCTCCCAGTTCGGCCTCGCGGGGTTGACGGCGGCAGACTACCTCGTGAACCACCTCTCGTTGGAGCAGACCGGCCACATTCGCGCCGACGGTCTCCCGACGATCACGCCGTTCGAGAACGGTCGCCCGCGGTACCCCACCCGACTGTTCTCGCGGCCAGACCTCGACGTCACGGTGCTCGTCGGGGAGCTGTTCGTCCCCGTCGCCCTCGCGGAGCCGTTCTCGCGCGCCATCCTCGGGTGGACGGAGACTGCCGGCGTCGAGGAGGTGGCCGTCCTCTCGGGGGTCCCGTTCGCCCACGGGCCGGAGGAACACCGGGCGTTCTTCGTCGCGAGCGACGACTACCGCGCGGCACACGCCGAGGAGTTGGCGACCACCGCCGTGCCGGATGCGACCGCAGCGTCGACCAACGGGGAGTCACTCGACGAAGAGTCGACGGAGCCGACCGACGAGTCGACGGCGGAAACGGGGGCCGAGGCGACGGACGACGCGACCGCACAGGCCGCACCGCCGATCCCGCCCATGGCGAACGGCTTCCTCGACGGGACGAACGCCGCCTTGATGGCGCGCGCGATGGAGTCGGCGCTGGCAGTCGCCGTTTACGTCACGCCGGTCCACGCGCAGGCGCCCGACGTGGAGGCCGCCGTTCGTCTCGTGGAGGCCGTCGACCGCGTGTACGACCTCGGCGTCGACACTGGCCCGTTGGAGTCGTTCGCCCACGAGGTCGGGGAGTACTACCGGAACCTCGCCGAGCGACTCGAAGAGCACGGCGAGGAGGAGCAGCCGCCCGACCGGATGTACATGTAGCGCGGACCGTCTCCCGACCGGATCGAGTGCGGGCGAGCCACAACGAGATTTCGGAACCCGGTACTACTCGCATTTCAGTAAAACACATGGTGCTGCAGACGGTCGGTGGACGTATGACCGACGACCTCAGGACGACGATGGAGCGGGTCGGCGAGCGCTTCAACCTCGGCGAGTACGAGATCGACGCGTACCTCGCGGTGCTGGAGCACGGCGAGTTGACGGCCTCGGAGATCGCCAGCGAGACGGACATCCCGCAACCCCGTGTGTACGACACGGTGCGGAGCTTGTCGGACCGCGGACTGGTGGAGCTTCGCGAGTCGCGCCCGATGAAGATCGTCGCGGTTGACCCCGGCGAGGCGTTCGGCGACATCCGCTCGTCGCTGTCGGAGATGGTCGACGAGTTGGAGGCGCGCTACACGGCGCCGACGCGTGACACGGAGGCGGTGTCGCTGGTCAAGTCGCGGTCGACGATCCTCCGCTACCTGGAGGAGGTCATCGAGTCCGCCGAGTACGAGTTGGCCGTCTCGCTGACGCCGGACCTGCTGCGTCGCTTCCGCGAACCGCTGGAGCAGCGCATCGACGACGGCGTCGCCGTCGAGTTGCTCGTCACGCCCGCCTCGCGGGCGCCCGCACCCGCCGAGTTCGACTACGAGGCCGTCGCCACCGAGGCCCGGAGTCGCCGCGGCATCACGACGCCGGTGCTGGCGGTCGCCGACGGCGAGTACTCCGTGTACGCGACCCAAGACGCCCTCCGCGACGACCGTGACCGCTACGGCGTCATCTTCAACCGCTCGGCGCTGGGCTTCCTCGTCTCCGGCTTCTTCGGCACCGTGCTGTGGTCGACGGCCGACACGATCGCCGTCGACGGCGAGAAGCGCCCGTTCCCGCGGACGTACGCGTCCATCCGCCGCGCCGTCAAGGACATCCACGAGGTCGGCGGCGACTTCGGCGCCGTCATCACCGGGCGCGACGTGGAGACGGGCAACGAGATCCGCGTCGAGGGCGCCGTCGTCGACTACGAGTACGACGCCTCCGAGCAGGTCGCCTCCTTCACCGTCGCCGACCCCGACGGCGGCAACGTCACCGTCGGCGGCCTCGTCGCCGCCTTCGAGGACGTCGAGGGCCAAGAGATCGAACTCAACCGGCGCTGAGCGTCGCCGGCCGCGCCGTCGATTCGGCGGCAAACGACAAGTGGTCTCGCGACGACACGTCGGGTGATGGAACTCTCGTGGTCCTCGCTGTCGGACGAACTCGCACCGTCGACCCTCTTGATCGTCGGCTTCCTCCTGTTCGTGTTCCCCGAACCAGCCACCTCGGCGCTGGGGGCGGGGCTGTTGTTGCTGGGTGCCGCGTGGTGGTTCTACGAGTGGGATCGCTTCTGAGAGTCGGCGTCGCCTCCAGAGGGGCGCCTCAGATGTCGACCGCGAACGGCGCGAACGCCGGCGCGCGCTCGGCCATCGCGCCGAACAGGTCCGCGACCGCGACCAGGTCCGCGGTGTCGACGACCTCGACGGGCGTGTGCATGTAGCGGTTCGGGATGCCGACGTTGAGCGCGGGCGTCCCGCCGCGACTAGTGAAGAACGCGTCGGCGTCCGTGCCGGTCCGGATCCCCGCGGCCTGGAGTTGGTAGTCGATCCCCGTCTCCTCGGCGGCGGTGCGCGCGAGGTCGACGACCGTCGGGTGGTTCGCCGACCCGCGGGCGACGACCGGCCCCGCGCCCAACTCGACGGGGCCCTTCGAGTCGTCGTCCACGTCGGGGTTGTCGGTCGCGTGGGTCACGTCGACGGCGACCGCCACGTCGGGGTCGAGGTCGAAGCCAACCATCTCTGCTCCGTTGAGTCCGACCTCCTCTTGGACGGTCGAGACGGCGTACACCGTGGCGCCCACGTCCGCCTCGACGGCGCGTCGAAGCCCCTCGGCGGCGGCCCACGTGCCGACTCGGTTGTCCATCCCGCGGGCCGACAGGCGGGTGCCGTGGAGGTCCTCGACGGTCGAGGAGAACGTCACGGGGTCGCCGACCTCGACGAGGGTGCGCGCCTCGGCCTCGTCGCTCGCACCCACGTCGACGAACTGTTCGCTCACGTCTTCGATCTCGTCGTCACTCGGGTTGCGCAGGTGGATCGCGGTCTGTCCGATCACGCCCTGCACGGGACCGTCGTCGGTGTGGACGGTGACGTGTTGGCCCTTCGAGACGGTCCGGTCGGACCCGCCGACGCGGGTCAGTCGCAGGTAGCCGTCGTCGGTGATCCGGCGGACCATAAATCCGATCTCGTCGGCGTGCCCGGCGAATGCGATCTCCGGGCCGTCGCCGGACCCCTCGTGGACGGCGACCGCGTTGCCGTACGCGTCGGTCGTCACCTCGTCGGCGAACGACCGGACGTAGTCGGCCCAGACGCGCTGGCCGTCCGTCTCGAAGCCAGAGGGAGAGGGGGTGGTGAGCAGGTCGTCGAGGAACTCGCGTCGCTCCGTGTCCATACCGAGTCGCTGGAGTCGACACCGAAGAAGTCGACGGTCCCCCGCCGACCGCTCGTCGCCGCCCGACGCCGTGGGGGATCCCGGCGCAGCCCCCCGATCTGCGCGCCGAGCTACCACGGGGTCCACCCAAACGAATAACACTTCGCGCGGCGTTATCCCAAGTATGGCAGACTTCACGCTGTTCGAACTGCACGTGCACGACGGCCTCGACTTCAGCCCCTCCTCGGTCATCGGTGGGAGCAGCGACGACCCGCCAGAGATGGAGGACGCAGACGTCGACATCGAGACGGACGACACCGACGAGGCGTCGGAGTCGGGCGCGGGGCGCGCCGTCGGCGCACTGATCGGCCTCGTGTTCCTCGTGCTGGTCGGCGTCGGCGTCCGCAAACTGATGGCCGACGACCTCGACCCGATCGAGGAACTGGAAGAACTCGACGAAGCCGTCGAAGCGTAACCGCGCCGCGGGTCCGCTCAGTTCGGGCGGTCGCCGAGGGTGCCGACCCGGTCGGCGGCGTAGCCGAACAGGTCCTCGTAGCCGTACGGCGACATCAACACCGGGTAGAACGACTCGTCGGCGGTGAACGTCTCGCCGTCGGCGGCGGCGAAGCGTTCGCCGACCTCGACCTTCGCGAAGTTCTCGACGAACACCTCGTACTCGTCGGCCCGCGGCTTCGGCACGGGGTCGACGAGTTCGAACACCTCGATCGCCTCGGGAGCGCCGCCGTCGGCGGCACGGACCGCCTCCTCGTCGGCGCGGACGGTCGCGTCGTCGACCGGGAGCGCGCTCGTCGCCGAGAGGAAGCCGCGGACGAGTCGATAGGCGTTCTCGGCGGCCTCGTCGCTCCCTTGGAGACCACACTCGACCTCGACCGTGTGGGGATGCTGGATGAGGCGCCCCTCGGCGAGCCCCTCCGTCTCCAGCAGTTTCGTCACCGGGAGGTGCGGGACGACAGCCCGCGCAATCTCGTCGACGGTCTCGGCGACCGCGAACGGCTCCGCCGTCGACTGCGTCGAGTGGAGCGCCAGCACCGTACAGCCCTCCAACTCGGCCATGAGGTGGTACGCGAGCTGTGACTCGTGGGTGTCGCCGTTCGCGTCGCCGGGGAACGCGCGGTTGAGGTCCTCTTCGAGGTAGCGGACGCCTGCCTCCAGCGCCTCCTCGTTCGCGACGACGAGCTTCACCGGCCGCTCCACGTCGGGGTCCTCCGCGAGCAGCCGCTCGACGGCACGGGGGCCGCACGGCTCGTCTCCGTGGATCCCGGCGACGACGGCCACCTCGGGGACACCCTCACCGAGCTGGTGGATTTGCATACCACGGATCTGCCGTGGATGCATTTGAGCGGCGTGGTTCCGGCCGGATCGTGGTCGGTCAGTTGTCAACTTACTATGCGGCGTGCTAGCTCTTAACAAATCTCACGACGAACTGATCGGCGATCATGAGCGAACCGAGCGAGGTGGCGATGAGAGAGACGACAGTCACCGAGCAGGCGGACGAACTCGCCATCCCGATCACGATCAAAGTGCTCGGCGTCTCGATGCTCGGCGGGCTGATCGGGATGGTCGTGATGCTGCCGCTGCTGGTGGGGGTACCGGCTGCACTCGGCCTGTTCAGCACCGACCCAATCGTCGCGTTCGTCCCGCTCACGGGACTGCTCGGCTTCGAACCGACGCTCGCCATCGGCCTCGCGCTGTTCGTCGCCGGCGGCACCGTGTTGCTCCCGATGGTGTTCCTCGTCGTCGGCGCGTACCTGCCGCCGGCGTCCCCGCGTGCGCTACGGGGCGCCACGTTCGCGACCATCTTCTGGACCGGGTTCGTCCCCGCCTTCTGGCCCGAGGGCGGGACGCTGACCGTGCTCGCGTACCTCGTCGTCTCGCTGGTCGCCCACTGGCTGTACGGCGTCGTTCTCGCCGGCGTCCTCGACCGGACGGTGGGGATTCCCCAACACAAAGTGTGAACCCTGCGTAGACGACCGCCCCGGGCCAGTCGCCCCGATCCAGTCGGGTGTGCCGTCGCTCCCACGGGCCTGAGATGGTCGATACCGCTAACAAGTATTGCCGCAAACCGAACGTCACATGGTACCGCATGACACGGCCCTTGGCCACGCGGTTCCGCTGCACACCAGCGGGGGTGGCCTCGTGCCCCGCGGAACCCGGGTACAGGTGTTCGACAGCATCTTCGAGGTGTTCCTCTTGCTCGGGACGCTAGTCGGCATCGTCGTCGTCGGGTACATGGGACTGAAGGCGTACCAGTACCGACGCGGCGCCGACCACGACGACGGCGACGTGTCGCGGCCGGTGCTCGGCGAACTCCCGCGGGGGAGCGAAGGCGGGGGGAAACTGTTCGTCTCCTTCGGGATGAGCGCCATCATCGTCGTCTCGCTCATCTCCTGGACGTACCTCACCCTCCTCTACGTCGAGGACCCGGGGCAGAGCGCGGCCGACCCCGAGGCGCTGGAGGTGGAGGTGATCGGGGGGCAGTTTTCGTGGACATACGTCTACCCGAACGGCCACCAGACGAACGTGCTGCGCGCGCCCGCAGACACCGACGTCCACCTCACCGTCACATCACGCGACGTGTTTCACAACTACGGCATCCCAGAGTTGCGAGTGAAGTCCGACGCCATCCCGGGGCAGACGACGGACACCTGGTTCGTCGCCGAGGAACCGGGCACGTACACCGCCCACTGTTACGAACTGTGCGGCTCCGGCCACTCGTTCATGGACGGCGAGGTGATTATCATGGAGCCGGCGGCGTTCGACGAGTGGTACGCGAACACGGCGGCGAGTGACGACGGGACGACCGGGAACGCCTCGAACGCGAGCGTCTCGCTGGCGCCCGGGAGACTCGTCGCAGCCACGGGGGTGGGCGCGTGAGCGCCGACGGCGCGAGCCGACTCGCGACGCCGGACCTCCCGGACGCGACGACGCTCAAGCGGTACCTCGTCACGACCAACCACAAGGACGTCGGGCTGTTGTACATCGGGACGTCGCTGTTCTTCCTGGTGTTCGGCGGCGTACTCGCGCTGTTGCTTCGCACGCAACTGTGGGCATCGCGCGCGCCGGGAGAGGGAATCCTCGGCCCTGCTGCGTACAACCAGGCCGTCTCCGCCCACGGGCTGTTGATGGTGTTCTGGTTCCTCTCGCCGCTGGCGATCGGACTCGCGAACTACGTCGTCCCGCTCCAGATCGGAGCGAAGGATCTGGCGTTTCCGAGACTGAACGCCCTGAGCTACTGGCTGTACCTGTTCTCTGGGCTGCTGTTCGGCGTGTCGTTCTTCCAGGGGTCGTCGTTCTCCGGCGGGTGGACGATGTACGCACCGCTGAACGTGCCGACGTTCCTCCCGTCGGTCGGCGCGACGACGACGGTGTTCGCACTGATCCTGTTCACGGCCTCGGTGACCGTCGGCGGAGTGAACTTCATCACCACCATCCATCGGATGCGGGCGAAGGGGATGTCGCTGTGGCGGATGCCGCTGTTCACCTGGACTATCCTCCTCACCGTCTGGATGATGCTGTTCGCGTTCGCCGCGCTGTTGGCGGCGCTGTTGGTGCTCTCGTCGGACCGTATCCTCGGGACCACCTACTTCGCCCAGAGCAGTCCCGGCGGGGCCATCCTGTGGACGCACCTGTTCTGGTTCTTCGGACACCCGGAGGTGTACATCGTGTTCTTCCCCGCGCTCGGGGTGATGGCCGAGGTGTTCCAGACGTTCACCGGGCGCCGGATCGTGGGGCGCAAGTGGTTCATCGCGGCTATGATCCTCGTGGCGGTCCAGAGCTTCTTCGTCTGGATGCACCACATGTTCCTGACGAGCATCTCGCTCAACGTCAAGACGCTGTTCATGGCGACGACCATCGGTATCTCGTTGCCGTTCGACCTGATGGTGTTCGCGCTCATCTACACGCTGAAGAAGGGGGACATCCGCTTCTCGACGCCGTTCCTGTTCAACTTCGGCGCGCTCGTGCTGTTCATCCTCGGGGGTATCACCGGCGTGTTCCTCGGCGCGGTCGTCCTCGACTACGAGTTCCGCGGCACCTACTGGGTCGTCGCCCACTTCCACTACGTGATGGTCGGCGGCGTCACCGCCCTGATCGGCGGCATCTACTACTGGTTCCCGAAGTTCACCGGGCGGATGTACGACGAGTTCCTCGGGAAGGTCCACTTCGCGATGTACTTCGTCGGGTTCAACCTGCTCTACTTCCCGATGTTCGTCGCCTGGGAGACGCCCCGTCGCGTGTTCGCCTACCAGGTGTCGCTGGAGCCGTGGCACCAACTGGCGACGGTCGGGGGGTTCCTCCTCGGCTCGTCGTTCCTCGTCATGTTCTACAACCTGTACCGGAGCGCGTGGGCCGGCGAGGAGGCACCCGACTCCCCGTGGGAGTACGCCAGCACCGCCGAGTGGGCCGTGCCCTCGCCGCCGCCGTTAGAGAACTACGAGGGGTACCCCGACTACACGGACGGCGAGTTGCGGTTCCTCGACGAAGAGACGGTGCGCGCCGCGCACGACGAGTCGGGCGCCCCCGTGGGTGCCGCCGCCGCCGACGGCGGGACGGTCGTCCGTCGCGAGGGGGTGACGCCACCCGCGACGGCGGTCGAGACGGGCCACGACCACCACGAGAGCCACGCGAGCGTCTGGCCCGTCGTCGTCGCCGCGGGCGCGTTCCTCACGCTGTTGGGGGCCTCTGGCATCCAGCAGGGGTCGTTCGTCGACGGGATGGCCGGGAACGTCTACCTCGGCCTGCTCGTGTCGGGCGGCGTCGTCACGCTCGGCGCGCTCGTCGCGATGACGATGGAGCCGTTCGACGGACCCGTCGTCGAGTGGGCCGCCCAGTGGCCGTTCGGCGAGGTGGAGAACACCAAACTCGGGATGTGGGTGTTCCTCGCGAGCGACGTGGTGCTGTTCGGCGCGTTCATCGGCGCGTACGCGTTCGTCCGTGTGGCCTACGGCTGGGAGGCGTGGCACGACCTCATCCCGGCGGCGCACGTTCCGCTCCCGGGGTTGATCAACACGTACCTGCTCCTCACGAGCAGTTTCAGCGTCGTCATCGCGATGGTCGCCGCGCGCAAGGAGAAGCCGCGGCTCATGATCGCCAGCCTCGTCGCGACGTTCGGCCTCGGCGTGGCGTTCCTGATCAACAAGGCGCTGGAGTGGCAGCACCTGTTCCACGTCCACGAGGCGGCGTTCCCGAACGGGTGGGACCTCTCGACGAACATTGCGTCGTCGACGTTCTACCTGACGACGGGGCTCCACGGCGCCCACGTCGCGGTCGGCCTGCTCATCACGCTGTACATGATCGGCCGAGCGTACCGCGGGGCGTACCTAGGCGACGACAAGCCGATCGAGTACTTCGGCCTGTACTGGCACTTCGTCGACGTCGTCTGGCTGTTCCTGTTCCCGCTGTTCTACATCCTGTGAGGCACCCACAATGACATCCACCAAACTGTACACGGTAATCTACGTGGTCCTGTTCGTCCTCGCGACGGTACAGGTGCTCATCGAACAGGCGGGCTTCCTCGAGGAGGCGTACTGGACGGCGTTCGTGGTGATCATGGTGCTGTCGGCGGTGAAGGCGCTGTTCGTCGTCGGCTACTACCAGCACCTCAAGTTCGAGCCACGGGCGGTCACGCTCGTCGTGTTCGCGGGCCTGCTCGGTGCCCTCGCGCTCACTGCGGCGGCGGCGTACTCGATCCTCTGAGTACCCGTCCCCGCAGGCACAGCGTCACCGGAACCGCGTCACCGGAACCGCGACACCAGCGTCTCCCCGACTGTTGGCCCGAGCGCCAGCAGAGCGACCGCGAGGAGGAACGCCGCGGTCGACACCTCGACCGAGGCCGCGTACACCGCGCCGAGCGCCGCCGTCGACCCTCCCGTGACGCCCGCGACCAGCGAGAGCACGACCGAGAAGCCACAGCTCACGCAGGAGGCCAGCCCCACGACACCGGAGAGCGCGGCGGTCGTCGCCCGCAGCGACGCAGCGTACAGGAGGTACGCCAACGCGAGGTAGCCGATAACCCGGAACGGGACGAGGGTGAACGAGAACAGCGCGCCGCCGTAGCGCACGACCGGCCCCCACCCCGGCGACCCGCCGCCGAGTTCGAGCCAGACGACCGGCCCCCCCGAGCCGCCGCCTAGCAACCCCGTGACGACGAGCAACAGCAGGAAGTAGCCGACGGCGAGGACGGCGACGCCGACCCGACGCCGACGCGGTGCGGCGGGCGCGTCGGTGCGCGCGACCGCCCACCAGGCGGCGTTGATCCAGACGAACGGCGCGACGACGTAGCCGAGGCTGAGCACCGTGGCGTCCGTGAGGCCGAAGTACGCGAGCAGGAGTACCGCCTCGACCGCGAGGACGAGTGTCCAGCGTCGCAGTGACTGCCGCCGAACCACCGGGAGGTACGGGAGGTCGACGCTCGCACTGGCGTCCGGTCGTGTCGGGGGGTCGCTCGTCGCGTCCGTCCGCGTCGCCGGGTCACCCGACATCGGTGCTCACCCGACGAGGAGTTTGGCGACGACGGCGACGAGGAACACCATCGCGAGGATCCAGACGCCGACACCGACGGCCTGCGCGTAGTTCATGCCGCGCGACCGGCAGACGTGGTACGTGCCCCACGTGACGTAGAGCGCGAGGAGGCCACCGAACAGCCCCACGAACCCGCCCAAGACGGGCGTCCCCGGAGCCAACGCGGCGCCGATGCCGCCCGACAGTGCGACCACGACGACTGCGCCGAGCGCCACGGGCGTCCGCGACGGCGCCGCCGTCTCCCCTGGGAGTGAGGCGGCCGCGGCGGTGCCCCCGCCCGCTGACGCCGCCGCTCTCGTGGCGAGTCGGTGCCACGGGAACGCACGTGCCCCGTAGGCGATTACGACGAGGAGCACCACTCCCGTGACGACGGTGCTCAGGAAGTACGCCGTCGTTGTCATAGTCGACGTTCGCGGGCGCCGAGCATAATCTTTGGCAGACATTGCCTAGCATTGGAAATCTGGTGTCACTCAGCGTCGCTCGCGGCGAGTGTCCAGCGGGCCAAGACGACGGTGTCGACGCGCGAGCGGTCCCACAGGAGGGTCACGCGCGAACCCGGATCGGCGCGCACGGTCCCGGCGTCACCCTCGGCGAGCGTCGTGGCCGACCACGCGGGCCGGCGTTCGATGCCGTCGACGGTGACCCGGAGGTCGGCGGATGGGACCACGGGGCCGCCGCTGTGGACAACCCGGACGTGGGTGTCGTTCGCTCGCTCGACGCTCCAGGCCACCTCGCGCATCGGCTCGGCGCCGTCGTCGCCGTCGGTCGCAGCAACGTAGCCGAGCGTCGCGACGGAGGCCGCCGCGAGTGCGACGACCACGACGAGCACCGCGGTCAGTTGCCGGTCGGGGTCGCTGGACACGGTCGATCACCGTGTATCGACTCGCCGCGGGGTTCACCGTGTCGGGCATTCCCACGCCGCGAGTGTCGGACCTATGCGGGCCGCCTTCGCCGGCGTCAGCGCAGGCCGTCCGCTGGCGTCAGCGCAGGCCGTCCGCCCCGGCCTCGGCGGCGGCGACGAGGAGGTCGACCGTCGCCGCGAGGTCGTCGACGTGGGCCGTCTCGACCGTCGAGTGGTGGTAGCGCACCGGCACCGACACCGCACCGACCGGCGTCGACCCGCCGGTGTTCTGGAGCGCGCCGGTGTCCGTGCCGATGTGCTCGGCGACCTCGCGCTGGAACGGGATTCCGCGCTCGTCCGCGAGCGCCTCCAAGCGGCGGACGACTGACGGCGTCGGGACGACCGTCGCGTCGAGGTGTTTGACCCCGACACCGTCGCCAAGCGTCGTCACGCGGTCCTCGAGCGCCACCCCGGGCGTCGACCGTTCGAGCGTCCCGTCGACCGCGAGCGCGAGGTCAGGGTCAACGTCGACGGCGACCCCTTCGGCACCCCGGAGCCCCACCTCCTCCTGGGTCGTCGCGACGAAGTGGACCGTCGCGTCGGGGTCGGCGTGCTCGGCCGCCCGGAGCGTCGCCCAGACGCCGGCGCGGTCGTCGAGCGCCTTCCCGGCGACGCAGTCGCCGATCCGCTCGGTCGGGGCGCGGGTGGTGACGACGTCGCCGACGGCGACGCGGTCGTGGACGTCGGCGGCCGGGAGGCCGAGGTCGATCACCACGTCGGTCACGTCCTGCGGGCCGTCGGTGTCGCGGACGTGCGCGGGGACCGCCCCGATGACGCCGTCGAGCGGGTCGTCGCCGCCGGCAGCGTGGACGCGAACGCGCATCGAGCGGAGGATCTCGGCGTTCCACCCGCCGAGTGAGCGCACGCGGACGAACCCCTCGTCGTCGACGTGGCGGACGACGAAGCCAATCTCGTCCATGTGCGCGGCGATCAGCAGTTCGGGGGCGTCGGGACCGCCGTCGACGG
This sequence comes from Halobaculum marinum, assembly GCF_029338555.1. Taxonomy (GTDB): domain Archaea; phylum Halobacteriota; class Halobacteria; order Halobacteriales; family Haloferacaceae; genus Halobaculum; species Halobaculum marinum. The sequence continues at coordinate 1,934,045 of NZ_CP119989.1, read as the reverse complement.
TGCCGATCACGTTCCCCATCGAGTCGACGCGGACGCGGTCGACGCTCGACTCCAGTTCTCGGGTGACGATGTCGCCGGGTTCGCGTTCGTGACCGACGGGGCCGTGTGACTCGGTGAGTTCGCGGAGGAGGTCGAAGCCGTCCATGTCCTCGGCTTCGACGGCGCGAGCAAAAGCGCGCGGGTGCCGGGGATCGAGGGGATCGCGCCCCTCGCGGTCAGTGCTCCAGCGACTCGGCGTACTCGTAGTCGGCGTCGTACGCCTCGGTGCGGTGCCCGTCGAGTTCGATCTGCCAGCCGTGGAGGACGCCCGGATCCTCCAGCGCGAGGCGGAGCGTCTCGCGCACGTCGTCCACGTCGACGCCGTAGAAGTCAGCCGGGACGCCGTGGAGGTACTGGAGCGCCGTCTCGAACAGACTCCGCATCCCGCCGTCGTCCTCGAAGTCGAAGTGTTTGTACGCGCCGGCGGCCACCTGCACCATCCCGTGGAGGAAGGCGCTCTCGGTGGAGCCGCCGCCGTAGTTGTACCACTCGTCCTCGAAGCAGTCGTGGCTCTCGTGGTAGTCGCCGGCGTTGAACAGGCGGACGCCGTGTTCGGTCGCCCGACGGAGGGTCGCGTGTTCCCAGACGCGCTCTGCGGTGCGCCACCCGGTCGGGTCGCCGAGCGGCGGCGCGACGCTCGGGTCGCGCGTGTGGTCGTCCATGCGAGTACGTGCGCGAGCGACACGCGTAACTCCGTCGCTGCTCGCGACCGGCGGGAGCGAACCGGTGCCGGGGTTTAATGCCGGCGAGCGCGTCCGAACTGCCGTTGATGTCTCTACTGCGGCGGGTGGTGCAGCGGCTGGTTCGCGCCGGGGAACACGCCCGTCGGGATCTGCGGCGCGCCGTTGCCGTGGTGACGGACCCCGGCGCGCGCCCGGCGGTATTGTACCTGCTCGCACTCGCAGCGGCGGGGCTGAGCTTCGCACTGTTCCTCGTGAGCGACAGTGGCACGCCCGACGGCCTGGAGTTCGGCCTGTTGATGAGTTCCTTCGGTGTCGTGCTGTACATGTCGCTGCGACAGGCCGGAAACGCACCGCGCAGGTGACGGCTGGATTGCCTCGACGTCGCCCGCCGGGTCAGTCCGGTCGGACGAACGTCGCGCTCCCGTCTTGGCCGACGGTGATGCGGTAGCCCTCGTAGCTGAACGTGACTTCGACCTGCGCCGACGGGGCTGGGGGCTCGGTGAACAGGTCGTCGAGGACGTCACCCGTCACCTCCCACAGCGGTTGTAACTCGTCGGTCGATATCCCCTCCAACTCCGCGACGACCTCGGGGATCTGGTGGACCCACTCCACCCTGTTCCCGTCGAGGCGTCGACGGATTATCTGCCGATCTGACTGCGATTCCACGGCGACGAAACCAAACCCAACCTGAAAAAGGTGTGCCCTGGCCCCGTCGGAGTCGCTCGGAAATCGGAGGATTAACCCACGGTGGCGGCGTGGCATCGACTGCGTGCGAGGGTAGCCAAGCCTGGAAACGGCGGCGGACTCAAGATCCGCTCCTGTAGAGGTCCAAGGGTTCAAATCCCTTCCCTCGCATCGCCGGGGTCCACCCCCGAGATGCGGAAGACGCTCTCGGAGCGCTCTTCCCTCGCACAACTCACTGCACCACTCCCCACCGAGCGGCGGCGCCACCTCGCGGGCGCCGCCGAACCGTCGTCACCCCCGCCGGCGGCACCGCTGGCGGGTGGCGTCGACCGAGAAGTGGAGCGGTGCGGCTACTCGCCGCCGTCGGTGGCGACGCCGAGCAGTTCGTCGGCCACCCGGCCCGCCTCGGCGGGGTTCGGGCGACCGCCCTCCCGCACGTCGGCGCCGAGGGTCGCCGCGAGGTCGGCCACGTCGGCACCGGTGCCGGCGGCGTGGACGCGTTCGAACGCCGGGCGGTAGCCGGCCGCACAGCGGCGACCGCCGTCGGTCGTGTTCGCGTCGATGACGTATTCGATCTGTCGGACCGCCTCACTCGGGCGCATTACCGATACAATGCACCGCATCCGGCATAAGTTCCCTCTGAGTCGAAACAGAGTAAATAGTCGACTGGCTACGGGAGGCGGCGACGCATCGCGTCGAGGTACTCGCTCGCGACAGCCGGGTCGGCGTCGGCGAGATCTGCGACGCGTCCACAGCCGTGGAGGAGGCGCTCGCGGCGGTCCCCCTCGGGGAGTTTGTTGGCGGCGACCGTCTCGGCGGTGCCGACGGCGGCGAGCGCCTCGTCGGTCCGCCCCTCGCGGACGGCGACCCGGGCGGACTCGACGAGTTGCACGAGCGCCACCTCCACGTCAGCCGGGAGGTCGGGGTCGTCCGCGACCGGTGGCTGACGGCTCTCGGACCGGTCGACTCCGTCCGACTCCTCGCGCTCGTCGTCCATACCGTCGTCGTTGCCGCCACGGGACCAAAACTCCCGTGCTACGGCGTCGGTGGCACCGATCCGGTCTCTGCTCGCCCTGCTCCGGTCGTCGCCGCGGCCAACCGACGGCTATTCCGGGAGGGTTCGACAAGGGGTGCGCATGACGACGCAGGGACACGACGCCGGCACCGACCGGGTGTCGGTCGCGGAGGCAGCCGCCCGAGCGGGAGCCTCGGTCGCGGGGGAGCACTTCCGTCGTGGGATCGACGTGGAGCGCAAGGGCGGGAAGACGGACGTGGTGACCGAGGCCGACCGCGAGAGCCAGCGGCGGGTGATCGAACGGATCCGCGCGACCTTCCCCGACGACGCCGTGGTGGGCGAGGAGGAGGACGAACTGAAGACAGTCCCAGACGAGGGCGCGGCGTGGGTGATCGACCCCATCGACGGGACGAACAACTACGTGCGCGACATCCGGGCGTTCGCCACCGCCGTCGCCGCGGTCGTCGACGGCGACCCGGTCGCCGCCGCCATCGCGTTACCCGCGATGGACGACGTGTACACCACCGACGGCGACGCCGTGTGGCGCAACGGCGACCCGGTGGGTGTCAGCGAGCGCGACGACCCGGAGACCGCCGCCGTCACCCCGACCGTGTGGTGGGACTTCGACTCCCGCGACGAGTACGCGACCGCCTGCACCGAAATCGTCGAGCGGTTCGCCGACCTCCGGCGGTTCGGCTCCGCGCAGGTGACGCTCGCGATGGTCGCAGAGGGCGCCCTCGACGCGACGATCACCAACGTCGACTGCAACCCGTGGGACACCGTCGCCGGCGTCCACATGGTCCGCACCGCCGGCGGCACCGTCACCGACCTCGACGGCGACCCGTGGCGCCACGACTCGACCGGCCTCGTCGCCTCGAACGGCCCGCTCCACGAGGAGGCGCTGGCCGCGGCACAGGCGGTGCGCGAGGTCGAACGGACGTAAGGGCGAGGGGGTCGACTCGCGGGAACCCGAACTGCCAAGGTCGTGAGGCGGCAGCATCGTCCATGGAACTCGACGACACGGACCGCGCCATCCTCCGGATCCTCCAGGCGGACGCGCGGACGCCGTTCAGCGAGGTGGCCCGACAGATCGACATGTCGAGCGCGACCGTCCACGAGCGCGTCTCGCGGCTGGAGGAGGCGGGCGTCCTGAAGGGGTACCGCGCGGAGGTCGACCCGAAGGCGCTCGGCTACGGCGTCTCGGCGTTCGTCGGCCTGCGCGTCCAGCAGGGCCACGAGGAGGAGGCGCTGGAGACGCTCCGCGAGGTCGAGGGGGTCCGAGAGGTCCATCTCACGACCGGGGAGTACGACGTGATGATGCGGGTGTTCGCGGAGTCGACCGACGACCTCCGGGAGTTGATGTTCGGTCAGATCGCGACGATGGACGGGTTCGACCGCTCGCAGACGATGGTGATCCTCGGGACGGACTACGAAGAGGCCGGCGTCCCGATCTGAGGGGTGGGTCACCCCGGCGACGCGGGGACACCGACACACCGACAGCACTACACCCCACACTCTCGCCAGTACCCTATCATGAAGGCGATCAAGGACAGCGTCCACGACTACATCACCCTCGACCCCGTCGCGCAGGACCTCCTCGACACGCGCACCCTCCAACGCCTGCGCCACATCAAGCAGCTCTCCACCGTCCGTCTGGTCTACCCCTCCGCCTCCCACACGCGCTTCGAGCACTCGCTGGGCGTGTACCACCTCGCCTCCCGCGCGTTGGAGTACCTCGGCGTCGACGGCGACCGCGCACGCCACCTCCGTGCGGCCGCCCTCCTCCACGACGTCGGTCACGGCCCGTACGGTCACCAGACCGAGGAGGTGATCGCCCGACGAACCGGCGTCGACCACGACGAGATCGGTGACCTCCTCGGCACGACAGACGCCGGCGACGTGCTCCGCGACCACGACCTCTCCGTCGACCGCGTCGCCGCCATCGTCCGCGGCGAGGGTGAACTGGGCCAACTCGTCTCCGGCGAACTGGACGTCGACCGCATGGACTACCTCGTGCGCGACGCCCACCACACGGGCGTCCCCTACGGCACCATCGACCACGAACGCCTCGTCAGAGAGCTTCAGTACCGCGACGGCGCGCTCGTGCTCGCCGAGGGGAACGTCCAGACCGCCGAGTCGCTCCTCCTCGCGCGTGCCCTGATGGACGCGACCGTCTATCGCCACCACGTCTCTCGCGTCGCGGGCGCGATGCTGGAGCGAGCCTCCGAGCGTCTGCTGGAGTCCGACGCCGGCGTCGACGTGGAGACGTTCCGGCGGATGGCCGACCACGACCTGCTGGTCGCCCTGCGCGAGCACGTCCCCGAGTTGGGCGAGCGCATCGAGTACCGCGACCTCTACAAGCGAGCGATCTGGACCGACCTGTCGGCGACGCCCGCGAACGTCGTCGAGTTCGACTACGCCGACGAGCGCGCCGCCGCGAGTGAGATCGCCGACATCGCCGGCGTCGACGAGCGCGAGGTTATCGTCGACGTGCCCGGTCGCCCGACGTTCACCGAGGCGGGCAGTCGCGTCGTCGTCGACGGCGTCCCGCAACGGCTGGAGGACGCCTCCGAGTTGGTCGCGGGACTGCGCGCCGCCCAACGCGCCGGCTGGCGGATGGGTGTGTACGCGCCCGCCGGCGAGACGGACGCCGTCGCCGCCGCCGCCGAGGACGTGCTCGGTGTGCGGGCGGGTGCGATCAGAGACTGAATCCGCAAAACAGCGCCGCGGTCAGTTCGTCGCCGACTGCGCCTCTTCCAGCCACGACGGCTCCGCTACCGTCGTCGACCCGACGTCCTCGTAGGTCAGCGTCAGCGAGAAGCGCGCCGGCTCGCCGAACCCCTCCACGACGAAGTCGTACGCGACCCGTTTCACGAGGCCGTCCGAGCGGACGTAGACGGCGACCGTCGCGTCGGTCGCGTCGGCGTCCGCGAGCGCCTCGCCGATGGGGCCGACCGCCGACTCGTTCAGCGTCGAGAGGTTCGCCTCGTACACGTACGTCTGTTCGCCGTCGACCTGGGCGGTGCCGTTCGCGGCGAAGTCGAAGTCCGACGCGAGGTCGTCGAGCGGGGGCGACGCGAACCGACTCGCGTTCGGGACCGAGTCGTTCTCCGCGCGGTCGTAGCGGATCGTGCTCCCCGACTGCGAGCGGACGTACGGCTGGCCGTCGGCCGGCGCGTACACCTCGACGGTGGAGTCGCCCGTCTGGCTACGGTACAGGTACGTGTCGGGGTCCAACTCGACCGCCGCGGACGTGTTGCTGGTCACCTGGACGAAACTCGCGTTCACCGTGACCGTCTGGTTGTACGTGAAACTCCCCGCGTCGCGCAGCGCCTCCTCGTGGCCCTGCTCGACCTCCTCTGCCGAGGGGGCACCGTCGTACGGCGCTCCCCCACCGGTACAGCCGGCGAGCGCGACGAGGAGGGCGAGTCCGGCGGCGAGCCAGAGGGACCGCTGTGTGCCTGCTCTCATGGGAGGCGAGTGGCCTGGGAGGCGCATATCCTTTCGGGCCACCTTCGGCGCAGGAAACACGACGAACGATCACCCACGTCTCGCCAGCGGTCGTGTCGCCCACAGTTTATACCGGGTGACGGCGAATCCCGGGCCAATGACGACGATCAAAGACTCCGTCCACGACCACATCTCCGTGGACGGCGTCGCGGCGGACCTCCTCGACACGGGGCCGGTCCAGCGATTGCGTCGGATCGCCCAACTCGGCACGGTGAAACTGGTGTACCCCTCCGCGAACCACACCCGCTTCGAGCACTCGCTCGGCGTGTACCACCTCGCCGACCGCGCGCTCGACTCCATCGGCATCGAGGGTGTCGAGGCCGAGCGCGTCCGTGCGGCGGCCCTCCTCCACGACATCGGACACGCGCCGTTCAGCCACAACGTCGAGGAGTTGATCCACCGCCACACCGGCCTCTACCACGACGACGTGCACGACCTGCTCGTCGAGACGGAGGTCGGCGACGTGCTGGAGACCCACGACCTCGACCCCGAGCGGGTGGCGGGGCTCATCGCCGGCGAGGGGAAGTACGGCCAACTGGTCTCCGGAGAGTTGGACGTCGACCGCATGGACTACCTCGTTCGCGACGCCCACCACACCGGCGTCCCCTACGGCACCATCGACCACGAGCGACTCATTCGGGAGTTGACGTTCGCCGACGGCGACCTCGTGCTCGACGAGGGGAACGTCCAGACCGCCGAGTCGCTGCTGATGGCGCGCGCGCTGATGACGCCCACCGTGTACGCCCACCCGGTCGCGCGCATCTCGAAGGCGATGCTCCGCCGGGCGACCGAGCGCCTGCTCGCGACGCCCGACCTCGACGCCGCTCAGGTGCGCCGGATGGACGACTACGACCTGATCACGGCGCTGCGCATGACGCCCGACACGGCGGAGTTCGCCGAGCGCTACGACCGCCGCGACCTCTACAAGCGCGCCGTCTGGGCGGAGTACGACGACACCCCCGACGCACTCCGGGAGGCCGACCACGAGGCGATCCGAGCGTTGGAGGCCGACATCGCCGACCGCGCCGAGGTGCCCGCCGCAGAGGTCGTCCTCGACGTGCCCGGGGAGCCATCGATGACGGAGTCCACCTCCGAGGTGCTGGTGAACGGCGACATCCGCCGTCTCGGGGACCACTCGCCGCTCGTCGACGGCCTGCGCACCGCCCAGAAACAGCAGTGGCGCATGGGCGTGTACACCGTCGCGGACGCGACCGAGCGCGTCGGCAAAGCCGCCGTCGACGTGCTCGGTCTCGACCTGGACGGGACGCTCGTCTCCGACGTGCGCCGCCGGGTGAACGCCAGCCTCGACGAGTTCGACGCCGGGGCGGGTGCGGGGACAGTCGAATGAGCGAGGCGGAGACGTACGAGGGGACGGTGCTCGTCGGCCGCGACTTCGAGGCGGTCGAGGGCCGCGTCGTCGTCGAGGACGGCACTATCGTCGCCGTCGAGGAGGCGAGCGTCGACAGCGACGACATCGTCTGCCCGGCGTTCGTGAACGCTCACACCCACATCGGCGACTCCGTCGCGAAGGAGGCGGGTCGTGGTCTCGACCTCGACGCGCTCGTCGCTCCGCCGGACGGCCTGAAACACCGGATCCTTCGGAACACGCCCGACGAGGAACTTGTCGCCGCGATGCGCCGATCGCTTCGCTACATGCACGCGACCGGGACGACCGCGCACGTGGAGTTCCGCGAGGGCGGCGTGGCCGGCGTCGACGCCATCGCGGCGGCGGTCGAGGACCTCCCGATCGAGTCGGTCGTCCTCGGGCGTGAGACGGTCGAGGCGATGGAACACCCGTTCGCCGCGGGGTTCGGTGCCAGCGGCGCGCGCGACGCCGACTTCGACGCCGAGCGTGCGGCCACGCGCGAGGCCGGCAAACTGTTCGGCATCCACGCCGGCGAGCGCGACCACCACGACGTCGACGCGGCGATGGATCTGGACCCAGACCACATCGTCCACATGGTCCACCCCGAGCAGCACCAACTGGACCGCTTAGAGGCCGAGGGCTGGCCCGTCGTCGTCTGCCCGCGGTCGAACCTCGTCACCGGCGTCGGCGTCCCGCCCCTCCGCGAGTTGCTCGACCGGACCACGGTGGCGCTCGGCACGGACAACGTGATGCTCGACAGCCCGTCGATGTTCCGCGAGATGGAGTTTACCGCGAAGCTGACGGACGCGAGCGCCGTGGAGGTGCTCCGGATGGCGACGGTCAACGGCGCCGAGGTGGCGGGGCTGAACTGTGGCGTCATCGAGGAGGGGCGCGACGCCCGCCTGCTCGTACTCGACGGCGACACGGACAACCTCGCCGGCGTCCGCGACCCCGTGCGGGCGGTCGTGCGGCGCGCCGGGCAGGGCGACGTGAAGACGGTGACGTGACACGGCGCAGCGCAGACGGGACGAGGCTCCTCTCGCCCGAGCGCGCGGCGCTGTCGTTGATCCAGGGAGGGGCGTTGGCTGCGTTCAACGTCTCCGGCGGGAACGCCTCGACGATCGCGGGCTGGATCGCGTTCTACGTGCTGGCCAGTTACGCGGTGTTCACGGCGTTCGCCGCGGCACGCTCGCGGCTCGTCGGGTGATCGCCGACGCCGACGCGGACGCCGGCGAGGACGCCGGCGACAGGACCAAGCGCCGTCGGCCTGACACGCCGCGTATGCACCCCGACGACCTCCCGGACCCGGGCACCGTCCTCCGCCACGAACGCACCTTCACCGTCGACGACGTACGGGCGTTCGCCGACGTGTCCGGCGATCGCGGCGAGCATCACGAACAGCCAGACGAGGACGGACGGCTGCTCGTCCACGGCCTGCTCACGGCGACGCTCCCGACGAAGATCGGCGGCGACCTCGACGTACTCGCGCGCGAGATGACGTACGAGTTCGTCCGGCCCGTCTACACTGGTCAGCCGATCACCTGTGAGGTGACCATCGAGGAGGTGACGCCCCGCGGTGACCGCGCCGATCTGGACGCGGATATCGTCTGTTTCCGACGCGACACCGAGGAGGTCGTCCTCACGGGCGGGTTCGAGGGCGTCGTCTTGGCGTGACCCCGTCGTCGCTGGCGACGACCGAGTGGCGCTGGTGACACACGTGTCACCGATACACGCATTGAAGCGCTCGCCCGGTGTGGGACCGGTATGGCCTGTCCACATCTCGACTACCGCGACTCCGACGGTGAACGGCAGTTCGACACCGCCCGCGCGTTCTGCACGGTGACCGAGGAGTTCGTCCAACCGGTCCACGCCGACATCTGCACCGAGCGGTACGGACTCGACCCCGAAGCGGACTGCGAGGTGTACCGCGCCGAGGCGGGGCTGGACTGGGACGAATGACGTACGATGAGTACCTCGACGGGAAGCCGGTCGTCGTCACCGCGGCGCTCACGGGCGGCATCCAGGGGAAGGAGGCGCACCCGGACCTCCCCGAGACGCCCGATGAGATCGCCGCAGCGGCCGCCGCGGTCGAGGCGGCGGGGGCGGCGGTCGTCCACCTCCATGCCCGGCGCGACAACGGGGAGCGGGCGTTCTCGACCGAGCGGTTCCAGGCGGTGACCGACGCCGTCCGCGACGCGACCGACGACGTGATCGTCCAGCACTCGACCGGCGGCACCGCCGCGCCGGACGCGCTCCGGGCGGAGCCGTTGCGCACCGACCCGGCGCCGGAGATGGCGAGCCTCGACATGGGACCGATGAACCGCGGGCGGCGGCTGACGAGCGAGAACACCCGCGACACCATCGACGGCCTCCACGCCGAGATGCGCGAGCGGGGGATCAAGCCGGAGTTGGAGGTGTTCAACAACGGCCACCTGAACGAGTCGTTCCGCATCCTCGACGATCTGGCGGACCCGCCGTACCTGAACCTCATCTTCGGGCCGGGGACGCTCGCGCCGCCGTCGCCCGCGAACCTCCAGCGGATGGTCGACCAACTCCCAGAGCGAGCGGAGTTCAACGTGATCGGCTTCGGCCCCCACCAACTCCCGTTGACGACTCAGTCGCTGCTCCTCGGTGGGCACGTCCGGGTCGGCTTGGAGGACAACAGCTACCTGCGGAAGGGGGAACTCGCCACCAACGAGGCGCTCGTCGAGCGCACCGTCCGGATCGCCGAGGAACTCGGTCGGCCGGTGGCCTCGCCCGCGGAGGCGCGCGACCTGCTCGGCGTGGAGTCTCGCCGCTGATCTTCACAATCTGCGGTGCGGGCGACGCAGCCGCCAGAACGCCTTTGTTCACGTAGTCGAAGGCCCGCCCATGAGGGGTGACTCGCCGTCCGACGCCGCACAGCGAGCGCGGCGAGATGCCGACCGCGTCGCCGACCTCGGGGGAGACGACACCGCCCCCGCGTTCGAGCCGGCCACCCCGACCGAGCGGTCGGACCCGTTCGACGCGTTCGCGACCGCCGCCCGCGCACCACGACTCGGTGGGGGGTCGCTCTCGGACGTTCGTGTGGCGACGAAGGACAACGTCGCCGTCGCGGGACTCGTGCACGACGCCGGGACGGACGCACTGGGGTGGGAGCCGGCGGCGGACGCGACCGTCGTCGAACGACTGCGTGCGGCTGGCGCCGAGTTCGTCGGGACGACCCGGATGGACGCACTCGCACTCGGCGTCACCGGCGAGGCGTGTCGCGCCGGGGCGACGCGCAACCCCGCCGCCGAGGGGTGCGTGCCGGGCGGGTCGTCGAGCGGGTCCGCGGCGGCGGTCGCGGGCGGACTCGCAGACGCGGCGCTCGGCACCGACACCGGCGGGAGCGTCCGTCTGCCGGCGGCCTGTTGCGGCGTCGTCGGCGTGATGCCGACGTACGACCGCGTGCCGCGCACGGGCGTGCTCGACCTCGCGCCGACGCTCGACCACGTAGGCGTAGTAGCGACTGACGTGAAGACCGCCGCGCTGACGCTCGACGCCGTCTCCGGGGCGGACCCGATCCGTCCGACGACGGCGGCGGCGTCCCAGACGACCGCGCTGGAGGCGTTGGACGCCCCGCTCGGTCGACTGCGGATCGGGGTGCCAGAGCCGTTCGTCGAGGTCGCCGGTCCGTGCGTGACGGCGACCTTCGAGGAGACCGTGACCGGCTTGTCTGGACTCCCGGGAGCCACCGTCGAGCGGCTGGCGTTCCCCGAACACGGGGACGCCGAGTTCGTGAACCAGGTGCACACGCTCGCAGAGTTCGCACGTGTCCTCGACGCCGACGGCCAACCGGTCGGCGACGGTCGTGCGGCGGCGGCGCGGTCGGCGCTCGCGAGCGACGTCGCGGAGTTGGGCGTCCCCGAGCGGGTCGAGCGACTCGTCGCTCGCGGGCGGGCGTTGGTCCAGGAGACGGACGCCTACGCCGAGGCGTGGGACGCACGGCGACGGCTCGTCCGGCGGACGCAGTCGTGTCTCGACCGCGTCGACGTGCTCGTGACGCCGACGGTGCCGACGATGCCCCCGGCGTTCGGCGCGGTGGGCGACGAGGACGGCGACGCCGTTCGCCCCGGGGAGTTGCTCGCGAACACCGCGCCGTTCAACTGCACGGGGAACCCGGCGGTGTCGGTGCCGTGTGGATCGGCCGAGGGGCTGCCGGTCGGACTACAGGTCGTCGCCCCGCTCGGCGACGACGAGACGGCGCTCCGCGTCGCGCGGGCTGTCGAGTCGGTCACGTAAGAGCGCAAAGGACCGCGAGCGACCCCCGACCCACGAACCGGCGGCGCAGCCTCAGACGACGTACACGACCACCAGGAACGCGACGAGAATCGACAGCGTCAGCACGAACTGCGCGACCGAGGAGGCGAGCATCCCGACGACGGTGTAGGCGGCGGCGCGGACGGCCGGTCGCGGCGCTTTCCCAGCGCGCAACTCCGCGCCGAGGACGACCGCCACGGTGCCGAGGACGATACCGAGCGGTCCGACGACGAAGAACAGCACCAGCGAGGCGACCCCCGCGAACACCATCGTCGAGGTCTCGGCGCCGCCAGCGCGCGAGGCGAGTGGCCCGCCGAGGTGTTCGACGCCGAAGGCCACCGTCCCGACGAGGGCGAACGCGACGAGCCACCCGACACCGAGTGACGGCGCCGACGGCGGCGCGAACAGGAAGTAGACGAGGACGCCCGCGACCGACAGCGGTCCCGCCGGCACCAGCGGGACGACGCTCCCGGCGACGGCGCCGACGAGGAGGACGAGCGCGAGGACGGTCACGAGGTCAACCATGGCCGACACTGGGTCGGGCGACGACATAAGCACACGTCCGACGAAGACGGGAGATTGGAGCGGGCCAGCCCGCTCCACTCATCTCACTCGTAGCGGGCGCGCTCGTCGAACGCCGCCTCGTCGCCGTAGCGGTCGACGAGCGGTTGGAGCGCGCGGCCGAGCGACCGCATACACTCGGCCGTGGAGACGTAGTCGAGTTCGTCGGTGACCGGCTCCCAGTCGCGCGCCTGTAACACCTTGCGCACGAGCAGGCGTTCGGCTCGATCCGAGAGGGCCGCCTCGCCGTCGAGCAGGTGCGCAAGCGCCAGTCGACGGAACGGACGGGGCGCCATGTCCGCGAGACCCGGCCCGTAGGCGGCCGCGACCGTCAGTCGCCACTCGTAGTCGGAGACGTCGACGACCGGCGCTCCCGACGCGTCGCAGGCTGACAGCGCGGCCCGAACCACGTCTGCGTCCAGGTCCGAGAGCGCATCCGAGAGGACGGCGCCGATCCGTTCGCGGAACCAGCGCGCGTGGCGGGCGGCGAACTCCCGCCCGGTGTCGCTCGTCGGGCGCACCATGAGCGCGGAGTGCTCGCCGCTGGCGTCGTTGCGGGTGGTCGCGAGGTGGACCGTTCGGTAGCCGTTCACCGCCCAGAAGTCGAGCAGGTCGGGGGTGGCGCCGAACCCGGTGCCGAGGTAGTCCACCTCGTCGCCGAGTTCGTCGGCGACCTCCCGGAGGAGGAGCGAGCCGAGGCCGCGGCTTCGGATAGCATGATGCGTCGCGATCCGAACCACTCGGACCCCCTGCGGTGCGGCGGCGTCCGGGTCGCGGAGTTGGCTGGTCAGCACGTCTGGGAGCATGTTCCCGCGGACGCGTTCGCCGTCGTACATCGCCTCGCGCGTCGTCGCGTCGAGGCCGCCCTCGCGTGCGAGCATGGCGACCGAGACGACGTGGTCGTCGTGGATGAGTGCGCGCACCGAGAGGTTCGGCGCGTCGAGCAGGCGCGCGAGGTCGTTCGGCTCCGTCCGATAGTGGGCGGCGACGAGCAGTCCGAAGGCGGCCGACAGGAGGTGTTCGTCCGCCACCAACTCGTCGGCGTCGAGGACGCGGTACGACACCGTGTCGGGCGTCGCCTCCTCGACGGCGGCGCCGACCGGCGGGCGGGCGTCCAGCAGGAGGGCGCGGAACGCCCACGCCTCCACCGGGTCGCCGCGCGCGTATCGGATCGGGTCGTCCATCCGCACGTCGATCACGCGGCGGTCGGCGTCGTCGAGGCGGTCGCGAAAGCGCACCGAGAACCCCCGTCCCGCGCCCTCGTAGCCGTGGACGGTCGTCACGAACGCCACCGCTGGGGCGTCGAGCAACCCCGTCAGCAGGCGCACCGGGAGCGCGGCGGCCTCGTCGGCGAACACGACGTCGACCGCGTCGGCGGCGGCGACCGCCTCCGCCGGCGAGCGGAACTGGATCCGCCCGCCGCCGCTCTCGTCGTCCAGTTCGATCCGGCGCTCTTCGTCGACGGCGAGCGTCGCATCGAGGTCGGCGAGCAGGTCTCGCGCGCGCTCGAACAGGGCTGCCGCACCGCCGACGGCAGGGGCGGTGACCAGGACGTCTCGCCCCTCCGTCGCCAGCGCGGCGGCGGCGAGTCCCGCAGCGCTGGACTTCCCGCGCCCCCGGTCGGCCTCGACGACGACCGCCGACCCCGGCGTTCGGAGCCGTTCGAGCGCCGACACCGCGCGCGACTGGTCGGGGGTGAGGCACGACTCGTAGGCCGCCGCCGGGAACGTCGCGTCGGCGGGCGTCGGTGGCCGTGTCGTCGACGGCGCGTCGGCACCCCCCGTCAGCCCGTCGCGTTCGACTTCTACGGCACCGTCGTCGTCGACCGCGACGACGGCGACCCCGGGGTGTTGCCGGAGCGTCTGGACGAAGCGCGTCCGGAACCGACCGGACACGTCGTCGAGGCCGAACGGGGGCACCGCGAGCGACTCGTCGAAGTCGCCGCGGCGGTCGGGCCACTCGTCCAGCGGCGGCGCCAGCAGGACGTACAGGCCGCCGCCGTCGACGGCGCCGACTGACTGCCCGACGGCGTTGGGGGAGAACTCGCCGAAGGCGTCGAGGATCACGGCCTCGCGCGTCGTCCCGAGGAGGCGACCGGCGTGTTTGGGTCGGTGGCGCTCGAAGCGGAACCCCTCGCGCGTCGAGAGGATGGTGGCGTCGTCGTCGTCGACCGCAGCCGCCTCGACCGCGGTGAAGGCGGCGTCGATGCAGGCGTCGCGCTCGCCATGGAGCACGAGGAGGCGGCGCTGGTCGGTCCGGCGCGCCTCCGCCCGGAGGTCGGTCGCGAGGCCCGCGAGCGCGTCGCGTGTCACGACGCGATGTCGTCGCCCCGGGGGCTTGCCCGTTTCGACACCGCCGTTGGCGACGACGGGGCACGGGTGGCGGACGGCCCGTCGGGCATCGTCACCCTCTCGCCCGTGGGAGCGCAGCAAGCGGTATGGACCCGGTCGACCTCACGCGCCGCATCGAGCCAGGGATGCCCGTCTACCCGGGCGACCCCGGCGTCGGTGCGGACGCCAGCGCGACGATGGACGTGGACGGCTACCGCGTCACCCACCTCTCGTTCACCACCCACGTCGGCACGCACATCGACGCCCCGTCGCACATGGAACCGGACGGCGCGACGCTCGACGAGTTCGACGTCGGGGCCTTCCGATTCGACGCCCGACTCGTCGACCTGACGGGAGATGGCTCCGACGGCGACAGGAGCGACGACGGCGACGACGGAGGCCTCGACGCGCGCGAACCGATCACGCCCGCCCACATCCCCGACGATGCGGGCGACGCCGAGATGCTCGTGCTCCGGACCGGGTGGGGCGCGCACTGGGGCGAGGAACGATACTACGACCACCCGTACCTGACGCCCGCGGCGGCGCGCCACGTCGCGGCGTTGGACTGCGCGGTCGGGCTGGACACGATCAACCCCGACCCGACGCCGACCCCGCGTTCGAGTCCCGACGAACCCGAGGGCGTCCCCGCCCACCACGAACTGCTCGGCGCTGGGCAGTTCATCGTGGAGAACCTGGCGCTCCCCGCCGACCTCCCCGAGCGGTTCACGCTCCGGGCGTACCCGCTCCGGGTCGACGCAGACGGGGCGCCCGTGCGCGCCGTCGCGGAGTGAGCGCGGCGTCGTCGGATGCGGGGTGATCCCGTGAGCCCGGATCACACGGACGCGGCACATTGAACACGTTTATACGGCCATCCCGACTATCGAGTCAGTACGACCTGCTCGGGGTCGTGACCCGCTCCGTCGTCAGGGACTTACGACCGGCGGAGGTGTCGAGCCACCGAGCGGGAAGCCACACAACAATGTCAGTCTACGTCGACTACGAGACGCCGGCGGATCTCGCGGAACGAAGCCTCGACGCGCTCGAGGTAGCCCGCGACACCGGTATCGTGAAGAAAGGAACCAACGAGACGACCAAGGCCGTCGAGCGCGGCAACGCCACGCTCGTGTACATCGCCGAGGACGTCGAGCCGGAGGAGATCGTCATGCACCTCCCCGAACTGTGCGAGGAGAAGGGCATCGCCTACGTCTTCATCGAGACGCAGGACGACGTCGGCCACGCCGCCGGTCTCGAGGTCGGCTCCGCGGCCGCCGCCGTCACCGAGGCGGGCGAGGCCGAGGAGGACGTCGAGGACATCGCCGGCAAGGTCGAGGAACTGCGGTAACCCACCATGTCCGCTGAAGAGCAAGAGAGCGGCTCCACGCCCGCCGAGGTCGTCGAGATCGTCGGCAAGACCGGGATGCACGGCGAGGCCATGCAGGTCAAGTGCCGCATCCAGGAGGGCGAGAACCAGGGCCGCATCATCACGCGGAACGTCCTGGGTCCCGTCCGCATGGGGGACATCCTCCAGCTGCGCGAGACCCAGCGCGACGCCGACTCCATCGGAGGTCAGTAAGCCAATGCCCCAGCAACGAGACTGCGACTACTGCGGCGCCGACATCGAGCCCGGCACGGGCACGATGTTCGTGAGCGTCGACGGCAGCGTCACGCACTTCTGCTCCTCGAAGTGCGAGAAGAACGCGGACCTGGGTCGCGAGGCGCGCGACCAGAACTGGACGGAGGCCGGGCGCGAATGAGCCACCACGACGAGCGCACGTTCGTGATGGTCAAGCCCGACGGCGTCCAGCGCGGCCTCATCGGGGACATCGTCTCCCGATTCGAGCAGCGCGGTCTGAAGCTCGTCGGTGCGAAGTTCATGCAGATCGACGAGGACCTGGCCCACGAGCACTACGGCGAGCACGAGGGCAAGCCGTTCTTCGAGGGTCTCGTCGAGTTCATCACCTCCGGCCCCGTCTTCGCGATGGTGTGGGAGGGTGCCGACGCGACCGCACAGGTTCGCTCGATGATGGGCGAGACCGACCCCGCCGAGTCCGCCCCGGGAACGATCCGCGGCGACTTCGGTCTGGACCTCGGTCACAACGTCATCCACGGCTCCGACCACGAGGACGAGGGCGCCAACGAGCGCGAGATCGCCCTCTTCTTCGACGACGACGAGCTCGTCGACTGGGACCTCGACACCGCCGAGTGGGTGTACGAGGACGAGTCCCACTAACACCGGCACACCGTCGCCGGCTGCGGTCTTCGATTCTTCGCGTCGCCGACCCCCCAGTCACGAGTGTGCGAATCTCACTCCGTGTTTATGTTGTCTCGCGATGATTTCCCAGTATGACGCTCAGCGCTCGCAACAGCCTGCACGGGACTATCACAAGCATCGAGACCGACGGCCTCGCCGCCGAGGTGACCATCGAACTCGGCGACGGGCAGCAGGTCACCTCGGTGATCACGTCGAACTCCGTCGACCGCCTCAGTCTGGAGGAGGGGATGGAGGCCGCCGCCGTGATCAAGGCGACCGAGGTCATGATCGACGCCTGATCGAGCGTCGGTAGTGACCGCGTTCTTTTCACGAAGCGACACGAACGTTGGAGCGATGAAGCAAGCTTCCTCGCTGACGACCGTCGTCTTCGGCCTCGCGGGCACCGCCTTCCCCGAACGGACCATCGGCTACGTGAACCGCCTCCTGCTGGCAGGCTACGAGAACCCCGAAGACCTGGAGCCGAGCGAGTGGTACGTGTCGCTCACGCGGTGGGTCTCGCTACTGGTGGCCGTCGGCGCCCTGCTGGAGTTCCTCGTCGACCGGCGGGACGCCTGCAAAGAGAAGCAGGCGCGCAGCGACCTGCCAGACGACGAGTGAACGGCGGCGGACGAGCGACCGCGGATGACTGCGGCTGGCCGCCGATGACCGCCGCCGGTCAGTCGAGTCGTTCGCTCGTCTCGGCGTACCGCCCCGCCAGCGACGTGTAGTGGGCGGCAGCAGCGCGCGTCGGCGGGTCCGTTAGCTCTGTCTTCGGCTCCGCCGGGACGCCCGCGACCAACGTCCGTGGCGGCACCTCCGTCCCCTCGGTGACGACCGCGCCGGCGGCGACGACCGCCTCCTCGCCGACGTGCGCGTCGTCGAGGACGACCGCGTTCATCCCGACGAGTGCGCCCTCGGCGACCGTCGCGGCGTGGACGATGGCGTTGTGGCCGACGGTCACCTCCGATTCGAGGACGGCGTCCTCGTGGAGCACCGCGCCGTCTTGCACGTTCGACTCGCGCCCGACGACGATGCGCCCGTGGTCGCCCCGTAGCGTTGCGTTCGGCCAGACGCTCGCGCCGTCTGCGAGGTCCACGTCGCCGATGACCACGGCGGCATCGTCGACGTACGCCGAGTCAGCCACGTCCGGCTCCGTCCCGTCGAAGGATCTGATCACACGAGTCGGTGCGAGAGTGGGGCGCTTGAAGCTGTGGGGGACGGGAGTCGGCGGTTCCCGGTCGCCGAGGCGAAGGCAACGACAGCGTACAAGTCCGCAGAGGTGCAAGCGCGGCCATGGTCACGTTCCTCGCCGGCGGCACCGGCACGCCGAAGCTTCTCGACGGTGCCGCGGGCGTCTTCGCTCCCGAGTCGACGACCGTCGTCGGGAACACCGGCGACGACGTGGAACTCGGCGGGCACCTCGTGTGTCCGGACGTCGACACCGTCCTCTTCCACGGCGGCGGCGTCCTCGACACCGAGCGCTGGTGGGGCATCGCCGACGACACCACCGAGACGCACGCCGAACTCACGCGCCTCGCCGACGCCGCGGGTCTCGACGGCGGTCCCCGCTACCTCCCCGACGACGCACAGACTGCCGGGCGCGACATCTCCCAGTGGCGTCGGTTCTCCGGCGTTGCGGAGTTCATGGAGATCGGCGACCGCGACCGCGCGGTCCACGTCACGCGCACCTCGCTGCTCGACGAGGGGCACAGTCTCACCGACGTGACGCGAACGCTCGCGGACGCCTTCGACCTCGACGTGGAACTGATCCCGATGAGCGACGACCCCGTCGCGACCATCGTCCACACGGACGAGGGGTCGATGCACTTCCAGGAGTACTGGGTCGCCAACCGTGGTGAACCGACCGTCGAGGACGTGGAGTTCCGCGGCGCAGCGGAGGCCACGGCGACCGACGCGGTCCAAGAGGCGCTCCGTGACGACGTGGTGATCGGGCCGTCGAACCCCGTCACCAGTATCGGCCCGATGCTCGCGCTCGATGGCATCCGCGAGGCGCTGGCCGAGACGACCGTCGTCGCCGTCTCCCCGTTCGTGGAGGATCAGGTGTTCTCCGGGCCCGCCGCCGCCCTCATGCGCGGGACCGGCCGAGAGCCGAGCACCGCCGGCGTCGCGGCGGCGTACCCGTTCGCGGACGCGTTCGTCCTCGACGACGACGACGGCACCGACCTCGACCGGCCGGTCGTGCGGACGGACACCCGGATCGACGACGCGGACGACGCCGCTCGCGTCGCGCGGGCGTGCCGGGAGGCGCTGGAGGTGGCGCGGTGAGCGGCGGCGGGACGGACGGGCCGGCGAGGGCGACCGCGACTGATCTCGGGATCGATCCGCCGCTCGCGCTCGCGAGCCTCTCGGGCGACGCGGACGCGGCGTGGGCGCGGTCGGGGGCCGAGTACTCCGGCGTCGCCTTCCTCGGCGGGATCGCACTGGACGCCGAGAGTCGCGAGGCCGCCCGCGCGAGCGTCGTCGACCGCGACCGCTCGGAGTTCCTCCCGCCGGACCCGGTCGCTTGGATGGAGGACCAACTGGCCGCGCTGGCGGACGCCGACATCCGCGCCGGCGTCAACGTCCGGGCCACGAGCGCCGACGCCGTCGGCGACGCCGCGGCGGTGTGTGCAGCCCACGACGCCGTGCTGGAGGTGAACGCCCACTGCCGACAGGCGGAGCTGTGTGAGGTTGGCTGTGGCGAGACGCTCCTGCGCGACACCGACCGCCTGTGCGAGTACGTCGCCGCCGCGAGTGCGACGGGCGCCGACGTGAGCGTGAAGGTCCGCGCTGAGGTCGACGGCGTGGACCTCCCGGCGACCGCGCGGGCCGTCGCCGACGCCGGGGGGGACGCGGTCCACGTGGACGCGATGGACTCCGAGGGCGTCGTCGCACTCGTGAAAGCTGCCGCACCGGACCTCGTCGTGATCGCGAACAACGGTGTCCGGGACCGGCGGACGGTCCGGGAGTACCTCGCCGCCGGCGCAGACGCGGTGAGCGTCGGTCGACCGAGCGACGATTCGCGCGTGCTCGCCCGCGTCCGTGATGCCGTCGGCGAGTGGACCGACGACACCGCGAGCGGTCGTCGCCGCAGGACGGAGGCGTCGCGATGAGCGGTGGCAGCGAGCCACCGCGGCGCGGCCCCGCCGCGAACGCCGAACTCGCACTCCTGCTGGAGGTCGCGGGGACGCCGAAGCCGGGCAACGTCGACCGTCACCGGGACCTCGTGGACCTGCGGTTCGAGCAGTTCCTCGCCGGGGCGGTCGGCGCGCGCCCGGGACTGGAGCGTGCCGCCGCGGGTGCGCCCGTCGGCGAAGCGTTCGAGACGGCGGTCGCGGGGATGAGCGAGCAGTCCGGCGGCAACACGCAGTTCGGCTGTCTGCTCTTGCTCGTGCCGCTCGTTCGGGCGGTAGCGGCGGGTGACCTCTCCCCGTCCGGCGTGCGAGACGTGTGCGAGGCGACGACTGTCGCTGACGCAGCGGGCTTCTACCGCGCGTTCGAGCACGTCGACGTGGCGGTCGCCGACCCGCCCGAGGGGATGGACGCGCTCGACGTGCGCCGTGGCGCCGACGCGGTGCCCGCGCTGCGCGAGCGTGAAACGACGCTGTTCGACGTGCTGTCGGCGTCCGCAGAGCCAGTCGACGACGCGGGGACGCCCGGAGACGCCAACGCGCGCGAGTGGGTAGAGGGGTTCCGGCGGACGTTCCGCGCCGCTGAGGCCATCGTCGCCGACGACGGCCCGCTCGTCGACCGTGCGGCGCGGGCGTTCCTCGACCTGCTGGCGGAGGCGGACGACACGCTCGTGCGGACACAGCACGGGGCCGAGGCGGCCGCCGAGGTGCGGGAGCGCGCCGCCGAGGTCGAGTCCTTGGCGGACGCGGAGGCGTGGGCCGCCGAGTTGGTCGATCGCGGCGTCAACCCCGGAACGACCGCGGACCTCACCGCGGCGGCGCTGTTCGTCGCGCTCGAACGCGGGGTGACCGTATGAGCGGTGACGCCGATGAGACCGCCGACTGGCCGGTCGCGCTCGCGGGGGTGACGGAGTCGGTGGTCGCGACGCTGGGGCCGAACGACCTGTGGAACGTCGCCGCGCTCGGCCTCCACGCGCCCGACCACGACGGCAGGTCGGCGACCGCGCCGGTCCGGGCGCGAACGTGGGGGCGGACGCGGACGTGGCGCAACTTCCGCGAGCGCGGCGGCGGCGTCGTCCAGTTCGTGACGGACCCCCGCGAGTTCGTCGACGCCGCGGTCACGATTCGCGAGGAGCCGACGCCCGTCCTCGACTCGGCGGACGCGTGGGCCGAAGTCGACGTCGAGCGCGTCGACGCCGGCGAACGAGGCGGGACCCAGTGGGTCGACTGGCACCTGCACGTGGTCGACGCCGCGGTCGAGCACACCGGAGTTCGAACGATCAACCGCGGCTTCGGCGCCGTAATCGACGCGACTGTGGCGGCGTCGCGACTGGACGTGCCGGCGTACGACACCGCCGCGCTGGTGGAGCGACTGCGCTACTTCGCGGCCGTGGTCGACCGGTGCGGCGGCCCAGCCGAGCGCGAGGCGTTCGAGACGCTGACGGCCGAGACTGGGTGGCGAGAGTACGACGTCGCGGGGGAGACAGACGCCGGCGCGGAGTAGACCTCGGCTCCCGTCGTTCGGCCCGGAACGAACGCTTTTAGTTCGCGTTTCGTGTACCGTTGGACATGGCGATCAAACCGAAGTACGTCAAGCAGCTCGCGACGCTCCTGCTGGAGAAGTACCCGCAGTCGTTCAACACCGACTTCGAGACGAACAAGGAGAACGTCTCGAAGCTCACCAACGTCGAGTCGAAGGGCGTCCGCAACCGCATCGCGGGCTACATCACGCGCAAGAAGGCGTCCAGCGCGGCCTCGGCGTAATCGGGTATTCCACGTTCTCGCGAGAGCCGACCCGCCCAGCGACGGCGCCGTTCGACGGGCGGTCGCGCTCGGTCTCGCGCCCGCTGTCGCACTCCGTTGCGCTGGGTCGACGGCACACGCAACCGACACCTTGAACGACGAGCGCCGCCGCCTCCCGGTATGTCGACGACCTCGCTCGCCGACCGGCTCGGCACCTCGCCGGAACGCGCGTATCTCGCGGCCGTCGGGGCCGCCGCGCTCGCGCTCGTCGCCGGCGCAGTCGCGTTCCCGGAGGCCGTGTACGACGGCTTCATCTGGCACTACTTCTGGGGCCCCGTGCAGGCGGACGCCAACTCAGCCGCCTGTGCGGTCCGCCCCGGCAGCACCGTCCAGTACCTCTACTCGAACGCCGAGTGCGCCGCGGCGGCGGAGCCGGTCGCGTACCCCGGCTACACGCTCGTCTCTGAGGTCGGGTACGTCGTCACGCTGCTGGTGGCGCTGTCGGGCGTCGTGCTCCTGTTGCGCCGCCTCGACATCGCGCGCACGACCGACTTCTTCCTCGCGCTCGTCCCGTTCTTCTTCTTCGGGGGCGCGCTCAGGGTCGTTGAGGACGCGGACAACGCGATGCCGGCGGAACTGTTCGGCTACCCGCTGAACACGCTGCTCATCAGTCCGATCATCTACTTCACCGTCTTCGCGATCACCCTGGGTGCGGTGGTGGCCGTCGTCAGTCTCTCGCGCAACGGCGTCCTCGCTGAGATCGAACGGCCCCTCTTGTGGATCGGCATCGCGTTGAACGTCGTCACCGTCGGGTTTCTCGCCGCGCTCGCGCTCACGCCAGGCAGCGTCGTCACGTTCTACCCACAGGTGATCGGCGTTATCCTGCTCGGCACTGTCGTCGCGACAGCGGCGACGTGGTACGCGACGAAGGCCGGCATCCCGTGGGTCCACTCTGGCACGGGCGCCGCCGGCGTCGTCGTCATCGGCGCGCACGCGCTCGACGGCGTCGCCAACGTCGTCGGCCTCGACTACATGGTCGCGCTCGGCGCCGGGCCGAACCTCGTCCCCAAACACCCGGTCAACCAGTTCATCGTCGACGCCGCCGGCGCCGCGTGGCCGTTCCTGGTCGTGAAACTCGTCGCCGCGGTGTTCGTGCTGGCCATCTTCGAGGAGGAGTTGTTCGAGGACTCGCCGCGCTACGCGGTGCTGCTGCTCATCGCCGTGACGGCGGTCGGGATGGGGCCGGGGACGCGCGACATGCTGCGCGCGACGTTCGGCATCTGAGCGCCGGTCGCCCCCGGCGACGACAGACGGTCGCGGCGGCGGATCAGTCCTCGTTCTTCGGCGTCGTCTTCGCGGCGAACGTCTGCGTCTCGATGATCCCGTCGCGGATGAGGAACGTGTCCGTCGCGAACTCGTACACCTGTTCTGGCGTCTCGGCGTGCCAGCGGATGTAGGCGATGTCGTCTTCGACCTGCTGTTCGTCCATCGCGAACTCGACCGGCGACTGCGAGAACTCGGCGAAGAACTGCTCGAACAGCGTTTGTATCTCGTCGAGGCCGCGGAACGTCCCCTTCGTACTCGTGATGACGACCGAGTCCTCGGTGTAGTCGGCCATCATCTCCTCCATATCCTGGTCCGCGAACGCGTCGAGGTGGTGGTTGAGGACGGACTCGGTGTCGGCTGTCGGACTGTGAGTTGCCATGGATAACCGTTCGACAATACGACAGAAACCGGGGTATCGATATCGTCCCGGAAGTTGCACGTTCGTGTCACGACGGCCAGGCGGAGTCGCTCCGACCGGCGCCGTAGTCGCGCCAGGTCGGCCTACTCCAGCACGACAAGCACGTCGCCCATGTCGACGGAGTCGCCCTCGCCGACGACCACCTGCGAGACGGTGCCGCCCATGTCGGCGACGACGTCGTTCTCCATCTTCATCGCCTCCAGCACGCACACCACGTCGCCCGCGGCGACCTCGTCGCCCTCCTCGACGTTCACCGAGAGGATGGTGCCCTGCATCTCCGCCGTGACGGTCTCGCCGTCGCCCTCGACGACGACCTCCTGGGCGTCGTCCTCCTCGGCCACGTCGGGCCGTTCCATCCGGCCCGAACCGCCGCCCGCGCCGCTCGGAGTCGGGATGGCGGGCGCACCGCGCTCTTCGAGACTGACCTCGAAGCGCTTGCCGTTCACCTCGACGGTGAACTCGCGTTCGGTCGACTCCTCGCCGTCGTCACCGGCGGCGTCGCCGGTACCCCACTTCTCCTGGGCCTCCGTGAACTTCGACCGGTCTGCCTCCTCGTCGAGATACTTCGTCGTGTGCGTCCCGTCGACGAAGCGGTCGTCGGTGAGCATGAGGCGGTGGAACGGGACGATGGTGACGACGCCTTCGATGTCGTACTCGGCGAGCGCGCGCCGCGACCGGGCGATACACTCGTCGCGGTCCGACCCGTGGACGATGAGCTTCGCGATCATCGAGTCGTAGTCGGTGACGATGTCGTCACCCTGGCGGAGCGCGTCGTCGAGGCGGACGCCGATGCCGCCCGGCGGGTCGTACGTCTCCAGGCTCCCCTTGTTGGCGGGCGCGAAGTCGTTGGCCGCGTTCTCCGCGTTGATGCGGAACTCCATCGCGTGGCCCTCCAGTTCCACGTCGTCTTGCGCGAATCCGATCTCTTCGCCCATCGCGACGCGGAGTTGCTCTTTCACGATGTCGATACCCGTCAGCTCCTCGGTGACGGTGTGCTCGACCTGGATCCGCGTGTTCACTTCGAGGAAGTAGAAGTTCGTGTCCGGGCCCAGCGGTTCGTCGGGGTCGCGGTCGAGGTCCTCCTCGACGAGGAACTCGACGGTGCCCGCGTTCGTGTAGTCGGCCGCGCGGACGCCGCGGCGGGCTGCCTCGCCGATCTGTTCGCGCAACTCGTCCGAGAGCGCGGGCGAGGGCCCCTCTTCGATCACCTTCTGGTGGCGGCGCTGGAGCGAGCAGTCGCGCTCGCCGAGGTGGCGGACGTTGCCGTGCTGGTCGGCGACGATCTGGACCTCGATGTGGCGCGGGTTCTCGAGGTAGCGCTCCAAGTATACGGAGTCGTTCGAGAAGTACGCCTCACCCTCGCGCTTCGCGGACTGGAGTTGGTCGGCCGCCTCGTCGGCCGACTCGACGACCTTCATCCCGCGACCGCCGCCGCCACCCTCCGCCTTGATGGCGACGGGGTAGCCGTACTCGTCGCCGAAGTCGGTGACCTCCTCGGCCTCGGTGACGGGGTCGGTCGTGCCGGGGACGATGGGCACGTCGGCGCCGTCCATGATCTTTCGGGCCTTCGTCTTCTCGCCGAGCGACTCCATCGCCTCGCTGGCGGGGCCGACCCACGTGACACCCTCGGCGTCGGCGACCTTCGCGGCGAAGTCGGCGTTCTCCGCGAGGAAGCCGTAGCCGGGGTGGATCGCGTCGGCGCCGGCCTGCTGTGCGGCCTCGACGATGGCGTCCTGGTCGAGGTAGGAGTCGGCGGCGCGGGCCGGTCCGACGTTGTACGCCTCGTCGGCGTAGCGGACGTGGCCGCCGTGTTTGTCGGCCTCGGAGTAGACGGCGACCGTCTCGATACCGAGTTCCTCACAGGCGCGCATCACGCGGACCGCGATCTCCCCGCGGTTGGCGACGAGCACCTTCTCGAACCCCTTGGTTTCGGTCATTCTTGCGGGAGGGTACCGACGGCCGTCTACTCAAACCGTCGGTTCTGGGTCGTCGATCACGCACGCGACCTCGGTTGACGAGAACGAGGAATTAACCGGCGAGCGTCCGGATACGTGCGTGATGCGTTTTATCGGGCACCGTGGAATGCCCGCCGTGTTCCCGGAGAACACCGCGCTCGGGCTTCGACGGGCGGCGGACAGGTGCGACTGGGTCGAGTTCGACGTGCGCCGGTGCGGGTCGGGCGAACCCGTCGTCGTCCACGACGAGCGTCTCGACCGAGTGCTCGGACTGGACCGCCCCGTCGCGGAGACGCCGCTGGACGAGATCAGAGCACGGTACGTGGACGACTCCGACCAGCGGGTGCCGACGCTCCCCGAGACCGTGGTCGCGGTGCCGGAGGGCACGACGGTGAACGTCGAACTCAAGACGTCCGGCGTGACCGAGCAGGTCGTCGAGACGGCCGACGCCGTCGGGAACGAGACGGTGGTCTCGTCGTTCTCGGCGACCATCCTCCGCGAGGTGAACGAGGTGTCGGCCCTCCCGTTGGCACCCATCGTCGCCGACGCCGACGCGTGGGACGACGCGCTGGCGCTGGCAGTCGAGGTCGGCGCCGAGTACGTCCACCCCCACTACGACCTCGTGTTTGCGTCCCCCGAGCGAGTCGACGACGCACACGACCGCGGACTGGAGGTGAACGCGTGGACGCTCCGGTCGCCGGAGCCGTACGATCGCCTCTCGGAGGTGGGTGTCGACGGCGTGTTCGTCGACGACCCGGCGTACGCGGGGCGGTAGCGAATCGCTCGGGAGTCCTGATCCACGAGAGTCGTCACGAAGAGCGGCGCCGCCGGGGGGAGCCGTTCAGAACCGGTCGGTTCGTCCGCTTGCGGTCCACGCATCCGTCGGCGCTGACTCGGGGACGCGTGCGGCGCGCCCTTGGAGCGCGTCGAGGCGACCGGCGAACGCCCACCGCTCGCCATCCCACGTCTCCTCGCCCCCCTCGGCCGCGGCGGCCGCAGCGGCCTCGCTGTCGCGCACGTGCGCGCCGACGGCGGCGACGATGGCCGCCGCCTCCTCGTCGTCGGCGGCTGCCGGGATCGACAGCGCGTCGCGGAGGTTGTCAGTGTCGTCGCCCATCAGATCGGGATGTTGCCGTGCTTCTTGTCGGGCTGGGCGTCGCGCTTCGAGGAGAGCATCTCCAGGTCGTCGATGAGCCGCGGGCGCGTCTCCGGCGGTTCGAGCACGTCGTCGAGGAACCCCTTGTCGGCCGCGGTGTACGGGTTCGCGAACTCCTCGCGGTACTCGTCGATCAGCTCCTGGCGTTTCTCCTCGGGGTCGTCCGCGTCGGCGAGTTCGTCGTCGTAGAGGATGTTCACCGCCCCCTGCGGGCCCATCACCGCGATTTCGGCCGTCGGCCACGCGTAGTTCACGTCGCCGCCGATGTGCTTGGAGGCCATCACGTCGTAGGCGCCGCCGTACGCCTTGCGCGTGATGACGGTGAGCAGCGGGACGGTCGCCTCGGAGTAGGCATACAGCAACTTCGCGCCGTGGCGGATGATCCCGTTGTGCTCTTGGTCGGTGCCGGGCATGAAGCCGGGCACGTCGACGAACGTGAGGATGGGGATGTTGAACGCGTCACAGAAGCGGACGAAGCGGGCGCCCTTCTCCGACGACTCGATGTCGAGGGTGCCGGCGTTGACGCGCGGTTGGTTCGCGACGACGCCGATGGACCGACCGTCGAGGCGGGCGAACCCGGTGACGAGGTTCTTCGCGAAGTCGGCGTGCGTCTCGAAGAACGAGCCCTCGTCGACGACGCGGTCGACGACGTTCGTGATGTCGTACGGCTTGCGCGGCTGGTCGGGGACGATGGAGTTCAACTCCTCGTCACGGCGGTCGGGGTCGTCCCACGGCTCGACGCGCGGCGGGTCCTCGACGTTGTTCTGCGGGAGGTACGACAGCAAGCGGCGCATGTGGTCGAGGGCGTCCTCCTCGGAGTCCTCGGCGAAGTGGGCGACGCCCGAGGTGCTGGCGTGCGTCTGCGCGCCGCCGAGTTCCTCGAAGCTCACCTCCTCCCCCGTGACCGTCTTGATCACGTCGGGGCCGGTGATGAACATGTGACTGGACTCCTTCACCATGAACACGAAGTCGGTGATGGCGGGGGAGTAGACGGCGCCGCCGGCACACGGCCCCATGATGCCCGACAGCTGTGGGATGACACCCGACGCCTCCGTGTTGCGGCGGAAGATCTCCGCGAAGCCGGCAAGCGAGCCGACGCCCTCCTGGATACGGGCGCCCGCGGAGTCGTTGAGGCCGACGACGGGCGCGCCGACGTCCATCGCCTTGTCCATCACTTTGCACACCTTCTCGGCGAACACCTCGCCGAGCGAGCCGCCGAACACGGTGAAGTCGTGGGCGAACACGAACGTCTTCCGGCCGTTCACCTCGCCGTAGCCGGTGACGACGCCGTCGCCGTAGATCTGCTGGCCCTCCATCCCGAACGTGTGGGTGTCGTGGGTTCGGAACTGGTCGAATTCGTGGAAGGTGTCGTCGTCGAGGAAGTAGTCGATGCGCTCGCGCGCCGTCATCTTCCCTTTCTCGTGTTGGCGCTCGATCCGGTCTTCGCCGCCCCCCTTCTCCGCCTCCGCGCGGCGCTCGCGGAGCTCGTCGATACGGTCCTCCATCGTCACGGCCGCTCACCTCGAGTCGGAGTGGACATTCGTTGGACTCTCGTGCGACCACGCGCCCCTTATTGGTTCCGTAACAGGGCACCGCGGCGTCACGTCTCGTCGAGGAACGCCTCGATACGGCCCCACGAGAGGTCGACGCGCGCACCCACCTCGCCGGCGGCGAGCGCACCACAGGCGTTCGCGACCGCCAGCGACCGGTCGAGGTCGGCGCCGTCGAGCCGTGCGGCGAGTAAGCCCGCGGCGAACGCGTCGCCCGCGCCGGTCGTGTCGACCACGTCGGCGGCGAAGCTATCGTGGGTGGTCGTCTGCCCCGTGGCGCGGTCGTGGACCTCCGACCCCGCCGACCCGTGGGTGACGACCAGCGTGGCGTCCTCGCGGAGCGCACCGTAGGCGGTCGCGCCGTCGTCGTCCTCGTCGAGCAGGGCCGCCGCCTCACGGCGGTTGCAGAACACCAGATCCGCGAGCGGGAGCGTCTCGGAGAAGTCGCGGTCGACGAACTGACGACCGGGGGCGAAGCTCACCGTCGCACCGACCTCGCGGGCACGCTCGGCCAGCGCGGCGGCGACCGCCGGCGGCTGGTTCGTCAGGTGGAGCAGATCCGTGTCGGCGGTGAGCGTCCCCGGCGGGAGGTCCTCGGCGGTGTACGCCTCGTTCGCCCCCTCGCCGGACAGCACCATCACCTCGCCGTCGGCGTCGACGATCAGGTACTTCACGGCGGTCTCGCCGTCCGCCTCGACGAGGTACGTGTGGACGCCCGCGGTCGACAGCTCTCGGCGAGCGAGCGTCCCGGACTCGTCGGCGCCGACCGAGCCGAACAGCGATGCGTCCGCGTCGAGGCCCGCGAGGACGGCGGCGACGTTGGCCGCGCTCCCGCCGCCTGCCTGGTGACGCCGCTGGATCTTCACTTCGCCGTCTGGCGCCGGGAGTCGGTCGACAATGAGTGTCACGTCCCAGTTCACGTGTCCCGCACACAAGACGCGGGGTCGCCCCCGGTCCGACGCGTCGCCGGCGCGACCCGGTCCCCCGGTCATCGCTCGGCGGCCCCGCTCGTCGGCTCCTCCCACGGGCGGTCGGCGCTCTCGCCGAACAGTTCGCGCATCAGCGTCACGATGCTCTCGGGCGGGAACTGCCCGGACTCGGTGACGATGGCGTCGACGTAGCGCGGCGGCGTCACATCGAAGGCGGGGTTCTCGACGGTGATCTCGCCGATTTCGGCGCGGTCGTCGTCGTCGATCACTTCCGTCTCGTCGCGCATCTCGATCTCGACGGTGTGGCCGGTGAGCGTGTCCGGGTGGAGTTTGATCGTCTGGGCGGCGACCATGATCGGCACGCCGCGCTCGCGGGCGTTGACCGCCAGCCCGGAGGTCCCGATCTTGTTGACCACGCCGCCGTCGGCGGCGATGGAGTCGGCGCCCACGAGCACGTGGTCGGCGTCATCAAGGTAGCGGCGGGCCGCCGAGTCGACGACCAGCGTCACGTCGACGCCCATCTCGCGCAGTTGCGTGGCGGTGATGTGCCCCTGGTTGCGCGGGCGCGTCTCCTTCACGATCGCCGAGATGTCCTTCCCCTGCTCGACGGCGTGCTCGACACACGCGAGCGCGTCCGTCGAGTGGCAGTGGGTCATCACCGTGTCGCCGTCGCGCAGGCGGTTGGCCCCGACGCGACCGAGGTCGCGCTGGGCACGGTCGAGGCGGTCGGTGAAGGCCGTCGCCGCCGCGAGCACGGAGTCGCGCAGCGTCTCCACGTCGTCGCCCTCCATCCGGCCGAGCGTGTAGCGGAGGGCGTTCGGGAGCGAGACGGCGGTCGGGCGCGTGTCGTACAGGCGGCGCCCCGCCGAACGCATCGACGAGCGGAACGCCTCGGGAGAGTCGGCGTCGGTCTCCCGTGCCTGCGCGGCGACGGCGTCGGCGGCCGCGCGGGCGATGGTGGCGGCGCCACGGATCTCCATCGTCGCGATGTCGTCGGCGATGTCGTCGACCGCCTCGGCGAGTGGGGGTCCGTCGGTCATGACGGCGACGTTCGCGGGGGCGGGTTATCAGTTGTCGGGTGATGTCTCTCCGAGCGTCATCGTAGTCCCTTAGCCCTCGGCCTCACTCGTCGCCGGCGACGAAGCGTTCGGCGGCCGCGAGGCAGTCGGGTTCGGCCGCGACCGCCGAGAACCCCTCGACCAGTCGGGCGCGTTCGTCCGGGTCCGCCGACGCCGCCCGCACGTATCGCTTCACCAGCGACACCGCTGGCTCGGGCACCGCACACACCGCGTCCGTGAGTTCGTCGACGGCGTCGTCTAGCCCACCGTCGTCGACGACCCGGTTGCACAGTCCCCACTCGGCGGCCGTCGCGGCGTCGATGGGGTCGCCGGTGAGCGCGAGTTCGAGCAGTCGCTTGCGGCCGCACGCCTCGCCGACGCGCGCGACGGCGTACGGCGGGTACGCCCCGATCGTGGCCTCTGGAAGCGCAAACGTCGAGTCGGCGGTCGCGACCGCTAGATCCGCCGCGGCGACGATTTCGAAGCCGCCGCCGTACGCGGGGCCGTCGACGGCGGCGATCACCGGGACCTCGACCTGCTCGGGGCCGAACAGTGCGTCGTACAGTCTGGTCGCCAGCGTTCCGGGGGCCACGTCGTCGCCCAACCCGGCGATCGAGGCGATGTCGTCGCCCGCACAGAACGCCGGACCCGCCCCGCGGATCACGACCGCGCGTGCCTCCTCGGCGCCGCGGTCGAGCGCCTCGCGGAACGACCGGAGTCCGTCGAGGGTCAGGGCGTTGCGTTTCTCTGGACGGTCGAACGTCACCGTGGCTACCTCGCCGTGTCGGTCGTAGCGGATCACGGCTGGGTGTTTTCGGCGTCGGTACGATAACCTATGGTCGGCTCAGCTCACGACCGGCGGTGAGCCGCCGCGGCGGCGGCCGCCAGCGCCGACACTGCCGCGACCGGACCCAACCCAGGGCCGGTCGTCTCGGTCGCCGTCGCGGTCGGCGTGACCGGTTCGTCGGCGGCGACGACCGCCCCCTCGGCCTCGGCGACGGTCGAGGTATCGGTGGCGACGGTCACGCTGAAGGAGTCTCCGGGGGCCAGATCCGCGAGGTCGAACTCGGCGGCGAACGTCCCGTCCTCGCCGACGGTCGCGTCGGCGCTCTTGAAGAACTGCGGAGAGGTGTCATCGGTGGACTGGATCCTGACCGAAACTGTCGTTCCGGCGGACAGATCCGCCGACCCCTCGATGGTCGCGTTCTCGACGGCGTGGACGCGGACGGTCTCGTTCATCGTGGTGAGCGACCCGTCGGCGTCGGCGGCGACCGTTCCGGCGACGCCGGTGACGGCGAGTAGTACTATCGCGACAGTAACGAGTCGACTGCTGGTGGAGGGCTTCATGTCCCAACCACCGATACCGGCGTGATGTCAATAAATGGGACGTATACACAAAGGAGAGTTTTCGTTACCGGGTCGCCGACGCCGCGACGGGCGTCAGGCCCGCGCGCACGGCGCCCCGGGCCGTCGCCGCAGTCAGTCGTCCGCCGGCGCCGCGTCGCCGATAGCGGGCACGTCGATGGTGCCCTCGTCCAGTTCTTGCTCCACCTCGCGGGCGGCCTGCACCAAGTTCTCCATCTTGCCGTAGGCGGCCTCGCGCGGGAGGAGCTTCAGCCCGCAGTCGGGGCTGACGGTGAGCTTCTCCGGGGGCACGACCTTCAGGCCCTGCAGAATGTTCTCTTTGATCTCCTCGACGGACTCCACCTCGGCGACGTGGGCGTCGACGACGCCGAGCGCGAGGTCGGGCGCGAACTCGCCGTCCGCGAACGTCTCGATCTGCTCGTAGTCGTCGTTGCACAGTTCCACGTCGAACTCGTCGATCGGGTAGTCGTTGATCTCCGGGTAGACGCGCGAGTAGTCGCCGTAACAGACGTGGAGGCCGATGCGCACTTCGTCGGGGATGTCCGCGACGATGCGTTCGAGACACTCGCCGACGATGGCGTGGTCGTCCGGCGTCGTCGCCAGCGCGGGCTCGTCGATCTGGATGTAGCGCGCGCCTGCCTCGACGAGTTTCTCGATCTCCTCGTTCACGAGGTCCGCCAGGTCGTACGCCAGCGCCTCGTCGTCCTCGTACGACTCGTTGAACGCCCAGTTGGCCAGCGTGTACGGGCCGGTGATCGGCACCTTCACCGGACGGCTAGCCACGTCGGCGGCGAACTCGAACTCGTCGACGAGCCACGGTTCGTCGTACTCGACGTCCTCGACGACCGACGGCTTGTCGAAGTAGTTGTGGCCCCACACCTTCACCGGCCCGTTGAACTCGTAGCCGTCGATGCGCTCGGCGAAGAACTCGACCATCTCCTCGCGGCGCATCTCGCCGTCGACGACCGTGTCGAGGCCCGCACGCTCGTGCTCGTGGGTGATGACGCGACAGGCGTCGTCGGTCGCCTCGGTCCACTCGGCCTCGCCGAAGTCGTGGTCCTCGTCCTCGAACAGGTCGCGCGCACGATTCAGCCACTTCGGCTTCGGGTACGACCCGACGACGGTCGTCAGCAGGAAGTGGTCGTGTTCGTGGCCCTCCGGGCGGAACTGCTCGCGGTTCGCGGGGTTGCGGCTCACGCCTCCACCTCCTCGGCGGCGGCGATGTCTGCGGCCTCCGCGAGCACGGACAACTTGGCCTTGTGCTTGTTCACGGGCAGGTAGAACGTCTCGGTGTTGGGCGTCACGTACGTCGTGTCGAACGTCTGTGCGGGGATCTGGTCGTGAACCCAGTCGACGCGCTCGGCGACCGTCTCGGCGCCTTCGACGAGCGTGTTCTGCCCGTCGACGAGGCCGAGTGCGATGTCGTCGGTCGTGCCGAGTTCGTTGATGCACTCCAGGTTCGCCGCGCGGTCGGCGGCGACGAAGTCGAAGCCGACGGCGTCGATGTCGGCGTCCATCAGGTGCGCGTACGCCTTCTCCTCGAACGCGTCCCAGTACGTCTGCACGACGACGTCGGCGTCCGTCGCCGCGGCGACGCGGTCGATGGTCTCGCTGGCGAGTTCGTTCAGGTCGTCACCGGGCGTGTTCGTCACGTACGACGGCTCGAGGAGGAACAGCGTATCGTGGGCGGGGAACGCCTCCACCTCGCCGGCGAGGAACTCGCCGACGGCGTCGAGGAACTCGGCCTCGTCACCGTAGTGCTCGTCGGTCGCCAGGTCCGCGAGCGTGTACGGCCCCGGCAGGACCGCCTGCAGTGCGTCGTCGCCGAGCAGGTCGCTCGCCGCGGTCAGTTCCGCGGCCACGTCGCCCGACGGCGTGAGGTCGTCGACGACGCGCGGGTCGCGGTAGAAGTTGTTGTTGTCGTAGTAGCGGACGATGCCGCCCGTCTCAACGGCGTCGTGGACGGTGAGCGGGTGCGCGAGCATGTCGTCCCAGCGGCCCTGGCCCTCGACGACGCGGTCGAGGCCGGCCTCGCGCTGGTCGGCGACGAGTTCGGCGCGCACGTCGTCGTACACGTCCGTCACCGCCGCGCCCTCGGCGCCGTCGATGAGGTCGTGTTTCTGGTGGCCCTTCAGGTCGGAGAGTTCGCCTTTCGCCCAGTCCGGGAGTGGGTACAGCCCCGGTGTGGTGGCGACTACGTCGGTCATCACTCACGGCTACGAAATGCCGACGCATAATAGTTCCCGTTCGTGCTAATGTCCCACAGTTATCTAAGGTGCACTCACGCGCGGCGGCGGAGTGCGAGGATCGACAGCGTCTCGAACGGGTACGACTCCTCGGCGACCGTCTCCGCGTGGAACCCGGCGTCCACGGCGTACTCGACCACGTCGGCGAAGCCGGTGAGCGAGGACACCAACAGCAGCGCGACGCCGTCGGGCGCGAGCACGCGGGGCAAGTCGTCGAGGAACGGTTCGATGAGTTCGCGACCCGACTCGCCGCCCGACAGCGCCGCCTCCTGCCAGTCGTCCCACTCGTTGTCCGGGTCGGTCGGGAGGTACGGCGGGTTGAACAGCACCGTGTCGAGCGCGTCCTCGCGGAACGGCGTCAGCAGATCCGCGCACATCGCCTCCACACCGCGGTCGCGGGCGCGCCGCGTCGCGTGTGGGTTCACGTCGCTGCCGAGCACCCGCGTCGCGTCGGACTCGCTGAGCACCTTCTCGGCCACCCAGCCAGATCCGGTGCCGACCTCCAGCGTCACGCCGCGGGCGTGTTCGACTGCGGCCTCGGCGAGGAGGCCCGAATCCTCCGCGGGCGCGTACACGGGCGCGTCGAGGCCGCGCCGCGCAGCCAGCGAGTCGCGCGTGCTCGTGTCGTCAGCCTCGTCTGACGGCGGCGTCTCCTCAGGCATCGTCGCCCCCGTGGCCCCCGCCGTCTGTCTGCGTGTTCGCGGCCGACCCGCGCGCAGTCTGGCGGCCCTCGCCGCCGGCGACGCGGAAGCCGGCGGTCTCGGCGCGCCCCGACAATTCGCGCTGTGGGAACGGGATCTTGATCCCCGCCTCGTCGAACGCCTCCTTCACCGCGAGCGTGACCCGCGTGCGCGCCTTCCACATCTTTCGAGCGCTGGGGTTGTCGATGTAGAAGCGCAGGCGGAGGCCGACGGAGGAGTCGCCGAACCCCGTGAGCACGACGTGGGGGTCAGGCTGTGCGAGCACGAGGTCGTGGCCGCGCATCGCCTCCTCGGCGATTTCGGCGGCGCGGTCCACGTCGGTGGCGTAGTCGACGCCGACGTCGAGGTTGAGGCGGAGGCGACCCTTGCGCGAGCGGTTCACGACTTCTGTGTCGGTGACCACGTCGTTGGGGATCATCACGTACTCCTCGTCGAACGTCCGGATCTGGGTGTTGACGATGGTGATGTCGGTGACGACGCCCTCCTGGTCGCCGATCACGACCCAGTCGCCCAACTCGAACGGACGCGAGAACAGCACGACGAACCCCGCCAGCACGGCCCCGAGCGTCTGTCGGGCGGCGAGACCGAGGACGATGCCCGCGAACCCCGCGCCGACGAGGAGGTTGCCGGGGTTGACGCCCCAGACGGTGAACACGACGAGCAGCGCGACCGCGTACACGCCGACCTGGACGACGTGGTGAGTGATCTCCGTCTGGTGGTCAGACAGCGCTCCGTTGCGCCGACCGAAGTCGCGGATCCCACGCTTGGTCAGTCGAGTCGCCACCGTCGCGAACACGAGGATGGCGACCGTCAGCACCGTGCGGACGACGGCTCTGCCGGTGACCGTGTCGGTCGGGAGGACGCCGACGGCCAACCCGACGCCACGCCAGACGACGACGAGGGAGAGACCGAACAGCACGACGGTGACGGTGACCACGACCGCCCGCAGCGACTCGATGGTGAGGTCGCGGTCGTCGGTCCGCGCCTTGAGCCACGGCCCGAACTGTCGGACGGCGACGACGACGGCCGCGAGCACGATCACCGCGACCAGCGACGCGACGACCCGCAACTCGGGCGTCGGAGTCGCCGCCTGGATCGCGTCGACGACCGCCGACAGCGCCTCGACGATCGGACTCGGCTCCGCCGCACCCCCGGACTGGATCACTGTCCGGGGCCGACCTCGCTCGTGTCGGCGGCCAACTCCGCCAGCGCCGCGAACTCGGCGGGCGGCAGATCACCCGGACGCTTCGACAACAGCGCCTCGTCGGCGGCGTCGACGACAGCGTCCGCGTCCGCGAGCCCCGAGATGTGGGCGGTGTTGCGGATCGCGTTGCGGACGGTCTTGCGGCGCTGGGTGAACAGCGCCTTCACGAACCGGAGGAAGAACGCCTCGTCGTCGACCTCGTAGTCGGGGTCGCGAGGCACACACCGGACGACCGCGCTGTCGACGCGCGGCTGCGGGTCGAACGCCTCCGGCGGGATGCGCTCGACGACCTCGACGTCGGCGTAGTGCTGCGTCGACACCGAGAGGCGACCGTACTCGGAGGTGCCCGGATCCGCGACCATCCGGTCGGCGAACTCCGCCTGGAACATCAACACGAGCGGCTTCCCCAGCGGGAGGAGGCGGAACGTCACCTCCGAAGAGACGCCGTACGGGAGGTTCGACACCGACGCCGAGAAGTCGGGTAACTCGACGTCGAGTGCGTCGCCGGCGACGATGTCGAGGGCACCCGCGTCGACCTCGTCGGCGAACTCCTCGCGGAGGAACGCCGCCAGGTCGCGGTCGCGCTCGACCACCGTGACGTGGTCGCCGGCGGCCAGCAGGCGGTCGGTGAGCGCGCCCGTCCCGCCGCCGATCTCGAGCAGGTGCGAGCGGTCGGCGTCCTCGGGCAGGTAGCCCGGCAGGCGGTCGAGCACGCGGTCGTCCACGAGGAAGTGCTGGTCGCGGTCTGGGTCGCCGCGCACGCCCGCGCGCCGCCGGAGGTCGTCCGGATCGCGGAACTCGGAGGCAGCGTCGGTCATTGCCCGCCGTTCGCGGTCGACGGCTGTAAACCCGTCCATACCCGGTCACGGGCGCGAGCGAGGCGGTGGCGACCACGCCCTGCGTCCGGAAAATCGCCGACCGCTCAGGTCTTGTTCGCCGTCGGCGCGTCCACGCCGACGAAGATCCGGTACTTCAGGTCGTCGTCGCGCAACTCCTCCATGACGCGCTCGACGAGCGTCTGCTTGGGGTCGTGCAGTCCGGAGACGCGCTCGCTCACGTCCTCGAACGTCTCGAACGGCCCGCGCTTGCGAGCCTCGAGGACGTTGTTGCGGAGCTTCTTCCCGATCCCCGGGAGGAGGTTCAACTGGTGGAGGCGCAGGGTGATCGGCTCCGCCTGGTTGTAGAAGTCGACGAAGCGTCGCTCGTTCGACTCGACGATCTCCTCGACGACGTACTCCAGTTCCTGGCTGGCGCCGCGGTTGAGGTCGTCGTAGTCGACGCGTCGCGCGCGCTTGATCCCAGGTGCCGTCTCCGGTTCGATCTGGACGAGGTCGTCGATACCGAACTCGGCGTCGTCGGTGAGTTCGAACTCGAACAGCCGGAAATCGCGCTCGCCGAGGCCGTACGCGACCGCCGGACGGCGGTGCTGCGGGCGGTCGTCGTCGGCACGTCCGTGGGGGAGGTACTCCAGGATGTACGCGTTGACGACGCGGGCGTCGGTGTCGTCCGGCGGACTGTCCGCTGCTCCCGGATCGTGCTCGTCGTTCATGCCCGCCGATAGGTCGTCGGTGGTGATAAAGGATCGTCGCCGTCGCCGACTTCTGAAGACGGCGACAGCGAGGTGGCCGAGTCGACGGGCGGGGGTCCCGCGGCGGGCCCCGTTACGCGTACTTGGCGACGACGTCGAGGATCGCGTCGAGTTCGTCGCCGTCGAGCGCGTATCGCTCCTGGGCGTACACCGCACGGACCTCCGTGCGATCGCGGGGCAGGAGGTCGGCGATTTTGTACGCCTGCGGCTCGTCCACCTTCTCCAGCTCCAGCAGCTCCTCGACGAGTTCGAGCGACTCGTCGGGGTCGAGGAACGCGAAGCGGTTGACGTGGTCGACCGCGCGCGCCAACTCGTAGCGCATCTCGCGGTCCTCGTCGGTGGCGCGCTCGGCCTCGACCTTCCCGAGCAGCTCCTTCGCCTGCGAGACGGTGAGGTACTCCTCGCTCAGCTTCTCCTTGAAGATCGTCATCGCGTCACTCGGTCTGGGCCTTCAGGTGCGCGGGCTTGACGATGATCGTCTTGGCCTTGCTGCCGTCGACGATCTCGACTTTGAACGCGGCGCCCTGCTTGCCCTTGACGGTGCCCGTGTGGCCGTTGAAGCGCGGGTGGAACCGGCCGTCGGGAACCGACGGGTCGATGTTGAGGTGGACCTTCTGGCCCTCGTCGAACTCGGCGATTGCGCGCTGTGGCGGGGAGGTCCCGCGGTCGCGGGGGTCGTTCGACAGCTTTCCACGAGTACCGTGAAGGGGTCCGTTCGAACTCGGCATAGTCGTGCGCACGTCTTCTCCTGTGGCGCGTATAAATGGTGCGTTCCACGCGTCCGATGTGGTGGTGTCGCACACCACCGACCGACCGAGTGGCTGTGGGATCGGGGCCGACTCAGGCGCCGATGTACTCCTCGTTGATCTCGTACTCGCCGCGCTCGTTCTGGACGAGGTACTCGCCGTAGTACGGCACGCGGTCGGCGACGACCTCCTGGAACGCCTCACGGATCTCCGGCTTGGACATCTCGCCCATCGGCTTCAGGTCGTCGTTGCGGTTGAGACAGCCCTTGAGGTACCCCTCGTGGGTGACGCGCACGCGCCCGCAGTTGGCGCAGAAGCCGGCGTTCTCGACGGGGTCGACGATTTCGACCATCCCCTCGCCGCCGTCGTCGCCGGCGATGTAGTAGCGCTTGCGGTCGTGCATCTCGCGGTGCTCGACGCGCACGGCGAGGTCGGCGAGCCAGTCGTGGACGCGCTGGATGTCGATGTTCCACTCCGGGCGGCCCGTCAACTCGGGCATGTACTCGATGAGTTGGAGTTGGAGGCCGTCGTTCTCGGCCACGTGTTCGACCATCCCCTCGACGTAGCCGGCGGTGTGCTCGAACACGACCATGTTGAGCTTCACGGGGTCGAGTCCCGCGTCCAGCGCGGCCTGTACCCCCTCGATCACCTTCTCGTAGGCGCCGGACTTGGTGATCTCAGCGAACGCCTCCGGGTCGAGCGCGTCCTGCGAGACGTTGACGCGGTCGAGTCCAGCCTCGACGAGCGCCTCGGCGCGACCGGGCAGGAACGTGCCGTTGGTCGTCATCGACGTCTCCATCGAGTCGGGCGTCCGCCGGATGATCTCTTCGAGGTCGTCTCGGAGCATCGGCTCGCCGCCGGTGAACTTCACGGCGTCGACGCCGAACTCGGCGGCGACCTCCAGGAACCGGACCACGTCGTCGGTCGCCATCTCGTCGTCCTGTGCGTCCATCGGGCCACGGGTGTCCCCGAGCCCCTCGTTGTGGCAGTAGACGCAGTCGAAGTTACACCGGTCGGTGAGCGAGACGCGAACCCCCGTTACCTCCCGCCCGAAGTCGTCGACCAGCGGTGTCGGCATTATGTAGTGTCCTTCCTTCGTGAGCACTTGAACTTGTGGGACGGATTGGACAAAATGTAACTGTTGCAGGTTACGTGGGACGTATCTCGTTTGATACATCGGTCACACGACGCCGACCTGTGGACCAGGCCGTGGGAAACCCTTATTCGGGGCGCTCGCCGACGCGGAGACATGGACGAAGCCGCCGTACGCGAGCGACTCGCCGGCGTCGAGGACCCCGACCTCGGCGAGGACATCGTGTCGCTCGGCCTGGTGAACGCGGTCCAGGTCGACGACGAGGAGGGCGTGATCCGGGTGTCGCTGGCGCTCGGTGCGCCGTACGCGCCCCACGAGACGGGGATCGCAGAAGACGTTCGCGACGCGCTCGCGGACGCCGACTACGCGCTCGACATCTCCGCGTCGGTCGACACGGGACTGTCTGCAGACGAGGAGGTGCTCCCGAACGTGAAGAACGTCATCGCCGTCGCCTCCGGGAAGGGCGGCGTCGGAAAGTCGACGGTCGCGGTGAACCTCGCCGCCGGCCTCTCGCAGTTGGGCGCGCGCGTCGGCCTGTTCGACGCCGACGTGTACGGCCCGAACGTGCCGCGGATGGTCGACGCCGAGGAGGCGCCGCGCGCGACCGAACAGGAGACCATCGTGCCGCCACAGAAGTACGGAATGAAGCTGATGAGCATGGCGTTCCTCGTCGGCGAGGACGACCCCGTCATCTGGCGCGGCCCGATGGTGCACAAACTGCTCACCCAACTCGTCGAGGACGTCGAGTGGGGCGCGCTCGACTACCTCGTGCTCGACCTCCCGCCGGGCACCGGCGACACGCAGCTCACCATCCTGCAGACGCTCCCGCTCACGGGCGCCGTCATCGTCACCACGCCCGAGGAGGTCGCCCTCGACGACGCGAACAAGGGGCTCCGGATGTTCGGCAAACACGACACGAACGTGCTCGGCATCGTCGAGAACATGTCCGGGTTCGTCTGCCCCGACTGCGGCAACGAACACGACATCTTCGGGAAGGGCGGGGGCAAGCAGTTCGCCGCCGACAACGACCTCCCGTTCCTCGGCGGCGTCCCGCTGGACCCGGCTGTCAGGAAGGGTGGCGACGGCGGCGCACCGGTCGTGCTCGACGAGGAGTCGGGACAAGTCGGCGACGCGTTCAAGCTCGTCACGGAGAACGTCGCCAACAACGTGGGTGTCGTCCAACGGCGGGCGATCAGCCGGCGCGCACAGCGAGACACCCCACCGCAGTAGCGCCGATCACGGGGCTGGCGGCCACCGCGACCACACCAGTTTTCACGAGTGTCTGACGCAGTCGGAAAGTGCTTAGCCGCGGGGCCGTCGAACACCGGGTATGAGCGACGACGAGGACGCCCGACTCCCCGAAGACCTCCGGGAAGACGACGACGCCGACTGGCAGCTCGCGCCAG
Organism: Halobaculum marinum; assembly: GCF_029338555.1. Lineage (GTDB taxonomy): Archaea > Halobacteriota > Halobacteria > Halobacteriales > Haloferacaceae > Halobaculum > Halobaculum marinum. Next base: position 1,893,710 of record NZ_CP119989.1, on the reverse strand, counting down.
ACTCGGCCGCCGAGTTCGCCGCCGAGGACGACACCCGCGAGTTCCTCCGGGCGGTCGCCGAGGACGTGCGCGGCGAGTCGAGCGAGTCGAAACAGCTCTCTGCGATCCTCTACCGTGTCTCGGACCTGTACGACCCGGACGAGGACACGTCGCCAGAGGAGATCTACCTGAACGTGCGACGGATCATGCAGATCAAGGCCCGCGGCGGACTGACGCGCGAGTGATCACGCGCCGTCCCGCCCACTGTGCTCCCGCACACGCTGTGACGCCCCTTACGCAGTCGTGTCCTCAGCCCACGCCGCGGGGAGGACGCGCAGGAGGCCGGCGTCGGTCAGGTCGTCGGTCGTGACGAACAGGATGTCGTCGCCACCGCCGACGGCGGTGCCGCCGCCGTACACCGCGTCCCAGTGGTCGAGGACGGTGTCCGGGATCGGCAGTTCGCGAACGTCGGCGCCGATCTCGGTGCTGGCGACGTAGTGCACCCCGTCGCGCCCCTCGACGGCGTCGTAGTCCTTCGACACCACGACGGCACCGTCGCCGTCGTCGACTCCCCAGAACGCCTCAGCCGAGTGGGCCAGGAACCCCTGGTTGAACGCCCGCTGCGGCACCGGGACCTCGTGACTCCGGGCGTCGAAGGCGGCCGCGCCCAGTTGGTCGGCGTCCGCCAGCGCCACCACGGGATCGGCGGTCGCGGCGTCGGCCCGTTCGTCGACCTCAGGTGGTACCTCCGCGACCGCGGCGACCGCGTCGGTGCCAGCCTCGTCGGCGTCGTCGGTCCCGCTGACGCGTCCCGTCTCGGCCACGTCGACCTCGACCGCGTCGGCGTCAGTCTCGTCGACACTGTCGCTGGACGACTCGTCCAAGCGACTGCGCGCGCGGCGGCGGGCGATGCCCGCCCGGAGGAGCGCGGCCCCGACCGCGACGCCGAGCAACCCCCGGACGCGGTCGCCGCGTCGGATCGCCCGGAGGCCGCCGAGCAGGCCCGCGCCGCCGATGGCCATCGCCGCCGTGTCCGGTCCGATCCGCCGCGGCAACGACCGCCACCCCGACGGGTCGCCGTCGACGGCTGCTGCGTCCGTGTCCCTCCGTTGCTCCGCGTCGGCTTCTGTCATGACGTGACGTACGGTGCCGATGCACAAATCCCCCGTGTCGACTCTCTCAAACGTGGAATCGTACGACTGGCGAGGGAGAAAACCGAGGAGTGCGGGTAGAAGAGGTGAGACCGGCGAGGAGCGCGCTCCCTCCCGGCGAGTTACTGGAACGTGCGGCCCAGTTCCGTCTCCTGTTCCTCACGCGCCTCGCGGTTCTGGAAGCGCTGTTCGATCTCCTCGTAGCGCTGCTTCGTCTCCTCGGTGACCGAGGGGTTCACCTCTTCCAGCGCCTCCTCGAAGTGCGCCATCGTGACGCGGACGTTGCCGACGGACTCGTTCATCTCCTCGGGCGACACCGACTGGATGAACTCCCGGGTCGCGTTCATCGACGCCTCGCGGCACACCGCCTCGATGTCGGCGCCGACGTACCCCTTCGTCTTGCGCGCAAGGCGTTCGAGGTCGACGTCGTCGGCCAGCGGCTTGTGCTCGGTGTGGACCGCGAAGATCCGACGGCGACCGTCCTCGTCGGGGACGGGCACGTGCACGTGACGGTCGAGCCGTCCCGGGCGCAGGAGTGCGTTGTCGATGAGGTCCGGGCGGTTCGTCGTCGCGATGACGACCACGTCCTCCAGCGTCTCCAGTCCGTCGAGCTCCGTCAGGAGCTGTGAGACGACGCGCTCGGAGACGCCCGAGTCGCTAGAGTTGCGGCCGCGCTCGGTCGCGATCGCGTCGATCTCGTCGAAGAAGATGACGGTCGGCGCGTTCTCGCGGGCCTTGCTGAAGATCTCGCGGACGCCCTTCTCGGACTCGCCCACGTACTTGTTCAGCAGTTCCGGCCCCTTCACGGAGATGAAGTTGGACTCAGACTCGTTGGCGACGGCCTTCGCGAGCAGGGTCTTCCCCGTCCCGGGCGGGCCGTACATGAGCACGCCCTTGGCGGACTCCATGTCCATCGCCTCGAACACCTCGGGGTAGTCGAGTGGCCACTGGATCGTCTCACGGAGGCGCTCTTTGGTGCCCTCCAGCCCACCGACGTCCTCCCAGGTCACGTCGGGGACCTCGACGAACACCTCGCGGAGCGCGGACGGCTCGATGCCCTTGAGCGCCTCCTTCATGTCGGCGCCGGTCACCTGGATCGACTCCAGCACCTCGGCGTCGATCTCGTCGTCCTCGAGGTCGATCTGCGGGCGGATGCGCCGCAGCGCGTTCATGCCGGCCTCTTTCGCGAGGCTCTCGAGGTCGGCGCCGACGAAGCCGTGGGTCGTCTCGGCGTACTCGTCGATGTCGATGCCGTCGGCCAACGGCATGTTCCGGGTGTGGACCTGGAGGATCTCCTTGCGACCGTCGCGGTCCGGGACGCCGACCTCGATCTCGCGGTCGAAGCGACCGCCGCGACGCAGCGCGGGGTCGATGGCGTCGACGCGGTTCGTCGCGCCGATGACCACGACCTCGCCGCGCTCCTCAAGCCCGTCCATCAGCGACAGTAGTTGCGCGACGACGCGGCGCTCCACGTCACCACCGGCCTCCTCGCGCTTGGGCGCGATGGAGTCCAACTCGTCCATGAAGACGATCGCGGGGGCGTTCTCGGCGGCCTCCTCGAACACCTCGCGCAGTTGCTCCTCGGACTCCCCGTAGTACTTCGACATGATCTCGGGGCCCGAGAGGGTCTGGAAGTGGGCGTCGATCTCGTTGGCGACGGCCTTCGCGATCAGCGTCTTCCCGGTGCCCGGCGGGCCGTGCAGGAGGACGCCCTTCGGCGGCTCGATGCCGAGGCGTTTGAACAGCTCCGGGTGACGCATCGGGAGCTCGATCATCTCGCGGACCTGCTCCAGTTCGCTGTCGAGGCCGCCGATGTCCTCGTAGGTCACGTCGGGCGACTCCGCGCCCGCGCCGCCGGCGCTGTCGACGATCTGTTCGGCGGGCTTCTCGGAGATGTCGACCTCCGTGGAGTCGGTGATGACAACCGTGCCGGACGGCTTCGTGGACGCGATCTTCAGGGGGACAGCCTGCGAACCGCCGCCCATCAGCCCGAGTCCGAGGGGGAAGCGGATCGTCTGGCCCTGCGTGACGGGCTGACCCGAGAGCTTGTCTCGGATGATCGAGCCGACGTTCCCGCGGATACCGAACTGCTGGGGGAGGGCGATGGTGATGCGCTCTGCAGGCTCGACGTCCGCCGCTTCGACGACGACGCGGTCGTCGATGCCGACGCCGGCCTCCTGCCGGAGTTGGCCGTCGATGCGGACGACGCCCGTCTCGTCGTCCTCAGGGTAGCCCGGCCAGACGCGCGCGATCGCCGTCGACTCACCCTCGATGCGGATGTAGTCGCCACCCGACAGGTCGAGTTCCTCGGCTGCGACGCGGTCGATCGCGGCGAGGCGCCGGCCAGCGTCCTTCTGCTTCAGGGGTTTGACAGTGAGTTTCATGAGATGCGGATCGTAAGTACGCCGTTCTCGATGTCAACGCTTGCGGCCGGCCCGGGGAGCGCGAACTCGAACTCCTCCTCGCCGTCCCCCCGGTCGATGACCACGATCGCCGACCCGTCGAGGGTGTCGACGTGTACGTCGTCGTCGGCCGCGTCTAGGTCCGCCGCGACGACGGTCCCATCCTCGTAGTCGTACCGGCGAACAAACCGCTCGCGACGGTCGGTAGTGTGACGTTGAGTCATGCTATTCCTAACCCCAAGTAATACGCTAAAGTATATAAATATATCGGCGATGAATCGCAATAAGGCGACGGGGTGACCGATACAGAGTCGTCTGGCGGTTCACACCACTCGTCGCTCACGTCACGGAGCCCCTCCGATTTATGCCCCGACCGAAGTCACGTCACGTATGGAACAAACGACGACCGAGCACCACGGTCGGCGCGTTGCGTACCGGTACGGCGGCGACGGCGGTGGCGGCGACGACGCCGGTCTCCTGTGTGTACACGGCAGCGGCGGGACGAGCGAGGTGTGGGCGGGGCAGTTCCGACTGACGGATCACAGCCCCGTCGCAGCGCTCGACCTCAGCGGCCACGGAGACAGCGACGACGTGCGTGCCGAGCCAGGTCCCGAGACGTTGGAGGCGTACGCCACAGACGTGGAGGCCGTCGCCGAGGCGACCGGTTCCTCCGTGCTGGTGGGGCACTCGCTGGGGGGCGCCGTCGCGATGTGGGCAGCGCTGGAGTTGGATCTCGACCTCGACGGCCTCGTCCTGACGGGCACCGGCGCGAAGTTGACCGTGCTCGAAGACCTGCTCGTGTGGCTCCAGGACGACTTCGACCGCGCCGTCGAGTTCCTCCACGGCCCGGACCGTCTCTTCCACGACGTCGACGAGCGGACACTCGATCAGTCGCGAGCGGCGATGCGCGACGCCGGGCGCGCGGTCGTCGAGCGCGACTTCCGCACCTGCCACGAGTTCGACGTGCGCGACCGCCTCGACGAGATCCAGGTGCCGACGCTCGCGGTCGTGGGCGAACACGACGGCCTCACACCGGTCAGCTACCACGAGGCGCTCGCCGACGCAATCCCCGAGTGCGACCTCGCGGTGCTGGACGACGCCGCACACATGGCGATGGCCGAGCGACCCGCGGCGTTCAACGACACCGTCGGCGACTTCCTCGACGGACTGTAGTCGTGAGCCCTCGCCCGCCGACCCTCTGCCGCCGAACGTTCACGTACGAGGAGGCGACCACGACCCCCGTGCCGACGTGACCGGCCCGGGTCGCCTCGCGGGTGCGCGGCTCAGCGATCCGGGGAGCGGTGAGCCGCCTGTCAGCAGATCCGTCGCGAGCGACGAGAACCTGGTCAGTACACGTCGTCCACGTCGGACTCGACGTGGCTGTGCTCGTCCGCCGGGAAGTCGCCGTTCTCGACCTCTTCTTTGTACGCCGTGACGGCGTCGGTCACGACGCCACGCAGGTCGGCGTACTGCTTCGAGAACGGCGGCGACCACTCGTCGAGGCCGAGGACGTCCGTGATGACGAGCACCTGCCCGTCCGTGTCGGGGCCGGCGCCGATACCGATCGTGGGGATGTCGAGCGCGTCGGTGACCTGTGCGGCCAGGTTCGCGGGGACGTGTTCGAGCACCAGCGAGAAGGCGCCCGCCTCCTCGTGGTCGCGGGCCAACTCCAGCAGTCGCTCCGCCGCGTCGGGGTCGGTCCCCTGTCGCTGGTAGCCGCCCAGTTCGTTCACGTGTTGTGGGGTGAGTCCGAGGTGCGCCATCACCGGGATGCCCAGTTGCGTGAGCCGCCGGGTCAACTCGACCGTGTGCGGCCCGGATTCGAGCTTCACGGCGTCGGCGTCTGCCTCCTTCAACATCCGCCCGGCGTTCTCGATGCTGTCTGCCTCGTCGACGCCGAACGAGAGGAACGGCATGTCCGCGACGACGAGCGCGTCGTCGGTCGCTCGAGCGACGGCGGCGGTTCGACTGTGCATCTCCTCCAGCGTCACCGGGAGCGTCGAGTCGTGGCCGAGGACGGCGTTGCCCATCGAGTCGCCGACGAGGATCACGTCGATTCCCGCTTCGTCCACGATTTCGGCCGTCGGTGCGTCGTACGCCGTGAGCATCGTGATCGGCTCGTCGGCCGGGCGCTCCCGGAGCTCCCGCGTGGTGACCATGCCGCGCGCTTGGCGGGGTCCCCCCAAGAATCCGTGCGATCCGAGCGCGACCGACGGGTTTCCGAACTGATAATCGTGTGCGAATCGTTTTCACACGTCTTGACAACCAACCAGCAATGACCGACCGTGGCGTCTCGCCGGTCATCGGCGTCGTCCTCATGGTGGCGATCGTCGCCCTGCTTGGGGCCGTCGTCGGCAGCATGGCGCTGGGGTTCGACGACCGACTCGGCGAGCCCGCGCCACAGGTCGCGCTCGACGTGACGACCTACGCCGCCGACGGCGCGGACAACTCCGGCAGACCGTACATCGAGATCCACCATCGGGCGGGCGACATCGCCGACGGGACGGAGGTGTTCATCCGCGACGAGTCAGGCAACGAGATCGCCTGGAGCACCGTGTGGACCGCCGGGCCGACCGTCGGCCCGGGGTCGTACGCCCACATCGACGGCTGCGGGAGCGACGCCGCCCTCGACGTGATCTCCGCTGAGGGTCAGTCGTACACGGTCCTGTTCCGCAAGGACGGTCGGACACTCGTCGTCTACGAGGTGAGCGTCCCCGCCCCGCCCGAGAGCGTCGGGTGCTGAGGGGGGCGAGTCCGAGGGTCCACTGCCGGTCGGAACCGACACGGCTTACCCGACCGCCTCGAACAGACGACCCGTGCCAGAGCGCGTCGAGACGACCGATCCGGACGGGGTCGACTACGGCTGGGTGATGCAGGCGACGTTCGTCGTCACGGTCACGCTCGGATCGATTCTGGTCGCCGCACTCTCGGTGTTCGTGACGCTCCCGACGTGGGGAGCGCGCGCATCCTTCGCCATCCGCGTCGGCGCAGTCATCTGGATCGTGACCGCGCTCGGCGCCTACTACTACGAGAAGAACGTCCGCGCCGAGTGAGGGCTCGGAGGCAGCGGCGCTGGGTGAGTCTTCCTCAGACCCAGCGGAAGTCGACGCCAGCCCGCTCTGCGGTCACGGCGTCGCGTTCGGAGTCACCGACGAACAGCGCCGCGTCGGGGTCGGCGCCGAGGTCACGCAGCGTCGCCTCCAGCGGCTCGGGGTCGGGCTTGTACGTCGCCACCGAGTCGCGCCCGACGACGCTCTCGACGTGCGTGGACAGGTCGTGTCGGTCGAGCGCCGTCCGACACGCCGCCTCGCAGTTGAGCGAGCAGACGCCGGTGGGGACCGTCAAGGGGAGGTGGTCGGCGTGGGCGAGACGCTCGGACGCCTCGGCGCCGGGCACCTCGTGGCCCGCGATCACCGCCTCCAACTCCGGTCGAAGCCCGTCGTCGTCCGCCCGTTCGAGCAGGTCCCAGAGGCCGGCGCCCGCGACGTCGTGCCCGTTCCGTTCGAACATCGCGATCGCATCGTCGGCGACCGCTTGCCAGTCGACGACGAGGTCGACGAGCGTGCCGTCGAGGTCGAACACGACCGCGTCGTAGGCGGTGTAGTCGCCGGACATCGCGCTACAGGAGCTCCCGCGCGATGATCGTCTTCTGAATCTCGGTCGTCCCCTCGTAGATGGTCGTGATCTTCGAGTCGCGGTAGAACCGCTCCACGTCGAACTCGCTCATGTAGCCGTAACCGCCGTGGATCTGGACCGCCTCGTTCGTCACGTCGACCGCGGACTCGCTTGCGAAGTACTTCGCCATCGACGCCGCCAGTCGCGGGTCCTCGCCGGCGTCGGCCTGCCGCGCGGCCTCACGGACGAGTAGGCGCGACGCCTGCACCTTCGTCCCCATCTCCGCGAACTTGTTGCGGACCGCCTCGATTTCGGCGATCGGCGCGTCGAACTGTTCGCGCTGGTGGGCGTACTCGCGGGCCTCGTCGAACGCCGCCTGTGCGAGTCCGACGGCCTGTGCGGCGATTGCGATCCGACCGCCCGTGAGCGTCTTCAGGGCCGCGGAGAGCCCGCGTCCCTCCTCGGTGAGTCGGTACTCCTCGGGGACGCGCACGTCGGAGAACTGCATCCCGACGGTGTCGGAGGCGCGCAGGCCGAGCTTCTCCTCCTTCTTGCCGACCTCGACGCCGTCGTAGTCGGCGGGGACGAGGAACTGCGTGATCGACCCCTGGTCGTCGGCGTCGGTCTTCGCGAACACGATGTAGACGCCCGCGCGCTCGCCGTTCGTGATCCACTGCTTCTCGCCGTTCAGGACGTACTCGTCGCCGTCGCGCTCGGCGGTCGTCTGCATCTGTGCCGGGTTCGAACCGGCGCCCGGTTCCGAGAGACAGAACGCGCCGACTGGCCGCCCGTCGACCATGTCCGGGAGCCACTCCTCGCGCACCGCCTCCGACCCGAAGTTCGCGATACAGGAGGTCGCGAGGCAGTGGACCGACAGCGCGGTCGCGACGGCCAACTGGCCGTACGCTAACTCCTCGTTGACGACCGCGTACGTCGACCGGTCGGCGTCGAAGCCGCCGTACTCCTCGGGCGTCGTCAGCCCAGTGAGGTCCAACTCGGCGAGTTTGTCCCACGCTTCCTCGGGGAACGTCTCCGTCTCGTCGGCCGCCTGGGCCCCCGGCCGGAGTTCCTCGACGGCGACCTCCCGGACCACCTCGCGGATCGCACGCTCTTCGTCGGTGAGCATCGACGGGGAGTGCCCGTACGCGTCCGCGTTCGCGTGTGCCATACCACTCGGCTTCGGCGCGCGGAGGATAAGCGTGACTGACTGCACGCCGACGCCCACCCGTTCCGTTTGATCACCGGGTTAGCGGCGGCCTTGACGCGTGAAAGCTGTTCGTACCTTTCAGCCGGGAGTGCGAGGCGGTACACAGATGCGCTCTCACACACGCCTCCCGGTCCTCGCGGCGGTGGTCCTCGTGCTCGCGGTCGCACCCGCACTCGGCGCCGTCGGCGCCGTCGGCAGCGGTGCTGGCGCCGACGCGGCGGCCACGCAGGAAGCGACCGTCACCCTCACCGTCGCAGTGGAGACGCCCACGGGCGACGCTGTCAGCGGCGCCGAGTTGACCGCCACGTGGGACGACGGCGAGGCGACGGCGACGACCGCGAGCAACGGGCGCGCGTTCGTGGACGTGCCGGAGGACGCGACCGTCGAGGTCGCTATCGACCACCCCGACTACGTCCGGAACGAGCCATACGTCGTCGAGAACGCCACCGAAGACCTTGTGTCGATCACCGTCCGCGAGCGCGGGAGCCTGACCGTCTCCGTCGAAGACGCCGGCGGCGACCCCGTCGGCGACGCGCGCGTGGTGTTGCGAGCCGACGGCGAAATCGTCGTGAACGGCCGCACGAACGCCAACGGCGGCTTCACGACCGGTGTCGTCGAACAGCGGACCTACAGCCTCTCGGTGGTGAAACAGGGCTACTACCGAGTCATGCGCGACGTGAGCGTCGGGACGGCGGCCCGTGAGTCCGTCACCGTCGAGCGCGGGTCGGTCACCGTCTCCTTCGAGGTGACCGACGACCGGTTCACCCCGCCGTCGGCGGTCGCGGACGCACAGATCCAGTTGGAGACCGCCGGCACGTTCCGGACGCTCGACAACGGCGAGGCGACCGCACAGGTGCCGGTGAACGCGAACCTGGACCTCGTCGTGACCAAAGCGGGGTACGGGACGGTCGAGCGCACACTCGACGTGGGCGAGTCCGCGACCACGGTGCGACTCAACATCAGCCGGACGCCCGAGTTGAACGTCACCGCCGTCAACGACCGCGTGCTCGTCGGCGAGCGCAACGTCGTCACCGTCGTCGACGCCTACGGCGACCCCGTGGCCGACGCGACCGTGCTCGTCGACGACACGGAGGTCGGTACCACCGGTGGCGACGGGACGCTCAGGATCCAACTTGAGGAGGCAGGCGAGCACACCGTCGTCGCGGAGGCCGACGACCTGACCTCCGAACCGCTGACCGTGACGGCGGTACGCGAGCGGACGCCGACCGCGACCCCGTCGGCGACGCCGACTGCGACGCCCATCCCCGCGGAGTCGCCGGGGACGCCCACGGAGGGGCCAGAGACGGGGGTTAGCTTCCCCGGGTTCACTCCAGTGACCGCAGTCATCGCGCTCCTCGCGCTGGCGGCGCTGGTCGCCGGGATGAACCGGCGCGGAGACCGGTCGGAGTAACCGCGAAGAAGTCACGAGTGCGGGCGTCACGCCCCCACTGAAGTGGTCCGCGCCGCCTCAGCGCTCTCGCAAGAACGAGACGACCGTCTCCGGATCGGCGCTCAAGCCGCCGCCCTGCGCGAACGTGGGCGACCCGCCACCACCGCCGCCGAACTCGTCGGTGACGGCGTCGACGACGTCGCCAGCGTCGACGGTCCCTCCCGAGGCGACGACGACGAACGGCGCGTCTCCGTCGCCGACCGCCGCGACCGCGTCGGGGGCTCCCTCGTCGTCGACGACCGACTGGGCGGCCTCGCCGACGGCGTTGGCGTCGAACCCGGAGACGACGCCGAGACGCCAGTCCGCCCCGTCGACCGAGACGGCGTCCAGATCGGCGACGCGACCGACGAGCACCTCCGAGCGCAGGTCGGCGAGGTCGTCGGCCAACCCGTCGCGCTCGTCGACGAGTCGGGCGACCGCGTCGGGGAGGTCGTCGAGCGCCACGCCGAGTTCGCTGGCCGCCGTCCGGGCGCCGCGGTGGACCGTGGCTTGGCGGTCGATGCCGACGGGGCCGACCGCGAACTCGACGCGCGTGAGCCCCTCGCCGGGGTTCGATCGGTCGAGCACGGTGACGGGACCGATTTCAGCGGTGTTCGACACGTGCGTGCCGCCGCAGGCGGCCTCGTCCCAGCCGGCCACCGTGACGACGCGGACCGACTCCGCGTCGGCCATTACGTCCTCCTCGGTCTTCGTGTTGAACGCGACCGCCGCGTCGCTCTGGGCCTCCTCGACCGGGCGCTCCTCCCAGGACACGTCCCGGGAATCCCACACCGTGCGGTTGACGAGTCGTTCGAGGTCGACGAGCACGTCGTCGGTAATCTCTGTCGAGGTCTCGAAGTCGACGCGCACCTTGTCGTCGGTGATGCCGAAGCCGCCGTAGCCGAGGTCGTCCAGCACGCGTCGGCCTGCGCCGTACAGCACGTGGCTAGCGGTGTGTGCGCGCATGCAGTACGTCCGGTAGTCGTCGTCGATCACCGCGGCGACGGTGTCGCCCACGTCGAAGGCTGGGTCCTCGGCGAGCGTGTGGACGACGGCGTCGCCGTGCGACTGGACGTCGGCGACGCCGACGCCGCCCAGGATGCCGCGGTCTGCGGGCTGCCCGCCGCCTTCCGGGTAGAAGTACGTCTCCGACAGCGTCACGTCCCGCCCGTCGACGGACTCGACGGTCGCCTCGAACTCCCGTACCTCGGGGTGGTCGGCCGCGAGCGAGTGGCTCATGGGAGCAGGTCGCTGCGGGAGCCGAAAAGTGGTACGCCCGTGGCGATATCGACGTGCCGTATCGCGGTGGGCCCCGTCCGACGAGGCCCCCCTCCGGTCTGGATAGTCGGCGGCTCGGCCAGACGACCTCGCCGCCCATCAGACGAGGCCTCCCGTTGGTCTGGATAGTCGGCGGCTCGGCCAGACGACCTCGCCGCCGTCCGACGAGGCCTCCCGTTGGTCGGCCTCGCTACTCGTCGACGAGCGTCACGTCGAGCACCTGCTCGAGGCTGCGCACCGTCGACCCGCCGACGCCGGCGCGGGCGGCTCGTCCCTCCTCGACCGCGTGAATCTGCTTCACGTCGACGTCGACCTCGCTGGCGAGGTCGTCGGCGGTCAGCCCCGCGTCCTGTCGCGCCTCGGCGACGACGTCACCGTACCCCTTCACGAGGTACGGGAGGCGGTCCTTCTCGTAGTCGGTGCCCTGCTCCTCCCAGCGCCGGGAGTCGCCGGTGTTCGCGTCGAGGGCCTTCGCGACGTTCTGGGCGGCGCGCTTCTTGCGGTTGGGCTCGGAGGCGTCGCGCGTACCGCCGCCTCCGCCGCCACCACCTCCGTGGCCCGACCCCCGCCGCGACGCGTTGTCGTCGTGGGGGGCGCAGTCGGAGCACACCTGGAGCTTCGCGCCCGCGACGTTCGCGGACTGGAGCTTCGTGTCCTCGCGACCGCACAGTTCGCAGGCGTCGCCGGAGCCACCCCCGCCGCCGCTCCCCGTAGAGTACTTGGCCATGCCCTCTGGTACGCTCTCGGACAGTTAAAACCGTGTTCCGTCGCCGACACCACGACGAGAACTGCCGGCGCAGCCGTCGTGAGGTCGCGAGCGGCTCAGACGACGCGGTTCTCCAACTCGGGCAGTTCCTCGCCGTCTGCGTCCGCGATCCGCCGGACGTTGCCCGCGAGGATGTCGGCCACGCGCTCGAAGTACTGCGGCGTGTGCCCCGCGTTGTGCGGGGTGATGTGCACGTCGTCGAACCCCCACAACTCGTGGTCTTCGGGGAGCGGTTCGGGGTCGGTCACGTCGAGGAACGCGCCGCGGATGTGGTTCCAGCGGAGCGCGTACACGAGCGCGTCGGTGTCGACGACGGGGCCGCGAGCGATGTTCACCAGCGACGCCTGCGGCGGCAGCGTCCGCAGCGCCTCACGGTCGATCAGTCCCCGTGTCGTGTCCGTCAGCGGGCACGCGAGCACGAGGTGGTCTGTTCGCGCGAGCGCCTCGTGGAGGTCGTCGTAGCCGAACACCTCGTCGACGGGACCGCCCTTCTCGGGGGAGTGGCGGACGCCCAGCGTCTCGACGCCGAACGCGTCCAGTCGCTCGACGACCGCCGTCCCGATGGCGCCGAGGCCGACGACGGTGACCGTCGAGTCGTACAGCTCTCGCGTCTGGTACGCCCGCCACTCGCGGCGGTCCTGCTGGCGAGTCGCGCGTCGGAAGTCGCGTGCGAGCGAGACGAGCGCCCCGACCACGTACTCGGAGATGTTGGGCGCGTGGACGCCGGAGGCGTTGGTGACGGCGACGCCCGCGGCCTCGAAGGCGTCGAGGTCGAGGTGGCCGGTGCCGGCGTACACGCCCGCGAACAGCTTCAGCGACGCCGCCTCGTCCAACAGCGACCCGGTGGTGAATCCCTCTCCCGTGACCACGTCGGCGTCTCGGATCGCCTCGCGCTCGGCGTCGGGGGTGTCGGCGAGGACGACCTCGTGGTCGGGAAGCCGCTCGCGGAGGATGTCGACGAACTCTGCGGCCGGGTGGCCGTGGATCTTCTGTCGCGTGACGACGATTCGCATGGGCGGGGCGACGACCGGGGACCACTTAGTAACCCCGAGCGCCCCGCCGACTCAGAGAGGTCGCTCGGTTGGTCGGGTCAGCGGCTCACGATGTCGCGGATCAGTGGCCGGTCGATTCGTCGTCGTCGACGCCAGCAGGGTGGCTGTCGGCAGACGAGTCGTCGGAAGCGTTCGAGTCGGCACCCGCGGCGGGTCTCGCCGCCGCGAGCAGGTCTTCGGCGACGCTCGCGTGCAAGCGGAGCATCTCGCGGTCGGCGGCGGTGGCCGTCCCCGGTTCGCTGCGGAACACCGACAGCGACCCGACGGCGACTCCGTCGACGCGGAGGGGCGCCCCGAGGTACGACCGCAGGTTCAGTTCGACGGCGCGGCTGTGGGCTTCGAACCGCGGGTCGGCGGCGAGGTCGGGCACTTCGTGGACGTCGCCTTCGAGGACGGTGTACGTCGAGACGGAGCGCGCGCGGTCGACGACTGCCGGGAGTCGGGAGTCGGACGCGCCGACGATCCGAAGTCGGTACTCGCCGAGCAGAGCCACGGTGGCGGCTTCGGCGTCGACGGCGCGGACGCTGGCGCTCGCGAGGTCGTCGAGCCCGGCCGACTCGTACAGCCGGTCGACGTCGAGCGCACGAGCGGACGCGACGCGGTCGTCCTCGCGCTCGGCGAGAGGGTAGCTCCGGTGCGTCCGTCGCTCGACGGCGAACTCGGCGGCTGCCGCGACCGCCGATGGGGTGCGTGCCGGGACGTACTCCAGCACGACCGGTCGGCCGTCCGCGTCGGCACCGCCGTGGTCGACGCGACCGCCGCCGCCTGCCAACAGGCACGCCGTGTCGGGATACGCATCGCGGAGGCTCCCGAACGCGACGAGGGGGTCGGCGTCGCTCGTTCCGTCGACGATGACCGCGGCGGGGTAGCCGTCGAACGTGGTGTCCGGAGCGTCCGCCCGTTCGGTGGGGACTCGCTCGACCGGGAACGCCGAGGACGAACGGACGCGTCGAGTCCATTCGTCGTCGTCGCTCACGACCACGAAGCGCTCCGAGGCGTCCGGCATCGGGCCACTCGTCGGACCGGACGCTGGGACGCCCGTCTCCCCGGATGTCATATGCGCGAGTGACACCCGAAGAGGTGGTAAGGGTTGGCTCCCGACTATCAGCCGTGATTGCCGATGGCGCCCGTTACGTGTCCGTGACGACCTCGTTGACGAGCGTGCCGACGCCCTCGTAGGTGATCTCGACCGACTCGCCCGGGTCGACCAGACCGGGGTTGGCGGGGGAGCCGAACGCGACGCAGTCGCCCGCGCGGAACTCGAAGCGCTTCGAGAGGTACGAGACGACCTCGTACGGGTCGAACAGCATCAGTTCCGTGTTCGCCTCCTGTCTACGCTCGCCGCCCACGTCGGTGTGCATGTCGATGCCGGTGGGGTCGAGGTCGGTTTCGATCCACGGCCCGAGCGGGCCGGAGGCGGTGAACGCCTTCCGGGCCGTCCGGCCCTGTTGGTCGAGCGCGTCGACGTCGTTCATGAGCGTGTAGCCGCGGAGCGCGTCGGGCACCTCCTCGGGTTCGAGGTCAGAACAGGGCTCGTCGATGACAGCCACGAGTTCGCCCGCGTACGTCAACTCGTCCGTCCACTCCGGGTAGGGGATGGGGTCGCGGTGACCGACGACGCTGTGGGGCGGTTTGATGAAGAAGTCTGGTTCCTCGGGTCGTTCGTAGTCCATCTGGTCGAGCGTCGCCGCGTAGTTGCGCCCGACGCAAAACAGCGCGTCCGGGTCACAGGGTGCCAGCAGGTCCGCCTCGCTCACCTCGTACTCGGCGTCGTCGGTGACGAGCGTGCCGTCGCGGTACTCCCCTTCGCGGACGCCGGCTTCCGTCTGTGCGCGTGCGAGTCGCATGGCTCCGACTGCGGAGCGGCGGTCGAAAAAACGTTGTCGTCGCGGCGACCCCCGGAGCGCGCGGGGCTCGTCAGTTCCCGACTTCCGTCGCGCGTGCGACCACGTCCGCGCCGTACAGCTCCTCCAGCTCCTCGTGCTGGTCCGGGCGGTGCTCGTACACGTCCTGGAACAGCGTGATGGGAGTCTGTGCGGCCTGATACGTCGCCTCGTCCCACATCCGGTCCTTCTCCAGGGACACCTCGACGCCGTCGATGACGAGCGTCGCAGCCTGCGTCATCGCGATGGCACCCATGCCGGACTCCTTGGCCGCCTCGAACTCCTCCATGGAGTCGACGATGTCGTCCATGCTCGGGACGTACGACGTCATGTCGAGCAGTTCCTCGCGGAGTTCGTCCGCGCTCAGTTCGTGCTCGTCGCCGCCGACGCGGAGCACGTAGCCGTCGCCCGTCTCCTCCAGCGAGAGGTCGTCGCCGTCGTACACCTGCGTGTCGCCGTCGGCGGTCAACTCGACCTCCTCACCGTCCACGTCGAGCAGCCAACTGCCGGTGACGGGCGGGAGCGGGGCCGTGTTCGCCACCTCCACCTGCCCGGGCGTGAGCGACCAGATGCCGGTCATCCCCTTCGCGCGGTTGTCCTCCATGCGCTGTTTGTACCCGTCGACGTCGCGGATGTTGTCGTACGGGCCGTCGACCGCCACGAGTCCGGCGGCACTCGCGCCACGAGAGGTGTTGTGTCGGAGTTCAGGCCACTCGGGGAGTTCGCCGGTCGGCGTCATCCCACGCATGTCCTTCGTGTAGTCGACCTCGCCGTCGACGAGCATGAACATCCGTTCGAGCGTGTTCGACGGCTTGCCCATCTCGTCGCGGATGCGGTTGAGCGCGATTTCAGCCTCGCCGCTCTCGACGATCACCGACATCGAGAGGCTTCCTTCCTCGAGTCCGTGTTCGGCCTCGACGAGTTGGAACGCCTCGTCGGCCTTCTTCCAGTCGTCGATGTCGCCGACCTCGGGGATCACGAACCCGTCGATGTGCTCGACGGCGCCGTTTTCGGGGTCGGCGATCTCTCGCATGTACTCGAAGCCGTTCAGTCGTGTCGTCGGGCGGTCTCGGTGCCACTCGATCCGTGGGTGGATCTCTCCCGGGAAGTCGGCGCCGTGCTCGCCCACGACCTCGATGATGTTCTGTGCGCCCTCCGCTCGCATGTTGGGCGCGGTCGCGTCCTCGTTGTCCGGGATCCACACGTCCGGCGCCTGCATCCCGCGCAAGCCCGCCGCGCGGCGCAGCATCTTCGCCGAGTCGTCACCCTCCTTGATCGCCGTCGGGGACGTGAAGAACGTCCGAACGAACTCGCGTTCGTAATTGCGTTGCACGCTCATGTCTACCGGTTCATGAGTCCCGGCGAACTATCATAAACGTTAGTTCCAGACACAGTTTTGCCCGGACAACCGGATCCCAGCGGGAGTGTGGGTTACTCCAATGGCTGGACCAGTTCGACGGTGTGGCCGTCCGGGTCCTTGAGGAACGCCGTCCGCGCGCCGGCCTCGGGCTGGTCACCCGGTTCCTTCACGACGCCGTGGTGGTCGATGCGCTCGAACGCGGCGTCGACGTCGTCCACCTTCACCGCGAAGTGGTCGTACGCGGTCCCCTCCTCGAAAGTGTCCTCGCCGTCGGTGTCGGACAACTGGAGTTCGACGCCGTTCTCGTCGGCGACGTACAGGTTCCGCGTGTCGCCGTCGGCGGTCGTGAACTCCCACGAGCGCTCGAAGCCGAGGTTGTCCGCGTACCAGTCGGCCGCACGGTCGGCGTCGGCGACGTTGAGACAGATGTGGATGAACGCCATGCTCGTGAGTGACACACGGGCGGACATAACGGTTGGTGTCATCCCACCGCCGCCGCGCGATAGACGCCGGCTGTCGAGGAGCGTCGGGTGGCAACATTTGACAAAGAGTATTTACACGATTGTTCCTTCGGTTCCCACATGGCAACGAACGAACCGAACGCGTCGTCGCGATGGGACACGTCGGCGGCTTCGCTGGGGTACGACAGGCCGGACGTGGCCGAGTACGAGGCGCTCGCGTCGGATCTGCGCGACCGAGTGGCCGGCGAGGTCCAGTTCGACGAGTACGCGCAGGTGCTGTACGCGACCGACGGGTCGATCTATCGGGCGCGGCCCGCGGGTGTCGTCTGCCCGCGCGACGCCGACGACGTGGTCGCCGTTCACGAAGTCGCCGCCAAGCACGACGTGCCGGTGCTGCCGCGCGGGACGGGGTCGTCGTTGGCGGGGCAGTCGGTCGGTCCCGGCTGTGTGGTCATCGACACGACGCGCCACATGGACGACATCGTCGACGTGGACCCCGGGGCGCGAGAGGCGACGGTGCAACCGGGAGTCGTCCAAGACCACCTCGACGACCGCCTGGCCGAAGACGGCCTGAAGTTCGCGCCGGACCCCGCGTCGTCCGGGCGCGCGACGGTCGTCGGCGGCATCGGTAACAACTCGACGGGCGCTCACTCGGTGCGCTACGGCATCACCGACGCCTACACCGAGGAGTTGGACGTGGTGCTGGCTGACGGCACCCGGATCACCACCCGCGAGGTGGTGCTCGGCTCCGACGAGCACGAGGCGATCATCGACGAGGGTGGGATCGAGGCGGAACTGTACCGCACGGTCGAGGGCCTAGTTCGCGAACACGAGGACGAAATCGACGCGAAGTACCCGAGCCTCAAGCGCTCCGTCTCCGGCTACAACCTCCACAAGGTGATCTACGAGAACGACGACGGCGAGGAGGTGATCAACCTCTCGAAACTGTTCGTCGGCGCGGAGGGGACCCTCGGCACCATCGTGGAGGCGACCGTCTCGCTCGTCTCCAAACCAGAGGAGACCGCCCTCGCCCTCTACTGCTTCGACGACCTCGTCGACGCCATGGAGGCCGTCCCGGTCGCGCTGGAGTACCCCGTGAGCGCAGTCGAGTTGATGGACGACGAGGTGTTCCGACTCGCCCGCGAGTCGACCGAGTACGCCCAGTACGAGGAGCCGATCCCCGACGGCACCGCGGCGGCACTGATGCTGGAGTGGGACTCGGAGTTGATGGACGACTTCGAGGCCGCCGTCGCCGACACGAACGCCGAGTTCGTGGACTCGGGCGCCGCCTTCGACGTGCTGGAGGCGTACAGCGACGAGGCGCAGGGGAAGCTCTGGAAGCTCCGGAAGGCCGCGATTCCGCTGTTGATGAGTCTGGAGGGCGACCCGAAGCCGTACCCGTTCATCGAGGACGCGACCGTCCCGCCCGAGGAACTCGCCGAGTACGTTCAGGAGTTCGAAGACGTGTTGGAGGCGCACGGCACCTCGGCGGCGTACTTCGCGCACGCTGGGTCCGGCACGCTCCACATCCGGCCGATCTTGAACCTGAAACAGGAGGACGGCATCGAGACGATGCACTCCATCACCGACGACGTGACCGACCTCGTGCTCGACCACTTCGGCGCGTTCTCCGGCGAGCACGGCGACGGCCTCGCGCGCACGGAGTTCAACCCCAAGATGTACGGGCCGGCGCTGTGGGGCGCGTTCCAGGATCTGAAGAGCGCGTTCGACCCGGACTGGCGGATGAACCCCGGGAAGGTCGTGTACGTCGACGGCGAGACGGCTGCCGAGCAGGGGTACCCCGAGTCGGCGGCCGACACGGACATGCGGGAGAACCTGCGCTACGGCGCCGACTACCAGTCGATCGAACCGCAGACGGCGATCGACTTCTCTGACGAGGGCGGGTTCGCCCACCTCGTCGAACTGTGCAACGGCTGTGGCACCTGCCGGGAGACGGAGGGGGACGTGATGTGTCCCACATATCGCGCCTCGAAGGAGGAGGTGCAGGCCACGCGAGGGCGCGCGAACATGCTCCGCGCGGCCATCTCCGGCGACCTCTCCGAAGACGAAATCCACTCCGACCGCTTCCAAGAGGAGGTTCTCGGGCTCTGCGTCGGCTGTAAGGGCTGTATGTCGGACTGCCCGACCGGCGTCGACCTCGCGAAGCTGAAGGCGGAGGTGAAACACGAACACCACGAGCGCGAGGGCGCGGGCCTGCGCGAGCGACTGTTCGCCGACATCGACACGGCGAGTCGGATCGGGAGCGCGTTGGCGCCGGTGGCGAACGCGGCGGCGACGCTCCCGGGCGCGCGGACGGTGATGGAGAAGACGCTCGGTATCGCCAGCGACCGCGCGCTCCCGACGTTCACCCGCGACACGTTCCGCAAGCGGTTCGAGCGACGCGGCGGGGCGGCCGTGAGCGCCGCCCGTGCCGACGCCCGGGTCGTCCTGTTCCCCGACACCTACACGAACTACAGCAAGCCCGACGTGGGGATGGCCGCCGTCGAGGTGCTGGAGGCGGCGAACGTCCACGTCCGCGTCCCCGACGACCTCGCGGCCTCGGGCCGGGCGGCGTTCTCGACCGGTTTCCTCGAGAAGGCGCGCGACCGCGCCGCGGCAAACGTCGAGGCGCTGGCGCCGTTCGTCGAGGAGGGGTACGACGTCGTCTCCGTCGAGCCGTCGGACGCGGTGATGTTCCAAGACGAGTACCTGGATCTGCTCGACGGCGACGCCGTCGAGGCCGTGTCGGCCGCGAGTTACGGCGTCATGGAGTACCTCGACACGACGCGACTGGACGTGGCGATGTCGTTCCGGCATGACCCCGAGGCCGGCGAGACGCTCGCGTACCACGGCCACTGCAACCAGAAGTCGCTCAACAAAGACCACCACGCGGTCGGCGTGCTCAGGCGCGCCGGCTACGACGTCGACCCGCTCGACACCACCTGCTGCGGGATGGCCGGGAGCTTCGGGTACGAGGCCGAACACTACGACCTGTCGAAGGCTATCGGTTCGATGCTGTTCGAGGCACACGACGAGAGTCGCGCCGACGCCATCACCGCGCCGGGCGCGTCGTGCCGGTCGCAGTTGGGGGACCGCGACGGCGCGAGCGAACAGCCACCCCACCCGATCGAGAAGGTCGCCGCCGCGCTGGCGGAGTAGCGACACGGATGGGGCGCGACCCCGAATTCCGGGCGCTCCGCTCCCGAAAAGCTCGGATCGTGGATGTGTGGTCGGTTGACCGACACTATTATGTCGTTTCGTAAGACAGTAGCCACCGCATCGTACGAGGAACGTTGACACGGAACGTGGCCCGTAATCGCACGGGCCGCCGCACGAGAGACAATGGACAGAGACGAGACCCGCACCGACGGCGGCGTGACCGACACGGACGACGTGTACGCGACCGAGAGCGTCGGTGAACAGTACCGAGAGACGGTGTATCGTGACATCGACTACGACTCGTTACGGGACGCGCCGGAGACGGCGGAGTACCCCGACCCCGACAAGGGCGGGAACTTCAAGGTATCCGACCTCCCGAAGGTGCCGAAAGTCTCCCACATCGTCGGCCCCAGCGCGATCATGTTGGGGGCGTCGCTCGGCAGCGGGGAGACGATGTTCTGGCCGACGCTGGTCGCCCAGAACGGCTGGGGGCTGTACTGGGCGTTCTGGGTTGGCGTCATCACCCAGTTCTTCATCAACACGGAGCTTCAGCGCTGGACCATCGCCACGGGGGAGAGCATCTTCCGCGCCTTCGAGCGGATGAGCTCCCTGTGGCCGTGGTTCTTCCTCGTCGCCGGCTTCATCCACCTCGGCTGGCCCGGGTGGGCCGCCGGCGCCTCGCAGGTGGCGGCGGCCGGCATCGGCATCTCGACGAGCAGTTGGCCGATCATCGGCATCGGCCTGATGGTCCTGATCTGGCTGTCGTACCAGGCGGGGCCGATCATCTACAACATCATCGAGAAGGCACAGGTCGCGCTGATGGTGGTCGCCATCGCCGGCGCGGTCGTGCTGGTGTTCCTGGTCGGCTCTGCGGGCCAGTTCGCGAACATCCCGGCGGGGGCCGTCAACTTCGGCGCGCTCCCGGAGAACATGGACATCGCGGTGTTCCTCGGCGGCCTCGCGTACGCGGGCGCCGGCGGGTACATCAACCTCTCGCAGGGCGTGTGGGCCCGGGAGAAGGGGTACGGGATGGCGACGTACCAGGGGCGCGTGCTCAACCCCCTCCAGAGCGGCGGGGAGATCGAGACCGTCCACGAGAACGGCGTCGTGTTCGAGCCGACGCGGACGAACATGCGTCGCTGGCGCGCGTGGTGGAAGATCTGCCAACAGGAGCACTTCCTCACGTTCGTCGTCGGCCTGCTGGTCGTCGCGACCGTCGCGATGACGATCACCGCCGAATACGCCGCGGGCACCGAGGTCGGCGCCATCGAGATGTGGCTCACCGAGGTGATCCCGGCCGTCGGGGGCGTCAGCGGCGCGTTGCTGTACGTGGTGATCTTCATCGCGCTGTTCTCGACGCAGTACGCGATCCTCGAGTCGTTCGTCCGCAACAGCGTCGACATCCTCTACGAGATGTACGGTCGCCAGGCCGGCTGGGACCTGAACCGGGTGTTCTTCGGCCTGCTCACCGGCTTCACCCTCTGGGGGATTGGGATCATCGGGCTCCAGTTGGAGCAGCCGTGGATCCTGCTCGTGCTGGGTGCGGCCATCGCTGGCGTGATGATGTGGCCGTACAACGCGCTCGTCACCATCCTCAACACGACGCGGCTCCCGGAGCACACCCAGCCTGGCTGGGCTCGCGTCGTCGCGATGTGGTGGGCGACGGGCTTCTTCGGGTTCTTCAGCGTCCTGCTCATCAGCGACCAGTTGGTGAGTCGATTCGGCCTGGACGTGTTCGCGACGGAGGTCGGCGTCGCTGGGAGCGCACCCGGCGGCTACCTCCTGTGGGTGCTCGCGCTCGCCGTGCAGGTGTACACGATGTACCGCTCTGCACAGGGGAAACTGGAGTCGAGTGACACCGTCGACGAGGCGGACGAGGCGACCGGCCTGCTCGCGTGAGCGGGCCGAGACGTGATATTTCCGGACACCGATCCACATGACAGACGACACACCCCGACCGACCGACTCGGCCGTCGACGACCTCGGCGGCGCGCTCGTGGCGTACCGGCTGGCGATCTACCTGGGCGGCCTCGCCGTCATCGGCCTCCCGCTGGCGCTGCGGGAGGCGGTCGGCGTGACCGTCCCGCCCGCGGCGCGGACCGCGCTCACGGTCACCACCATCGCGGTGATGGTCGTGACCTACCTGTTCGAGCGGCGCCTGGGCATCGACGGCGACCACGCGGCGGACACCGGCGGGGCGACCGCCGGCGACGGTGGCTACCCACTCGGGACGAGGGCGGCCATCGCGGTGGCTGTGCTCGGCCTCGCTGCCGGCGTGTACGTCACACTGGAGGTGTCGGTCGGCGCGGGACTGCTGTTCGTCGGCGGCGCCTACCTGTTCGCGTTCCTCGCGTACGGGCGCGGCGACGCGCCCGAGGCCGACACCGAGACCGAACCCGACGGAGGCGTGTCGTGAGCGCCGACCGCGACGCCGCCGTGTCGGCTGCCGCCGGCGACGCCGACTCCGATCAGACCGACCCTGCGGCGGATGGAGCGCCGACGGACTCGGAGGCGTTCGAGTCCGGGGTCGAGGTCGAGGTGCACGCCCACTTCGGGATGACCGGGTCGTTCCCGCTGCGGATCGCAGAGACGTTCTTCGCCTCCGACGGCGTCCACGTCGCCGAGTACGGGGCGATCACTCCCATGTTCGGGATCGGCGCGCGGAAACACCGCCGCGAGGCCGCCGCGATGCGGCAGTTGCTGGAGCAGTACGGCATCGACGAGGTACTCGCGCGCGCCGACGCGGTGACGTGGCTGTCGTACGAGTCGCTCGACCGAGTCGTCGTCAGCGACGGCGGCCGGTTCGGCAACCCCCGACTCGGCATCTACGCGGTCGACGAGACGGCCAAGGCGTACCGGATCCACGCCGAGGAGTTCGACCCGGACGACTTCGTCGCGGAGCTGTCACCGGTGGCAGACCGCGAGGGGTTCACGGTCGAACGCGAAGCCGGGTTGGGCTACCGACCCGCCGAGAGCCTCCGCCGCTTCTTCGGGTGAAGCGCGGGGTCACTCGGGCTCACTCGGGGGCCGCTCGCTCGCTGGGGCGCCGCCTCGCGACTGCGACGGCGTGGCCGGCGGCGGCGACCGTGACGCCGACGACGTACAGGAGGGTCAACACCACGCTCAGCGCCGCGGTCGCGAGGGGGCCGCCGTCTCGCCGGCGACGTGCGAGCACGGCACAGCCCCGGACGATGCGCCGGACGGCACGCGCGGTGTACCCCTCGGGAGCAGCCGCGAGGGTGTCGGCTATCGGCGGGCTGATCAGTTCGTACAGCCTCACGAGGGGGCGACCGACCGGCGAGGGCCGGAGTGCGTCGTCGCGGAACGCTCGCAACGACGCGAGCGTCTCGGCCTCACCCGCGACCGCGGTCGTGATGAAGCAGGCGCTGTGGTGTTGTTCGACGCTCACCCGCGAGAGCTCTTCCTTGGGGTAGACGGTCGTCTCCTCGGCGGGGAAGCCAGTCTCCGTCGAGACGAAAAATGCCGTCTCCGACTCGCGAAGGAGCACGTCCCCGTGTTCGTGGCGTTCGCCCGCCGCGGTCACTACCTCGACGTACTTGCGGCGACCGTCGCCGACGGCGTCGGCCACGCCCGCAGCGCGGTGGTCGTCGTCGCTCCCCTCGGTCATGCGCCGCGGTATCGCGCGCCACATCATAAATCCCCGTCACGATCCGGGAGTGGCGAGCTTTTGCGGCTCCGCCACGTACCCGCGGCGTGACCGGAATCATCGATTTGGTGCTCGCGAGCCCCCTGAACGTCGTGATCGTCATCGCCGCCGTCGCCGTCTCGGGACGGCTGCTCGTCGACGGCGCGTACGTCGCCGCGCTGGGACTGCTCGTTCCACTCGCCGTCTTGACGTACCTCGCGGAGACCGACGCGGCGCTGATGCGGTAGTCGCGCGCGAACCGAGACGGCGGTCCGAGAGACGGAACGGTACTGCGACGAGACGGAGACTGCCGAAGGAGCGGGAGGAGTCGCCGAGTCGTTCAGATCCAGCCTTCGCTGGCGAGCAACTCGCCGTTGAGGACGGAGGCGCCGGCGGCGCCGCGGATCGTGTTGTGCGCGAGGCAGTTGTACTTCACACCAGACGGCGTCGACTGGACGCCGCCGGCGACCACCTGCATCCCGTCGCCGCGCATCCGGTCCATCCGTGGCTGCGGGCGCTCGGGTTGGTCGTCGCCGAACACGTGAATGAGCGGCTCCGGCGACGACGGGAGATCCGCGCTCGGGAACGACGCCATCGCGTCGCGCACCTCGTCGACGGAGGGGTCGGCGTCGAGTTCGGCGAACACGTTCTCGAGGTGGCCGTCGATGGTCGGGATGCGGTTGCAGGAGGCGGCCACCTCCGCGTCGTGGAGCGACAGTTCGGCGCCGTCGAACGAGCCGAGGAGCTTCCGACTCTCGGTCTCCATCTTCTCCTCCTCGCCGCCGATGTGCGGGATGGCGTTGTCGATGATCTCCATCGACGTGACGCCGTCGTAGCCGGCGCCGGAGACGGCCTGCAGGGTCGACACCTGCACGCGTTCAAGGCCGAACTCGTCGAGCGCCGCGAGCGTCGGCACCATCGTGATGGTCGAGCAGTTCGGGTTCTTCACGAGCGCGCCGTCCCAGCCGCGCTCGTCGCGCTGGACCTCGATCAGGTCGAGGTGGTCGGGGTTGATCTCGGGGATGGTGAGCGGGACGTCCTCGGCCATGCGAGCGTTCGAGGAGTTCGAGGAGACGACGTAGCCCGCCTCACACAGGTCGGGTTCGATCTCGGCGGCGACGCCGGAGGGGAGCGAGGAGAACAGCAGGTCGACGTCGTCGGGGATCTCTGCAGGGTCGGTCGCGCGGACGGTGCTGTCGCGGACGGAGTGCGGGATCGCAGAGTCGAGGCGCCACTTCGCCGCCTCGCTGTACGGCTTGCCCGCGGAGGACTCGCTGGCGGTCAGACAGGCGATGTCGAACTGTGGGTGGTCGTCGAGCAGTTGGATGAACCGCTGACCCACGGCGCCGGTGGCGCCGAGGATACCGACTCGGTGAGACATTGTGTGTCGCTGTGTCACACTCGGATAAGACGCTTCGGATCCGGGAGAGCCCGGCGAGCATTGCCGTATCCGCGGTTCTTCGGGGGCGACGCCGATCCGGCGAGAGTCCGTCGGTGTCCACCCGTCTTCGGTGACGGATCGTCGCGGCGCGGTTCCCTGGCCGACAGTGCGCCGACCGCGCGCGTCCGGGGACTACTCCAGCGCCGCGTCGAACGCCGCCTGCAGGTCCGCCTTCATGTCGTCGATGTGCTCGACGCCGACGGAGACGCGGATCAGGCCGTCGGTGAGGCCGGCGGCCTCGCGCTCCGCCTTCGGGATGGCCGCGTGGGTCATCGCTGCGGGCTGTTCGATGAGGCTCTCGACGCCGCCGAGCGACTCCGCGAGCGTGAACACCTCGGTCTCCTCGACGACCGTACTCGCCTGTTCGAGGGTGCCGTCGAACTCGAACGACAGCATCCCGCCGAAGTCGTCCATCTGCTCGCTCGCCAGGTCGTGTTGCGGGTGGCTGTCGAGGCCGGGGTAGTACACGCGGTCGACGGCGTCGTGGTCGTCGAGCCACGCCGCGAGGTCGCGGGCGTTGTCGCAGTGGCGGTCCATCCGCACCGGGAGCGTCTTCGTGCCGCGGAGGACGAGGAAGCAGTCGAACGGGCCCGGCGTCGCGCCCACCGAGTTCTGGTAGAACCCGATGCGCTCGTCCAACTCCTCGTCGTCGACGACGAGGGCGCCGCCGACCACGTCGGAGTGGCCGCCGAGGTACTTCGTCAGCGAGTGGCTCACGATGTCGGCGCCGTGCTCCAGGGGGCGCTGGAGGTACGGCGTCGCGAACGTGTTGTCGACGGCGCACAGCGCGTCGTACTCGTGCGCGACGTCGGCGAGCGCGTCGATATCGTTGACGCGCATCAGGGGGTTGGTCGGCGTCTCGACCCACAGCAACGCGGTCTCCTCGCGCATCGCGTCGCGGACGGCGTCGTGGTCGGTCGTGTCGACGAAGTCGAACTCCAGGTCGTAGTCCTCGTACACCTGCGTGAAGATGCGGTGGGTGCCGCCGTACACGTCGTCGCCGGTGACGACGTGGTCGCCGGCTTCGAGGAGGTTGAGCACGGTGTTGATCGCGCCCATCCCCGAGGCGAACGCGCGGCCGAACTCGCCGCCCTCCAGCGCCGCGAGGTTCGCCTCCAGGTCCGTCCGCGTCGGGTTCCCGGTGCGGCTGTACTCGTAGCCGCGGTGGTCGCCGGGGGCGTCCTGCTTGTACGTGGAGTTGGCGTAGATGGGCGTCATCAACGCCCCCGTCTCGGTGTCGGGCTGTTGGCCGGCGTGGATGGCGTCCGTCTCGATGCGGAACTCGCGCTCGTCGTCGTCGCTCATACCCAGCCCGAGGGTACCGGTCGGTGTGATTCTTGCCATTGTCGCGTGCGATGGGTGAGCCACGACGTGGGCGCGCGTCGTCCGGCGTCTTCCACTGTCGGTAGAACCGTGGATAACCTGATTCGGCGCGTCGCTGAACACCCGGCATGGACCCCGCTGACCTGACGACCGACGTGTGGGACGTCGACGCGGCCGACTTCCCGGCAGAGGGGACGGTCGAGGAGCAGGTACGGTTCCTGCTGCGGTACGCGGTGCTCGCGCCGTCGAGCCACAACGCCCAGCCGTGGTCGTTCGGCGTGGACGACTGCGGCACGGTCACCGTCCGGGGCGTCGACGACCGGTGGCTCCGCGAGGCCGACCCGGACCGGCGGGAGTTTCACCTGAGCCTCGGCTGTGCCGTCGAGACGCTCCGGATCGCCGCCCGACGGTTCGGACTCGGCTGTCGGGCCGTGACGCCCGCGGAGGGCGCGGTCGTCGCGCGTGTCGAGATCGGACCGGGAGGCAACCCTCCACTCGACGCGGATCTCTTCGACCAGATCACCGAGCGCTACACCGACCATCGGCCGTTCCAGTGGACACCGGTCCCGACCCCAGTCCTCGAGAATCTCCGTGCCGAGGCCGCGGAGTTCGACGTCGCCGTCCGGATCGTTCGCGAAGAACGGCCCAAGCGTTCGCTCGCAGAACTCCAGGCGAACGCGGACCGGGCGCAGATGACGTCCCCGGCCTACAGACGGGAACTCGGTCGGTGGATCGGGATGGGTGCACTCGGCGATTCGTGGCTCGCCGCGCGCATTGGACGGGCCGCAGTCACCCAGTTGAACCTCGGCGGTCGTGAGGCACGCCGCAACTCGGCGCTGATCGAGTCGGCACCGGTGGTGGCGGTGCTCTCGACGGGCGACGACGAGCGCCCCACGCAGGTCGCCACGGGCCGGGCGTTTCAGCGGATGGCGCTCGCGGCGAGCGCGGCGGGGCTCGCCGTCCACCCGATGAGTCAGATCCTCGAACGCCCCGACGACCGCGAGCGACTTCGGGAACTGC
Source organism: Halobaculum marinum (assembly GCF_029338555.1). Lineage (GTDB taxonomy): Archaea > Halobacteriota > Halobacteria > Halobacteriales > Haloferacaceae > Halobaculum > Halobaculum marinum. Next base: position 1,866,538 of record NZ_CP119989.1, on the reverse strand, counting down.
TCGACCTCGACGGCCGCCCCCAGCACCTGTTCCGCCTCGGCGCAGTCGACGGCCGACAGCCCCACACGCCGCGGTGGCCCGCCGAGTCAGTCACGGTCGACGGGGGCGCGCCCGACGACGCGGAGTGACCGGACGACGTGCGACGACGGAGACGACGGAGACGACGGGGGAGACGGCGCCGACGCCTTACGTCTCCGCGCCCGGGTCGAACAGGTGGCTCATCACCCGCCGCTCGGCGACGCGGAGGTGGCGGTTGACCGTTGGCTGAGAGACGCCGAGCGTCGAGGCGATGCCCTCGCCCGTCGTGTCGCGAGGCCAGTTGAAGAAGCCCGCGTAGTAGGCGGTCCGGAGCACCTCCAACTGGCGGTCCGTGAGGTCACCCAGAATCGTCTCGACGACGCCCTGTCTGGTCTGGATCGCGCGGTCGTGCTCGCGGCGACTGCGGAGTTCGACGTCGTACTCCTCGCCGAGCATCTCCACGAACGTCCGCACGTCCGTCGACACCGGGAGGTCGACCTCGACCGTGAGTCCGTCCGCGTCGGCCCGGATCGAACTCGGGTGGCCCCCGTGGCGGACCAGTTTCGTCACCAGGGAGGTGCCGCGGGAGTCCACCTCGAACACGTCGCCCTCCTCGCTCTCGCTGACGTGGCGGTACGCCTCGACGGCGTGGAGCGAGCCCAGCGTGTCCTCGACGACGGATCTCGGGACGCCGCTCGTCCGCACGAACAGCCGCGCCGTCTCCTCGTGACTCGTCGACAGGCCGATGTACGTCACCGTACAGCCGGCGTCGCGGGCGATGGTGGTGAGCAGGTCGCCCGTCCCCTCCAGGCGCAAGGTGAGCGACACGGCCCGGTCGGCCTGGAGCGCCTGCCGCGTCGAGGTGCTCGCGATGGCGTTGGCGATGCTCTCTCCGAGTTCGGCGAACACTCGCTGTTCGAGGTCGCCGAACGTCCGCGGTGCGCTCGCGTAGACGGCGAGCACCCCGTAGCTGTACTCGTCGAACGCCAGCGGGACGGCGAGCACCGACTGGACGTTCGCGGCGAGCGCCGCCCGTCGCCAGGGCGCCGTCTGGATGTCGCTGGCGACGTTCGACACGACGGCGGGCGCCCCCGTCGCAGCTGCCTCGACGGCGGGTTCACGCTCGCCCGACACCTCGTCGAACGAGACGCTGTCGAGGTACCCTCTGTCGTCACCCGCCCACACTCTGGGCGCCACCGTTCCGGAAGCCCCCTCCACCCCACCAATCCACGCGAACTCGATGTCCTCGCCGCTGGCGAGTCGCTCGCAGACGGTCGACTCCAACCCCTCGCGGTTCGTCGCGTCCACGAGCGAGCGGTGGACCGACCGGATCGTCTCGTTGATCCGTATCTGTCGGCGCAGCTGTTCGTTCTGCTCGTTGAGTCGCTCGTCGCGCTCGCGGAGTTCCGTCTCGCTGTCGATGCGGGCGAACGCCTCCTCCGCCGTCGCCACGAGCGTCTCGACCAGCTGTCGGGTGTCGTCGTCGATGACCTTCTGCTGGTCGACGGCGACGAATGCGCCGTACTCGCCAATCGGCACCACGAGGCCATTCTCGATGGGGGCGACGAACGGCGCGCCCGCCGACTCGACATCGTCGATGACGGTGAGACTGTCCGTGACGAACGACCGCCACAGCAGCGAGTCGGTCTCGGGACCGACGGGCGCAGGCTCGATGTCGCAGTACTCCCTGAACGCCTCGGAGTGGGCCACCGGTCGGAGGGCGTTCACCTCATCGTCGTACAGGAAGATGCAGAACACGGAGACGTCGAGGGTGTCCTCCGCGGCGTCAACGATCAGTCTCGCCGCCGCCTCCGGTTCCTCCGCGTGGAGGAGCGCGCGCGTCGAGTCGTGGAGCGACGCCAACGCGAGTTCGCGCTCCTTCTGCTCGGTGATGTCCTGCACCGCACCGCGGATGCCCACGATATCGTCGTCCTCGACGATCGGTTCCCCGATTCCGTGTATCCACCCGAACGTGTCGTCGCCGGTGCGCCCGCGCGCCACGATATCGAAGCCCGTGCCGGTCTCGACTGCGGTCCGGATCTTGTCCTGGATTGCGCCCTTGTCGTCGGGGTAGTACAGGTCGAGCACCGTGTCCAGGTCGATGTCGGCATCGGGAGAGAATCCGTGGAGGTCCGTGAGCGACTCCGTCCACGTCAGCGACGGCGGCTCCGTGGTCACGTCGAGTTCCCAGCCGCCGAAGTTCGCCATCCGGCCGGCCTGGTCGAGGAGGTCCCTGGTCCGCTCGAGTTCCAGCGCGCGCTCTTTCTGCTCGGTGATGTCCTGGACGGACCCGCGAACGGCGACGACGGCGTCGTCCTCGAAGACGGGGTCGCCGATTGCGCGCACCCACTTCTGGCGTCCACTCGCGGTTATCAACCGGGCCTCGACGTTGTACTGGTCGCCGCCGGCCAGCGCCCGTTCGACTCCCTCGCTGACGCGCTCCCGGTCGTCTGGGTGGTAGAAGGCGATGGCGTCGTCCACGTCCACCTCGGCGTCGGTCGGCAGGTCGTGGATGCGGTACACCTCCTCGGTCCAGTGGAGGGTGGGGGTGTCTCCCTCGCCGACCTCGAGTTCCCAGCCGCCGAGATTCGCGAGACGCTCGGCCTGTTGGAGCAGGTGCTTGGTTCGTTCGAGGGTGCGCTCGCTCCGCTTGCGCTCGGTGATGTCCTGACTGATCCCCATGACGCCGACGACTGAGCCGTCCCTGTCGAGGTACGGGAACTTGTTGTCGGCGAAGACGTGCTCGCGACCGTCGATCATCGTCGTCGTCTCCAAGGTGATGGGCGTGCCGGTGCGGAGCACCTCCGCGTCGCCCCGCTGGACGTCCTCGATGGCGCCGGGTTCGAACAGTTCCTCGTCACGTTTCCCGAGGACGTCGACCGGGTCGAGTCCGAAGTAGGCCGCAGCCGCCTCGTTCACGAACGTGTAGGTCCCGTCGAGGTCTTTGATGTAGATCGGGTGGATGGTGTTCTCGACGAGCGCGGCGGTCTGCCGCTCCTGTTCGGACCGGTCGGTCACGTCCTCTTGGAACAGCACGAAGTGGGCCACCGCACCCTCCTCGTCGAAGACGGGCGCGACGCTCACCCGGTTCCAGAACGGCGTGCCGTCCTTCCGGTAGGTGCGGAGTTCGACCGACGCCGGGTCCCGTTCGTCGAGCGCCCACTGGAGAGCCGCGACGGCGTCCTCGTCGGTGCCAGCCCCGTGGAGGAACTGCCACGGTTGGCCGACACTCTCCACTTCCGTGTAGCCGGAGATGGACTCGAACGCCTCGTTCGCCGCGGTGATTGGGTAGTCGTCGCCCGCCGGGTCGAGGATGGTGACGCCGACCGGCGCGGCCTCCATCGTCTTGCTCGCGAGTCGCAGCGACGACGTGTTCGCCCGCCGCTCGAACACTTGGCCGATCCACCTGCTGACGAGGTCGGCGAACTCCGTCTGGACGGGTGGGAACGGGGCCGCGCGCGGTTCAGAGCCGACGAAACAGACGACACCGTACGGCGCTCGGTCGACGCGGAGTTCGGCCCCCAAGAAACAGCCCACCGGGGGTGCCGCGTCGTCGTCCTCGTGGTCGCTCGCGTCCAGATCCGCGACGCCGTAGACGGCGTCGTGGGTCCGAGCCGTCTCGCGACACAGCGTGTCGACCACGCCGGTCACGGTGTCGGTTTCCCGGAACTCGTCACCGACGGTGGTCGTCACCTGGTAGGTGTCGGTCGCCTCGTCGAAGGTCGCCACGAAGGCGTGTTCCACCCTGAACAGGTCCGCCGCGAGCGACACGACCGTCGCCACCTTGTCGTCGTCGCTCGTGGTGTCGTCGGCCACCACCTCGTCGAACCGCTGGCGGTAGCGATCCGCGGTCGCCGCCTCGCGGTCGCGCGCGGTGACGGTCGCGCTCAGTTCCTCGACCGCCGCGCACAACTCACCGAACTCGTCGTCGCGGTCGACTGCGAACTCGACCGACTCGCCGTCGGCAGCGCGCCGCACCTTGTCGGTCAGCGTGGCGAGGGCGTCCGATCCGATCACCACCGTCATCGGCCCGCTCCAGGCGGAGGAGTGGGGGGGACGTCGGTCGCGCGCCGAGACCGTCGCGCCCCCGCAGACCCGAGTCGTCGGCTACGGGCACCCTCGGTGGCGGTCGCGCTCGCGTCCACCGATTCCCGTCCGTCGGACCGGCGTGACACTATACACATACCGTCCTCATTCGCACTCCGTCGATATACATCTAGGCTACCCAGAAGGTCGTCGTTCGCCTTCCGTGGACTGTAGATGAACAAGCACCACCCCCCACGAGGCGCTCAACCGACTTCGTTGCGAATCGTGGAAGCCGTCGCGGACGCGCTTGACAGCGATCCGAGCACGCTGAAGCCCCCGCTGGCGACGGTCGTGGACCCGGATGCACTCGACTCGCTGGCCGACAGCCCCCCCGAGTGCAGCGTCGAGGTGACGTTCACGTACGCGAACTGTCTCATCTCGCTGACCGACGGCACCGTCGAGGTCCAACCGACCGAGGCGGCCGACTGATAATCGACACTTCTCACGACCCACGATGAACACCGACAGCCCCAACCCACCGGCGAAGCGCTACCGAGAGACCTACGAAGAACAGACGGTCGGACGGACGACCATCGCGACCATCGCCGACCCCGACAACGACGACGCGTGGATCCGGTCCACCCTCACGCAGACGGTGATCGCGTGAGGCCGACACCGACCCCCGACCGAGGGAATCCGGTCGGACGGTCCCCCGCGGGGTGGTCGCTCGACCGACCGACGCACGCCAACTCGCGTTGACCGATGCGAGCGGCGTCTCTCCAGTCGGTCGACCAGCCGATCACTGTCGTCTGTGTACACGACGACCCGGCGTACCTCGACGCGCTCGGGACGGCGTTCGACGGCAGTGACGACCTCCGGATGATCCTCGACACCGACCCGGCGACCGCACTCGACCGTCTCGGCGACGCCGCCGCCGTCGTCTGCCCAGTCGACCTGCAGACGACCGCCGAGACGACCGTGTTCGAGGCGGTCCGCCAGCGCGACCCGACCCTGCCGGTGCTGTTCACCGTCTCGCCGGATCTCTCTGAGGTCGATGACGCACTCTTCGACGCCGACGGCACCGAGTTTCACTCGGGCACCGCCGACAGCCCGCAGATCAGACTGTTCGAGCGCCGTCTCCGCGCCCTCGTCGCCCGCGCTCGTCTCGAACGGCGTGTCGGACAGTTCCGCACGGCACTCGACCTGGGTCGAGACCCGACCCTCGTCGTGGACGGCGACGGAACCATCGCGTACGCGAACCAGGCGCTCTCCTCGGCGGTCACGACAGACCGGGCCTCGCTGGTCGGCAGGGAGTGGACCGACATCTTCACGGCCGAGTCCGTCCGGCACCTCCGTGTCGACGCCTTCCCGGTCGCCGAGGACGGGTGGACCTGGACTGGGTGTGCGGTGCTCACGACCGACACGGGCGAAGTGGAGGCACGGACCAGCCTCGTGAGACTCTCCGACCGGAGCGTCGTGTTCGTCGTCCACGGCCTCTCGTCGAGTGAGGAGACGCGCGAGTGAGACTCACTTCGTCGGCCGGTCGCCGTCACAGCCGACAGGTGTGACGCGACTGCCGACCGGTGCGCCGCAACCGTCGGCCACGACGACACCGCTGGGTTGGGCGAATCACAAACCCCATGCCGCGCCGTCCCGGAGTACGGGCCACACAGGTGGGTTTCGTGACTGAGAAACGAGAATACACGGGCGAGTACCCCGACAAGACGCTGTACATCCCAGGGCCGACCGAGGTCCGCGAGGACGTGATCCAGGAGATGGCCCAGCCGATGTTCGGCCACCGGATGGACCGGATGACCGACCTCTACACGACCATCGTCGAGGACACGAAGGAGTTCCTCGGCACCGACCACGAGGTGATGATCCTCACGGCCTCCGGGACGGAGTTCTGGGAGGCGGCGACGCTGAACCTCGTCGACGAGGACATGCTCGTCGCGACGAACGGCAGCTTCAGCGAACGGTTCGCGAACGTCGGCGAGCGCCTCGGCAAGAACGTCGACCGCCTCGAGTACGACTGGGGGAAGGCCGTCAAACCCGAGGACGTGCGCGCGACGCTGGAGGAGAGCGACGCCGACTACGACGTGGTCGGCGTCGCGATGAACGAGTCCTCGACGGGCGTGCGCAATCCGGTCGAGGCTATCGGCGACGTGGTCGCCGAGTACCCGGACACGTACTTCGTCGTCGACGCGGTGTCGTCGCTGGGGGGCGACTACGTCGACATCGACGCCCACGGCATCGACGTCATCTTCAACTCCACCCAGAAGGCGTTCGCCATGCCGCCGGGGCTCGCCGTCTGCGTCGTCAGTCCCGAGGCGTACGAGCGCGAGTTGTCGAAAGACTCGGCCTCGTGGTACGGCGGCTTCCAGCGCGCGCTCGACTATTACGACCGGAAGGGCCAGACCCACTCGACGCCCGCGATTCCGATCATGCTCGCGTACCGCAAGCAGATGAAGTACATGCTGGAGGAGGGCCACGAGGCGCGCTCGGAGCGCCACCGCGAGATGGCCGAGTACACCCGCGAGTGGGCCCGCGAGCACTTCGACGTGTTCCCAGAGGAGGGGTACGAGTCCCAGACCGTCGGCTGCATCGAGAACACGCAGGGCATCGACGTGGCCGGCACCATCGAACAGGTCAGCGAGGAGTACGACATGGTGTTCTCGAACGGCTACGGCTCTCAGCTCGGTGAGGAGACGTTCCGCATCGGCCACATGGGCGAACACGACGTGGAGTCGATCCGGACCCTCACCGACGCCATCGAGGACGTCGCCGGACTGTAAGCGGCCCCGCGATCCTCAGGCGTCCACGTCGGTCGGATTCGACCCGTACACCGCGGGGACCCACCGCTGGCTGTCGATCGGCGGTCGCTCGTAGTCCTCGCCGGACTCCCGCGGCGGCAGTTCCCGCGGCTCGGGCATCGTGTCCTCGTAGTCGATCTGACCGAGCAGGTGGGTGATGCAGTTGAGTCGGGCGTGCTTCTTCACCTCGGCGTCGACGACGTACCACGGCGAGTCGTCGGTGTCGGTGTGCTCGAACATCGCGTCTTTCGCCTTCGAGTAGTCCACCCAGCGGTCCCGCGCTTCGAGGTCCATCGGGCTGAGCTTCCAGCGCCGCTTCGGGTCCTGACTGCGCTTTTGGAAGCGGCGTTCCTGCTCCTCGTCGCTGATCGAGAACCAGTACTTCAGGAGGATGATCCCCGAGCGCTGGAGCATCCGCTCGAACTCGGGGGTCGACCGCAGGAACTCCTCGTACTCCGCGTCGGTACAGAAGCCCATCACGCGCTCGACGGTCGCGCGGTTGTACCAACTCCGGTCGAACAGCACCACCTCGCCCGCCGCCGGGAGGTGTTCGACGTACCGCTGGAAGTACCACTGGCTCTGCTCGCGCTCGGTCGGCGTCCCGAGCGCGACGACCTTCACGACGCGCGAACTGGTGCGGCGCGTGATCCGGTGGATGGTGCCGCCCTTGCCCGCGGCGTCGCGACCGTCGAACAGGATGACGACCCGGAGGCCCTGTTCTCGCACCCACATCTGGAGGCGGACCAACTCCTCTTGGAGGCGCTCGAGCTCTCGTTCGTAGTGCTTCTTCTTGATCGTCCCGTTGGCTTTGTACAGGTCCTCGTCGGGCACCGTCGCGAGCACGGACTCTTCGCTCGGGAGCACCGGGTGGTCACGCATGGCACCGACGGCGAGAGCGGGGTGTGGTCACACAGCACATACTCGATAGAGACTGTTCGGGAGCTTAACACTTCGCGCGGCACGGCTGTGGACGGCGGCGCCGTCGCTGTCGTGGGAGAGTGTCGCCCGGGACACTAACGAGCCGGCGTCATCCCGGGGCTGCGTGCCGCGTCGGCCGGTAAACCCTCGTGCCGGGCGTCCGCGATTGCGGCTCGCGGCGGGCCGTGTGTCGCACGCCCGGGTTCTCCGCACCGTCATCGCACCCTGGCGGGTCTACTGGGGCGGGGACTAGAGGCGTGCAGGTCGACGTAGTCGGCGGGCGTACAAACGCCTACCGGAGGAACTTCGAGAGCCGCTCGCGCAGCGACGAGTCGTCGCCGAGGCGGAGGTAGTACGCGTCGCCACCGTCCTCGTAGTAGTTGTCGATGCGACGGACGACCTCGAAGCCGATGTGCTCGTAGAACGCGAGCGCCGCCTCGTTCGTGGTGCGGGCGTGACACGAAACCGAACGGTTCTCGTCGGCGACCTCCGCGACGAGTCGCTCGCCGTACCCCCGTCCGCGAACGCGCGGCGCGACGGCGAGGAAGAGGATGTAGCCGTCGCGACGGGTGGACGCGAACCCGACGAGTTCGTCGTCCTCGACGAGCAGGTGGCAGTTCGCGCGGCGGTAGGCGTCCATGAAGAAGCCGCGTCGCTGTTTCAGGACACCCTCTCGCTGGCGGATCTCCTCTTTCAGCGCCCAGGCGGCCTCGCCGTGGGTGGCGTCGCCCGGGGGATCCACGCGCTTCTCCACGTTGACGCTCACTACGAGGGTCGATAGTTCTGACTCGCATTTAACTCCACCGTCGCTGGCGACGCCCGCCGAACAGGTGTCACCGACCGCGCCAGTACCATCCGCCGAACGGGCACCACCGTTTTACACGAGTCGCTCGTCTCGGGACTGATGCCTCGCTGGTCGGCCCGCGAGATGGGCGACTCCGTCGTCGGTGCGTTCCGTGCCGCGTTCGTCACCGGCGTCGCCGTCGTGGTGCCGCTGCTCGTCTCGCTCATCGTGCTCGCGGTCGCCGGGAGATACGTCTACCAGTACCTCGATCTGTTCTCGTCGCTCGTGCTGGACGTCGGGCCGGACACGAACTTCGTCGTCGCCACCCCGCTGGGGCCGTGGGTCGTCGGGAAGGAGACGCTCATCGAACTGCTCACGCCGGTCGTGTTGGTGTCCGTCATCGTCGTCATGGGGCTGTTCATCAACACGACCCGCCTCGGCGCCGCCGCCGTCGACTACTTCGACGCCGCGGCCGCACATGTACCGGGTATCGGCTCCGTCTACGAGTCGTTTCGCCAGATGTCGGACGTGATGCTGGAGGAGGACACCCAGAACTTCCGGGAGGTGAAACTAGTCGAGTTCCCCCACGAAGGCGCGTACACCCTCGGCTTCCTCACCACCGAGACGCCGGACCCACTGCGAGCGCCGACCGGCCACGAGCGGATGCTGACGCTGTTCCTCCCGCTGGCACCCAACCCAGTGATGGGCGGGCACCTCGTCCACATGCCGGCCGACCGGGTGATGGACGTGGACATGACCGTCGAAGAGGGCATCCGCGCGGTCGTCACCAGCGGCGTCGCCGTCTCGAGTGGCTCCGGGACGAGTGGCCCCGGCGGCGACGGCCTCTCCGAGGAGCAACTCCGGACGCTCGCCGGGATCGAACACGCCGACCAGCAGTTGAACCCGGACGCGGAGTCGCCGGACGTGCGGCGGACCGACGACGCCGCCGGCGACCGCGACGAGGAGTGGGACCGCCAGGTCGCCCCAGAGCGCTCGGGCACGCCCACGGACATCGCTCGACGGACGCGCGCCCAGCGCGACGACCCCGAGCGCGACGACGACCGCGAGTCGCGGCAACCGTACTCGTTGTACGGCGCCGAAGAAGCGACCACGACGCCCGCGCGCGAGGCCGGTCGGTACGCTGCCGAGACCGAGTCCACCGACGAACGTCCGGCGGAGCAGGCCGACCGCCCGGCCACCGATCGCACCGCTTCGCCGGGGGTGCCGGCGGCCGAAGCCGACCGCGACGTCGCACACCGCGAGCGCGAGGAGACGACGCCGGAGGCCGTCGGGGACCGTCCTGCCGCCGAGCGCGACGGGACCGACCAGCGACCGGAAGCCGTCAGCGACCGCTCCGACATCGAACGACCCGGCGAGCGCGGCGACGCCGGGCGCGGCGGTGACACCCGCGACGCCGACGGGGACCCCGAGCGCGATGACGGCTAACTTAACACCGAGTGAGCCGAACCGGTGCGCGAACACGTGACCGACGAGGACGACGCCAGCGACCAGCCGACCGACGCGACCGAGCGCACCCGCGGGCAGTTCGAACTCCGCGACCACACCGCCGACGTGGCGGTCGCGGCGTCCGCGGAGACGCTCGGCGGCGTGTTCGCGGCGGTCGCCGACGGCCTGACCGCCGCGATGTGCGACGAGGTGCCCGCTACGGGCGAGCGCTTCGCCGTGACCGTCCGCGCCGAGTCGCGGGAGGCGGCGCTGTTCGACTACCTCGACCAGTGCATCTACGAGCGCGACGTGCGCCTCGTCCTCCCGGTCGACCACCGCGCCCGTGTCGAGCGGGTCGACGGCGAGTGGGTCGTCGAGGCGTCGGCCCGCGGCGTCCCGCTGTCGGAGGTGGTCGCACGTGACGTGAAAGCGGTGACCTACTCGGAGATGGAACTGGCCGAGACCGACGACGGCGAGTGGCGCGCGTACGTCGTCTTCGACGTGTAATCGGCGCCACAGGACTTACCCCGCGGCCACGGCTACCGTCGGACGATGAGTCCGCTCAGCCGACCGGTGGGCGCCGTCGCCGGCGTCGTCGCGACAGTGGTCGCGTCGGCCGGCGTCGCCGCCGCTCACGTCGAGTACGTGACCGACGGGAGTGAACGGGGTGACCCGATCGCGTTCCTGACGGCGGTGCTGTCGGAGCCGTCGGTCGTCCTCCCGCTCGCCGTCGGCGGCGTCGTCGTGCTCGCCTTGATGGCGGGGTACCTGCGGGTCCAACCGCTCCGGGCCGACGTGACCGCGATGCGGGCGGCGCTGGCCGACTACACCGACCTCCTCCCGTGGCTCCTCCGGCTTGCGATCGGCCTCCCGATGGTGGGTGCGGGGTTCGCCGGCTACCTGTTCACACCGCTGGTTACCACCGCCGACACCGTCGTTCCGGTCCGGCTGTTCGGCGTCGCCGTCGGATTCGCGCTGCTGTTTGGGCTCGCCACTCGGTTCGTCGCGGCGACCGCGCTGGTGTCGTACCTCGTCCTCCTCCCCTTCCACCCAGCGATGTTCTTCGCGTTCGAGTACAGCGCGGGCCTGCTGGCCATCGTCCTCGTGGGCGGGGGGCGACCGAGCGCCGACCACGTGATCGCGCAGTTGGCGGCGAACGACGACACGGTGTACTCCCGGTTCGACCCGTTCTACCGGCGGATCGCCGTGCCAGTCGGTGCACGGATCGACCCGTACCGGCGGTTCGTCCCGACGGTGATCCGAGTCGGGATGGGCGTCGTCTTCGCCTACCTCGCGTTCGCGGAGAAGCTGCTCGCGCCAGCGCAGGCACTGGCGGTCGTCGAACAGTACGGGCTGTCGACGCTGACGCCGGTTCCGCCGGAGCTGTGGGTGTTGGGCGCCTCCCTCACGGAGCTGTTCTTGGGCGTCTTGCTCGTGATCGGACTGTTCACGCGCGCCTCATCGGCTGCCGCGTTCGTCGTGTTCACGACGACGCTGTTCGGGCTCGCCGACGACCCAGTGTTGGCGCACATCTCGCTGTTCGGCCTTGTCTCGGCGTTGCTCGTCACAGGGGCGGGGCCGCTGTCGATCGACACCGCCGTGTTCCGGACCACCTACGAGTCGGGCGTCCCCGGGACGGGGCACGGCGCCGTCCGCGCCGCTGCGACCGGCGGTGACACCGACGACGACCGGTAGTAACGCTATTCCGTCGCGCTGCGGGACGTACACGTATGAGTGACACGCCCGAGACCCGGGAGTTCGACGGGATCGAACTCCAGAAAGTCCGCGAGTTCGTCTGGGAGGTCCCGCAGACGGGGGAGATGAACGCACCAGCGCGGGTGCTGGCGAGCGACACGCTACTCGACCAGATCGCCGACGACAAGACGATCCAGCAACTGCGCAACTCGACGCACCTCCCCGGCATCACCAAACACGCGATCTGTATGCCCGACGGCCACCAGGGGTACGGGTTCCCCGTCGGCGGCGTCGGGGCGACCGACACGACCGACGGCTGCATCTCTCCCGGCGCGGTGGGGTACGACATCAACTGCGGCGTCCGGATGATCCGGACGAACCTCACCTACGAGGACGTGCAGGGGAAGGAGGAGGAACTCGTCGACAGCCTGTTCGCGAACGTCCCCTCGGGGCTCGGCGGCGGCGGCATCGTCGAGGACGGCGTCGACACTGTCGACGCGGTCTTGGAGCGCGGGATGGAGTGGGCGCTGGATGAGGGGTACGCGACCGAGGACGACCTCGCCCACTGCGAAGACGAGGGGCGACGCCCGGACGCGCGCCCGGAGTTCGTCTCCCAGAAGGCGAAAGACCGCGGCAAGAACCAACTCGGCAGCCTCGGCTCCGGGAACCACTTCCTCGAAGTCCAGCGTGTGACCGACGTGTTCGACGAGGCCGTCGCCGACTCCTTCGGACTCGCGGAAGACCAGATCGTCGTGCTGATCCACTGCGGGTCGCGCGGGCTGGGCCACCAGGTGTGCTCCGACTACCTCCGGAAGATCGAACAGCGCCACGGCGACCTGCTGGAGCAACTCCCCGACAAGGAACTCGCCGCGGCGCCTGCTGGCTCTGAGCTGGCAGAGGAGTACTACGGCGCGATGTGCGCCGCCATCAACTTCGCGTGGGTGAACCGACAGCTCATCACCCACCGAACCCGGCGCGTGTTCGAGCGCGTGTTCCGCATGGACAGCGAGGAACTCGGGATGGAACTGCTGTACGACGTGGCCCACAACATCGCGAAGAAGGAGGTCCACGAGGTCGGCGTCGACGCCGACGGGACGGCGGTTGCCGAGGAAGCCGCCGTCGACCACGAGGAGCGCGAACTGTACGTCCACCGGAAGGGTGCGACGCGGGCGTTCCCCGCCGGGCGCGAGGAGGTGCCGCCCGCCTACCGCGACGTGGGCCAGCCGGTGATCATCCCGGGGAGCATGGGCGCGGGGAGCTACGTGCTCGTCGGCGGCGACGAGTCGCTGGCGCAGACGTTCGGCTCGACGGCCCACGGCGCCGGGCGCGTGATGAGTCGCACCGCCGCGAAACAGGAGTACTGGGGCGAGACCGTCCAGGACGAACTCCGCGACCAGGACCACATCTACGTGAAGGCGCAGTCGGGCGCGACCGTCGCCGAGGAGGCGCCCGGCGTGTACAAAGACGTCGACGAGGTCGTCCGGGTGAGCGACGCGCTCGGCATCGGCGACAAGGTCGCTCGCACGTTCCCCGTCTGCAACATCAAGGGCTGACGGCGGAGGGACGCGAGCCCCGACCGCGGTGGGAGAGGGGGCGAACAGGCGACGCGACGGCTACGCACGGCGTGGTGCGTCGCACACCCGCTGACACGCCGTGGCACGACTCAGCGCACGGCGTCGGTGGTCGCGGTATCACACAAGAACGTTCGGCGGTCGGCGGCGACGCGTCGGCGACGACTGGCCCGGTCAGTAGAACCCGCCGGTCGGTCCGGACGGGCCGTCCGGTCCGTTCGGACCGCTGAGCGAGTTCGGGCCACCGCCCTCTGCCAGTTCGACCGTCTCGCCGTCGGTGTCGGCGTACCGGGGGTCCAGTTCTTCGCCGTTCTCGAACTTGACGAACGAGAGGTAGAACCGCTCGCCGCAGCCCTCGGCGTCCTCGTCGACCGGCGGCGGCGACTCGCCGCAGACGAACGCGACGCCGTCGGCGGCGCCGTCCTCGAACTCCTCGTCGGGGGCGACGTACGTCCACCCCTCGAACGGGTACGGCGTCACCGCCTTGTCCGAGAGATAGCCGTCTCGCTCCACCTCGACGAGCGTGCCGCAGGTGGGGCAGTAGTAGCTGACCGGGTAACCCATGGGTACGGTACGACTGCGGGGCACTTGCGGCTGTCGCCGACGACGGAACGCGGATTTGAAGCCCCCCGAACACGAGGTACGCGCAATGACACCCGAGGAGACGGTCCGGGCGTACTACGACGCCCTCCGTGCGGGCGACCCGCTCGCGCCGTTCTTCGTCGAGTCCCCCCGGACGGTGAAAGTCGGCATCAGCGAGCGACTGGTCGGGTACGCCGAGGTCGCCGCCGGCCTGCGCGAACAGACCCGGACGACAGACGACTGGCGCGTCGAGAGCCACGACCTCACCGTCGTCGAGCGCGACGACTGTGCCGCGGTGAGCGACGAGGTGTCGCTGTCGTGGTACGACGGGGAGGCGTTCGCCGAGCGGTCGTTCGAGACGCGCTGGAGCGGGACGCTCCTGGCGAGCGACGACGACTGGGCGTTCGCGGGACTGCACGTCTCGGCTGCGACCGACCTCGACGCGGGGACGGACCGCTGATGGTCGGGCCGAGCATCAGCAAGGAGCAGCGCGACGCGACGAACCGACGGCTCAAGATCGGGATGGTCGTCCTGATCGGAATCTCCGGTGGGCTGGTGTCGCTCCAAGTCGACCCGACGCCGGCCCAGATCGCGGCGGCGGTGGGGGTGTCGCTCGTCGTCGGGGCCGCGCTCACGTGGTTCGTCGTGCGGACGCTCCGTGAGTTCTCGCCGAAGCGGTGAGGAGAGTCTGAGAGTCGTCGAGCGATCAGGCGACCCGGCGGATCCACGCCGCGGGGTCGTCGAGTTCTGCGTCGGTCGGAAGGTGCTCGGGGCGGTCCCACACGAGCGAGGCGGTTCGCAGGTCCGTCTCGTCGGCGACGGTCGCGAAGAACTCCGCACCGCGCTCGTACTGGCGTCGCTTCATGCCGAACCCGAGCAGTCGCTTCAGCAGGTTCGTGATCGGGTCGCCGCCGCGCCGTCTCGCGTCGAGTTTCGCACGGAGGTCGTCGTACTCGTCGTCGAACGCCCGGTCCATCAGGAGTTCTGCGTACCCCTCGACGGCGGTCATCGCGACGTTGAGTTCGCCCAACGCCTCCCGCGACTGTGCGCCCGCCCCGAACAGGGAGGTCCCCTCGCTCAACGAGGCGATGCCCGTCTCGACGCGCTCCTCGAGGTAGCCCGGGAGCCACGGCGCCGCACCGAACTCGGCGGCGTGGGCGACCTCGTGGAACGCGATCCAGCGGCGAAAGCGCGGGTAGCCCACGCCGAGTTCGACCGCCGCCTGCTGGATGTTCGGGCGGACGAAGTACAGGCCGTGGTCGCCCTCGTCGGCGCCGGCGAGCAACAGCGGGTCGTACTGGCCGAGGACGTTGCGCGCGAGGAACGCCAGCGACACCGCCATCGTGCCGGAGTTGATCGAGCGAGCCACGCCGGGGAACACGCCGCCGGCCTGGTCCTCGAGCGGGGCGAGGACGCGCTGGAAGGTGGCGACGTTGGCGTCGATCCAGTGGTGACGGTGCTGCACCTCGACGCTGTCGGGGAGGTCGAACGCGACGCCGGAGGCGGCGCGGAGGCCGTCCCGAGCGGCGCGTACGTCGTCTGCGAACGCTTCGCGTTCGGCTGGCTCCATCCGGAGGTCGCCCGGCTCACAGCCCCCCTTCGCCGCTTCGGCGACGGCGTCCCAGTCGATGACGCCGTCGGGCGCGTCCGCGGCATCCGCGATCGCACGGATGCTCCGCGTCAGATCCATACCCTCGGTCGGGGACCGGCCGGGATAGGCCTTCCCCCGAGAACGGCGGCGCTGAAGCGGGCTGGGTCACCCACCGCCCGACGACGCTTCGGGCGATTTAAGAGCGAACGGCGGCCCCGATTACGGTATGCAACGAGTCGACGTCGCCATCGTCGGTGGGGGGCCGGCGGGGTCGGCCGCCGCACACGCCGCCGCCTCGCGCGGGGCCGACGCCCTCGTCATGGAGAAGGGTGTCCCCCGCGCCGACCGCGAGCGCCTCGGGCCGGACTCGACGGACGCTGCCGGGATCCTCGACTACTGGGTCGACATCATGGGCATCCACCCCGACGAGTTCCCCGAAGGCGTCGTCCAAGACCACCTCGACCGTGCGGAGTTCATCGGGCCGAACGAGGCCTGCACGCTCCGCTCGACCGGGATCGAGTCCAGTTACGACCGCTTCGGCTACACGATGCACCGCGCCCGCTTCGACGACTTCATGCGCGACCGGGCGGAGGAGGCCGGCGCCGAGTACCGCGTGAAGGCGTCGGTGAAGGACGTGGAGACGGACCTGGCGGCGGGCGTCGGCGGCGACGACCCGCGGCACGTGCTCTCGCTCGGGTCTGGTGACCAGGTCGGTGCGGACTTCCTCGTGCTCGCCGACGGCCCGCAGCGCACCGTCACGAACCGCGTGCTCGACGACCTGCTCCCCGAGGGCGCGAAGGCGTCCGAGCGCCTCGCGTCGACGACGAACAACCACATCGCCTACCAGGAGTACCGGAAGTTCCCGCAGGAGGTGTACGACGAGGTGGACGGCGCCATCAAGTTCTGGTGGGGCGTCATGCCCGGCCACACGGCGTACCCGTGGGTGTTCCCGAACGCCGACAACGTCTGCCGGGTCGGGCTGACGATGCCCATCGGGATGGACCTCGACGACGTCGAGGATCGGGAGAAGTACGCCCTCATCCACGAGGACGACGAGCGCATCCCCTCGGGCAAGGAGTACGTCCGCCGCATCCTCGAACGCGAGTGGGGCGACGAGTACGACATCGAGGAGGACTTCCCGCTCGTGGAGGACGCCGGGAAGACCCGCGGGACGGAGACGTACCCCATCTCGTCGACGAAGCCCATCGAGAGCCCCGTCGACGCCGGCGTCTGCGTGACGGGCGGCGCGATGGGTGCGACCAGCGCCTTCCACGAGGGGGGCGACCACGTGGCGGTGCGCACGGGTGCAATCGCAGGCGAACTCGCCGCCGACGGCGACGTGTCGACGTACAACGACCGCTGGCACGAGGCAATCGGCGACGAGGTGCTGCGCAACGTCGCGATGGCGGAGTTGTGCCGCGGCTACGGCCCCGACGACTGGGACGACGCGTTCCGCATCGGTCGGCGGATGCTCGCCGACGAGAAGGGGTACAAGATGTTCGAGCAGAAGTTCGGCGCCGGGTGGGGCGCGACGAAACTCCTGTTGCGGTACCAGTGGATCAAGTGGCAGCACCGCGACGGGCGGTACGTCCAGTTGACCGAAGACGAGTACGCGTACTGAGTCAACGCGAAGCTCGGACCTTCTTCCTCCTTCCGCTACATCCCCATGTCGGCGGCCTCCTCCGGCACCGGCAGGTCGTGCACGGAGACGGCCAGCAGTTCCGCCACGTGGTCCAGCGCCATGTCGAACCCGTAGTAGCGTTCCAACTCGTCGCCGGCGGGGCCGCCGTCTCGGACCTTCAGCATCGCGTACCCCTCCAGGTTCTGGGCGACGGCGGCGCGGGTGCCGTCGCGCTCGAACGTCAGTTGTCGTTCGGTCTCCGTCTCTTCGTACGTCGCCGTGATGCCGTCGGCCTCGGCGCTGCTCATACGGGTCCATCGGACGGCAGGTACTCGGCGGTTGCGGTCGCGACACGGCGAGGGCGACACGGCGCCGGCGCTGACGGAGTGAAATCGATATGAATGGCGGACGGGCCGGCGTTGCCTGGGAGTTCCACCGTGGGGAATCCCGGTCGCTGACTCCGCCCCGCGACCCGACGAGCGACGGACGTCCGGTGGTGGGCTGCTCGCTTCCGCGCCTGACCCGATGCCACCGACGAACCGTGAGAGCGCACCCCTGCGGGTGCGTCTCGGCGGACCGTCGTCCCCGGCGGACGAGGCTTCTCCGTCAGCTTCCGAGGCCCGCGATGGGCGTCCCGGACGCTTCCGGCGTTCGGTCCCCGCTAAAGACTCTATGGCGGGAGACGAGCAGGGCCTAACTGCCCGACCTAGTCCACCCCATGCTAGTCCGGTGTGACTTATGGGCCTTCCGGTACGGCGCTATCATCGGTGGAAGAAATCGACCGACTGCGTCGTCGTCGTGGCCGCGGTCAGAGCACGGCACGCGCGTACGCGGCGGCGCTGAGCGGCACGACAGCCGAGACGCCGACGACGAGCCAGCGGTGCCAGACGATCCAACTCGCGGAGGCGGGGAACGAGTAGAGGTTCTGCACGTCGACGGCGAGCGCCCACGCGAGCGCCAACGCGAGGAGACCCACGCTCGCGACGAGGGCGACTCCGGCGACGGTGTCGGCGGCGCGACGCTCCTGTTTGGCGGAGAGGAACACGATCACTAGCAGCGCCGCGAGAAAACCCACGCCCGCGACGCCGAGCGCGCCGGAGGCGTAGTAGACGGCGAGGCCGGTTCCGGGGTCGGCGATGAGCACGAACGGTGCAGCCAACACGAGCAACAGCGCCACGCAGGCGAGCACACCCGCAGTCGGCGCGGCGTCGGCGAGGTCCATGGTGTCGGAACGCCGGGCGGCGCGCACTTAACGCCGATCGATCCAGTCCGTCGTCCGGGCGGTCGGTGAGTCTGCCCCGGTGTTGGAAAAGGGGAACGCCGAAGTGGGCCGCCGCGGACGGTCGGGTATGGAAGACGTTGCGATCATCGGCGCGTCCATGACCCAGTTCGGGCAGCGAGACGCGTGGATCAGGGAACTGCTGGCGGAGGCCGGGCAGGCGTGTCTCGACGACGCCGGCGTCGCCGCCGACGCCGTCGACCACCTGTACGTGTCGAACATGGCCAGCGGCGAGTTCGAGGGGCAGACGGGCGTGCCGAACGCGCTCGCACACGACCTCCAGGCGGTGCCGGCGTACACCGCTCGCATCGACCAGACCTCCTCCTCGGGCGGGGCGGGCATCTACGCCGCGTGGCAGTCGGTCGCCTCCGGCGCCTCCGACATGACGCTGCTCGTCGGCGGCGAGAAGATGACCCACAAGACGACCGCCGAGGCGACGGACGTCATCGCGTCCCTGACGCACCCCTGTGAGTACAAACACGGCCTCACGCTCCCCAGTTTCGCGGGGCTGACCGCGCGACTGTACCTCGAGACGTACGACGCACCCCGCGAGAGTCTCGGGAAGGTCGCCGTCAAGAACCACAAGAACGGCGTCGACAACCCCCACGCGCAGTTCCGAAAGGAGGTCGACCTCGACACGGTGCTCGACTCGCCCATCGTCGCCGACCCCCTGCGGCTGTACGACTTCTGCCCGATCACCGACGGCTCGGCGGCGCTCCTGCTGTGTCCCGTCTCGGTCGCCGAGGAGTACACCGACAACTACGTGACCGTCTCGGGCATCGGCGGCGCGACCGACACCCACGTCGTCCACGAGCGCGCCGACCCCACGACGATGCGCGGCGTCGTCGAGTCGAGCGAGCAGGCGTACGAGATGGCCGACCTGTCGCCAGACGACGTCGACGTGGCCGAACTCCACGACATGTTCACGATCCTCGAGTTCCTCCAGTTCGAGGACCTCGGCTTCGCCGAGAAGGGCGAGGGGTGGAAGGCCGTGGAGGAGGGTCGCACCGACCGCGACGGCGACCTCCCGATCAACACCTCCGGCGGCCTGAAGTCGAAGGGGCACCCGCTGGGTGCGTCGGGCGTCGCGCAGGCGTACGAAATCGTTCAGCAACTTCGCGGCGAAGCCGGGAAGCGCCAGGTCGACGCCGACGTGGGCCTCGCGTGCAACGTGGGTGGGTTCGGGAACTGTGTCACCACCGCCATCTTCGAGGGGGTGGACGCGTGAGCGACCAGCGCGAAGGCGGGCCGGCGTTCGAGGCGGCCCGCTACCCCGACGGGTCGATCACCTACCCCGCGCACCCGGTCGGCCCCGACGGCGAGGCACCGGTGGAGACGGTCGACCTCAGCGAGTATACGGCGACGGTAATCACGTGGACGACGTCGACGGCGACGCCACCGGGCGTCCGCGAGCCGAATCACGTCGCCATCGTCGAGTTCGACGTGGACGGCGAGCCGGTCCGTGCGATCGGACAGGCGACGACCGGCGACATCGACATCGGTGACGCGGTCGAACCCGTCTACGCCGAGGAACTGCGCGACCCCGAAGCCGGCATCCGCGAGCCAGCGAGCCAGGAGTGGGACGGCTTCCGCTTCCGGCCGGTCGACGAGTCGTAGTCGCTGACGGCGCTCGGCTGACTGCGGCCCACCGAACTCCTCGGGGGCTGGACGACGCCCCTCAACACTGCTCTAACAGCGCCTGTCGAGTCACCGCTGGGTCGAGTGTGGCGACCGTGCAGTCGTCGGCACAGCCGTACTCGTCTGGGCAGTCGACGTACTCGACCGACCGCTCCATCCCCGAGAGGACGGTGACGAGTCGGTCGCCGGCGGGCGTGAGGCTGTAGCGCGGTTCTGGTGGCGACCGTGGGAGCATCTCGCGGGTGATCAGCCCACGACACCGCAGTTCGCGGAGTCGGCGGGACAGCGTCTTCTCGGACACGCCGTCGAGGTCCGCGCGCAACTCGCCGAAGCCGCGTGGCGTGTCTCGGAGGCTCCTGAGGACGTGGAGTGCCCACTTGCCCGAGAGCGCGTCGTGGAGGTCGTCGAGGCGTCGACGCCAGTCGTCGGGGTCGTTCGCGGTCACACCCACAGATGACCCCATCCGCAGATAACCTCGTCGCCGACTGTCACACGCGACAGTGGCTTTCCGTGCCGACAGTGAGCCCGCCAGTAGAGGGTGGCAGCCTGCGTCTGAGCGACCGCATGACGCAAGCAGTGTGCTGTCGTGACTGCTGTACGGATATCGACCCGACCGAGCGAATCGAGGTGCCCGTCGCGCTGCTGTTCGCGCTTCGCACGGGCTGCTGTTGCTGCTGCCGACCGGCCGCGCGGCCCACCGAGAACGAATCTGGTTGCTGTTGCTGCTGACACCGGAGCGGTGACGCCGACGAGTCGAGTTACTCGTCTTCGGACTCGTCGTCGCCGTCGTTATCCGACTCCGGTGATGCCGAGCCAGCGTCGACGTCGGTGTCCTCGTCGCCCTTCCCCATCTGGCGTTTGATCGACTCCAGTTCCGCGTCGACGTCGACAGACGGCGGCGCGGGGCCCTCGTCGTCGGCCTGCGCGTCCGAGCGTTCCTCGCCGTCGTCCGTGCCGGCTTCCTCGTCGTCCGGGTCGCCGACGGCGATGGTCACCGGCCCGTCGGAGTGGCCCGCCGAGGAGCCACGGGCGTCACGGCGTTCCCGGTCGCGTTCGCGGTCCACCGTCGCGCGCGAGTCACGGACGCGTCGTTCCAACTCGGCGCTCAACTCGCGCGCGTCGGCGACGAGGTCCCGGCTCTCCTCGTCGGTCGGGAGGTCCGCCTCCGTGAGCGCCTCCCGCAGTCGGGCCAACGCGTCCGCGGCGTCGGTGCTCGCGCGGTCGGTCGCCGAGGACACGCCGTCCGCGAGCGCGTCCGACAGCATCGTGCGCCCGAGTCCGCGGCGGTCCCGACGGTCGCGGTGGCGGCGTCGCTCCGGCGTCTCACCGGGCGCGGCGAGGTCGACGACGCCCTGGAGGAGTTCGAGCGCCTCGATGGTCGCCTCCAGAATCGCGACGACCGTCGGGATGGTGTAGTCGCTGGTGAACCGGAACAGTTCACCGACGGCAGGCGGACGCGGGGGGTCTGTGCGTCGGCGGTCGTCCCACCGGTCACGGGGACGCCGGTCGCGAGTGTCGGGGGCACGTCCCTCGCGCTCGGCCAACTCTGCACGCAGTTGCGACAGGGTCGTCTCCAGTTCCTCGACGAGGGCGGCGATATCCTCGCTGTCTCGGGGGTCACGGGAGGGAGCGGACATACGGATCGTGTTGTCTCCGTGGGGGATAACAGTTGGTGGGGCAAAATCGTCCGTCGACGAGACCACCGTCGATTCCCAGTCGTGTCGATCTGTCGGAACGATATTGCCCGGGCGAGACGTACAGTGACGCCGAGCGCGGGGCGAAGACGTCCCCGTTCGGGAGACACGAACGATGTCAACAAGAGCCACCGACCGTCCGATTCTCGTCGCCGTCCTGATTGCGCTCGGCTTGCTGCTCGTCCTCCCGACCCTGTTCGTGGGGACCGGGATGCTGGGCGTCGGCGGCATGATGGGGGGCGCGTGGGGCGGCGGGATGTGGGCGACCGACTCTGTCCCGTGGTGGGCGTACGCCGTGTGGACACTGTCGCGACTGCTCGTGGTCGGTGTCGTGCTCGGCCTCGGCTACCTCGGCTACCGGGCGCTCGTCGGTGCCGACGAGCGCGACGCGGCGGTCGAGGAACTTCGTCGGGCGTACGCTCGTGGTGACCTGAGCGACGAGGAGTTCGAGCGCCGCCGCGAGCGACTGTCCAGAGAGGAGTGACCGCCCGCCCGGCGACGCGCCGTGTCAGCGCGGCTTCGCGCGGCGGTACTGCACGGGCCACTCGACGTCTGCGTCGAGTTCGTGGGCGGCGTGGAGCGGCCAGTACGGCGACCGGAGGAACTCCCGAGCCATGAGCACCGCGTCTGCCCGGTCGTTTGCGACGATGGCCTCCGCCTGTTCCGGCTCCGTGATCCCACCGACCGAGGCGACCGCGATGTCTGCTCCCACGTCCTCGACGTGTTCCCGGATCACCTCCGCGTACGGGAGTTGGTAGTTCGGCCCCGCGTACGGCACCTCCTGGTCGGGCGAGATGCCGCCCGCGCTCACGTCGATCAGGTCCGCACCCGCCTCCGCGAGCATCGGCGCGAGGCGCGCCGACTGCTCGACGTCCCACGACGGCTCGTCGTCGATCCAGTCGGTCGCCGAGATGCGCACGAACACGGGCTTGTCGTCGGGCCACACCGAGCGAACCGCGTCGACGACCTCCCGCAGGAGGCGGGTGCGGTTCTCGAAGGAGCCGCCGTACTCGTCGTCGCGGTCGTTCGCCACGGGCGAGAGGAACTCGTGGAGCAGGTAGCCGTGGGCCGCGTGCACCTCCGCCACCTCGAAGCCCGCCTCCAGCGCCCGCTCGGCGGCGTCGGCGAAGTCAACGACGACGTCTTCGATCTCGTCGGTCGTCAGCGTGTGCGTCGGCGCCTCGTCCCCGTCGCGGGGGTACGGTCCGGACGGGGCGACGACCTCCCAGCCACCCTCGTCGACCGGGACGGGGCCGCGCTCGTCCTCCCACGGTCGGTACGTGGAGGCCTTCCGTCCCGCGTGGGCGAGTTGGATCGCCGGCACCGACCCCTGCGAGCGGACGAAGTCCGCGACGGGTGCCAGCGCGTCGCGCTGTTCGTCGGTCCAGATCCCGAGGTCCTGTGGCGAGATGCGCCCCTCCGGCGACACCGCGGTCGCCTCCGTCATCACGAGGCCTGCGCCGCCGACGGCGCGCGACCCGAGGTGGACGAGGTGCCAGTCGGTCGCGAGGCCGTCCGGCGAGGAGTACTGACACATCGGCGAGACGAACACGCGATTGGGAATCTCCGTCCCGCGGAGCGTGAGCGGCGAGAACAGGTGGTCGACCATGTGTCTCGTACGCCCGGGGCGGTACAAACGGCTGGCGACGAGCGATGGACTTGCCCCTACCCGCGACCGACGGTCGGAGCCACCGCTTGCAGGCTGCCGGTTTCGAGGCGTTTTCAACTCCCCTGCGGTTCGGTGTCCACATGGGACTCACGACGGACGAGATCATGCGGATCAGTCTCGACCTCGTCGACTGGGACGAGGTGCCGGCTGACAGCACGGTGTACGTGCCCGGCGACGACATCGAGACGGCGCTCGTCGGCATCGACCTGGAGTCGCCCGAGATCCAGTTGGCCCACGACCTCGGCTACGACCTCGCGCTCGCACACCACCCGACGGGGATGAGCGCGCGACTCGACTTCCCCGAGGTGCTCGACACGCAGGTGGAGTTCATGACCGCCCACGGCGTCCCCGAGGACGTGGCCGAGGAGGCGGTCGCCGACCTCCGCTCGCGCATGGACCACAGTGGTCACTCGATGAACTACCGCCACGACCCGAGCGTCGCGGAGTTGCTCGAGCAACCGTACCTCAACACGCACCTCGCGCCCGACGAGTACGGTCGCCGCGTGTTCCGCGCGGTCGCGGACGACCTCGCCGACGACGCGACCGCCGGCGACTTCGTCGACGCACTCGGCGAGATTCCGGAACTCCGAGACGCGGACACCGACGTGCGCCTGCGCCTCGGCGACCGCGACAACGACCTCGGGGAGGTCGCGGTCCACCACGCCGCCGGCACGAACGGCGGCGCGTCGGTCGCGCGCGCCTACTTCGAACACGGCGTCGACACCGTTCTCTACATCCACGTCGGCGCCGGCGACACCGCCGAGTTGCGCGAGGAGTTCGCCGACGCCGACAAGAACCTCGTCGTCACGGGTCACATCGCCAGCGACGCCATCGGGATGAACGCCGTCGTCGACGCGCTGGAGGAGCGCGGCGTCGAGTGTGACACCATCTCTGGGTGCGGGATCGGTCGCGACGACTGAGGCGTCACCATCTCCGGGTGCGGGATCGGTCGCGACGACTGAGGCGTCACCATCTCCGGGTGCGGGATCGGTCGCGACGACTGAGGCGTCACCCGTTTCGAGCGGGGACATCAGGGCGGACTCGTCGGCCATCCAACGGTTTAGGCGCACCAAAACATATTTCTCCAGCGACCGGTGATGTGGTGGCAATGACCGACGACCTGCTCGGGGACTACCGGGCCGACGCGGCGGCGCGCGAGGCGAGACCGCCGGTGAAGGTGACGGCGCTTCGGACGCGGCCGGACCGCACGGTGTTCACCGAAGACGACAACGCCGACGGCTGGATCGCGACTGACCTGACGGTCACTGTCGAGCAGTAACGAACTGGCGTCGCACCGATCCGGGCAGTTCGGACCCAAAAACTCGGGGACCCTTCGGTCGACCTTACTCCATCGCGCCCTCGAAGACGAGCGTGTCGTCCTCGAGGTAGTGTTCGATGTGGTGGGCGTCCTGCTCGACCGTCACGATGTTCTCGCGGAGCAGTTCGCTCGTGGCGAAGTCGCCGAGTCGGTCCGCGAGTTCGATGTGTTCGCGGAGTGTCTCGATGATCTCGCCGTAGATGCCCATGTCGTTCTCCAGCGACGTGCGGATGTCGTACACGTCCTCGCTCTCGGGAGCGATGGGTGCCTCGGCCTCCAGCGTCGTCATCGACGCGTGCGGCACGCCGCCGAGCGCCTGCGCCCGCTCGGCCAACTCGTCGGCGAACGCCTCGGCGTGGCCGGCGGCCTCACCGAGGAACAGGTGGAGGTCGCGGAACTCGGCGCCCTCGACGTTCCAGTGGTGCTTCTTCAACTGGTGGTAGAGGACGTACGTCGCCGCGAGGTCCGTGTTGAGCGCGTCGACGACCTGTTCGGCCCGCTCGGCGTCCATGCGGAGCGCTTCCGACCCGGTGACCTCGCCAGCCGACTTGCGCACGTGCTTGTGGGTGCTCATCTGTAGGTGAGACTACGCGTCCATCTGCGATAAGTATAGTTTGAGCCAAGCTGACTTTCGTCACCGAGAACAGTAGTTTGTATACCTGCAACGTGTGCGGGTCGTCGGGGCCGCCGGCCCGACGGGGAACCGCACCGGTCGCGGGCCCGGAATATGGAAACGCCCTTGTAGCCGACACACCCATCGTCGGCCATGAGCGACGACGACCCGGCCGAGGAGACGGACCTCGTCCCCGAGGTGTCCGCAGAGGACCTCGACGCCCGGCTGGACGAGGCAGCCGAGGCGCTCGAGGCCGCCGAGACCGAGGCGGACCTCGACGAGGTGGAGGCGGACCTCGACGACGTCGAGGCCGACCTGGAGAGCGCCGACCTCCCGGAACCGGACGAAGACGACGACGACGCCGAGGACCCGCGCGAGGAACTGGAGTCGCGCCTGTCGGACCTCCGCGACGACCTTGAAGAACAACGCGGTCCCTACGCGTCCGACGTCGTCGACGACGTCGAGGACGTGCAGGGAACGCTCCGTGACACCCGGTGGACCGACGCCGGCGAAGCGGACCTGCCCGGCGTCGTCGACGAGTTCTTCGCCGCCGTGGACGAGACACTCGACGCCGAGCTCGACCGCTCCGGTGACGACGACCCCGAGGCGCTCGCTGACGCGCTCGACGAGCCCGTCGCGGCCGTCGAGGACGCCGACCTCGACGCCGACGAGGACGCCGACACCATCGCCGCGTTGCTGGAGGCGAGCGACGCGCTGGCGACCGGCGTCGACGACGCCGAGGAGTGGGACGACCTCGAGACCCACGAGCAACTCCAGGCGCAGGGCTTCTACGACGTGCTCGGCCACTACAAGGACTACCCGCCGGAGTTGGCGGCGCTGAAGGAGCACGAACAGCAGGGCAACGTCGAGATGGTGCTGCTCGCGCTGGACTCGCTCGGCTCGGAGTTCATGGAGGAGCACGCGCTCGACGCCATCACCCGGATGAACGACCAGGACGCGTTCGAGGCGATGCACCAGCGCGCCGGCAAGCGCGACCAGGCCGCGATCAAGGCGCTCGGCAAGATGGCCGCCGAAGACGCCGTGGAGACGCTCGTCGACTACGTCGACTCCGACTCGAATCCGGCGCTCCAGAAGGTGACGTTCAAAGCGCTGGGCGAAATCGGCCACGCGGACGCCGTCCAACCGCTCGCGAACAAACTCGAGATGGAGAGCGACGAGGTGCGACCGTACGCCGCCCGCGCGCTCGGCCTCATCGGCGACACGCGCGCCGTCGACCCGCTCGCGGACATCGCCGCCGACGACGAGAGCGACAACGTTCGCGCCGCCGCGCTGTGGGCGCTCCGACAGATCGGCACCGAGGCGGCGCTCGAAGCCGCCGCCGAGTACGACGACGATCGCGCGTTCATCGTCCAGACCGAAGCGCAGAAGGCCCGCGACGCGCTCGACGCCGCCGCCGAGGAAGCCGCGGCGTAACGCGCGACCGCCAGCCTCGACCGACGGCGACGCGACGCGGCACTCGTTCTACAGCAGTTCGCCGACGAACAGCAGCGCGAAGCCCAGCGAGACGAGGAGACCGCCCGCCCGTCCGAGGTTCGTGTGCTCGCGCACTTCCTCGGGCGCGATGTCGAGGTCGTAGCTGTCCCACTCCTCGCGGTACTCGACGTACGACGGCACCTGGAAGAACTCCAACGCGATGAGGGCGCCGCCGACGGCGCCGAACGCGGCGCCGGCGAGGTGGACCCCCTCGGCGATAGTGACCATACGGACACCCGCCGTCGTCGGGGCAAAAACACACCGGACGGCGCCGCCGACGGGCCCACCCGACCGACGGTGCGAACGTTGAAGTGGGATACCGGGACCACTCGCCCGTAGTGTCCCGCCCCGCCCGCGCCGCCCGAATCGCGCGCGTCGCCGCGCTCGTGCTCCTCCTCTCGGCGGTCACGGTCGCCCCCGTCGCCGGACACCAGTCGGCGGCCACCGCCACCGACCCGCACATCGACGTGGTCCTCCCGAACCCCGTCGCCGACGACGACGCGGGCGAGTACGTCGCCGTCGCCGTCCCGGCAGGCAACTGGACGGTGAGCGACGGCGAGTCGACCGTCCGAATCCACAGCGAGACGGGCGGCGTCGTCGTCGTGACCGGCGACCCGCGGGCAGTCGTCGACCCACCGGACGGACGCGTGCTCGACGCGGACCTCTCGCTGTCGAACGCGGGGGAGCGGCTCGTCCTCGCGCGGGCGGGCGCGGGCGGCGAGGAGGGCGAGGTAGTCGACGTGGTGTCGTACGAGCGCGCGCCGGAGGGGAAGCGGTGGGTCGACGGCGCCGACCCCCAGTGGCGACCGGTCGGCTACGACGCTCGCTCGCCCCAGTCACTCGGCGCGACCGAGGCGACTGCGTTCGTCCTCCCAGACGCCCCCGGGCCACCGGTCGCGCCGATCCGACGAGCCACCGACCGGGTGTTGCTCGCGGGCTACACCTTCGCCTCCGAGCGCGTTGCCGAAGCACTGATCGACGCTCAGGGACGAGGCGCGACGGTTCGCGTGCTCCTCGACGGCGGCCCAGTCGGTGGGATCACCGAGCGACAGGCGGCGCTGCTCGACCGACTCGTCGCCGCGGGCGTCGAGGTTCGGGTGGTAGCGGGCCCTCGCGCCCGGTTCCGCTACCATCACGCGAAGTACGCCGTCGCCGACGACACGGCGGTCGTGCTGACGGAGAACTGGAAGCCGAGCGGCACCGGCGGCGCCGACAGTCGCGGGTGGGGCGTCGTCCTCCGGTCTGACCGCTCGGCGGACGCGCTCGCTTTCCTCTACCGGTCGGACGCCGGGTGGCGCGACGCCGTCCCGTGGCGGGAGTTTCGCACGGGACGGGCGTTCACCGACGCAGACGACGCCGGCGCCGACGATGCCGGTGGTGACGAGACGTACCCCACCAGACACGACCCGGCGGACGTGCGCGTCGAGCGCGTGACGCTGTTGACGGCTCCCGGGAACGCGGCCTCAGGTGTCGTCGCCGTCGTCGACGACGCCGACGAGCGGGTGGACGTCCTCCAGCCGACAGTAGCGGACGGACCGTTGCTCGCGGCGACGCGTCGGGCCGCCGAGCGCGGCGTCACGGTGCGACTCCTGCTGTCGAACGCGTGGTACGTCGCCGAGGAGAACGCCGCGCTCGCCGAGCGACTGAACGACTGGGCCGACCGCGCCGACGTGCCGTTCGAGGCGCGCGTCGCCGACCCCGACGGTCGCTTCGGGAAGGTCCACGCGAAGGGCGTCGTCGCCGACGACACGGCGGTCGTCGGCTCGCTCAACTGGAACCCGACGAGCGCAACCGAGAACCGGGAGGTCGTCGTCGCCTTGGAGGGCGACGCCGTCGCCGACTACTACCGCGAGAGCTACGCCGCCGACTGGCGCGCCGGGCGAGGTGGACAGCGGGGTGACGGTGCACCGTTGCCGCCGGTCCTCGGCGTCGCCGCGGTCGGAGCGGCGGCGGGGGTCGCGCTGTTGCTCCACCGGCGCGTGACGTTCGAGGCTGACGGCGGCGACGACGGAGGAGGGCCTATCGGGTGAGTGCGTCGCCAACGAGAGCGTGAGTCGGTAGAGTGGGAGGGCTGTCCGCCTCAGTCGTCGAGTTCGACCGTCGTCGACAGCTCTTCGTCGAGTTCGGCGTCGGCCATCTTCTCGACGAGCGCGTCGATGACGTCTTCGCGGCGCCCCTCGACGAACTTGATCGAGCCGACGACGAGGTGACCGCCGCCGGAGACGCCGCCGCCGACGACCTCCTCGTTCAGTTCCGTCACCATCTGCGGGATGTCGAGGCGGACACCGTCGGAGCGGAGGACGGCGAAGTCGGGGCCGTAGCCGATGGTGATCACCGGTTCGCCCGTCGCGCGGACCTTGCGGTCGTGGAGTTCGCCGGTCGTCTTCCCGGGTGCGGGGTAGGTGAACCGCTTGGCGAAGTTCTCCAGGTCGATGCGGTACAGGTGCGCGTCGGAGTCGAGGCGCTCGTGTTCGACGTGGGGCTCGACGGCGTCGAGCTGTTCCTCAACGTCACGAGCGGCGCGCGTCGAGAGGAACTCGACGAGGTCGCGGTGACGCTCGTCGTCGTCGGAGCCGACGTTGAGCACGTCGCTCACGAGGGTCTTGCCCTCGCTGTAGCGGAGCCAGTGGGCGGCGTAGTCGAGCGCCTCGCCGATGTCCTCGATGGCGTCGCGGTCGTAGCCTGCCTCTTCCGCGAGCGCGAGGAACTCCTCCATGACCTCGGCCTTCGAACGGTCCGACAGGCCCGCGACCGCGGGCACGTGGCGAAGTTCGTCGGTCACGCTCGGGTCGATGAGACGTGCGAGTTCGACGCACATCATCCCCGTCGTGATGCGGTAGTCCTCGTCGTGGAGGTACGGGTTGACGTGGTGGTCGAGCAGGTCGTTCACCGCCTCGGGGTCCGGGTGGTGGTGGTCGACGACCGCGATGGGCACGTCGTAGTGGGCGAGGTTCTTGTAGGCGGGGACGTCCTCCTCGGTCGACCCGTTGTCGAGCATGAGGAGGAACGGGAGCTTCTGCCCGTGGCGGGCGCGTCCCTCAAGCGCGAAGTTGAGGTCGCGCGTGACGTCCTCCATCTCGTAGAACGGCGCCTTGCTCGGGAGGCGCTTCAGGTTGTGCCGCGCTGCGTCGTCGCCCTCGTGGACCTCCTCGATGAAGTTCTCCAGCGCCAGTTGGACCGGGATGGCCGCGCACATCCCGTCGCCGTCGGCGTGGTGGCGGATGCGAATCGGGCGCCCCTCGAGCACCGTGCGGCGGAGCGTGCGCGCGAGGTCCTCCAGTTCCGGGCGGAGCGACTCGAACGCCTCCCACTCGACGAGCGGGTCGACCGGCTCCGGTTCGGCGCGTTCGCGCATCGCCTCGTCGAGGCGCTCGCGGGCGGCGGCCGCGGTGTCGCCCGTCAGCACCGACACGTCGTCGACCTCCAACTGCTTGGCGCCGTTGTGCTTCTCGACGCTGCCGGTGACGCGGGCGACGTCACCGATCTCGACGGTGGGGTACGCGCGGACGCCTGCCTCCTCGAAGGCGGCCGCCGCGAGCACGCCAGTCTCGTCGGCGACGTGGAAGATGGTCGGCCCGCCGGTCTGTTTGATCTGCGTGATCTCACCCTCGACGGTCACGTGGTCACCCACGCGACCGTCGGCGACGGCGGTGATTTCCGGTTCGTGCTCGACCGCGAGCACCTCGGCGTCGGCGAGGTCCACGTCGGCGAGGTCGAACGACACGTCGCCGTTCTCCTTCAACTCCTCCAGCAGGACGACCAGTTCGTCGCCCACGTCGAACGTCTGCCCGTCGAGGTTGGACTCGTGGAGCAGGCCGGACACTTCCTCGGAGATGTCGACGAAGACGCCGTAGTCGACCACACCGTTGACGACCGCGCGGTAGCGCGCACCGACTTCCACGTCGGTGAGCGTGCACGCAGCGTCGAGTTCGTAGACCACGGGTCGGGAATCCCCCTCCCCGTTCTCGCCGGAACGTCCGGCGGCGGAATCAGTCATACTGTGAGGTGAGTGACGGCGGGTGTTAAGGGTTGTAGTATCGATCCAGCGGCGACACAGCGCCCCACACCGACGGGTGACAACCGCGACACGCGGCGCCGTGAGGGACCGTCTCGCCGCCCGCATCGACACGCTTAGTTGTGGCCCGACCCGACTCGTGACAATGCGACTGTTCCGGTCGAGCGACCTGCTCGGCATCGCGGCGGACACCCTCGAGTTCGCGCTGGAGGCCTCCCGGGACACCCACCCCAACGAGTACATGGGCTTCCTCCGCGCGACGGACGCCCGCGACCTCGGACTGGAGCGGCGGGGACAGGTCATCACCGACGTGCTCGTCATCCCCGGCACCACCTCGACGCCGGAGTCGGCGACCGTCCAAGAGCACATGCGGCCCAACTCCTCGCGCGCGGTCGGGTCGATCCACTCGCACCCGAACGGCGTCCTCCGTCCCTCGGACGCGGACCTCGCGACGTTCCACGCGGGCGAGGTGCACATCATCATCGGCGCGCCGTACGACCGCGACTGCTGGCGGGCGTTCGACGCCGACGGCGACCCTCGTGACCTCGACGTGCTCGACGTGGCCCTCCCCGACGACGAGGCGTTCTTCGACTTCGACCAGACCGACATCGACGCGGAGCTGTACGATGAGTGAGGACGACGGCGCCGACGAACCGCGGGTCGCACTCGCGCAGGGCACCTTCGACATCCTCCACCCCGGGCATCTCCACTACTTGGAGGACGCCGCGCGCCACGGCGACGAACTGCACGTGATCGTCGCCCGCCGCGACAACGTCACCCACAAGCCGAAGCCGGTGTGTCCAGACCGCCAGCGTCGCGACATGGTCGGGGCGCTGTCGGTCGTCGACGAGGCGCACCTCGGCCACCCGGAGGACTTCTTCGTCCCCGTCCGCGATATCGATCCGGACGTGATCGTGCTCGGCTTCGATCAGCACCACGACGAGGAGGCGCTCACGGCGGCGCTGGCCAACGCGGGCATCGGCGCCGAGGTGACGCGCGCGACTGGGCGCGAACCGCGGTACGACGGGGAGTTGCTCTCGACGGGCGACATCATCGACCTGCTGATCGACCAGCGCGGCTAATTCGGAGGCGTCTCGCGAGCCATCCCCCACAGGTACACGGGGGCGAGTCCGACCGCGAGTGCACCCAACGCGACCGCCACGATGGCCAGCGACTGGAGCGTGTCGACGCCGGCGATGCCGCCCCGGACTGCCCCGGGCGTGCCCGTCGCGAGGAGGAGCGCACCGACCGCCCACAGGCCGAACGCGCGAGTCGTCGCCCCCTCGGGGACGACGTCGCCGAGGCGGACGTAGACGGCGACCAGTCCGATCCCCGCCGCGAGTGCGATCCCCGCCCCGGCGAACGCGAGGAGTACCGTGACCAACTGCGCCGTCGCGAGGTGGTCGGTCATGGGCCTCCGTCTAGAGGGTCCGAGTCGGTGAGTGTGGCTGTGGAGTCGATCACGGCGAGATCACAGTCGGTCGTAGTGCTGGAGGCCGTGCCAGATGGCGTCCACGAGTCGCGCCTCGCCGTCTCCGTCGGCGGCGTCCCACCCACGGGCGAGCGCGTCTTCGATCACGGTCAGCGAGTGATTCTCGAAGTTGTTCATCCCGCGGAAGTCCTCCAGGGCGTCGCGTTCGCGGTCGCCGAACGACTCCCTCGGGTCGGCGTCGAGGAAACCAAGATCAGCGAGCACCGTCGACACCGCCAGCGCGTCTTCGCCCGACAGTGTCTGCGGATCGGCTGGCTCCTCACGAGCGAGCAGGGTCACGTCGTAGATTTTGAACACCCGCTCCAACTCGTCGATGGGGTGCTCGTGGTCGTCGACGCGCACGTCCACCCAGCGGTCGTTCTTCCCGTCGTACCCTCCCTCGGGCTTAGCGACGTACAGCGCAGCCGACTGCTCGCCGCGGGAGTCGCCGCCGGCCTCGTTGCCGGCGTGGAGTGCGGCGATCAGTCGCTCCGGGAGGCCCCCGTCAGCCGTCTCGAACGCGTCGGCCATCGCGTCGAGCGTCGCCTCGTTGGCGAGGATGTTCCCCTGCACGGTGTAGCGGTCGCCCTGGCGGTCGCCGGCCACGTCGAAACAGTCGGCGCCGGTGTGTGCGGCGACCGACCCGTCGACGCCGACGACGCCTACCTGCCGGCGCTCGGCCTCGTCGTCGTCCTCGACGAGCGACTCGACCGTCGCGGCGGCGTCGTCGCCCTCCCGGAGGCGGTCGAGGCCGTCGGGTCCGTACGCGACGTTCGCGAAGCTCTGGGTCGCGACCGCGCCGGCGTCGGCCGAGACGAACGGGACGACGGCGCCGACGGAGACGAACTTCGACTGGACGGCGACGCCGACGGCCTCCGTCTCGGGGTCGACCGCGGCGATGGAGAACGTCATGAGGTGGTCCAACCGTGGCGCCGACAAAAGCGTGCCGGGGGCGACGAGCCGCGTCCCTTCGGGCGAGGGGACCGCAACGTTCCAGGTGGACGGCTGTCGATAGGTTCCCCGCTCCCGAGCGTCTCCCCCTGTGACGCCCTCGGGAACGGACATGTCTACGTCACGTTCGGAGATATAGCTGCTGTGAAGCCTGCTGACAGCCCTGTTGTGAACGGTGGACGCGGTGGCAGCGGGGTCGAGACGGACTGGAGTTCGCGGCGGCGACCACCCGGGCAGCACCGACGAGTCGTCTCGCTTCGTGTACTGTTTTTACGCGTCCGGCCACACAGTCGAGCATGGAAGTCCGCGGCGAGCGCGAGTGTACGGACTGCGGGACGCGGTGGTCGTACTTCGAGACGGGCAGCGTCGCGTGTCCCGACTGCGGGAGCCTGCGGAGCGTCGGCACCGGCGAGCGGCGCCGCCACACCGACACGCCCGCCGAGTTGGACCTCGACGGCGTGCTCGTCCGCCTCGACGAGACGCCGCTGGCCGCTCTCGTCGACGACATCAAAGAGGGCTGTCGGACGTACCTCCGAAAGCGGGGGTTCATCCGCGGCGGCGACCTCGCGCCGCTGGACGACGCGTACCTGGCGGCGGCAGAGCTCAGACACGCCGCCGACGTGTACGGTCGCATCGCCGGCCCGGGTGGCGGACGGGCCGCCGCGACGATGGGTAGTCGGGGGCCGGAGGGCGCCTCGCCGGGCGTCACCGACGACGAGGAGTGGTACGTGACGAGTCTGCTCCGCGCCGCCGACACCGGCGAGCGGCCGACCGCGGCGGACGTGCCGCCGCGGATGCGAGAGGCGCGCGGACTCGCCGCCGCAGAGGCCGTCCTCGCGTACCGCCAAGACGTCGCGGCGTACCTCGACGACTACCCCGACGCCGAGGCCCGGCGGACGCTGGGTGCAGTTCGAGACCGCGCGAAGCGCGTCGAGGCGCTGGAAGGCGACATCGAGCCGGCGGAGGCGGACGCGCTCGTGGCGGCGGCCGTCGAGTTGGGTCGCTACCTCATCACCGACGACCTCGACGCGCTGGCAGCGTCGAGAGAGCAAATACGTCGGGAGTTCTGAAAGTCCAACGGGCGGCGGTCAGCGAATTTCGTCGGACGTCAGCAGGAGACAGTAGCCAGTGACGCCCACGAACGCTCGGACCTCCTCGGTCGCCGGCGGTGACGACTCAGGGCAGGTCGATGTCCACGTCGTGCTGCTCGCTCGCCGCCTTCACCGTGTTGTACAGCAGCATCGCGCGGGTCATCGGGCCGACGCCGCCGGGAACCGGCGTGATGGCGCCGGCCTTCCCCGCCACGTCGTCGTAGTCCACGTCGCCGACGAGCGTCGACTCGCCGTCGCGCTCGACGCGGTTGATCCCCACGTCGATGACGGTCGCCCCCTCGCTCACCATGTCGGCGGTGATCATCTCGGGGACGCCCGCGGCGGCGACGACGATGTCCGCGCGGCGGGTGTGCTCGGCGAGGTTCTCGGTGCGCGAGTGACAGACCGTCGTGGTCGCGTTGCCACCCTCGCCGCGCCCGAACAGCAGGTTCGCGATCGGCTTGCCGACGATGTCCGAGCGACCGACGACGACCGCCTCCTTCCCCTCGGGATCCACGTCGGCGGCAGCGAGGAGGCGCTGGATGCCGTGGGGCGTACACGGCTTGAATCGCGCGTTTCCACCGACGAGGCGACCGACGTTCTCGGGGTGGAAGCCGTCAACGTCTTTCGCGGGGTCGATAGCCCGGAGCACGCGCTGGGTGTCGACGTGGTCCGGGACCGGCAACTGCACGAGGATGCCGTGGACCTCGGGGTCGTCGTTCAGTTCGTCGATGGTGTCGTACAGCTCCTCGGCGGGCGCGTCGTCGTCGACGTCGACGTGGATGCCGCGCATCCCGACCTCCTCGCAGTCGTTCTGCTTCATGGAGACGTACGTCTCGCTGGCGGGGTCGTCGCTCATCAGCACGGTCGCGAGCGCCGGCTCCACGCCCGCGTCGGTGAGCGTGTCGACGCAGTCGGCGACGCCCGATCGGATCTCGGCGGCGACGGCGTTGCCGTCGATGTCGGTCATGTGCGTTGAGGGAACGGCGAGGCGTAAGTATCCTCGGGTTCGTGCACAACCGCGGCTACAGAACCGTGAAAATACGCACAAACGTGTTGGTGTGAAGCGGGCGTGTGGCCGACCGCCACACTGCCGCGCTTACTCGTACAGCGGGTGCTCGTCGGTCAACTCGGAGACGCGCTCGCGCACCTCCGCGATCACGTCGTCGTCCTCGACGTTGTCGACGACGCGGTAGATGAGGTCGCCGACCTCGCGGCAGTCCTCCTCGTCGAAGCCGCGCGTGGTGAGCGCGGGGGTGCCCGCGCGGATGCCCGAGGGGTTGAACGCCGAGCGCGTCTCGCCGGGGACGGTGTTGGCGTTGAGGACGATGCCGGCGTCGGCGAGGGCGTCCTCGGCGTCGCCGCCGGTGGTGTCGGGGTGGGACTCGCGCAGGTCGACGAGCACGAGGTGGGTGTCGGTGCCGCCGGAGACGACCTCTAGCCCGTTGTCGGCGAACGACTCTGCGAGCGCCTCGGCGTTGTCGATCACCTGCTGGGCGTACTCGCCGAACTCGGGTTCGAGCGCCTCGCCGAAGCCGACGGCCTTGCCGGCGATGTTGTGCATCAGGGGACCGCCCTGCCCGCCGGGGAAGACGGCAGAGTCGATGTCGGAGGCGTGCTCCTCACCGCACATGACGATGCCGCCGCGGCCCGCGCGGATCGTCTTGTGCGTCGACCCGGTGACGAAGTCCGCGACGCCGACCGGCGACTCGTGGACGCCCGCGGCGACCAGCCCCGTGATGTGAGCGATGTCCGCGAGGTGGTACGCGTCGACGTCGTCGGCGACGGCCTGGATGCGCTCCCACTCGACCTCGCGCGGGTACGCCGAGAAGCCCGAGACGATGATGTCGGGATCGTACTCGGCGGCCTGCTCGGCGAGCGCGTCGTAGTCGATGTACCCCGTCTCGGTGTCGACGCCGTACTGCTCGACCTCGAACAGTTGGCCGGTGAAGTTCGCGGGGTGGCCGTGGCTGAGGTGGCCGCCGTGTTCGAGTTCGAGCGAGAGGATCTTGTCGCCCGGTTCCAGCGTCGCGAGGTACACCGCCATGTTCGCCTGCGTGCCCGAGTGAGGCTGGACGTTGACGTGCTCGGCGCCCCACAGCTCTTTGGCGCGCTCGATGGCGAGTTCCTCCACGTCGTCGGCGAACTCACAGCCGGCGTAGTAGCGCTTGCCGGGGTAGCCCTCGGCGTACTTGTTGGTGAGGGCGCTGCCTTGGGCCTCCAGCACGGCCTCAGAGACGTGGTTTTCGGAGGCGATCATCGCCAGGGTGTCGCGCTGGCGCTGCACCTCGCCCTCGAGGGCGTCGGCGACGGCAGGATCGGTGTCGCGGACTTCGGGATACTCCATACCGAGCCTCCGGTCAGCGGCGACAAAAAGCCATCCGTCGGCGCGGCAGCCACCGGCGACAGGGCTAAATGGAGTCACTTCGCAGGTTCGGGCACTCGGATGAAGGTCGAGACGACCGAAGAGGGGCTGCGCGCGGTCGACGCCGCCAAGAACACGCTCACGGTCGGTACCGACGGGTGGCGACCGATCGGGACGGCCCCCTCGCTGGACGCCGGCCTGCGCGAGTTGGGGTTGACGAACGCGTCCACCCCGAACGTGGTCCTCTCGGGGACGGTCGAGCGACTGGAGTTCCCGCCGGTGTACGCTCCGGTGTGGGACGTCGACACCGGCGGGCTGGTCGACATGGGCTCGGGGACGGGCCCGCTGTCGGTGCCGGACGGCGCTCACGTCCTCCACGTGGAGAGCCGCGTCGACGCGTACGTGCGCTTCGACGGTCCAGCGACGCTGGAGAAGCCAAACTACGAGCGTCTCCACGTCCGGTTCCCGGCGGAGACCGCTGTCTCGATCGGATTCAAGACCACCGTGCAGGGCGACGCGGAGTCGGTTACCGTGCCGCGGACGGTCGCCGGCGTCGCCGAGGCGCTGTCGACCCTGCCGGCGGGCCACCGCACCGCGACCGCCGACCGCTCGTTCCCCACGATGCGGGGCCGACCCCCGCGCATCGAGTTCGGCGAGCGTCGGTCGGTCCCGGAGTCCGTGCGCGAGAAGTGTGGCGACCCCGACTGCCGAATCGTCGTCCCCCCGGACCTCAACTACCTGTTCCCTGTCGCACCGTTGGCTCACTACGTCGGCGCGCGTGTCGCCGTCGAAGCGGGCGCTGACCCGCGCATCGAAACGCCCGGCGGCGAACACCCGCTTCCACCGTTCCCGGCGTTCGAGTCGGCCGTCGGGTCGCTGCTCGAACGCGTCTTCTACCTCGACTGCGTCGTCCGCGACGCCGGCCCGTACGGCTCCGGCCTCGCCGTCGCCTCGGTGGTCGACGAGTTGGGACTGGACGCCGACCGCCTGTACGCCGCCTCCCCCGCCGAGCGCCTCGACGCCTACACCGAGGTGCCGTTCGAGACGGTCGCCGACCGCTTCCCCGAGTGGCACCTCTCGATGGCCATCGACCCGCGGTACGAGCACGTGCCGACGCTGTCACACCTGATCGCGAACGTCCCCCACGTCACGACCGCGTCGGCGACGGCGCTGGCGGAGACGGAGTGGCTCGACAACTCGCTCGACGACTTCTACCGCGCCGACCCCGGCGATATCGCCTCCGTTGAGCTCGTCCAGCCGGATCTGGGCCCGGGTCGGACCCACGGGTGGCTCGCAGACGGGGTGCCCATCGACGCGTTCAAGACCATCCCGGAGGCGTACGAGCACCGTGCCCGCTACCTCGACGCCGCGGGTGAGCCGACGTCGGTGGTCGCCATCCTGAACGACGGCGACATGCGCGAGGAGCACGCCGAGGTCGCCGACCACTACCGCGAGCGCGCGGAGGCGCTGGAACTCGACATCACGCTGGAGGAACACCTCACGGTCGACGAACTCGCGACGGTGTTCGAGTCGCGCAACGACTTCGTCCACTACATCGGCCACTGCGAGCGCGAGGGACTGCGATGCGCCGACGGCTACCTCTCGGCGTCGAGCCTGACGGAGTCGAACGCCCAGACGTTCTTCCTCAACGCCTGTGGGTCGTACCACGAGGGCATCGAACTGATCCGGAAGGGGAGCGTCGCCGGGGGAGTGACGTTCAACGAGGTGCTCGACAGTCAGGCGGCGACGGTCGGCACGATGTTCGCGCGGCTGATGGTGAACGGCTACTGCATCGAGCGCGCGCTCGACAAGTCGCGACGGCGCATCATGACGGGGAAAGACTACGCCGTCGTCGGCGACGGCACGCACGTGCTGACCCAGTCGGAGGACGTCATCGGCGCCGACATCACGCTGGAGGACCGGGACGACGGCCGGTACGACGTGACCATCTTCATGGGCTGCCCGTGGAGCACGGGCGGGTTCTTCCGACCGTACCTGCAGGAATCAGACGA
Organism: Halobaculum marinum; assembly: GCF_029338555.1. Classification (GTDB taxonomy): domain Archaea; phylum Halobacteriota; class Halobacteria; order Halobacteriales; family Haloferacaceae; genus Halobaculum; species Halobaculum marinum. The sequence goes on along the minus strand of NZ_CP119989.1, from coordinate 1,827,863 downwards.
GACGCACCTGTTGGGCGAGTCGGTCGAGTTCACCATCGACCACGCACAGCTCGTCGACTTCCTCGCGTACGCAGACAACCCTGTCCTCTACGACGGTGACCTCCACTGGTCGGACGCGCTCAAAACAACACTCGGTCAGGCCTGACTGGGCGGCGCCGTCGATCAGGGGCCCTGCGACACGTCACCGACGGTGTGCGTGCCGACGCCGAACTCGAACGCGGCGGCGGTGTCAGCCGACAGGAGCAGTAGGACCATCAGCAGCGCGGTGGTCACTGCCCGCGGGTGACGACTGGCGACGTTCACTGGAGTCGAGTCCACCAAGCGGCTTGATAGCTTCTCTCGTGCCATAGTCGTTCAAACACTTGATTGCACTTAAATTTCACGTATACTGTGACTTCTATACGGTCCCCCGGAAGTCGTATTCTGCCGGTAGAGTGCTTGATTCCTCGGAAATCCCGTTAGTATTAAATATCCATCCGGAGTTGTAGTAGATAGCAATGACCGCGAACCTACTCGAATCATCGATGGAGGATCTGCTCCGGGCGCTGCTCGACGAGGCCGACGGCGACCTCGTCGTGGTCGACCCGACCGAGACGGTGATCGAGTCGCTGATCGACATCGCGGCCGGATACGGCGAGGGCCTCCCGACGTTGCACGTCCTCGCGGACGACCGCCTGCTGAAGGACGTGATGGACGACTTCCTCGTCGCCGCCGACGCCGCCGACCTGGTCGACGCCGGGCAGATGACGCTGCGCGAACTCGACGACGGGGCGGACAACACGCTCGTCGTCGGCGAGGACGAACTGTACGCCGTCGTCTCGGCGGGTGAGCACGTCGCCGCCCTGGCGGCAGACGACGAGACGTTCGTCGCCGACGCCTACGAGACGTACCGCAGCCACTGGGAGGACGCCGCGACGTTCAACCTCCGGACGCCCGGGCTCTCGCGAGTCCGCTCGACGCTCGACGAGGACATCGGCGAACCGGTCCGCGCCGACTTCGACAGCGTGCTCGACTCGCTGGAGACGGCCCGCGGCGACGGCGACGGCCTCGACGAGGTCACCATCTCGCTGCTCGTGGCCGCCAAGAACGACGTGCTCCTGTACGACATCAGCAAGTGGGGCGAGGACGTCGGCATCGCCTCGAAGGCGACGTTCTCGCGGACGAAGACCCGGCTGGAGGACCTGGGCCTCATCGACACGGAGAAGGTGCCCATCGACGTCGGGCGCCCGCGACTGCGCCTCAAGTTGGGCGACGAGCGCCTGCGCACCGCCGGGAGCGACGAGTTGGCGAGCGTCGCCTACCGGATGCTGAACTGAGACGAACTGCGACACCACGCGCGGCGGGGTTCGCGGTCCGACGCGTCGGTCCGACCGACCACCTTTTTGTGCGAATCGCACCACGAGCGCGGCATGGACATCGCCATCGTCGGTCCCGACCCCGCGGTCGAGCCGATTCGAGGCGCCTTCGCCGACGTGGACGCGAACGTGATGGAGGTGGAGGTGGGCCTGCTCGACGGCTTCGACTTCGCCGTCGTCGTCGGCACCACCGGCGACGACGCCTTCCGGACGGCGACGCGACTCGTCGACGACTGGGTCGCCGTCGAGGTGGGCGGCGTCGGCGGGCGCCCTATCGAGGGACTCGACGCCGCCGTCACCGTCTTCTCCGCCGACTCCGGCTGTTACGACTGTCTGCGCGACCGCGTCCGCGCGAACGTGCCGAACACGGACGCGTCGCCGCGAGGGACCCGCAGCGCCGTCCGGTTCGCCGGCGCGCTCGCCGGTCGCCGAGCGATACAACACCTGTCCGGCGAGCCAGTCGCGGGGACGGTCGTCGAGGTGGACGGGCCCGAGCGGGTGTTCCTCCCGTCGCCCGGCTGTGACTGCGGCGCCGGCCCGACCGGGTTCGAGGTCGAGGCGACCGACCGCCCGGTCGCCCTCGACGACGCCGTTGACCGGATGGACCGTGCGGTCGACGACCGCGTCGGCCTCGTGACGGAGGTGGGCGAGCGCGAGTCGTTCCCGGCGCCGTACTACATCGCGCGGACGACCGACACCGCAACGTTCGCCGACGTGCGGTGTGCGGAGTTCGCCGCCGGCGTCGCCGACGGCTGGGACGCCGCCTACGCGAAGGCCGTCGGCGAGGCGCTGGAGCGCTACTGCGCGGGCACGTACCGTTCGTCGGCGCTCCGCTCGGCGCCGACGGAGGGCGTCGTCGACGCGGTTCCGGTCGACCGGTTCGTCCGACCGACCGACGCCGAGACACCCGCGCCCGACGAGCCGATTCCGTGGGTCAGCGGCGTCGACCTCGCGACCGACGAGTCCGCGTCGCTCCCGGCGGAGTTCGTCGTGTTCCCCCCGCCCGCCGAACGGTTCGCACCCGCGATTACGACCGGGTTGGGGCTCGGAAACTCGACGGCAGAGGCCGTCCTGTCGGGGCTGTACGAGACGGTCGAGCGCGACGCGTCGATGCTCGCGTGGTACTCGTCGTTCGAACCGATGGGGTTGACCGTCGACGACGAGGGGTTCGAGGCGCTCCGCAAGCGCGCGAGCGCAGAGGGGCTCTCCGTGACGACGCTGTTGCTCACGCAGGACGTGGACGTACCGGTCGTGGGCGTGGCGGTCCACCGCGACGCCGAGACGGGCGCGTGGCCCCGCTTCGCGATGGGGTCGGCGGCGAACCTGGACACCGCGGCGGCCGCGCGCAGTGCGCTGGCGGAGGCGCTCCAGAACTGGATGGAACTGCGGGCGATGGGGCCCGACCAGGCGAGCGGCGAGCAGGGTGCCATCGGCGCGTACGCCGAGTTCCCAGAGCGCGTCCACGAGTTCGTGGACCCCGACGTGACGCTCCCGGCGGCGGACGTCACCGACGAGGAAGTCGCCGGACTGTCTGGCGTCGACGAAGTTGCTGCGGTGGTCGACCGCCTCGACGACACCGGTCTCGACGCGTACGCGGCGCGGCTCACCACCCGCGACGTGGCCGCGCTGGGCTTCGAAGGCGTCCGCGTGCTCGTCCCCGAGGCGCAACCCCTGTTCACCGCCGAGCCGTTCTTCGGCGACAGACTGGAGACGGTGTCGGCGTCGATGGGGTTCGAGCCGGAGCCGGACCGGGCGTACCACCCGTTCCCCTGACCCGACCACTCGCACTCACCGCCGTCGCCGAACACCTGATCCAGTGTCGACCGAACCCGGAGCGTTCTTGCCCAGAACGGCACACCACACGAACGACTGAATGCCTCGGTTCCTCCACTACTCCGACATCGAGAACGTCTACGACGACCCCGAGCGCGCGGGGCGCCTCGCCGGGCTGATCGACGGCCTCGACGGCCCGGACGCCGCCGTCGTCGGATCGGGCGACGACACGTCGCCCGGCGTCGCCGCCACCGTCTCGAAGGGCCGACAAGCGGTCGACTTCTACCGCGCCGTCGACACCGACGTGGAGACGTTCGGGAACCACGACTTCGACTTCGGCCCCGACGCGGCCCGCGAAGTCGTCGTCGACTCCCCGCAGACGTGGGTGTCGGCGAACGTCCGCGACGAGGACGGCGAGCCGTTCGGCGAGCGCGAGGGCGTCGTCCCGTGGACGGTCGAGCGCGTCGACGGCGAGCGCGTCGGCTTCTTCGGCGTCACCGACCCCACGACGCCCTCGCTGAACCCGATGGCCGCCGACATGACGTTCACCGACCCGTACGAGGCGGCCCGCGCGTGCGTCGACACCCTCCTCGCGGAGGGCGTCGACCGTATCGTCGCCGTCTCTCACCTCGGGAGCGGCGACGACGACCTCGCGCGCGTCGACGGCGTCGACCTCGTGCTCGGCGGGCACGTCCACAGCGAGCGCGCCGAGGAGGTCGACGGCGTCCTCTGCACGCGCCCGGGGGTCAACGGGGAGACGGTGCTGGAGGTGACGCTCGACGACGACGGTGCGAGCGTGACGCGCCACAGCCCCGACGGCGCACCCGTCGACGAACGGGTCGCCGACGCCCTCCGCGAGCGCATCGCCGCCGCTGGCCTGGACGACCCGGTGGGTCGCGTCGCCGAACCAATCGAGCGCACCGAGGCGGCCATCCACGGCGGCGAGTGTCGAATCGGCAACCTCGTCGCCGACGCCTACCGGTGGGAGGCCGCCGCCGACGTGGGACTCCAGAACGCCGGCGGCCTCCGCCTCGGCCACGACCTCGCGGGCGAGGTGACGCTGGCGGACCTCCTGTCGGTGCTGCCGTTCGAAGAACCGGTCGTCGAGGTGGAACTCACGGGTGCGGAACTGCTCGACGCCTTCCGGCAGATGTCTGCCGCAGTGGTCGACTTCGGCGAGGACGACTGGTGGCACGGCCACCTGAGTGGTGCCGCCATCGTCTGGGACGACGACGCCGCGGAACTCGTCTCGGCGACCGTCGGCGGCGACCCGGTCGACCCGGACCGCACCTACCGCGTCGCCACCCCGGAGTACATCCTCCACTCGGACCACGAGTTCCCCGCCATCGACGAGCACCACCGCGCCGGCGAGTACGGGATCCAACACGAGGTGCTCGCCGCGTACGTCCGCGAGCACGGCATCGACCCGCGAGTCGAAGGGCGGATTCGCCGCGTATCCGGCGGCGAAGACGGTGGCGGCGTCGCGACCGGCGCCGGAGCGCCCGCGCAGTCGGGCGGTTCCGCGGGCGACCAGTAGGTCGGCGGTGTCACAAGAGGAAGTGTTTACACGGGCCGGTGCGTCGTGTCGACAATGACGCTGGTCGTCGTGCCGGTGCGATACCCACTCTCGAAACACTCGAGAGCGACGCTGTCGGAGGCGATCCGGATCGCCGAGGAACGCGACGCCGAGTTGACCGTCCTCCACGTGGATCTGTATCAGGACGGCAAAGAGGTGACCCGCACCGGCCTCAAACGCGCGGTCGAGCGCGAGTTCGGCGGACTCCCCAACGTCCGCTACGTCGTCCGCCGGGGGTTCCTCGTCGAGGAGACCATCCTCGACGAGGTCGCCGCCGAGCAGGCCGAGGTGGTCGTGATCGGTGCCAAGCAGGCGAGTCGCTGGCGCCGAACCATCCAGAAACTGTTCTCCGACCCGGACATCGAGTCGTTCCTCAAAGGGAAACTCGACGCGACGGTGATCACCGTGCGAGCCGACGGTGAGGCCCGCGAACTCGCGTCCGCGAAGGGCGGGCGCGACGACCCGTGAGCGACGCCGTCGAGGCGGGCCTCCCAGCCACGCGCCGGCGCCTCCTCGACGCCCTCGCCGACGGTCCCGTCTCGGGGCCGGCGCTCGCCGACGAGGTGGGCGTGTCGCGCGCCGCCATCTGGAACCACGTCGAGGCGCTCCGCGACGCCGGCCTCGCCGTCGACAGCACCGACGACGGGTACGTCGTGGGCGACGTGTCGGGCTACTCTGGCGAGGCTATCGCCTACGGCCTGGACGGCCCGTTCGCCGTCGACTACCACGACAGCGTCGGGTCGACGAACGACCGCGCGCGCGAGGTGGCCGCCGCCGGTGCTCGCGACGTGGTGGTCGTCGCCGACGAGCAGACCGCCTCGCGCGGCCGCCTCGACCGCGAGTGGGTGTCCCCGCCCGGCGGCGTCTGGCTCTCCGTTGTGTGTCGCCCGGAGGTCCCTCCGGCGCACGCGCCGGCGTACACCCTCGCGATGGCGGTCGCGGTCACGCGCGCCTGCCGGGAGGCCGGCGTCGACGCACGGATCAAGTGGCCCAACGACGTGTTGGTCGGCGACGGCGGCGAGCGTGGCGGGCGGAAACTGTGCGGGATCTTGACCGAGATGGAGGGGGAGGCGGACCGCGTCTCGTGGCTCGTGATCGGCGTCGGCCTCAACGCGAACGTCGACCCCGCCGACCTCCCACCGGACGCTGACGCGACGAGTCTCCTCGCCGAGCGCGGCGACCCGGTCGACAGGCACGTGCTCGTCCAACGGATCGTCAAGGAGTTCGACGCGCTCCGGGGCGACCTCCGCGGCGCGGTCGACGCGTGGGAGGAGTACGCCGACACGGTCGGTCGCCGCGTCCGTGTCGACACGCCCGGCGGCGTCGTCGAAGGCGAGGCCGTCGGCGTCGAGTTCCCCGGCGCGCTCCTCGTCGACACCGGCGACGACACGGTTCGCGTGACCGCGGGTGACTGCGAGCACCTCCGCCCGGCGGCGGAGTGAACACGCGAGAACCCGCGAGGAGAGGCCGAGTCCGGTCGGTCAGTTCCGGTCGGTCACGCGCACCGTCAACACCGGCACGTTCGACGCCCGGACGACCTTCTCTGCGACGCTTCCGAGCAGGAGCCGATCGATCCCGCCGCGGCCGTGTGTGCCCATCACGATCAGGTCGCAGTCGTTGTCCTCGGCGTAGCGGACGATCTCTCTGCTCGGCGACCCGTCCACGACCGCCGTCTCGACCGGGACCTCGTAGTCGTCGCCGAGCGCCTCCACGAGCGAGACGGCGTCATCGGCGTCGCTGCGGAGCATCTCGTCGATCCCCTCCCAACTCGACTCCATCGGCATCCCCGCGTACGACGCCGAGTTGACGACGTACAACGCGTGGACGGTCGCCCCGTGCTCGACCGCGAGGTCGACCGCGTGGCGGACCGCGCGCTCGACGCCGTCGGAGCCGTCAGTCGGAACGAGGATTCGGTCGTACATCCCCATGTGAATGTCTGACGTAGCCTGACGGCGGGGAGTGATTAACCCTTCGCCCGGATGGGGCGCCGTCTCGCGGTTTCGAGTTTCGAATCGTAACACGCGACGCCGGCCGAGGTCGCCGAGCTACCGGCTCGGCTGGTGGGTCTGGTGAACTGCGAGAAATTGGGACCGGGCGCGGTCCCCGAGTGGCCGGCTTACAGGCGGCCGACTTCTTCGACCTTCGCGGACTCGACGCCCTCGACGCCGGAGAACGCCTCCTCGACGGCCTCCGTTCCGCCGGCGTCGTCGGGGACGACGACCATCGGCAGGAGGGCGACGAGGCCGAACGCGACGTCGTCACGCTCGACGGTACGGATCTCCGCTCCCTGCGGGAGCGACTCCTCCAGCTTCTGCTGGAGTTCGTCGAGGTCGATCTCGGGACTTTGCGGCATGACCTTCATCTTCGCGGCGACCTTCCCCATCGTTAGGGCCCCCGGAAGCCGCAGTCCGTGCACTCGTACAGGTTGCTCTGCTTGCGGCACTTCGCGCAGCGACTGATCTGCGTGCCGCAGTCGGGGCACTTGAACGTCGCCGCCGCCGTGCCAGCGACGTTGATGCCACAGGAGACACAGCGCCGCTCGGAGCGCTGGTCCGACTCTGACTGGCTCATAGGGCTAGAGACCGGCGCGCGACTTTTAACGGTTGTCTTTCAGCCGGCACGTGGCCGCCGGGTCGCTCGCGTCCGGCGGTCCGGTCTCGTACCCAACCCGGATCTGTGGGGCTCGCGTTCACGGGACGATCAGCGGTCCGAGCAACACCCCCATCAGGTGGACCCGGCGACAGCCCAGTCGGACCGGCACGAAGCCGACGACCGAGGCAGCGAGGAACACCACGACGCCAGTGGTGCCGGCGAACGCGGCTGCGAGGCCGACCAGTCCCACCACCACCCCGACGACGAGGGGACGGTGCGGGAGCGCCCCGACCACGCGGAGCGCCGTGTCGCCGGCGACGACGACGCCGAGGGCTCCGACGGCGCCCGCGAGCACGAGCACCGCCAGCATCGGCGGCAGCACTGCCTCGACACCCGCGTCGCGCATGGCGACGAGCACGCCCGAGCGCGGGGCGTCGAACGCCGCGTAGGCGAACAGCGCAAACACCGCCGTCGCCGTGTTCGCCCCGCTGGTGGCGACGACGTACTCGCGGACGGGATCGTGACCCGGTGTCGCCGGGAGCGCGAGCACCGCGGCCACGCCCGCGGAGATGCCCGGGAGGTAGCCCACCGCTGCGCCGCCGCCCGCGCCCGCCACCGCCGCCCCGGTCACCGCGGTGTGAGAGAGTCCGACCCGGGCGTCCGCCTGTGGCGGGACGCCGGCGCCGTCGGCGGCGTCGACGAGCACCGGGACGCCGAACAAGCCGGCGAACAGCGGGGCCAGGACGCCACCCGCGGAGACGACGCCCGTGGCGGGCGCGTCGAGGGCGACCAGTCCAAGCGCGGTTGCCGTGGAGAACGTCACCGCGCCAGCCAGCCGTCGCCGCGTCGACGCCTCGGTGACGACGAGGAGGAGTGCGACGGCGGCGAGGACGAGCGGGAGCCACCGGCGCAGATACGGGTACGCCACCCGCATCGCCGCGGTGACGCCGACGGCGAGTGGAACCGCGGTCACGAGTGCCAGCCCGGAGCCGACCGCAGACAGCCGGAGCGCCTCGCGACCGCGACCCTCGGCGACGAGTCGGTGCCCCGGGAGCGCGGCGGCGGCCATCGCGGCGTCCGGTACGCCGAGTGCGAGCGACGGCACCACGTCGAGGAACGTGTGGACGACGCCCGCCGCGAGCATCGCACAGCCGAGGGGGAGCGGCGGGGCGTCCACCGCCGGCGCGAGCGACGCGAGCAGGAACGCGAAGTTGTTGGCGTGCAGGCCCGGGATCAGGCCGCTGCAACAGCCGAGCGCACAGCCCGCGAGCGTGTACGCGAGGAGGAGCGTGCCGGCGGTCGGATCGGCGAGGGGAGACACCGCGCGGGAGTGGTCGCGGCTTCGGCCTTCAACACTCGGTGTGTGGCGGGACGCGAGTGCCGACGAGTCAGATCACGCTGAGAGGGTCCGGCGGCGCCGTCGCTGGCGGGTGTGGCGTCGAAAGAAGTGGTGATCTCGGGTGGATCGAACGAGTCGAGGTGACCTGCCGGCGTTAGCCGAACAGCTCGCCCAGGCCCTCGCCCGAGCTCTCGTCCTCGTCGTCGTCGTCGTCGGCCTCGTCGGCGGCCTCCTCCTCGGCGTCGTCGTCGCCGTCGTCGGCCTCCGCCTCGTCGTCGGAGCCGCCAGCGGCGCCGCCCGCGGCGCCCGCGGCGGGCGCAGCGGCGGCCGTCTCGATGGCCTCCTCGATGTCGACGTCCTCCAGCGCGGCCACGAGGGCCTTCACGCGGGATTCCTCGACGTCGACGCCGGCGGCTTCGAGCACCGCCGTGACGTTGTCCTCGTTGATCTCTTCGCCCGTCTCGTTCAGGATGAGTGCAGCGTAAACGTATTCCATGGTCCTGTGTAGTGGTGTTTATCCGAACATCGCGCCGAGGCCTTCCGCGCCGTCGCCGTCGTCTTCGTCGTCGTCGTCGGCGCCGTCGTCGGCAGGCTCGGCTTCCGTGTCCTCGTCGTCGCTCGATTCGTCCGTCTCCTCGGCAGCCGGTTCGGCCGCGGGCGCCTCGACGCCGCGGAGCTCCTCGGGGAGCGCCTCGTCGTCGTCGATGGCGGCCGCGAGCGAGCGCAGCTGTGCGTCCGCGCGGGCCACGAGGTCGGGCATGAGTTCCTCGTCCTCGATGGCGGCGAACAGGCCGACGGACTTCGCCTCGCCGGCGGCCTTGCCGAGCAGGGTGCCCGCGGTGCGGGCGGTCGGGTAGGCGGCGTTGACCGAGAGGTTGCGCGCCGCCGCCGCGGCGGACTGGACGTCCGCGCGGTACTCGTCCACGTCGATGGCGAGCTCGTCCGGCTCGAACAGCACGCCGTCCGCGAAGACGGCGCGCAGGTCCAGCCCGACTTCCTTCGGCTCGATGCCGAGTTCGCCCAGCACACCCGCGAGGTCGTTCGAGACGACCTCGCCGGCGTCCAGGACGTGCGAGTCGGAGAGCACCTGGATGGAGCCCTCCTGGATGCGCGCGTCGGCGCCGACCTGTTGGAGTTCGCCGACGAACGGACCGGGGTCGACCCCCGTGTCACCCTCGGGGATGACGATGTCGTTCGGGGCGACTTCGCCCGCCGCGATGGGGGCGGAGGTCTTCGACGCCTCGAGCTGCTTGTACAGCCCGAAGGGGTTGTCGTCCGTCCCGATGAGGCCGACGTGGCCCGAGACGAACTCGTCGAGGTCTTCGATGCCGGCGTCGACCTCGTCCAGCGCGCGCTGGATGAGCGTGTTGCGGGACATCCGCAGCGCGGCCTGCCCGTGCAGGTCGCGGCGCATGTCCTGGAGCTGCCGGCTCGGGATGCCCGTCAGGTCGACGACGCCGACGGCGTCGTACGACTCGACGAACGCGACGAGCTCGGCGACCTCCTCGCGCTTCCACTCGGGGATGGTCTCCGTCTTGCGCTCTTCTGCGGAGCTGCTCATACGGGCACCTCCACGGACGGACCCATCGTCGTCTTGACGTAGATCGCGTCGATGTTGAGCGGCCCCTTCTCGAGGTCCGCCTCCAGCCGGCGGACGATCACGTCGATGTTGTCGGCGATCTCGTCCGCGGTCATGTCCTGGGCGCCGACGCGCGTGTGGAACGTGCGGCGGTCCCGGGAGCGGAGCTGGACGGTGTTCTTCATGCGGTTGACGGTCTCGACAACGTCGTCGTCGGGCTGGAGCGGCGTGGGCATCTTGCCACGCGGCCCCAGGATACGCCCGAGGTTGGACGCGACGTCCTGCATCATGTCGGCCTCGGCGATGAAGAAGTCCGTTTCATCGGCGAGATCCTTGGCCTCGCCCTCTTCGGATGCGAGATCCGAGAGGTCGCTGCCGGACAGGACTCTGTCGGCGACGTCTTCCGCACGGAGGGCTGTCTCACCCTCTGCAATGACGACGATCTGTGTCTCCTGGCCGGTGCCGGCCGGGAGCACGACTTCGTCGTCGACTCGATTCGACGGGTCGTTGAGGTCCAGGTCCCGAAGGTTGATCGCCAAGTCCACGGTCTCGCGGAAGTTGCGAGCGGGGGCGTCCTCCAGTGCCTGGGTTACTGCGTCCTCGATTGAATCTGCCATTTTTCACCTCCGTAGTACGCAGGAATGCTCCTACGGGTCAGTGAAACAGGCGTACGCCTGTCTCACCGTCAGGTCCGCCCACGCGACACTTAAGACCGTCGAAGCCCTCGCCGCCGCGTCCACCGTTCACACGGTCGCTACTCCGCCGTGGCCGGCCACGCCTCCGACCTGCCGGCGACCGACAGCGGCGACACCGGGTCGATGCCGTGTCGCTCGCAGACGCGCTCGAGGGCGGCGACGCGCTCGTCGAACTCCTCGGGGCGGTGGGCGTCGGTGCCGACCGTGAACGCGACGCCGCGGTCGACCAGCGCCGCCAACAGGTCGTCCGTCGGGTGGAGGTCGAGGTCGCCGTCGCGGGCCACTCGCTTTGCGTTCACCTCCGGCACCGTCCGGGAGGCGGCGAACGCGTCGGCGACGCGGCGCACCTGCTCGTCGGTGCGCAGCCCCGCGAGCTGGGGGTGTGCCTCCACCACGTCGACGTGGGCGGCGACCTCGAACAGGTCTGACGACGCGAGCGCGACGACCGCGTCGTAGTAGTCGGCGACGACCGTCTCCGGGTCGGGCGTGTCGGGCGTCGAGAAGTCCTCGAAGGAGAAGACCGTGTGCTCGCCGACGTAGTGGACGCTCCCGAGCGCGTAGTCGAAGTTCGCGTCGGCGAGGAACGCGTCGATGCGGGGTTCGGCGCCGGGTTCGTAGTCCACTTCGACGGCGTCGTAGATGGCGATGTCGCGCTCCTGGCGGAGCGACTCGATGGAGGTCCGGCGGCGCTCGTAGGTGAGGTCGAAGTTGCGGGCGTGCTGGTTGCGCTTCGCACGCCAGTGCGGGTCGCGCGTCACCGAGCAGTGGTCGGCGAACCCCACCCCGTCGAGCCCGGCGTCGGTGGCGGCGTCGAGCATCCGCTCGAGGTGGCCGCCGTCGGAGTACACCGAGTGGGCGTGGTAGTCGTGCATACCTGACAACCGGTCGGCGCGAGGTTAACCCCTCTGTCGCTCACAGCGGCGGTGAAACGGAGCGCCTACCGAGAGCGGTGCAACCTCGGTGTGTCTCCCACCACCGAACAATACCCGCCCCACCCGGACCCGCTGCACGAAGCTGCCGCTGGCGGCCGAGCAGGACGCGACGACCGCCGAGCATCGGCGGCCGCGTCGCGAGAAGTGGAGTGAAGTGGAACCCGAGTTACGCCGACGCTTCTTCGGCGAGGATGTCGTCGTACTCGCCGGCGTCGACGCGGTCGTCGAACGTGCGGGCGTCCTCGCCGTCGATGGTGACGCCGAGAGACGCGCACGTGCCGCCGACCTCCTTGGCCGCGGCCTTCACGTCGTACGCGAGCAGGTCGGAGATCTTCTGCTCTGCGACCTTCTTCACCTGCTCGACGGTCATGTCGGCGACGAAGTCCTTCTGGGGCTCACCCGAGCCCGTGTCGAAGCCGACCTCGTCTTTGATCAGTTCCGCCGTCGGCGGGACGCCGACTTCGATGCTGAAGGAGCCGTCGTCGTCGTACTCGACGGTGACGGGCACCTCCATGCCGTCGAACGCGGCAGTCTGGTCGTTGATCTCGGAGACGACCGCCTGCACGTCGACCGGCGTCGGACCGAGCTCGGGACCGAGCGGCGGGCCGGGGTTGGCCTGGCCGCCGGGAACGAGCACTTCGATGGTTCCAGCCATGCTTTCGGATTCCCCGTCGCGTCGTTTAAGGATTGTCTTTGCGACCGATTCCGAGCCCGTGTGCGTGGGATCTGCACACACTCTGCGATCGGATCACCGGCGCTTATTCGGGTCGCGGGCGGGGGTCCCCTCATGACCGACGCCGTTGACATGACGTACACGCGTCTGGGCGACACCGGGTTGGAGGTCTCGCAACTGTGCCTCGGGTGTATGAACTTCGGGAGCGAGCGCCCGTGGATGATGAACGACCGCGCGGCGAGCGTCGAGTTGATCCACGAGGCGCTCGACCTCGGGATCAACTTCCTCGACACCGCCAACGTCTACTCTCGCGGCGAGAGCGAGGATATCGTCGGCGAAGCCGTCGCCTCCGCGAACCGCGACGAACTCGTCCTCGCGACGAAGGTGTTCGGCGACATGGGCGAGGGCCCGAACTCCTCGGGGCTGTCGCGAAAGCACATCCTCGACCAGGCCGAGGCGAGCCTCGACCGCCTCGACACTGACTACATCGATCTCTACCAGATCCATCGCTGGGACGACGACACGCCCATCGAGGAGACGCTCGAAGCGCTCGACTACCTCGTCGAGACGGGGCGCGTCCGCTACATCGGTGCGTCGACGATGACCGCCTACCAGTTCACCAAGGCGCTGTACACCAGCGACGTCGAGGACCTCTCGCGGTTCACCTGCATGCAACCGGAGTATTCGGCGGTCGCCCGCTACGAGGAGGCGAACCTCCTGGAGGTGTGCGAGGGCGAGGGCGTCGGCGTCATCCCCTGGTCGCCGTTGGCGGGCGGCTTCCTCACCGGCAAGTACGAGCGCGGGGCCGGGCCGGACGACGGCACCCGCGGCGCCGCCTCCGAGTCCGTCCGGAGCTACTTCACCGAGGAGAACTGGGCCGTGCTCGACGCCGTGCGCGACGTGGCCAGCGAGGTCGACGCCTCTCCGGCGCAGGTGGCGCTCGCGTGGCTACTCGAACGCGACGCGGTGACGGCGCCCATCATCGGCCCGCGCACGAGCGAGCACCTCCGCGAGAACGTCGGCGCCCTCTCGGTCGGCCTCACAGCCGACCAAGTCGAGCGAATCGCCGAACCGAAGACGCCGCGGTATCCGCAGGCGTAGTCCGGCGCGGCGGCGGTCGCTCGGACCGCCGGGTGTCGACGGCCCCGACGCTTATCGACGCCGCCCGCGAGCGTATGCGTATGAGTGCCACAGACGGCGACGCGGTCGACCCGCCGGAGATGACGTACACGCGCCTCGGCGACACCGGGCTGGAGGTGTCGCGGCTGTGTCTCGGCTGCATGAACTTCGGGTCGGCCGAGCCGTGGATGATGAACGACCGCGCGGCGAGCGTCGAGTTGATCCACGAGGCGCTCGACCTCGGGATCAACTTCCTCGACACGGCGAACGTCTACTCGACCGGCGAGAGCGAGAACATCGTCGGCGAGGCCGTCGCCTCCGCGAACCGCGACGAACTCGTCCTCGCGACGAAGGTGTACTTCGGGATGCACGACGGTCCGAACTCCTCGGGGCTGTCGCGCAAGCACATCCTCGATCAAGTCGAGGCGAGCCTGGACCGCCTCGACACGGACTACATCGACCTCTACCAGATCCACCGCTGGGACGACGACACGCCAATCGAGGAGACCCTCGAAGCGCTCGACCATCTGGTCGAGACCGGCAGAGTCCGCTACATCGGCGCCTCTACCATGACGGCATACCAGTTCACCAAGGCACTGTACACCAGCGACGTGGAGGACCTCTCGCGGTTCACCTGCATGCAACCGGAGTACAACGCAGTGGATCGCCACGAGGAGGCGAACCTCCTGGAGGTGTGCGAAGGCGAGGGTGTGGGCGTCATCCCCTGGTCGCCGCTCGCGGGCGGCTTCCTCACCGGCAAGTACGAGCGCGACGCCGAACCAGAGTCGGGGCTACGCGCCGACGCGGACGAGTACACGCGCAACCGGTTCACCGACGAGAACTGGGCGGTGCTCGACGCCGTGCGGTCGGTGGCGGACGCGCGCGACGCGACGCCGGCGCAGGTCGCCCTCGCGTGGTTGCTCCACCGCGACGTCGTGGATGCGCCGATCATCGGCCCGCGGACGAGCGCGCACCTTCACGAGAACGCAGGTGCCGTCGGCATCGACCTCGACGCCGACGAAATCGCGCGGATCGACGCGCCGAAGACCCCGCGGTGGCCCGCGCCCGGGAAAGACTGAGTCGACGAGCCACAGACGGTACGGTTTTGCCCGTCCCCCACCGCCACCAGCCATGGAGACCGAGTCGCTCGTCGAGACGTTGGAGGCGGCGGGCCTCTCGCCGTACCAAGCGACGGCGTACGTGGCACTACTCGATTTGGGGACCGCGTCTGCGACGGACGTGGCCGAGGCGAGCGGCGTCCCGGCGCCGCGGATCTACGACGTGTTGCGGTCGCTGGAGGAGTTGGAGTACATCGAGACGTACGAGGAGGGGTCGCTGCGCGCGCGGGCACACAGTCCATCCGGCGTGCTCGACGACCTCCGGGGGCGCGCCTCGCGGCTGGAGGCGGCCGCCGAAGAGGTGGAAGACCGCTGGGAACAGCCAGAGTTGGAGGCCGGCGGCGCGAGCATCGTCACTCGCTTCCGGACCGTCATCGAGCGCGCCGAGACGTTCATCGAGGAGGCGACCCACCAGATCCTGCTGTCGACGACGACGGCGAACCTCCAGCGACTCGCGCCGGCGCTACGGGCCGCCACCGAGCGAGGCGTCTCCGTCCGCGTGTCGGTCCACACGGAGAACGGAGAGTCCGTCCCCGCACCGGACCTGTTCGACGACATCTGTCGAGAGGCGCGCCACCGGCCGCTCCCGGCGCCGTTCGTCGCGCTCGCGGACCGGCGGCAGGCGTCGTTCGCGCACCACCCCGACTCCTACGACCAGTACGGCGTCCTCGTGAACGACCGCACGCACACGTACGTGTTCTACTGGTACTTCCTCACCTGCCTGTGGGAGCCGTGGGAGACGGTGTACGACGCCGCCGGCGACGGTCTCCCGATCGAGTACCTCGACGTGCGCCACCTCGTGCGCGACCTCCGCGAGTTGGACTGGGAGCGAGACCCCGTCCGCCTCCGCGTCGAGGGACACGACACCGCGACCGGCGAGGAGTGCACCGTCGAGGGGACCGTCGTCGACGTGCGGGTGCCGTTCGCCTCGGACGCGAGCACCGGCTTCGAACTCGCCGGGCAGGTCACCGTCGACCTCGACGTCGACGGCGAACACGTCAGCGTCGGCGGGTGGGGTGCGATCGTCGAGGACGTCGAGGGGACGCGGCTCACCGTCGTCGACGCCCCCGGACTCGAGTGAGAGGGCGCGTCCACGCAAGCGGCGACCCGTTCTGCCGACAGCCATTTGACAGATGCGAACCTATACAATACCGTCGTCTCGGTGCGGACGCCCCTGCCGCATAGCGACCCGTCAATTAACAACTGCTGTTGTAAAACCCATAGCCTATATTAATGATTGTTCCCTATGACACGCCGATGTCTGACGACAAGACACGGAACGGCGTATCGCGGCGAGAGTATCTCGCCGCTGCGGGGGCGTCCGGGGCAGCGCTCGGCTTGGCTGGCTGTCTCGGCGGCGGCGGAGGCGGTGGATCCGGCTCCGGGCCGATCAACACCGAGCCGCCCGAGGAGGAGGTCACGATTCAGATCGCGGCCGACTCGAACTTCTCGAACGCGGCGGACGACATCGTCCAGACGCTCCGCGAGGACGGCGGCCTCCCAGAGAACATCGACATCGAGTTCCTGGCCGGGTCGTTCACCACGGGCGACCGACGCTCGCAGTACCAGCAGATCCTCTCGGCGGGACAGGAGCGACCGACCGTCATGATGATGGACAACGGGTGGACGATCCCGTTCATCGCCCGCGAGCAGATCGCGAACCTCAGCGAGGCGCTCCCAGAGTCCATCACGAGCCAGGTCGAGGACAACTACGTGCAGAACATGGTCGCGACCGCCCAGAACGGCGACGGCGACCTGTTCGGCATCCCGCTGTTCATCGACCTGCCGACCATCCAGTACCGCAAGGACCTGTTCCGCGAGGCGGGCTACACCGACGACGACTTCGACACGTGGGCGACCGAGCCGATGACGTGGTCGGAGTTCTCCCAGGCCGTCGCCGAGGTGCAGGAGGCGACCGGCACCCAGAACGGGTTCCTCTGGCAGGGCTCCTCCTACGAGGGACTGTCCTGCTGTAGCTTCATCGAGTTCATGGGCTCGCACGGCGGCTCGTACTTCGGCGAGTTCGAGAACTACTTCGGCCCCGTCGGCGACCGCCCGATCACCGTCGAGGGCGAGGGCGTCGTGAACGCCATCCGCATGCTGCGGACGTTCATCTACGGCTCGGACGACGACGTCGCACTCGACGGCTACTCGGAGATTTCGCCGCAGGCCGTCGTCCAGTACACGGAGGAGCCGGCCCGCGAGCCGTTCACGAACGGCAACGCGGTCGCCCTGCGCAACTGGCCGTACTCGATCAACATCAACGGCGCAGAGGACGTCTTCGGCGAGGATCTGGGCGTCATGCCGATCCCGTACGCGGTCACCGAGGAGGAGTCCGAGTACGAGTCCATCGGCGGCACCACCGCCGCGATGGGCGGGTGGCACCTCACCCTCAACCCGAACGCGTCTGACCTGCGCAAGCGCGCTGCGCTCCAACTGTTCAAGGCGCTGCAGGAGGAGTCCGTCCGCCTGCGGATGGCGGAGATTGGTGGGTGGATCCCCCCGATTCCGGACCTCATCGACACCGAGCAGACCCGCTCGCTCGACCTCATCGGCCGCTACGTCGGCAGTCTCGCTGTCGCCGCCGAGAACTCCCTGCCGCGCCCGGTGACGACCGTGTGGACCCAGGAGTCCACGCAGATCGCCAGCGAGGTCAACGCGGCGCTCCGCCAGGAGAAGACCCCCGAGCAGGCCATGAGCGACCTCACCAGTTCGCTCGAAGAGATCGAGAGCTCGGCGTAAGCCGGCACCTCGTCTCCGCATCACACTTATTACCAACATGAACAATTGCTAGCAAGACGCATGAGTACAGATCAACAAACGGGGGATCTCTCCAGTGAGAGACGGAGCGGGGTGTACGCCGACACCGTCCGCTGGATGGAGAACCTGTCCGAGACCCAGTACGCGTACCTGCTGTTGACGCCGGCGCTGCTGCTGCTGGCCGTCATCGCGTTCTGGCCGCTCCTGTCGACGTTCCGGCTGTCGCTGTTCGCGGACAGCTTGGGGGCCGCGACCGTCGGGGAGTTCGTCGGGTTGGAGAACTACGTCGCCATCATCACGGGGCAACGAACGGCACTGCTGCCGTCGCCGTTCCTCCCGCAGGCGCTCACGGTGACTGCGCTGTTCAACAGCGCACTGGCGGTGACCATCGTGTTCACGATCATCAGCGTCTCCTTCGAGACCATCATCGGCTTCGTGCAGGCGCTGATCCTCGACCAGGACTTCCGCGGGCGGCGCTGGGTGCGCGTCGCGATCATCCTGCCGTGGGCGATTCCGATCGTCGTCCAGGGGATGATCTTCTTCCTGATGTTCCAACCGAACGTCGGGTTCCTCGTCGGCACCGCCGACAACCCGTCGTTCCTGAACCAACTGGGCCTGCTGTCGGTGACGCCGCTGGCCAACGCCCAGGACGCGACGATGATCGTCATCGTGGCCGACGTGTGGAAGACGACGGCGTTCATGGCGCTGCTCATCCTCGCGGGGATGCAGTCGATCGACCGGAGCCTGTTCGACGTGGCGAAGGTCGCCGGCGCGTCGCCGTGGCAGCGCTTCAAGTACATCACCCTGCCCATCATCCTGCCGACGGTGCTGGTCGCGATGCTGTTCCGCACCATCCAGGCGATGCGCATCTACGGGCTCATCGAGACGGTTGCGGGGTGTACCACGGTGCCGTCGTTGTCGTGTCTGGTCGTGACGACGTTCAACAACCGACTCCTCGGCTCGTCGGCGACGATCGCGTTCATCACGGCGGCGGTCATCGGCGTCGTGGTGTCGATCTACATCGTCGGCTACGCGCGAGGTGAGATGGCATGAGCAGGGACACACGCACGGACGGTGGCATCAGAGACGAACCGGAACTCAAGCGCGGTCCGCTCCAGCGGTGGGTCGCGAGCACGATCAAAGAGCCGGAGAAGGCGTACAGAGCGATGTTCTACGTCGCGACGCTCTTCTTCCTCGCGACGACGCTGTTCCCGTTCTACTTCCTGCTCGTGCTCGCGTTGACGCCGGAGAACGCGCCGCTGGCGCTGTTCCCGACCACGCCGCGCTTCAGCGTGTTCCTCGACGTGTTCGAGCGGGTCAACTTCCTGCGGTACATGTTCAACAGCCTGGTGCTCGCGCTGTCGACCACCGTCATCGTGCTGGTGCTCGCGAGCCTCGCGGGGTACGTGTTCGGTCGCCTGCAGTTCCCCGGCCGGACGCCGCTCATGCTGCTGGTCCTCGCGATCAGCTACTTCCCGCCCGCGGCGTTCTTCGTCCCGCTGTACCAGCTGTTCACGGGGAACGTGATCCCCGGAGTGAGTCTGTACAACACGCCGGGATCGATGATCCTCCCGTTCAGCTCACTGTTCATGCCGCTGTCCATCTTCATCCTCACGACGTTCTACGGGCAGATCCCTGACGGCTTGGAGGACGCCGCCCGCGTCGAGGGGACGACGCGACTCGGCGCGCTGTTCCGGGTCATCATCCCGCTGTCGGCACCGGGCGTGGCCACGGCCGGCGTGCTCACGTTCATCTCCGTCTACAACGAGTTCTTCTTCAGCCAGTTGATGAACAACGGACAGCCCGGAAACTGGGCCCCCATCGTGGGCGGCCTGCTGAGCCTGCAGCGCGCGGGCCAGTTCCAAGTCACCTACGGCGTCATGGCCGCCGGCAGCATCATCGCGGTGGTGCCGGTCGCCATCCTCGTCGTGGTCGCACAGGAACGCATCGTCAGCGGACTGACCGCCGGCGCACTCAAGGAGTAACCACCAATGGCACGAGTACACCTACAGGACGTGACGAAACGCTACGGGGACGTAACCGCGGTCGAGGGGATGAACCTCGACATCCGCGACGGGGAGTTCGTGACCCTCGTCGGCCCCTCGGGGTGCGGCAAGTCCACGACGATGGAGATGATCGCCGGGCTGACGACGCCCTCTGAGGGCATCGTCAACATCGGCGAGCGGGACGTGACGTACCTCCCGCCGAAGGACCGGGGCATCTCGATGGTGTTCCAGAACATCGCGCTGTTCCCGCACATGGACGTGTACGACAACATCTCCTTCGGCCTGCGCCTGCGCAACTACGAGAAGGAGGAGATCGACCGGCGCGTCGAAGACGCCGCCAGCGTCGTCCAGATGGAGGGGATGCTCGACCGCATGCCCGACGAGATGTCCGGCGGCCAGCGCCAGCGCGTCGCCATCGCCCGCGCCATCGTCCGGAACCCCGACGTGTTCCTGATGGACGAGCCGCTGGCGAACCTCGACGCGAAGCTGCGGGTCCACATGCGGACGGAGCTCCAGCGCCTCCACAAGGAGTTGGAGACGACGATCATCTACGTCACCCACGACCAGGCGGAGGCGATGACGATGTCCGACCGCATCGCCGTCATCAACGAGGGCGAACTCCAGCAGTTCGACCCGCCGCTGGTCTGCTACAACGAACCCGCCAACGAGTTCGTCGCCGGCTTCATCGGGTCGCCGTCGATGAACTTCACGACGGGCACGCTCACCCAGACTGGCTTCGAGTCGGAGTTCTACGAGGTGACTTTCGACACCACGGGCGTCGACGTGACGCCCGGCAACGGCGTCACCCTCGGGGTGCGGCCCGAAGACGTGTACCCGACGGAGTTCATCGACGACGCGGCGGACCCGACCGAGGTCATCGAGGCGGAGGTCGACGTCCTAGAGCCGATGGGCGACGAGATCTTCGTCTACCTCATGCTCGACGAGGACAACGAGGGCGGGATGGGTGGCACCGCCGCGGGCAACGACAGCCTGCTGATGAGCGTCTCGCCCGACAGCGACCTGTCGGAGGGTGACCGGGTCGAGGTCGTCCTCGACCGCGCGAAGATCCACCTCTTCGACGAGGGGACGAGCGAAGCGCTCACCCACGGCGTCTCGCGCGTGGCCGAGACCGCCGCGGACGCGCAGGGAGAGGAGGCCGAGTAGGATGGTCGACGCCCTGTACCTCGCGGCGGTGACGCTGCTGTTCGTCCCGTGGGTGTACGGGCTGTACGCGCTGGTCCGAGACACGAGGAACCGCTACCTCCCACTCGCGCGGCAGTACCTCGACGGTCGTCGGCGACAGAAGCAGCAGTCGGAGGCCGACCGCGAGCGCGAGGAACAGGAACGACAACTATACTGACCACCCCCTCGTTTCTCGGGTTGATATGAGTTACTCGCATCCGAGTAGTTGCGAGGTGCGGCGATGACCCTCGCCGACGGCTTCGACCCGTCTGACGTGCGCGTCGGTATCGTCGGCCTTGGGGGCATCGGTCACCACCACGCCGAGCAACTGGAGGCGCTCGACGCCGACCTCGTCGGGGGGATGGACGTCGACCCCGACGCCCGGGCGCGCTTCTACGAGCGCTTCGACACGCACGCGTTCGAGGACGCCGAGGAGCTGTACGATCTCGTCGACGCCGTGCTCATCACGACGCCCAACCGGTTCCACGAGGACTACGCCGTCTCCGCGTTGGAGGCGGGACTGGACGTGATGCTGGAGAAGCCGCTGGCGCACACGCTGGCGTCTGCCGAGCGCATCGCCGAGGCCGCCAAGGCCGCCGACGGCATCTGCATGGTCGGGTTCAACAACCGGTTCGCCGCGCCCGTCGAGGTGCTCAAGCACTACCAGGCGGAGGGCCGCTTCGGTGACGTGACCCACGTCGAGGCGAACTACATCCGGCGCCGGGGCGTCCCGGGGCGCGGGTCGTGGTTCACCACCAAGGAGGTGTCCGGCGGCGGGAGCCTCATCGACATCGGCGTCCACGCGCTCGACCTGGCGCTGTACTTCCTCGACTTTCCGGAGGTCGTCGAGGTGTCGGGCGTCGCCCGCTCGGAGTTCGGCGACCGCGACGACTACACGTACATCGACATGTGGGGCGACGACTCCGGCCCCGAGGACTTCGACGTCGACGACTCCGTCTCGGCGTTCATCCGAACCGCCGAGGGCGCGACCATCTCGCTGGAGGCCGCGTGGGCGACGAACCGTCCCGAGAACAACGACTTCTACGTCCGCGGGACGCAGGCGGGCGCCCACTTCGACCGCGGGTCGGGCGACCTCACGCTGTTCGAGAACGGCGTGGGCGGTGGGCACCACCTCACCGAGACGGACGTCGACACCCGCGAGGTCGTCACCCACCGCGCCGAGCAAGCGGCGTTCCTGCAGGCCGTCGCGACCGGCGAGGCGCCGACCCGCAACACCGTCGAGCAGGCGCTGACGGTCCAGCGCGTCATCGACGGCATCTACCGCTCGACAGAGTCGGGGCGAGCGGTCCGTCTCGACGAGTAGTCGCCCCCGAAAACGGCACCGGACTCCGATTCAGCCGCCCGCCTTTTGTGTCCACGGGGACAACGAGACGCCGATGGTCACCGCATCGATGGGCAGCGCAGAGCTCGTTCTCAGGCTCGTCGCGGGGGTGGGACTGATCCTCGCGAACGGCTTCTTCGTCGCTATCGAGTTCGCACTGACCCGCGCGCGGCAGTTCACCGAGGAGGAGTTCGTCGGCGACCGACCGGCGCTCCAGCGTGCATGGGAGATGACAGACGATCTGGAGATCTATCTCACCACCTGCCAGGTGGGGATCACGGCGTCGAGCATCGCCGTCGGTATCGTCGCCGAGCCGGCGTTGGCGGCGCTGTTCGCGCCGTTCTTCGAGAACACCGCGTTCGCGTCCGTCGGGGCGGGAGCGCTCATCGCGTTCGCCATCATCAACCTCCTCCACCTCACGCACGGCGAGCAGACGCCGACGTACCTCGGCGTCGAGCGCTCGCGGCTGGTGTCGCGCTACGGCGCGGGGCCGCTGTACTACTTCCACAAGCTGATCTCGCCGCTCATCACCTTCGGCGACTGGATCGCGAAGGCGACGCTGAAGCTGTTCGGCGTCGAGATGACCGGCGCGTGGCTGGAGACCGAGCAGGACGCCATCGAGAGTCGCGCCGACCTGCGGCGGAAGCTCTCGTCGACGCTGGAGGAGGGTGAGATCGCCGACGAGCGCCAAGAAGAGATCGTCAACGCCCTCCGCGTCGGCGACCGAACAGTCGCCGAGATCATGGTGCAACGCGAGGAGATGGTGACGCTGTCGACCGCCGACTCCGTCGCCGAGAACCTCGACCGGATGCGCGGCCACCCACACACGCGCTTCCCGCTGCTCGACGGGGCCGGCGAGCAGTTCGTCGGCACCGTGTACGTGCCGTCGGTGATCCGCGAGACGGACGACCTCACCGACGAGGACCTCGACCTGGCGGCGCTGGCGGCGCCGCCGATGACGCTCGCGCCGGAGACGACCGTCGCCGACGCCATCGACCAGTTCCAAGTCGAGGGGCAGGAGTTGGCGCTGGTCGTCTCGGAGGGTGAGATCCACGGCCTGCTCACCGCGACCGACGCGTTCGAGGAGGTCATGGGCGAGTTGGAGGACCCGCTCGACCGCGAGGACGCCGCCGCGCCGGGTGGGGCCGCCGCGTAGCGTCGGTCGCGACCGTCGGTCGTCCCCGCGACATACAGATTTATTCGGTGTGTAGTACAAACCGCGAGTATGGACATCGGCGTACTGACAGTGCCGTTAGGCGGGGAGTCGCGAGCCGACGCGTTCGAGTACCTCTCGGGCATCGGCGTGAGCGCGGTCGAACTCGGGGTCGGCGGGTGGCCGGGACAAGCCCACACCGACCGCGAGGCGCTGTTGGCCGACGCGGACGCCCGCGAGGCGCTGCGCGCGGACCTCAACGAGCACGACCTCCGCGTGAGCGCGTTCGCGACCCACAACAACCCGCTGCACCCGGACGACGAGCAGGCGGCCGAGGCCGACCGCGAGTTGCGGGAGGCAGTCGAACTCGCCGACGAGTTCGGCGTCGACACCGTCACCTGCTTCTCGGGCCTCCCCGCCGGCGGCCCGAACGACGAGGTGCCCAACTGGGTCACCGCGCCGTGGCCGACCGAGCACGCCGACGCCCACGACTACCAGTGGGGCGTCGCGGAGGAGTACTGGTCGGATCTGGCGGCTCACGCCGACTACCACGGCGTCGACCTCGCCATCGAGATGCACCCGAACATGCTCGTGTACGAGCCCCACGGCATGCTGAAACTGCGCGAGTTGACGAACGAGCGCGTCGGCGCGAACTTCGACCCCTCGCACCTCTACTGGCAGGGCATCGACGTGACCGAGGCGGTGCGCGTGCTCGGCGAGCACGACGCCATCCACCACGTCCACGCGAAGGACACGAAGGTGTACGAGTCGCAGGCCCGCGAGAAGGGCGTGCTCGACACGACCGACTACACGGACGAGCAGAACCGCTCGTGGCTGTTCCGCTCGGTCGGCTACGGCCACGGCGAGGAGCACTGGAAGGACCTCGTCTCCACGCTCCGGATGGTCGGCTACGACGGCGCCCTGTCCATCGAGCACGAGGACTCGCTCACCTCCTCCCGCGAGGGGTTGGAGAAGGCGGTCGACCTGCTCGACCGCGCCGTCTTCGAGACGACGCCCGGCGACGCCTACTGGGCGGAGTGACCACGAGGTGACCACGACATGACAGACGAACCCATCCGAATCGGCGTCCTCGGCTACCGCTTCATGGGCAAGGCGCACGCGAACGCGCTCGACCGCCTCCCCATGTTCTTCGAGGATGCCCCCGAGACGGAGCGACACACGGTGATCGGTCGCGACGAGGAGGCGCTCGCGGAGGCCGCGGACACGCTCGGCTTCAGCCACACGGCGACCGACTGGCGCGACGTGGTCGACGAGGTGGACGCGTTCTACAACCTCGGCCCGAACCACCTGCACGTCGAGCCCACGATAGCCGCGCTGGAGGCCGGCACGCCCGTCCTCTGTGAGAAGCCGCTCGCACCGACGCTCGACGGCGCAGAACGGATGCGCGACGCCGCCCGTGAGGCTGGCGTGCCGGTCGGCTGTGCGTTCAACTACCGGTTCGTCCCCGCGATCCGCTACGCCAAACGGCTGATCGACGACGGCGAACTCGGCGAGATCCGACAGGTCCGCGGTCGCTACCTCCAGGACTGGCTGTCGGACCCCGAGGCGCCGTGGAGTTGGCGCAACGACGAGGAGATGGCGGGCTCCGGGGCGCTCGGCGACTTGGGCGCGCACACGGTCGACCTCGCGCGGTTCCTCGTCGGCGACCACGTCGGCGAGGCCGCGTCGGTGTCCGGCCACCTGCAGACGTTCACCGAACAGCGACCGGTGGAGGGCGAGGACGACGACACTCGGCCGGTCACGGTGGACGACGCCTACTCCGCGCAGGTCGCGTACGAAGACGGCGCGATGGGGACGTTCGAGGCGTCCCGCGTGACGGAGGGCCACAAGAACGACCACACCATCGCCGTCCACGGCTCCGAGGGGAGCCTGGAGTTCTCGCTGGAGCGCCTGAACGAGTTGCGCGTCAACACCGGCGACAACCGCGGCTACGAGACGGTGCTCGTCACCGACGAGGACGACCCCTACATCCAGCACTGGTGGCCGCCGGGTCACGTCATCGGTTGGGAGCATACGTTCGTCCACGAGAACTACGAGTTCCTGAAGGCGGTCGCGGCGGCCCGGGACGACGCGGGCGACGCCGAGGCGGCCGACTTCTCCCCCGACTTCGAGGACGCCTACGAGGTCCAGCGCGTCCTCGACGCCGTGGAGCGCTCGGACGCCACCGGCGCCCGCGTCAACCTCGACTAATCCGCGTCGACCTCGACCGAATCGGCCGTTCCAGCGTGCCACGAACGCTGGAACCTGCTTGCGGAGTCTTGTCGAATCGTCCCTTGCGATCGGACGCGGACTATGCAAGCAGTAGTATACAAAGGCCCCAAGGAGGTGGCCGTCGAGGACGTCGAGGAACCGGAGATAGAACACCCCAACGACGTCGTGATCAACATCACGACGAGCTGTATCTGTGGGTCGGACCTCCACATGTACGAGGGGCGGACCGCCGCGGAGTCCGGCATCGTGTTCGGCCACGAGAACATGGGCGTCGTCACGGAGGTCGGCAACGCCGTCTCGACGCTGGAGGAAGGCGACCGCGTCGTGGCGCCGTTCAACGTCGCCTGCGGCTTCTGTGAGAACTGCGAGGACGGCTACACCGGGTTCTGTACGAACGTGAACCCCGGCTTCGCGGGCGGCGCGTACGGCTACGTCGCGATGGGACCGTACAAGGGCGGACAGGCGGAGAAGCTCCGCATCCCCTATGCGGACTTCAACGCGCTCAAGCTCCCCGAAGGAACCGAACACGAGGACTCGTTCGCCCTGCTGGCGGACATCTTCCCGACGGGGTGGCACGGCACCGAACTCGCGAACCTGAAGCCGGGCGACTCCGTCGCCATCTTCGGCGCCGGCCCGGTCGGGCTGATGGCCGCCTACAGCGCCAAGATCAAGGGCGCCGCCGAGATCTACGTCGTCGACCGCGTGCCGTCCCGGTTGGAACTCGCCGAACAGCACTGCGACGCCACCGGGATCAACTTCGAGGAGGGCGACCCGGTCGACCAGATCACTGAGATACACGGCGGCGAGGTCGACAAGGGCGTCGACGCGGTCGGGTATCAGGCGATCGACCCCGACACGGACCCCGGTTCCGACGCGTACGACCCAGCCCGCGAGAACCCCGCGGTCGTGCTGAACCAACTCGTGCAGGTCGTCCGCCCGACGGGCCAACTCGGCATCCCCGGGCTGTACGTCCCGTCCGACCCCGGTGCGCCCGACGAGATGGCCGCGCAGGGGCGCCTCGGCATCGACTTCGGGAAGCTGTTCGAGAAGGGCCAGAAGCTCGGTACCGGTCAGTGTAACGTGAAGCAGTACAACCGCGAACTCCGCGACCTCATCATCGAGGGCCGCGCCGACCCGAGTTGGGTCGTCTCCCACCGCGTCAGCCTCGAGGAGGCGCCGGAGATGTACGAGAAGTTCGACAACCGCGAGGAGGGCGTCACGAAGGTCCTCCTGGAGCCGTAGCTCCGCGCTCGGTGCTCGGTGCGCAGGGTCGCGACCCCGTCGTCCCCTTTTTCTGGTCAGTCCCGACCGATCAGCGTCGCAGCCACGTGTCCGGGTGTTCCTCCCGGAGGTGGTCTTGGTACGCCTTCGTCACCTCGGGATAGCCCGACCCGAGGTACCGCCAGTCGCACCGTTCGCACGCCCCTGTGATTCCCATGGCTCGCCCAGTCGGTGGACGTATATGAAGCTAACTGGTAGCTGTTCGCACGCCAACACTTACACCCCAGCGAGCGAACTGTACGCCGTGTGCCAGTACTGTAGCTACAGTTTCCACGACGGGTGGACCACCCTCCTCCAGTACGACGACGTGTATCGCGAGGCGATGGGCGGTGAGAGCACGGCTACCTACGGCTTCCACGAAGAGTGGGACGACCTCCGCGAAGAAGTGTTGTGAGCAGCCACTGCGACCGTGACGACCTCAGCGGTCGATTCGCCGTTCGATCGGGAACGGGTCTGCCTCCGGCGTCGCAGGCGGGTCGGGGGCTGTGGGGTCTGCGAGACACTCGTCGAGTCCGGCCTCGATCGACCCGTCGTCGAGGTCGCGACCGATGAACACGAGTCGCGTCCGCGGTTCGTCCTCGCCCCACTCACCGATGGGGCCGATTCGGATGGACGGCCCCGCCTGACTCAGGCCCAGCACCGTCTCCGGGCGACTCGCGGCGTACACGAACCCCTTCGCGCGGACGACCCGCCCGTCCCAGTCGGTGAGCCAGTCGGCCAGGCGGTCGGCGTCGAACGGCAGCGACCGCTCGTACACGATGGACTCGACGCCGTGCGCCTCGGCCGCGCTCAGGCCTTCGTGATCGTGGTCGTGACCGTGGTCGGCGTCGTGCCCAGCCTCGCCGCCCTGGGCGACCACCTGACCGCCACCCCCGCGGCCCGCGGCGAGCGCTCGCTTCCACCCGGGGGCACGGCGGGTCTCGTCGAAGTCGAACTCCTCGCCGCCGAGTACTGCTTCCGTGGGTACGTCGGACTCTACGGTTCGGTGGAGTCGCGCTCGCGGCTGGAGTTCGCGGACCGCCGCCTCCACGTCGTCGAGCACGTCGTCGGGGACCATGTCGCACTTGTTGAGGAGGATGACGTCACAGAACTCGATCTGGTCGACCATCACCTCCGCGAGCGGCCGATCGGGCTCTGGTGCGGCCTCGGGGAGGCCAGTCTCGGGGTCGAACGCCTTCCAGAAGCCGTACGCGTCGACGACCGAGACGACCGACGCCAGCCGGAACCGTTCGGTCGGGTCGCCCGACTCGCCCGGCGTGGTGAGCGTCCGCGCGATGGGGAGCGGTTCGGAGATGCCCGACGCCTCGATCACGACGTGGTCGAACTCGCGGCGGTCGGCGAGCGCGGTCAACTCGGCCACGAGGTCATCGCCGAGGCGACAGCAGATACAGCCGTTCGAGAGGTCGACGACGCCGTCGTCCGTCTCGCGCTCGACCGTCGCGGCGTCGACGTTCACCTCCCCCATGTCGTTGAGCACGACCGCGAGGCGACGGTCGCCCGGGTCCGCCACCAGTCGATTCACCAGCGTGGTCTTCCCCGCACCGAGCGGGCCACACAGCAGTGTGATCGGGAGCCGTCCGTCGCCGTCGTTCATACAGGCACGTCCGGGGCGCGCGACTAATCCCCGCGGACGAATCCAGCGTCGATAGAACACGCCCGGTGGCGTCCGATCCGCCGCCCACGCTTCGAGAACGTGTGGAGTCCCCGAACGCTTTTGCGCGACTCGTGAGTATCGATAGGCGTGTTATCATCCTCCACAGCGCCGACGGTCCGCGTCGCGTTCGACACGCCCGCCGGTCGGTCGGTACTGGAGGCGGCCCGCCGCGCCGCCGGCGCGAGCGCCGACGACGTCGAGGTGCGAGCGGTGGGCTCCCCGGGGACGGTCCACCTCCCGCTGGTCGCGGTCACGCGGGCGGGACGGACCGCGCTACACCGCTCCGTCGACCCCAACGAGGCCGCGGCGCTGGTGAGCGTGCTCGCCGACGGCGACGTGCCCGTAGACGGGGCCGACGAGGTGGTCGAGCACGACGAGAGTGCTGGCGACTTCCCCGTGAGAGACGGCCCCCTGTCCGCCGGCGTCAGGCGGACGCTGGCCGGGGCGGGGTGGGTCGACCCGACGGCGGTCGACGTGCCGACGGTCGACGGCACCGACGCGCTCGACGCGCTCTCGTCGCTCGGCCTCCGCGGGCGCGGGTGGGGCGACGCCCGGCAAGACGACCCGGTCGCGGACGCGTGGCGGACCGCCCGCGACGCCGACGGCGACCCCGTCGTCGTCGTGAACGCACTCGACGCCGACCCGAAAGTGGACGGGGACCGTCTGCTCGTCGGGAGCCTCACCGGTCGCGTGCTCGCCGGCGCGACGGTGGCCGCGCGGGCGGTCGGTGCCGACGACGTGGTGGTCGCGCTCCCAGAGGACGAACCGGTGCTGGCGGAGCGAGTCCGTGCCGTCGGCGATGCGCTCGACGAGACGGACGGAGAAGCCGGGCCGTCCGTCTCGGTCGCGGTCGCGGAGGCGACGTACATGACGGCCGAGCCGACGGCGCTGCTGGAGTCGCTGGAGGGGAACGACCGGATCGAGGCGCGACGACGGCCCCCGGGACCGGAGGCGTGGGGGCTGTTCGAACGCCCGACGCTCGTCCACACGCCGCGGACGCTCGCGGCGGTCGCGCGGGCGGTCACGACGCCCGACGACCCGGACCTCGACCCCGAGGCCGCGGACCCCGGCACCCGACTGGTGACGGTCGTCGGCCCCGACCGCCGGACGGTGGAACTCCCGACCGACGCGAGTCTGTCGCGCGCGCTCGCCGGCGAGGACGCGTCGTTCGCCTGTGTCGGCGGTCAGTTCGGCGGGCTGACCCGCGACCTGGACACCCCGGCGTCGGCGCCAGCGCTGCGAGGGGCCGGGTTGGGGACGAACGGGTCGATGGAGGCGTTCGTCGCCGGGTCGGGAGGCGCCTGCCCGGTGGTCGTCGCCGGCCGGCGGACACGCGTCGCCCGCGAACAGAACTGTGGCCGGTGTGTGCCGTGTCGGACGGGGAGCGTCCGCGCGCACGAACTGCTCCGCGACGTGTACGACGGCGAGTTCGCCGACGACCGACTCCGGGAGTTGGCTCGCACGATGGCGCGCACGTCGCTGTGCGGGTTCGGTCGCGACGCCGCTCGCCCGCTGGCGACGGCGCTGGAGGACTTCGAGACCGACCTGCGCGCCCACGCCGACGGTCGCTGTCCCGCGGGGGTGTGTGACCTGTGAGCGCCGACGACGGCGGTCCCGACGCGGACGCTCGCGGTAACAGCGCGGCCCCACTCCCGCACGTCCCGGCGGTGTCGGACCCACGGACCTCGACGCCGCTGACCGAATCGTTCACGCCCGGCACCGCCTCGGACCCGCCGGTGGACCCGACCGCCGAGCGTCGATCCAGCGGAGGGTGTGGTGGGTCGTGCGCCTGCGGCGAAGCAGGCGAGGCTATCGACGCAGACAGCGTCTCCGAGGCCGTGACCGTCACCGTCGACGGGCACGAGGTGTCGGTGCCGCCGGGGGCGACGCTCTTGGACGCGATGGAGCGCGTCGAATACGAGGGCACCGTGCCGGCGCTGTGCTCGTACGACCGCGACGGCGGCGACTGCGCGGACGACATCGGACCGCGCTCGACGTGTCGAACCTGCACCGTCGAGGTCGACGGCGAGTTGGTGCCGGCGTGCTCCCACCCCGTCGAGTCGGGCGCAGAGGTCCGAACCGACGCCTCGGACGCACGCGAGGCGCGGGAGGTGAACCTCGATTTGGTCCTCTCGGATCACAACCTCCGGTGTACCACCTGCAACCAGAACGGTCGGTGCGAACTCCAAGACGCCGCCATCGAGACGGACGTCCACGAACCGCGCTTCGGCGTGTTCGACGAGCGCAGCGAGTACGAACCGCTCGACGACACCTCCTCGTTCATCCAGATCGACCGCAACAAGTGCATCACCTGCACGCGCTGTGTCGACGCCTGTAACGACGTGCAGGTGTCGGGCGTGCTCCGCGTCGAGGGCACCGGCGAGGACACCGAGATCGGATTCCAGTCGGACGCCGACACGATGGCCGACTCCGCGTGCGTCTCCTGCGGCCACTGCGCGACCGTCTGCCCCACCGGGTCGCTGACCGAGCGCGGGATGGCGGGCATCGCGACGCTGCCTATCCCCGGGTTCAACCACGCCAACAGCGTCGGCAAGTCGATGCGGGCCGACGCCGAGAAGGCCGCGCGGGCGACGAGCGAGACGGGCGGTCGGCGTGGAGCCGCCGGTGGCGACCGCGGTCGGGGCGACGACGACGGCCCCTCGCCCACCCGGCAACGCGCCGAGCGCGACGGAGTGGCCTCGGCACTCCGATGGGCCAAGCGGAAGGCGTCCGATGTGGGCCGGTCGGCGATGCTCGCTGGCGAGCACACGGCCGAGTCTATCGCCGCGAGCACGATGAAAGAGGGGTGGCTGTTCGACGTCGCCGACCGGGTGGCCGACCGCCGCCTGAAGGGTGTCGACTTCACCGAGACCACCTGCGGCTTCTGTGCGGTCGGCTGTCGGTTCCAACTCGTCTCGAAGGACGACGAGGTGCTCGGGGCGGTGCCGACCGACGACCCCGACCACGCGCCAGTCAACGACTTCTCCACGTGCGTGAAGGGGAAGTTCGGCTACGAGTTCGCCAACAGCGACGACCGCCTGACGACGCCGCTCGTGCGCGGCGACGACGGCGAGTTGCACGAGGCGACGTGGGACGAGGCGCTCACTCGCGTGGTCGAGGGGTTCGAGTCGATCCGCGAGGAGTCGGGGGCGGACGCGCTCGCGGCGTTCGCCTCCTCGAAGTGCACCAACGAGGAGGACTACCTGATGCAGAAGTTCGCGCGGACGGTGCTCGGCACGAAGAACATCGACAACTGCGCGCGCCTGTGTCACTCCTCGACGGTCGCGGCGCTGAAGCAGACGCTCGGCTTCGGCGCGATGTCGAACCGCATCAACGAGGACATCGGCGAGGCCGACGCCTACCTCATCACCGGGTCGAACACGACCGAGAGCCACCCGGTGCTGTCGACGCGCATCAAGCGCAACGTCCACGACGGCGCCGACCTCGTGGTGTTCGACCCGCGGAAGGTCGAGATCGCCGAGCACGCCAGCCAGTACGTCCGCACGAAGCCCGGCTACGACGTGGCGTGGATCAACGGGCTGATCCGCTACATCGTCGCCAACGACCTCCACGACGAGGCGTTCATCGAAGAGCGCACCCGGAACTTCGAGGAGGTCCGCGAGAAGGTGGAGCCGTTCACGCCCGAGGAAGTCGAACGCCTCGCCGGCGTCCCGCCCGAGGAGTTGGAGCGCGCGGCAGAGACCATCGCGACCGCCGACTCGGTCGTGTTCGGGTGGGCGATGGGGATGACCCAGCACAGCCACGGCACGCAGAACGTCCTCGCGCTGGCGGATCTGGCGCTCGTGACGGGCAACGTCGGCAAGCCCGGTGCCGGCGTGTCGCCGTTCCGCGGCCACAACAACGTCCAGGGCGGCGGCGGCGACATGGGGACGCTGCCGAACAACCTCCCGGGCTACCGCGACGTGACCGACCCCGACGTGCTCGACGAGTTCGAGGAGGCCTGGGGCGTCCGCCCGCCGGACGAGGTGGGGCTGAAGGTGCCGGAGGTGTTCACCGAGGCGCTCGCCGGCAACGTCGAGGGCCTGTACGTGATGGGCGAGAACCCCGCACTCTCGGAACCGGACGTGTCCCACGCCGAAGAGGCGCTCGCCGAGTTGCCGTTCCTCGTCGTGCAGGACATCTTCGAGACGGAGACCACCGAGTACGCGGACGTGGTGCTCCCCGCGGCGACGTTCTCCGAGAAGGAGGGCACCTTCACGAACACCGAGCGGCGCGTGCAGTTGGTCGGCCAGGCGACCACTCCACCCGGCGGCGCCCGCCAGGACTGGCGGATCATCCAGGACCTCGCGCGGCGCATGGGCCACGACTGGAGCTACGCCGACCCCGCCTCGATCATGGACGAAATCGCGACGGTCGCACCCATCTACGGCGGGATCAGCCACGACCGCCTCCGCGAGGAGGGTGGCCTCCAGTGGCCGTGTCGTGACGCCGACGACCCGGGGACGCCGTACCTCTACGACGAGGAGTTCAACTTCGACGACGGGAGGGCGCGGTTCGTCCCCGCCGACACGGGCGAACCCGGCGAACTGCCGAGCGAGGAGTACCCGCTCACGCTCACGACGGGGCGGGTGCTGTACCACTGGCACACCGGGACGCTCACGCGACGCGTCGAGGGACTCATGGACCACGTCGGCGAGGCGTTCGTCGAGGTGAACCCCGCGACCGCCGAGCGCCTCGGCGTTGTCGACGGCGGTCGCGTCCGGGTGGAGTCGGCTCGCGGCGCCATCGAGGTGCGCGCCGAGGTGAGCGAGCGTCCCGGCGACGGCGTGGTGTTCGTCCCGATGCACTTCGCCGCCGAGGGGGCGGTGAACCGACTCACCGGCGAGCGGTTCGACCCGACGAGCGGCATCCCCGAGTACAAGGTGTCGAGCGTTCGCCTCACACCGATCGACGACGGCGCGCCGACCGCAGCGGACGCGGACAGCGTCGCCGGCGACGACTGAGGGAGTCGCGTCGAAACAGCTATTTGGCAGACATGTGTGGGTCGTGCGTGAGTCCGATGCAAGTAATCGCCCCCGGCGCGAGGCTGCTTCTACTCGCCGTGTTTGCGGTCGGCCACCTCCTCGCGTGTGTCGTCGCCGCGGCGGTCGCAGACGGCGCCGCCGGGCGGTTCGTCCGGCCCGCGCGTGCGGTGGTCGGCGGCGTCGCGCTGGCCGTCGTGGTCCCGATTCTCGCCTTCGGCGCGCTCCGCCTCGGCCTCCTCGCGCCGCTGGTCGCGATCACCGGGAACACGATGGGGACGTACGCTTCCGCGGCGGGGTTGCTCGGCGTGGGGGCGGTCGTCGTCGCCTCGGCAGCCACGGACGCCGAACTCTCCGACCCGGGCTACCCGAGTGCGGGTGCGGCGCTGCGCGCGCACCTGTCGTCGTCGGACCTCGTCGGCGTCGTCGTCGGCACGGTCGCACTCGTGTCGGGCGAACTCGCCGCACTCGCGGTGGCGAGTTGGGTGTGAGCCGCGCCGTCAGTCGTCGAGGACGCCTTCGTCGGTGATGACCTCGCTTACCAGATGCATCGGCGTCGCGTCGTAGGCGGGGTTCTCCAACTGGATGCCGTCTGCGGGTTCGAGCATCACCTCGCTCGGCGGGCGGAACTCGTTCTCGAAGCGGAACTCGTCGGTGATCACCTTCGTGCCCGACCCGACCACGACGACCGGGACGCCGACCTCCGCCGCGGCGGCGGC
Organism: Halobaculum marinum; assembly: GCF_029338555.1. Classification (GTDB taxonomy): domain Archaea; phylum Halobacteriota; class Halobacteria; order Halobacteriales; family Haloferacaceae; genus Halobaculum; species Halobaculum marinum. The sequence continues at coordinate 1,793,801 of NZ_CP119989.1, read as the reverse complement.
GATGGGGAACGTACCGACGCGGTTGTACAGCGTGTCGTCGACGATGCAGTCCATCCCGACGACGACTCGGTCGGGGTCGACCTCCTCGAGGAGGTAGCCGGCGGCGGCGTCGACCGCGAGATGCGACTCGACGCGGTCCATGGCCGCGAGGGTGCGGGCTGTCTTGCGCCCGAGGTACCGGGGACGGGCCTCGGTGACGTACGCGGTCATGTGGGCGCCGCCCGCGGCGGCGGCCTCCACGGCCTCTAACACCGTCGAGGAGTAGTCGTGCGTCAGGAACACCTCGCCGTCCTCGAACGTCGTCGCGGCGGTTTCGGCGGCTTCGCGCTTGCCCGTCTCGACGCGGGCGACCTCCTGGTCGATGGCCGCCCCGAGCAGCTCTTTCGCCTCCGCGACGGTGTCGGCGTTGCCCATCACGTCGCCGACGACCGCGCGCATCGTCCGGTGGAGGCTGGCGTGGGAGGGGTTCGCGCGGCGGAGCGCACCGGCGTTGTGTTCGAGGTCGCGTTCGAACTCGTCGAGCGTGGCGTACTCTCGGTCGAGGAGGTCCCGGAGCGACCGTGCCGCCTTCACCGCGACGACCGACGAGGAGTGCGTCTGCATCTCGCGGATCTCGGCGACCGTCTCGTCTATCATGGGTGCCGGGTCGGGGCTTTCGGGGTTAGGTGTTCCGGGACCTCTCGGGCCGGCGAGGTGGTTCACGGATACCCAGGGCGTGACCGCGCGAGGCCCACACGAGGTCACTCAGAACGCGTCCGCATTCTCACAAATCGAACCCAGACGGCAACACTCATACCGGCGACGCCGCTACCAAAACCTCGATAGATGAACCGTCGCACCCGCGAGTACCTGAAGGGCCGCTTCGGCGACTACTACCGGAGCGCGAGCGTCTCCCCGCCGCCGCAGGCCAACGAGCGCGAGTGGGGCCACATCCCCTTCACCGCGGGCGACGGTACCACGATGGTCCGCCACCAGTCACTCCTCGACATCGGCGAGGTGAGCGAGTTCCTCGCGCGCGAGACCCCGCGTCACGCGTACTTCTCGGCGGCGCGCTACGACGACCCCGCGAACGGGTCGATGACCGCGAAGGGGTGGCGCTCGGCGGACCTGGTGTTCGACCTCGACGCCGACCACCTCCCCGGCGTCGACCCCGAGGCGGTGAGCTACGGCGAGATGCTCGCCGCCTGCAAGGACGAACTGCTCGCGCTCCTCGACGTCTTGGAGACGGACTTCGGCTTCGCGGAGTCGGATATGCAAGTCGTCTTCTCGGGCGGTCGCGGCTACCACGTCCACGTCCGCGACGACGCGGTCGCCGAGTTGGATTCCAAGGCGCGCCGGGAGGTGGTCGACTACGTGCGCGCGGTGGACCTCAACTACGACGGCCTCATCGAGAAGCGACCCAACGATCGGGGCACGACGCTCCAGAAACAGCTTCGCCGCGAAGGCGGGTGGGGGCGTCGCGTCCACGAGGCGCTCGTCGACTACGCCGAGGAGTTGCTCGCGATGGACGAAGCCGACGCCCTCGCGGAGTTGCAGGAGTTGGACGGCGTCGGCGAGAAGACCGCCCGCACCATCTACGGCGTGCTCGACCGCAACCCCGAGGGCGTGAAGTCCGGCAACGTCGAGTTGGGTCCGGGCGCCTCGACGCTCGTGCGCGCCATCGCCGAACGCGTCACCGCCGAACAGACCGCGCCCATCGACGAGCCGGTGACGACCGACATCCGCCGGCTCATCCGTCTGCCGGGGAGCATCCACGGTGGGAGTGGCCTGCTCGTGTGCCCGCTGGAGCGCGACGCAGTCGACGCGTTCGACCCGCTCACCGACGCAGTCCCGGATCGGTTCCGAGGGCGCGACATCCTCGTCGACGTCCACGACCCCGGGCGAGTCGACGTGGGCGACGACAGAGATAAGGTGGAGGAGGGAATCGTCTCAGTACCCGAATACGTCGGCGTGTTCCTCATGGCGCGCGGACGCGCGGAGAAGGCGAGGGAGTAACTCACGATGGATCTGGACGAACTACGCTCGGTACAGTCGAAGGAACGCAGGAAAGACAGCCTCCAGCACCTGCGGGACTCCTTCTACGAGGACGTGGGCGCGTACCTCGCCGAGCGCAAGCGCCAGCGCGACGAGCGCGCTTCCAGCGTGGACCAACCCTTCTCCGACGAGCAGGTGCGCAAACTCTCCGACGAAATCGAGACCGCCGAGGAGGTCGTCGAGTCGCTGTACCAGCGGCGCGTCGGCAAGGTGGTGAAGCTCTCGTCGTTCGCGGCGGCGGGCGCCCCAACCGACACGGAGGGGATGACGATACAAGAGGCGGAACTGTTCGAGGACCTGGTCGTCCGCATCGAGCAGAACAAAGACCGCGTCCTCGACGTGTTGGAGAACGGCGCGGACCTCGACATCGACGTGGCGGCGCCAGCCGAGGCGGCGACGACAGCCGACGCAGACGCACCGACCCCGGGCGCAGGAAGCGACGCAGGCGCGAGCGTCGACGGGGCGACGGCGGACGCCTCGACGGACACGCCGTCGCCGCCACCGGACACACCACCCGAGCACGACGACGAGGGCGGCGTCCTCGCCGACGCGATGGGTGGAGCGTCGGCGTCGAGCGACCCCGACACCACACCGACGGAGTCCGACGCGTCGACCCCGACGCCCGCGACGCCGAGTGACGACCCCGCGTCCGAGTCGGCTGCGACGACCGCCGACTCGGTGGAGGAACCGGGCGAGTTCGTCCCCGGGTCGGAGCCGGACCGGGCGGGGGAAGCCGGATCTGGCGGCGAGTCCCAGTCGGCTGAGTCGACCGACGCCGGCGGCGACGACACGGAGCGCCAAACCGTCCGGGTCACCCGCGACGTCGGCCAGATCCTCGGAGTCGACGACATCGAGTACGACCTCGCAGCCGACGACGTGGTGACGCTCCCCGCCGCGAACGCCGGCCCCCTGGTCGAGCGCGACGCCGCCGAACCGATCGAGTAGGCCGCCGCCGCGCGACACCGACACCGCTTTTCCCGCCGCAGCCACAGCCACGACCATGCTCGACACCGGCACCGAGGCGCCCGGCTTCTCGCTGCCCGACCACGTCGGTCGCGAGGTCTCGCTCGACGAGTTCGACGGCAAGCGCGTCGTCCTCTACTTCTACCCCCGTGCGGACACGCCCGGGTGCACTACCGAGGCGTGCGGCTTCCGCGACGCCCACGACGAGTTCGAGGCGCGCGACACCGTGATCCTCGGCGTGAGCGACGACCCCGTCGACGACCTGACCGCGTTCGCGCGCAAACACGACCTCCCGTTCCGACTGCTGTCGGACGAGGACGGCGAGGTGTCTGCGGCGTACGACTCCTACGGCGAGAAGAACGTCTTCGGCAACGTCGTCGAGGGCGTGTTCCGCAACACGTACCTCATCGGCCCGGACCGCACCATCGAGCGCGTGTACGAGGGCGTCTCGCCGGAGGACCACGCCGACGAACTGCTCGCCGACATCGACGACCTCCGGGAGGAGTGACGCGCCCGGTGGCGGTCACCAGGACCGAGACGAGAGTGCGCGTCTGATCGCGTCGCGTTTCACCAGCGCGAAGCCGGCGACGACGATCAAGAACCCGACGACCGTGAGCGGCGTCACCGGTTCCGAGAGGACGACCGCGCCGGCGACGGTCGCGACGACCGGGACGACGTAGCTCACGAGGTTGATCTCGAACGGCCCCAGCAGGTCCAACAGACCGAAGTAGATGGCGTAGGCGAGCGCCGAGGAGAACACGCCGAGGAACGTCAGCGAGAGGAGCACCCCCGGTCCGAGCGACCCCGGCGTCGGCTGAGGTTCGCCGGCGACGAGGCTGGCGACGTGGAGCACGATGGCGCCCAGCGCCATTCCCCACGCAGTCCGGGGGAGCGCGTCCGACTCGGGTTCGAGCCAGCGGGTGACGACGCTCCCGAACGAGACGGCGACCGCCGCGACGAACACCAGCGCGACGCCGACGGTCGTGTCGCCCGCGAGATCCGTCGGCGACGGCTGGGCGACGAGTCCGACCCCGAGGACGCCGAGGACGACGCCGACGTACCCTCGGACGTCGAGACTCCCCTCGCTGAGGAGCCAGACGGTGAAGAACGTCGTCAAGATCGGGTTGAGGCTGTACACGATGGCCGCGACGCCACCGGTGGTGTACTGCTGGCCGTACGCGAGGAAGGCGATGTTGGCCGCGACGAACAGCAGCCCGGCGACGACGACCGCCCCCCAGTCGGCGCGACCCCGCGGCAGCGGGTCGTCGGACCGCCAGAGGACGTACGCGAGGGCGACGGCGGCGCCGAGGTCGAACCGGTAGGCGCCCAACAACAGCGGCTCCAGTTCGCGCAGACCGATCTCGATGGCGGGGAAGCCCCCGCCCCAGAACAGCCCCAGCGCGAGGAACAGCACCGCGTTTCGGAACGAACTCACTGGCGACTCACGATCGATCTGCCGGGCGGGACGGACTTGTGCGCTTTCGTTCTGGCCGACGGCTCACAGGTCGGTGCGGCCGAGTGAAAACGCCGACCGGGAGCGACCGGTCAGTAGCCGCGACTGATGAGGTAGTCGGCCAGGTCCGCGAGCAGGTCGCGGGCGGGCCCCTCGGGCAACACGTCGAGGCGCTCTTTCGAGCGCTCGGTGAGGTCCTCGGCCATCTCGCGGGCGTAGGCGATGGAGCCAGCGTCCTCGAGGACGGCGACGGCGTCGTCGACCTCCGCCTCGCTGACCTCGGCGGGCGTCTCGGCGCTCACCAGCGAGTCCACGTCGACGCCCTGCTGGCGCGCGTGGAGCGTGATGAGCGTCTCCTTCTCCTCGACGAGGTCGGAGCCGCGCTGTTTGCCCAGTTTCTCCGACGGCACCGTCAGGTCGAGCACGTCGTCTTGGATCTGGAAGGCGCGCCCGGAGTCGACGCCGTACTGGTACAGCGCCTCCACCGTCTCGTCGTCGGCGCCCATCAGCACCGCGGGGATGGCCGCCGAGGCGCCGTACAGCACGGCGGTCTTCAGCTCGACCATCTCCAGGTACTCCTCGGGCGTCACGTCGTCGCGCGACTCGAAGTCGACGTCGAGGGACTGTCCCTCGCAGATGCGCGTACACGCGGAGGCGAGCCGGTTCACCGCGTCGACGGTGTTGGCCGGGTCGGCACCGGTGTCCGACAGGAGTTCGAACGCCTTCGCGTACAGCGTGTCACCGGCGAGAATCGCCGTCTCCGTGTCGTACGCGCGATGGACCGCCGGCTCGCCGCGCCGGAGGTCGTCCTCGTCCATGATGTCGTCGTGGATGAGGGTGAACGACTGGATGACCTCGACGCTGACCGCCGCCCGCATGAGGTCGAACTCGTCGCCGTCGAGCGCCGGGAACGACCGGTAGTCGGTGGCGTCGTCGGCGTCGACCTCCGCGAGCGCCTCGCCGACGAGCAGCGCGGCCGTCGGGCGGAGTCGCTTCCCGCCGGCTTCGAGGATGTACCGGGTGGCCTCGTACAGCCGCTCGGGCTCGGCCATCGGGAGGTCCTCGTCGATGGCGGCGTTGACGTGCTCGCGCCGCTGCTCGACCGCCGCGAGCACCCGTTCTGCCGTCGCGTCCTGCGCCATCGTCACTCGGTGAGCTGGATCATGTTCCCGTTCTCCGTGACGTGGATGTCACGGCCGAGCGTGTACCCCTTTCGGCCCGCGAGGTCGACGTAGGGCGCGAAGCCCTTCATGTCCTGGTGGGCGGGGATGACGTGCTGGGGCTCCAGCGCGTCGAGCATCTGGTAGTGCCCCTCCTCGCGGAGGTGGCCCGACACGTGGATGTCGTCGTAGATGCGTGCGCCCTGCATCTTCAGGAGGCGCTCGGACTGGTAGCGCTGGCCCTCGTTCGTCGGCTCCGGGATGACCCGGGCCGAGAAGACGACCTTGTCGCCCTCGTCCAGTTCGTACGGCGTCTCGCCGCGACCCATGCGAGTGAGCATCGCGCGCGGCTCGCCCTGGTGACCCGTGACGATGGGGAGGTAGTTCTCCTTGCCCTCCTGCATGATCCGCTTGAACGTGCGGTCCACCGACTTGCGGTGGCCGTACATTCCCAGATCGTCCGGGAAGTCGACGAAGTTCAGGCGCTCGGCGGTGCCGCTGTACTTCTCCATCGAGCGACCGAGGAGCACCGGCTCGCGGCCGATCTCCTTGGCGAACTCGACGAGCGAGGAGACGCGCGACACGTGCGAGGAGAACGTCGTGGCGACGATGCCGCCGTCGTAGTCCTCGATGGACGTGAGCACGTCCTTCAGGTGGCGTCGGGCGACCGACTCCGAGGGCGTGCGTCCCTTGCGGCCGGCGTTGGTACAGTCCTCGATGTACGCGAGCACGCCGTTGCCCTCGCGACCGATCTCGCGGAAGCGCTTCATGTCGATGGGGTCCTCGAGGACCGGCGAGTGGTCCATGCGCTTGTCGAGGCCGTAGACGACGGCGCCCTCGGGCGTGTGGACGACCGGGTTCACCGCGTCGATGATCGAGTGGGTGACGTGGACGAACTCCAACTGGACGTTGCCGGAGTCACCGATCTCCATCGTCTCGCCCGCCTCCATCTTGACGAGGTCGTTGTCGACGTTGAACTTGTTCTCGCCTTTGACCTGCTGTTTGACCAGTTCGATCGTGAACGGCGCCGACACGATGGGCGCGTCGTAGCGGTGCGCCAGCTTCGAGATGGCGCCGATGTGGTCGAGGTGACCGTGCGTCGGCACGATGGCCTGCACGTCGCCCTCCATGTCGCTCATGACCCGGTCGTCCGGGATGGCGCCCATGTCGATCAGGTCGAGGCTGTGCATCTTCTCTGTCTCGACGTTGTCGTGGATCAGGACCTGGCTCAGGTTGAGGCCCATGTCGAACACGACGATGTCGTCTCCCGCTCGGACTGCCGTCATCTGGCGACCGACTTCCTCGTAGCCGCCGATTGTTGCGATTTCTACTTCCATGGTGTATTCGTTCGGTGTTGCGAGCGTCTGAATCCCGCGCGTCGTGCGCGGCCGTTGCTCGTACGGAAAGCCCCGGTACGGGTCACTGTGGACCCCGGCGTCTTGCAGCGCGTCGGTCCGCAATCCCGCAATACGAGGCCGATCCCCGTACTTACCCGCGGGCCTGTGGTGTTCGTAGCGTATCGGTCACGTGTTAAAACTGTGCGGGTTCGCGAGCCGGTCGCATGACGCTCGCCGGAGCGGCCCCCCGCGACCGGGCCCAAGAGTCGCCGCGGACGGCGGGTCCGCCCCGTCACGCGTCCGGTACGCTTAAACCGGAATCTGCCGACGTGGCGAACATGACTGGCCGCCCGCTCGACGTACTGGAGGACGCTCTGGACACGCCGGTGACCGTTCACCTGAAAGACGGGACCGCGCACTTCGGGGTCCTCGCCGGCTACGACCAACACATGAACGTCGTGCTCGATCCGACCGAGTTGGAGGGCGCTACGGACGACGAAGTGGAAGACACAACGATTATCCGTGGCGACAACGTCGTCTCGATCAACGCATGACCGGAGCCGGAACGCCGTCTCAGGGGAAGAAGAACAAGACGACGCACGTCAAATGTCGACGCTGCGGCGAGAAGTCCTACCACGTGAAGAAGAAGAAGTGCTCCTCGTGTGGCTTCGGCAAGTCGGCGAAGCGCCGGGGCTACGAGTGGCAGTCGAAGGCCGGCGACAACTGACCCGATTCTTCTCTCACGTCTCTCAGCTTCCGTAGCGTCTGCGCCGTCGACGCACACACGAGAACACCACGCCGAGCCACGCGGCCGGTCCCGTGCGGAGGAAGCCGGACATATGCGCGTTCGTGTATAGCTCGCGGGCATCTACCGGCCACCTACACACGATAACGAGGGTTTTTGTGGAGTCGGCTACCAGTACCTCCCATGCCACAGGGCGACCCCGGGGAGGGTACGTCGGCGCCGGTCACATCGCTCACCGAACCGCTCGGCGACGGCTCGCGCGAGCCGACCCCCGTCGACGGGCCGACCGAGAAGTGCGGCGTCGTCGGCGTCTCACTGGCCGACCGCGACGCCGCCCGGCCGCTGTACTACTCGCTGTACGCGCTCCAACACCGCGGGCAAGACTCCGCGGGGATCGCTACCCACGACGGCTTCCAACAGCACAGCCACGTGGAGATGGGGCTGGTGGGCGACGCGTTCACGCAGTCTGACCTCGACAGCCTCGCCGGGTCCGCCGGGATCGGCCACGTCCGCTACCCGACCGCCGGCGGCGTGAACGCCTGCTGTGCCCAGCCGTTCTCGGTGTCGTTCAAGTCCGGCGCGTTGGGCCTCGCGCACAACGGCAACCTCGTCAACGCCGACGAGATCCGCGACGAACTCGCCGGCGCAGGCCACGCGTTCACGTCGCAGGGTGACACCGAGGTCATCGCGCACGACCTCGCGCGCAACCTGCTGGAGTCGGACCTCATCCGCGCCGTCAAGCGGACGATGAGCCGGATCCACGGCTCGTACTCACTGACCGTGATGCACGACGACACGGTGATCGGCGTGCGCGACCCGCAAGGGAATCGCCCGCTGTGTATCGGCGAACTCGACGACGGCTACGTGATCGCCAGTGAGTCGGCGGCCATCGACACGCTCGACGGGGAACTCGTCCGGGACGTACGCCCCGGGGAACTGGTCGTCCTCGAACCCGACGGGAGCGGCTTCGACTCCTACCGACTGTTCGAGAAGGACAACAGCGCACACTGCTTCTTCGAACACGTCTACTTCGCTCGACCGGACTCCGTCATCGACGACACGCTCGTGTACGAGGCGCGGCGCGACCTCGGGCGGGCGCTGTGGGAGGAGGCCGGCGTCGACTCCGACGTGGTGATGCCGGTGCCCGACTCCGGGCGCGCGTTCGCCTCTGGGTACGCCGACGCCGCCGCAGAAGACGACGCCGGCGTCGAGTTCGCGGAGGGGCTGATGAAGAACCGCTACGTCGGGCGGACGTTCATCATGCCGACGCAAGACGAGCGCGAGCGAGCGGTGCGCCTCAAGTTGAACCCGATCCGCTCGACCGTCGAGGGGCGGACGGTCACCCTTATCGACGACTCCATCGTGCGCGGCACCACCTCGACGCAGTTGGTGCAGTTGCTCCGCGACGCTGGCGCGGAAGAGGTGCACGTCCGCATCGGCGCGCCGGCCATTATCGCCCCGTGTTACATGGGGATCGACATGGCGACGCGCGAGGAACTGATCGCCGCCGACCGCTCCGTGGAGGAAGTGCGCGAGGAGATCGGTGCCGACTCGCTGTCGTACCTCTCCATCGACGCCGTCGCTGGCGCGCTGGAGTCGACCCGGGCGGATCTCTGTCTCGGCTGTGTCACCGGCGAGTACCCGTACGACATCGACGGCGAACCGACCGACCGCGAGGTTGAGCGACCGGTCGTCGACGGCGCCCCCGCCGACGACTGAGCGACGGCCCGCCACGAGACCGCGACCGACGTGGAAGGAGACCGTTCAGGTGCTGACAGGCGACACGTCGCTCACCCGCGGACCGTCGTGTCGCACACCCGCTCGCGGCCCGCGGCGGTCGTCACCGCACGGGCGGTCGTGGTCCCGGGATGGTACGTGAACCCTCGGACCGTCCCCCACTCTTCACGTCAGTAGACGACGTACAGGAGGACGTATACGAGGACACCGAGCGCGAACGAGACCACCCACAGCGACGCCGCGATCCGACCGACACGAGCGTGGGCGGTGTCGAACAAGTCGGTCGTGGGGCGTGTCCCCGCGAGCGTGAGGACGTAGACGACGAGCGGGACACACACCACCGCGAGCAGGATGTGGATCGCTAACAGTGGGAGGTAGACGTAGCGCTCGACGACTCCGGGACCGGCGAAGTCGGTCGTGCCGAGCAGCGCGAGGCGGTAGAGGTACATCGCGAGGAACGTCGCGAACAGCGTCGTCGAGGCGAGCATGAATCGCCGGTGAGCGACGAAGTCGCGACCGCGGGCGGCGCGGACGCCGGCGAGGATGGTGCCGATGGCCGACAGCGAGACGACGGCGTTGAGCGTCGGGATCGCTTCGAGGAACGCGGTCGGCGCACGCGGGATGGCGCCGGACGGCACGAGGCCACCGGCGGTCGCGAACACGACGGCGAGCGCGAGCGCCGAGACGACGCCGGCGACGCCGAGGCTGTGGTCGCGAACGAACCCGCGGAGTCGGTTACCGGACGGCGGTGTGTCCGTGCTCATTGTCGGCGCGTGGGGCGGGAGCACCAAAGCCGTTGTCCGAACAGTACCCGCTGAAGCGACGACCGCTGGTGATCGAACGACCGACGACGGATCCGTGTACGAATTACCCGTCTATCGAAGTGTGTGCCGCAATCATTGAACGATTCCCGTAGTTTCAATGGGATCGAGTCCATGTTGCCGACAATGATCACCAGGGAGACGATCAAATCAGCGATCCTCTGTCGGTTCGTCGGCCACGAGTGGGAACCGACGGTGATGCGGGTGACCCACGGTCGAGTCGAGTGCGGTCGCTGTGGTGTCGCCGAGTGGCGACAGAACTGACCGAACGCGGCACCGTCGGTCGGCGGGCCTCGGCGGGCGGTCGGGACGGCGACGGATCAGGTGGCGGCGCAGCACGTCGCCGTCGACCGCGGGGTGTGCGACTCCTCCACGATGACCCGTCGGAATGGAAAGCCCTTTATCTGTAACCGGGATACGTCGAAGTGCGTACTGACGCACGATGCGTGGGTAGCCAAGCCAGGCCAACGGCGCAGCGTTGAGGGCGCTGTCCTGTAGAGGTCCGCCGGTTCAAATCCGGTCCCACGCATCCACACGGATGCAGGTGCTGTGCGCCCTTCGGGGCGCCCTACAGACAGCACCCACGCACAATCCTTCCGAACGCTACACCAAGCAGCGACCGCCACGTCGCCGTCGACGGGCGAGCGCCAGAGAGTAACGGTTTTCCGCGGAGCAACGGCTCCAACTGGTATGCACGCGATCACCGGCTCCGGGTGGATCGAGGTCATCTCGGGGTCGATGTTCTCGGGGAAGACCGAGGAACTGCTCCGGCGACTACGTCGCGCGGAGATCGCGGGACAGGAGATCGCCGTCTTCACGCCCGCACTCGACGACCGCTACGGCGAGACGAGCATCGGGTCGCACAACGGCCGCTCGTGGCAGGCGCAGGTCGTCGCCAACGAGGGCGATGGGCCGTGGGACATCTTGGACGACCTCAACGGCGAGATGGTCGTCGCCATCGACGAGGCGAACTTCTTCTCGGACACGCTCGTCGACGTGTGTCAGGCGCTTGCGGAGGACGACCGCCGCGTCATCGTCTCCGGCACCGACCAGACGTACCGCGGGGAGCCGTTCGACCCCCTGCCGGACCTGATGGCCGTCGCCGAGTACGTCGACAAACTCCAGGCGATCTGTGCGGTCTGTGGCGAACCGGCGACCCGGAACCAACGGCTCATCGAGGGGGAACCGGCCCACGAGAACGACCCGACCATCCTCGTAGGCGCCGAAGAGAGCTACCAGGCGCGCTGTCGAGACTGTCACGTCCTCCGGCGCGACTGACGGGGCACACGGGTCGCGCCGTCATCGCAACCGTCAATGTCGGTCCGCCGCAACTCAGCCCGTGACGACGTGGGTCGACAACCCCGAGGGGGGACGGGCACGCGGACCAGCGGCGGTCGCCCGAGCGTGGGTGGAGGTGCTCGTGCGGCCGACACGGTTCTTCCAAACTGGCGTCGCGCCGGGCGACCAGGCGCCGGGACTGGTGTTCGCCGTCTGCGTGGCCGTCGCGTTCGCCGGGAGCCGGTTCGTCCTCGACCCGGCGACCATCCCGACGGCGTTCGGCGGGCCGGGCGTGTCGGCCGCCGTGTCGCTGCTGTTCGTCGCGGTGTTCGTCGCGCCGGCGGCCCTCCACCTCACGGCGGCGCTCCAGACGGTGTTGTTGATCCTGCTGGTCAGGGACCGCGCCGGGATCAGCGAGACGGTTCAGGTGCTCGCGTACGCGAGCGCGCCGTGCGCGCTCGCCGGCGCACCGGTCCCAGCGCTTCGGGCGGTGTGCGCTCTGTACGGGGCCGGCCTGCTCGCGCTGGGGATCCGCGAGGTCCACGACACCACGACCGGGCGAGCCGTCGCCGCGACCGCGCTCCCGGCGGCGCTGGTGTTCGGGTACGGCTTCCGCGGCTTCGCGGCCGCGGAGACGCTCCTCGCGCAGTGGTACGTCATCTGACGGCGCACGCGGGTGAGCGTGCGTGACCGACGGGGGCGGCCCGTGATCGACAGTGTCGCTCCACCGTCGGGCGATCGTTGCTTGCGACGGCGCGAGCCGCGCGCGTCGGCATTTCGACAACCGTTTTAGGCAGGGGACTCTGGCTCCACACAAATGGGTAAGTGTATCATCTGTGGTGCGTCCGTGGACGGACGCATCTGCTCCTCCCACGAAGAGGACGTCGTCTTCGAGTTCCGCGGCAACAGCCCCGACCAGCTCGTCAGGAATCGCTTCTACACCGGCATCGTCGACGGCTACGCCGACTTCGGCGTGTTCATCGATCTGTCCTCCAACGTCACGGGCCTGCTCCACCGCTCGGAACTCGACAAGCGGCTGGAGTCGCTCGACTGGGAGCCGGGCGACACGGTGTTCGTCCAGGTGAAGAACGTCCGCGACAACGGCGACGTCGACCTCGCGTGGTCGATCCGACAGTCCGAGCGAGAGTTCCGCGGCGCCCTCATCCAGGAGGGAACCACCGAGTTGGAACGCGACGAGGACGACGATGACGACGACGACGCCGGCGGCGTGACCCACAAGCCGACGCCCGACGACCCCGGGCAGGGCGCCGACGAGGCCGACGAGGCCGACCAGAGCGGCGCCGAGGACACCGAGGACGCGACGGAGGCTACGGAGGACGCCGCCGAGTCCGGCGGTGCCGACCAGACCGCCGACGAAGACGAGGGCATCGACGCCGTCCGCGAGCAGAAGCAGGCGACCCCAGACGGCGAGGTCGAGCGCGTCGAGATCGGCACGCTCTCCGATCGCGTCGGTGAGGAGGTCCGCATCGAGGGCGAGGTCGTCGGCGCACGCCAGACGGGCGGCCCGACGGTGTTCGAACTGCGCGACGAGACGGGCGTCGTCGACTGCGCGGCGTTCGTGCAGGCTGGCGTCCGCGCGTACCCCGACATCGAGGTCGGCAACATCGTCCGCCTGGAGGGCGAGGTCGAGGTGCGGCGCAACGAGATCCAGGTGGAGACGGAGGCACTGGCGGCGCTCGAGGGAAATGAAGCCGAGGCGGTGCAGCGCCGCCTCGCGGACGCGCTGACCGACGAGGCGCGCCCGAACGAGTTGGTGACGCTCGGCGAGCACGACGCCGTCGACGCCGTCGCCGACGACCTGCTCGACGCTGCCGAGGCCGTGCGCCGCGCGGTCATCGAGTCGCGCCCCGTCGTGGTTCGCCACGCGGCGACCGCCGACGGCTACGTCGCCGGCGCCGCCGTCGAGCGCGCCGTGCTCCCGCTCGTCCGCGAGGAACACGCCAAGAGCGACGCGGAGTACCACTACTTCACGCGCCGCCCGCTCGACGAACCGGTGTACGACATGGACGCCGCGACGAAGGACGCCACGCGGATGCTCCAGGACCGCGACCGCCACGACGAGAAGCTGCCGCTCGTGCTCCTGCTGGGCACGGGGTCGACGCGAGAGTCGCGCGACGGGCTCGACCTGCTGGGCGTGTACGGCGCCGAGCGCGTCGTCGTCGACGCCGCGACCGCCGACGAAGAGATCGCCGAGGCCGTCGCGACGCTCGTCAACCCCGGCCTCGCGGGCGCCGACACGGCGGACCTGACGACCGGCGCGCTCGCGTCGGTGCTGGCGGCGACGGTCAACGACGACGTGGTCGACGACCTCGCACACCTCCCCGCGGTCAGCTACTGGGAGGGGACGCCCGCGACGTACACCGACCTCGCCGACGAGGCGGGTCGCGACGCCGAGCGCGTCGCCGAGTTGCGCGAGGCCGTCGCGCTGGAGGCGTACTACCAGAGCTACCAGGACAAGCGCGAACTCATCACGGACATCCTGTTCGGCACGGAGGGCGGCGACCTCGCCGGCCACATCGCCGGGCAGTTCCGCGAGAAGTTGGAGACGGAACTGGACACCGCGGAGGCGAACATCGAAGTGCGCGAGGTCGACGGGCTCACGTTCGCGACGCTCGACGCCGACGCGTTCAGTCACCGCTTCGACTTCCCCTCGACGACGCTGCTGGCCGACGAACTCCAGCGTCGCGGTGACCGCGACGCCACGGTCGTGTACGGCACGGACGAACTGTACGTCCGCGCCGACGGCGACGTGGACGTGCGCGCCGCCGCGGGCGACGCCGAGATGGCCGTGGCCGACGCGGGTGTCACGGCGGTCGGCGTCCGGCAGGGCCGCATCGAGTACCTCGCGGGTCGCCGCGACCAGGTGACCGACGCCGTCGTCGACGCGGTCGCCGGCCAACTGCAGTAACGCGGCTCGAACCGTCCGGTTCTCGGCATTTTCTCACCCGATTAGGGAGCGACAGCATCGACGACGCCGCACGGCGCCGTCCGGGTCACGACGATTCTGCCGAACGAAACCCTTAGGCCCCGAACGCGACCACTCACACGCAATGAGCGGGACCGCTGACTCGGATCCGGAGCTGTCGGCGTACGCCGAGGAGTCCGACGAACCGGCGGCGTTCGAGCGGGCCTGCGCGCACCTCGTCGAACAGATCCTCGACGGTGAGGTCGACCGCGACGACCTCGAAGCCGCCAAGCGCGACGCCTGTTCGGCGTTCTCTTCGCCGAAGGTGCCCCAAAACACCGACCTCCTCCAGCGCGCCCCTGAGGGGCGACGCGAGGAGGTCCGCGAGGTCGTCCGGCGCAAGCCCGTCCGCACTGCCTCGGGAGTGTCGCCCATCGCGATCATGACCTCGCCGCACACCTGCCCGCACGGGAAGTGCCTCTACTGCCCCGGCGGGCCGGCCTCGGAGTTCGACTCCTCACAGAGCTACACCGGCCACGAGCCCGCGGCGGCGCGCGGCCAGCAGAACGACTACGACCCGTACGGACAGGTGACGCTCCGACTGGAGCAGTTGCGCCACATCGGCCACCCGGTCGACAAGGCGGAGCTGATCCTGATGGGCGGCACCATGACCGCGCGCTCACACGACTACCAGGAGTGGTTCGTCAAGCGTGCGCTCCAAGCGATGAACGAGTACGACACGGACGCGCGCCCGAACCCCGCGGAGGGTCGGAGCTTCGCACAAGCGCGCGAGGAGTACGACTTCGAGTACCTCGAAGACGTGAAGTCGCGCAACGAGTCGTCGGACGTGCGCTGCGTCGGCATCACGTTCGAGACGAAGCCCGACTGGTGCGACCCCGAACAGATCGACCGGATGTTGAAGCTCGGCGGGACGAAGGTCGAGGTCGGGGTCCAGACGACGTACGAGCGAGTCAACCGCGAGATGCACCGCGGCCACGGCAATCAGGCGTCGGTCGACGCCAACCGTCGCCTCCGCGACGCCGGGTTCAAGGTGGGGTTCCACATGATGCCCGGCCAGCCCGGGATGACCCGGGAGATGTGCCGGGAGGACTTCCGCCAACTGTTCGACAACCCCGACTGGCGGCCCGACTACCTGAAGATCTACCCGACGCTCGTGGTGCGCGGCACCCGCGTGTACGACTCTTGGCGCCGCGACGAGTTCGACCCGCTCGACAACGAGGCCGCCGCGGACCTCGTCGCCGACGCGATGAACGAGATTCCGACGTACTGCCGCCTCCAGCGCGTCCAGCGCGACATCCCCGCCGACTTCATCGACGCGGGGGTCTGGAAGTCGAACCTCCGGCAGTTGGCCGACCAGCGCGCCGCGGAGAAAGGGTACGAGTTGCGCGACATCCGCGCCCGCGAGGTCGGGCACAACGACGCCGACCCTCGCCCCGAGGACGTGGAACTGGACGTGACCACCTACGAGTCCGGCGGAGGCGTCGAACACTTCATCAGCTTCGAGGACACCGCCCAGGATCTCCTCGTCGGCTTCTGTCGCCTGCGGTTCCCGTCGTACTCCCACGCCGCGCCCGGCGCCGGGCCAGCGGCCGACGACGACGCGATCCGGCGGGAACTGGTCGACGCCGCGCTCGTTCGCGAACTCCACGTGTACGGCTCGCCTGCGACGTTCGATGGCGGTGACGACGGGCGCGACGGCGACTGGCAACACCGCGGCTACGGTCGGCGACTGCTACGCGAGGCCGAGGACATCGCCGCCGACGCCGGGTTCTCGAAACTGTCGGTCATCTCGGGCATCGGCGTCCGCGGCTACTACCGGGACAAACTCGGCTACCACCAAGACGGCCCGTACGTGAGCAAGCGGCTGTAGGGCAGGACGACCCGCCCCGACGGTAGCCACGTGCCAAGACCTCTCACACCGCCGAACGGAAGGGTATCGGTGGTGATACGCACACCGAGGGCCTTTTTGCTATCTGACGGTTCTCGCGTGTGTGCAAAGTTCCCTCGTCGTCCAGTTGCAAGACACGCTGGAGGGGTTCGTCACCACCGAGGCGCGACTCGCGGTGACAGTCGTCCTCTTGACGGCGGCGGCGGTCACCGCGCTGCTGTTGGCGCCGCGCGTCGTCCGGACAGTCCACCGCGTGACGCGCGACCGTGTGCTCGCCAACGAGCGCGTCCCGGTGCAGGTGTCGGAGTTCGACTGGGGCCTCCCGGTCACGGGCGTCGTCCGGACGCTCCAGTTCGCCGTCCTCATCGGCTGTGTCCTCGCAGTGTTGGTGGTGTGGGGCTTCGCCGACGTGGCGCTCCTCGCCGTCTCGACGATGGCCGCGACGGTGCCGCGGATCGTCCAACTGCTCACGACGATCTCCATCGTCGCGGGGGCACTCATCGGCATCGACGTGCTGGAGGCCCGACTCGACGAGTACGCCGCCGAGTCCGACGCCATCAACCAACACCAGAAGGGGATCGTGTTCCGGATCCTCCAGTTGGCGGTGCTCGGGGCGGCTGTAGTCGGGAGCCTCACGGTCTGGGGAGTGAACCTCGGCGGCCTGCTCGTGGGCGCCGGGTTCCTCGGGATCGTCATCGGTACCGCCGCGCGGACGACCATCGGGTCGCTCATCGCCGGGTTCGTCCTCATGTTCTCCCGGCCGTTCGAGTTGGGCGACTGGGTCGAAATCGACGGCGAGGAGGGGATCGTCTCGGACATCACCGTGATCAACACGCGCATCCGCACCGCCGGCGGCGAGGTGGTCGTCATCCCCAACGAACGAGTCGCGAACGCGACGGTGTCGAACCGCACCCGACTCGGACAACTCCGCTTGTCGGTCGACGTGGGAGTCGACTACGCCGCCGACCTCGAACGCGCCGAGTCGGTAGTCGCCGACGCGCTCGCGGACGTGTCTGAGATCGAGGCGAACCCGCCGCCGCAGGTCGTGCCGAAGTCGCTGGGCGACTCCGCGGTCGTGCTGGAGTGTCGCTTCTGGATCGACCACCCGAGCGCGCCCAAGCGGGCGCTCGGAACCGCGGCGGTCGTCCGCGAGGTGAAGACCGCCCTCGACGAGGCAGGGATCAAGATCCCGTACCCGCAACGCGAGTTGTCGGGTCGTGCTGAGACGGGCGGCTTCCGCGTCGCCGAGGGGAACGAGCGGACGGCCACCGAGGTCGCCGTCGCGAACGGCAGCGACGACGACTGACGCTCGTCTCCCGACCGCATTCGCGCCACCGCGTGGATCGACACATTTTGTAGCAGACACGACACCGGTACGCGCGTGTTCGAAGAGCAGTTCGTCGACCTCGTGGGGACGAACCCCGTCGTGCAGGCGCTCGTCGGCGGGGTCGTCATCGCTGGCCTGAACATGGTCGGGGCGCTCGCGGTGCTCGTCTACCGCGACCCCAGCGAGCGCGTGCTCGACACGGCGCTCGGCTTCGCCGCCGGCGTGATGTTGGCGGCGTCGTTCACGTCGCTCATCGTCCCCGGCATCGAGTTGACCGAGGTCGTCGTGCCCGGCGTCCCGGCGACGGGACTGCTCTCGCCCGTTCCGGTGCTCGCGGGCATCCTGCTGGGTGCCGCGTTCCTCGATCAGGCCGATCACTGGGTGCCGCACGTCCACGTCCTGATCACGGGTCGCGCTCGCACCGACCAGACCGTCACCGACGCGAAGGTCGCCTCGGTGATCCTGTTCATCGTCGCGATCACCATCCACAACATGCCCGAGGGCCTCGCCGTCGGCGTCGGCTTCGGCTCCGGGAACGTCGCCAACGGCATCGCGCTCATGCTCGCGATCGGGATCCAGAACATCCCCGAAGGGCTGGCGGTGTCCATCGCCGCGATCAACGCGGGGTTCGAGCGGACCTCCTACGCCGTCTTGACCGGGATCCGGTCGGGGTTGGTCGAGATCCCGCTGACCGTCTTCGGGGCGCTCGCGGTCGTCGTCGTCGAACCGCTGTTGCCGTACGCGATGGGCTTCGCCGCCGGCGCGATGCTGTTCGTCATCTCCGACGAGATTCTCCCGGAGACGCACTCGCGGGGACACGAGCGCGAGGCGACGCTCGGGACGATGGTCGGCGTGGTCGTGATGCTGTACCTCGACGTGGCGCTCGCGGCCTGACCGGCCCGCTACTGTGCGCCCGCAGTCTCCGCAATCGCACCTGCGAGCACTCGCGTCGCCGCGGCGCAGTCCTCCCAGTCGGTCCACTCGCGCGGGTTGTGACTGATGCCGTCGCGCGAGGGGGCAAACAGGAGCGAGGCGTCCGTCACGTTCGCGACGTGCATCGTGTCGTGGGCGGCGCCCGAGTGCAGGTCCATCGTCGTCAGCCCCGCGGTCTCGCCCGCACGGTGGGCCGCCTCGCGGAGGCGCTCGGCCATCGGCGTCGGGTGGAGGTCGAACGGACGCGAGAACTCCGTCTCGACGCCGCGGTCAGCCTCGATGCGGGCGAGCGTGTCGCCGACGGCGTCGACGACCGTTTCCATCGACTCGTACGCCACGTCGCGGATGTCCACGCCGGCGTCGACGCGCCCGGGGACGACGTTCGTCGCGTTCGGCGACACGTCGAGCGACCCGACCGTCCCCACGGCGGAGTCGCTGCTCGTGTCGACCACGTCGTTGGCGGCCCGTTCCACGTCGAGCACGAGTTCGGCGGCCGCCGCGAGCGCGTCCGTCCGCTCGTGCATGTGCGTCGCGCCGGCGTGGTTCGCCTCGCCGCGAATCGTCACGTCGAGGTGGGTGATACCCGTGATAGTCGTGACGACGCCGACGGGCACGCCCGCCGCCTCCAGCGTCGTGTCCTGCTCGATGTGGAGTTCGTAGAAGGCGTCCCACGCGCTGGCGTCGAGGCGCCCCGACCCCGCGAAGCCGATCCCTTCGAGCGCCGCCGCGAGCGTCACGCCGTCGTCGTCGGTGAGCGCGAGGGCTTCCTCGACGGTGCGCTCGCCGACGGCGACGGAGGAGCCGAGCAGGCCGTCGGCGAAGCGCTGGCCCTCCTCCTCGGTGAACGAGACGACGACCACCGGGCGGTCGGGCGTCACGTCGGCGTCTTGCATCGCCCGCACGGCCTCTAGTGCCGCGTACACGCCGAGCGGGCCGTCGAAGATGCCGCCCTCCGGCACCGAATCGACGTGACTGCCGGCGGCGACGGGCGCGGCGTCGGGGTCGGCGCCGTCGGGCGTCCACCTGCCGGCGACGTTGCCGACGGCGTCGACGGTCACGTCGAGGCCGGCGGCGTCCATCCGGTCCACCAGGTACTCGCGAGCGCGCCTGTTCGCCTCCATGCCGACGAGGACGGTCCGCCCCCGGCCCTCGGCGGCGTCGACCGCGCCGAACTCGGCGTTCGCCTCGATGTCCGCACGGAGTCGGTCGGCGTCGACGGTGAGATCCATACGGGCGAGTTGCGCCCGGTCGGTGTTGGCTCTTTGTGATGCGGCTACCCCGGACGACGACACGGTCGAACCGCTCGCGGACGGCGTGTTTGCTCCCGCTCTCGCACACTTCGACAAGACTTATTCGCGCGCCCCGGCACCGGTCGCGTATGAGCGACATCGTCGTCACCCTGCCGGACGGCTCGGAGTTGTCCGTGCCGGAGGGTGCTTCCGTCGAGGACGTGGCGTACGAGATCGGACCCGGACTCGGGAAAGACACCGTCGCCGGCGTCGTCGACGGTGAACTCGTCGACAAGGCCGCCCCCGTCCACGACGGCGCGCGGATCGAGATCGTCACCGACCAGTCCGAGGAGTACCTGCAGGTGCTTCGTCACTCGGCGGCCCACGTGTTCGCACAGGCGCTCCAGCGGGAGTTCCCCGAGGCGAAACTCGCCATCGGGCCGCCGACGGAGGAGGGGTTCTACTACGACGTGGCCGGCGTCGACCTCGACGAGGACGACTTCGCCGCGATCAAAGCGGAGATGCAGGAGATCATCGAGGCCGACTACGACATCGAGCGCGTCGAAGTCCCCCGCGAGGAGGCGCTCGACGAGTACGCCGACAACGAGTACAAGACGGCGATCCTCCACGAGGAGGCCGCCGACGAGGACCCCGTCTCGGTGTACCAGCAGGACGACTGGCGCGACCTCTGTAAGGGCCCCCACGTCGAGTCGACCGGGAAGGTCGGCGCGGTCGACCTGCTCAACATCTCCTCTGCGTACTGGCGCGGCGACGAGGAGAACGACCAGTTGACGCGGGTGTACGGGACGGCCTTCGAGTCGGAGTCCGACCTCGAGGAGTTCCTGAACATGCGCGAGCAGGCCGCCGAGCGCGACCACCGGAAGATCGCACGGGAGATGGACCTGTTCTCCATCCCGACGATCACGGGGCCGGGGCTCCCGCTGTATCACCCCGCCGGGAAGACGATCCTCTCGGAGTTGGAGGACTACGTCGACGAACTCAACGACGCCGCGGGCTACGGTCAGGTCGAGACGCCGCACGTGTTCCGGACGGAACTGTGGGAGGAGTCGGGCCACTACGAGAACTACCAGGACGACATGTTCCTGTTCGACGTGAACGACGAGGAGTACGGCCTCAAGCCCATGAACTGCCCGGGCCACGCCACCATCTTCGACCAGGGCTCGTGGTCGTACCGCGACCTCCCGATCCGCTACTCGGAACACGGGAAGGTGTACCGCAAGGAGCAGCGCGGCGAACTGTCGGGCCTGTCGCGCACGTGGGCGTTCACCATCGACGACGGCCACCTGTTCGTCCGCCCCGACCAGATCGAAGCGGAGGTGCGCCAGGTGATGGACGGCATCGAGCAGGTGCTGGAGACGTTCGACCTCGACGTGTCCGTCGACCTCGCGACGCGCCCCGAGAAGTCCGTCGGCAGCGACGAGGTGTGGGACCAGGCGGAGGCCCAACTGGAGTCGGTGCTGGAGTCGTCCTCGCTGGAGTGGGGGATCGAACCCGGCGACGGCGCGTTCTACGGCCCGAAGATCGACTTCTCGTTCGAGGACGCCCTCGGGCGCTCGTGGGACGGCCCGACGGTGCAACTCGACTTCAACATGCCCGAGCGGTTCGACCTGACGTACACGGGCGAGGACAACGAGGAGCACCGTCCGGTGATGATCCACCGCGCGCTGTACGGCAGCTACGAGCGCTTCTTCATGGTGCTCATCGAGCACTTCGCGGGCCGGTTCCCGTTCTGGCTCGCCCCCGAGCAGGTGCGCATCCTCCCCATCTCCGACGACAACCTCGGCTACGCCCACCGCGTCAAGAACGAACTGTCGGAGTTCCGCGTCGAGGTCGAGGACCGCGACATGACCATCGGTCGCAAGATCCGTGCGGCCCACGACGACCGCGTGCCGTACATGATCGTCGTCGGCGGCGACGAGGAGGAGGCCGAGACCATCTCCGTGCGTGACCGCTTCGAGAACGAGCGCAACGACGTGCCCGTCTCGGAGTTCGTCGAGCACCTCCGCGGTGAGGTCGCCGAGAAGACGGTGAAGCCGGACTTCGTCACCGACCACGACGAGTAAGCGCAGGCGCCTCGACCGCGATCGCGACCGACTCTTCGTCCGGACTGTTCGCTACCCACCGAACCGACGGTTCGTCCACCGACCACAAGGCACGGTAACGTTTAACACGATTCCGCCACTACCATGTGTCGATGGTGGGACGATCATTCGTCTGCCCCGATTGTGAAACGAGCGTCAGCAGCCTGTCGTACCGGTCGACGTGTCCGGACTGTGCTGGCCCGCTCGAACAGATCACGTACACGGGGACGTAAGGCTCCGTGCGGCAGTCGGACGATCACGACCCCGCGGTCATCCGCCAACTGGCGGTGACCACCGACGACGTCCTCACGGCGCTGGAGGCCCGCGAGCGCGGGCGCCGCGACGCCGTGCTCCGGATCACGCCGCCGTTCGCCGGGCGGATGCGGGCGCGCCTCCACGTCGAGGGCGGCGAGGGAACGTACGACGACGCCGAACCGATCCACGTCGAGCCACGGGCGTTCCTCCCGGAGGAGTTCCCGCGGTTCCCGGGCACTGGCGCGGATAGCTGGCGCTCGGCGGCGCGCGACGCCCTGCAAGAACAGATCGAACTGAGTAGCTCCGACGGACCGCTGACGGTCCGGGTCCGATACCTCGGATAGCGCCTTACAGGCGCTGGAGGTTCTTGGCCCGTGGGCCCTTCTCCGCCTCCTCGATGTCGAACTCGACTTCTTGTCCTTCCTCGAGGTCGGGGCCGCCGACGTCCTCCATGTGGAAGAAGACGTCCTCGTCCGCGTCCTCGGTCTCGATGAATCCGTAACCGCCAGTGTCGTTGAAGAATGCGACCGTGCCTTTCGCCATTCGCGTTTACCTCGACCGTCCCTGATGCGAGTTTGATATAAATATCTGTGGGTTGTTGTGACACATCCCCGACATAGGCGTGTTCGGACCGGAGCCCGTCACACGGGGTGCCGGAGTGCGCCGGCCAGCGTGGCGGCCTCGTCGCGACCTTGCTGGCCGAGTTGTGTGGGGTACACCACCAGCGGGACGACGAAGTCGGCCCCGTCGCGGAGCGCCTCGGTGACGTGGACGAACACGTCGATCTGTTGCCCCTCGAACGTCGCCGTCGCCTCGTACCTGACGAACGTCCGCGACTCCCCCAGAATCTCCACGGCGGACTCGCCGACGCGTGTCGGGTTCGAGATGCCCTCGTAGTTGCTCGTGAGCAGGCCGATGAGTTCGTTCGTGTCGTAGTCGGCCACCGGGTTGAACGTCTCGCCGGCGACCTCGACCGCGGGCGTCGACACCGCGGCGAACACCCCCGCGCGGACCGACCCCAGCACCGTATCGATCGTCTTCTCGTACGTCGTGACCTTGTTCACGGCCTCGACGGAGGTGCCCGCGAAGTCGCGGCTGATCGTCTGGGATTCGGTGCCCTGTCGCTCGTAGCCGGTCTCCTCGGCCGCCGCCGACGTCGTGTCTGCCGGGCTCGCTTCGAACGTCGTCGGCGACCCCGAACAGCCCGCGAGGCCGACCGTCGCCGCGCTCGCTACCGATCCGATGAACGTGCGTCGGTCCATACCCCGGATCGATGCGTGGCGTGGATAAGTGTCGTGGCCACGGCGACGGAATGTGCACGAACGTCCCCCACCGTAACGCTCATAGGGGATACCGTATCTAGTGTCGAATGCCTACGGACGGCCGTCCCGTCGTGTGCCTCTCTCATCCCCCCCAGGTACGACGTGGCCCCCGTGGGCACTTTTGAACTGACCCCCCTCACACCAGCGAGCGGCGGCGACACCGCCGCTCGCGTTCGACCGACCGGTAGTGCCGACAGTCAGCGCTCGTCGACGGCGACCGGTCGCGCCTTCCGTCCGTACCTGACGACGCCCTCCTGCTCGTAGACCCGTCTGAACACGGCGCGGACGGTGTCGGCCGCGGCGACCGACCCCGGCGTGGCGTCGCACACCTGCATCGGGAGACTCACCCGCCCGCCGTCGCGCTCGAACGCCACGATGGCGACGGGGTAGTCGCCGCCGCGTTCTGCCTGTCGTGCGAACTCCGGCGGCGCCCCGCCGGGAGAGACGCCCGTGACTGTCTCGACACGCCCCTCGCGAGGCAGCGCGACGGAGTCGAAGTCGACGAGCGCGTGGCAGTCTGGACACGCGCCCTCCGGCGGGAACGCGAGCGCGCCACAGGCCGGACACCGACCTGCACGGAGTCGGTAGCGCGCGGCGATGGAGCGCCGCCACGTGGCCACCGACACCGCCGCGCCGCCGCCAGCCGGGGCCTCGTCCGCCGTGAGGTCGCCGCGGAGGCGCAGCGCATCGGTGTAGCCCACATCGTCGCCGGCGTCGAGCGACCCCTCGACCGGAGCGAGGCCGTCGACGAGGAGCGCGTCGGCACCGGCGCCGCTGCCCCAGCCGACGACGAGCGTCCGCGTCGCCCCCTCCTGGAGCGCCCGCGCCACCCCGAGCAGCGGCCCGGCGGCGCCGGTGTCGCCGAGCGTCGATACAGGCGTCGTGACGCGCCCCGGGTCCAGTCCCGCGGCCCGAGCCGCTCGGCCGGGGAGATCCCCATCTGGTGCCGAGATCGCAACCGCCGCCGCGTCGCCGGGGTCGGGCACGTCTGGGTCCGACGCGAGGCCGTCGACCGCCGCGGCGACGGGCCGGGTGAACGCCGCACGGTCGTACGTCGTGACGCCTAGTCCCTCCACCTCGTCGCTGGCCGGGCGTCTGAACCGCGTCCCCGGGTAGTCCGTCGCCACCTCGCTGTCGCCGTGGAGGCCGGCACCGCTGCCGCGGTCGGCGCCGAGGACGACCGCCGCCGCGCCCGCTCCGGCGGCGTGGCCCTCGGGGGAGTTCGGCGCACCGCCCGGTGCGTCGGCGGCCACGACCACCGCCGGGAACGCGCCGGCGTCGCGAGCGGCCCGCAGCGCCCGGGTGCCGGCCCGCGTGCTCCGCCCGGCGTACCGGGTGGTCGCGTCCGCGGGGACGCCCAGCGCGTCGCCGAGCCGGGGTGTGAGGTCCTCCTCGGCCATCGGGGGCGTCGTCGTCGCGAACGCCAGTCCCGACAGAGACGCCGCGTCGACGCCCGCGGCCTCCAGCGCGCGCTCTGCGGCTGCCACGGCCATCGTGAGTGCGTCCTCGTCGGGCGCGGGTACGGCGACCGACTCGACGCCGCGAGCCGCCGACCGGCCCCAGGCGTCCGCCACCGCCGCGCTCGGGAGGCGGGCGCGTGGCGCGTACAGCCCCGCGCCGAGGATACGTGCGTCCGCGTCGGGACGCTCTTCGGGTGCGCCGCCGGGACCGGGCTCCGGGGCGCTCACGCGCCGCTCACCCCCTCGGCCTCGAACACGTGAACCACGGCGGCGCCGCCGGAGCCCCCGACGTTGTGCGTCAGGCCCCGTTCGGGGTCGTCGAGTTGGCGGTCGCCCGCGTTCCCGGTCAGTTGGTCGAACGCCTCGACTGCCTGGCCGGCGCCAGTCGCACCGATCGGGTGCCCCTTCGACTTCAGCCCGCCGGAGGTGTTCACCGGGAGGTCGCCGTCGATGGCGGTGACGCCGTCGCCGACGAGCGCCGCCGCCTCGCCGCGGTCGCAGAAGCCGAGGTCCTCGTACGCCAGGAGTTCGGCGATGGCGAAGCAGTCGTGCACCTCCGCGAAGTCGAGGTCGGTTCTGGGGTCGGCGACGCCCGCGGCGTCGTACGCCGTCTCGCCCGCCCGCTCGCTCGCCTCGACCGCGGTGTAGGTGTCGCGCTGGAACAGGCCCACGCGGTCGGAGGCGGCGCCCACGCCCGCGACGCGGACGCGGTCGTCGAAGGAGGCGGCGACCTCCTCGCTGGCGACGAACACGGCGGCGGCGCCGTCGGTGGTCGGACAGCAGTGGTACAGCGTGAGCGGGTCGGCGACGACGCTGGCCGCCTCGGCGTCGTCGACGGAGCACTCGAAGCCGAGGTGTGCCTTCGGGTTCTTCGCCCCGTTGGCGTGGTTCTTCGCGGCGACCTCCGACATCGCGCGCCGCGGGGCGTCGTACTCGCGGAGGTACGCGTCGGCCATCTGGGCGTACACGCCCGAGAACGTCGTTCCGGCCATGCGCTCCCACTCCGTCTCGCCGGAGACGCCGAGCCAGTACTTCGTCGCCTCCGCGGAGGTGTCGGTCATCACCTCGACGCCGCCCGCGAGCACGAGGTCGGCCATCCCCGACTCCACGGCCATCACGGCCTGCCGGAGCGCGTAGCCAGAGGCGGCACACGCGTTCTCCACGCGCGTGCAGGGGACGCCGTGGAGGCCGACGTGCTCCGTGACTACGGGGCCGGCGAGACCGATCTGTCGCCCGCCGACGCCGAGCGTTCCCACGAACGCCTCGTCCACGTCTCCCGGGTCGAGGTCGGCGGGCGCGGCCGCCTCGTACGCCTCCCGGAACAGCGTCCGGTACGTCTCCTCGGGGAACGAGCCGAACGACGACTGGCCCGCGCCCACGATGTACGCGTCTGTCATGCTCGAATCGGGTCCGGCGAGGACGGTAAGTGTTGCCGGTCAGCCCGCGTCGCGACGACCGGGGCGCCCGGGTCGGCCCAGTGGTGTCGACGGCGCGAGTCCGACTCGGGGAGAACCCCGCCCGACGTGGGAGGGACTCCGGACGAATTTTGGACTGAGTTCGGAAAATCCACTTTAGGTGATACGTCGTCGGCCGCGGTGTGAAGCGAGCATCCACACTCCTGATGGTCGCGGTCCTCGTGACTGCCGGGTTCGCCGGCGTCTCTACGGCCGCGGTTCCGTCGGGGCAGATCGCACAGCAAGAAGCCGACGCGTCGGTGACGTTCACCGCACAGACGTCCGGCGGCACGACGATCACAGTCGACGAAGTGACGCTCCCCGAGGGCGGCTTCGTCACCATCCACGACGCCAGCCTCACCGGTGAGGGCGACGCGCTCGGTAGCGTCGTCGGCACCTCGCAGTACCTCGCACCCGGTACCCACGAGGACGTCGAGGTCACGCTGACCGACGCCGTCGACGATGGCCAGTACGTCGCGATGCCCCACGTGGACACCGACGGGGACCGCGCGTACGACTTCGTCACCACCGGCGGGCAGGCCGACGGACCCTACACCGCCGACGGCGGCGCCGTCGTGGCGGCCGCAAACGTGACCGTCTCGGCGACAGTGTCGATGGACGACCAGCCCACCGACGGGCAGTACGTCGTCGTCGACCGCGTCGAACTGGCTCAGCCCGGCTTCGTCACGGTCCACGACTCCAGTCTGCTGGACGGTGCGACGTTCGACTCCGTGCGCGGCACGAGCGACCTCCTCTCGGCTGGCGTCCACGAGGACGTCCGGATCGAGTTGGACGACCCGCTCCAGAACGACGACACGCTGGTGCCGATGGCGCACGTCGACTCGAACGACAACGGCGAGTACGACTTCGTCACTACCGACGGGCAAGAGGACGGCCCGTTCCTGACGGCCGAGGGTGAGGCGGTACTCGACCAGGCGGCCGTCGAGGTGGCTTCGACGGCGACCGCGAACATCACGGCTGCGACGACCGGCGGTAACAGCGTCGTCGTCGACTCCGTGTTCCTCCCCGAGGGCGGCTTCGTCACGGTCCACGACGGCTCGCTCGTCGCCGACGGCGACGCGCTCGGCTCCGTGCGCGGCACCAGCGAGTACCTCGCGCCCGGCTACCACACGAACGTCCGGGTCGCGCTCGACGGTGAGTTCGACAACTCCACCGCGACGCTGGTCGCGATGCCCCACACGGACAGCGACGACGACCAGGAGTACGACTTCGTCACCTCCGAGGGCCAAGACGACGGCCCGTACACGAACGACGACGGTGCTGTCGTCGACTCCACCGAGGCGACCGTCTCCGCGACGGTGAGCCTCGACACGCAGCGCTCGGACGGCAAGACGGTCGTCGTCGACTCCGTCGACCTGGCGGAGGGCGGCTTCGTCACCATCCACGACAGCACGCTGTTCAACGGCGACGCGCTCGGCAGCGTCGTCGGCACCTCCGAGTACCTCGAGGCCGGCTCCCACGAGGACGTCGTGGTGACGCTGGACAGCCACGTGGTCCAGCCAGAGACGCTCGTCGCGATGCCGCACGTAGACAGCAACGACAACCAGGTGTACGACTTCGTCGAGCAGGAGGGCGGTGCCGACGGGCCGTACACGGCTGACGGCGCGGCGGTCGTCGACGCGGGCGAGGTGCAGGTGCTCGCGTACGTCGAGTTCGCCGACCAGGAGTCGACGGGCGACTCCCTGACCGTCGAGCGCGTCGTGCTCCAGAACGGCGGCTTCGTCACCATCCACGACGAGACGCTGCTCGACGGCGACGCCCTCGGCTCCGTGCGCGGCACCAGCGAGTACCTCGCGCCCGGGACCCACGAGAACGTCGAGGTCGCCCTCGACAGCGGCGTCGAGGCCGACGGGACGTTCGTCGCGATGCCGCACGTGGACAGCAACGACAACCAGGTGTACGACTTCGTCGAGCAGGAAGGCGGTGCCGACGCCCCGTACACGTCCGCGCAGGGTGCGGTCGTCGCCGCAGCCGACGTGACGTACACCGGGGAGTCGATGGCGACGTCGACCCCGATGGACACCGAGAGTGACGCCATGACCGAGGCGGAGATGGACACCGAGATGGACGGCGAGACGGGCGGGGCGGCCACGGAGACGTCGACCCCCGGCTTCGGCGTCGTCCTCGCGGTGGTCGCGCTCTTCGGTGCGGCCCTGCTGGCGCTTCGACGCGACTGAATCGACCCTCCGACTGCGACCGAACGATTTTTAAAATCGCATTCGTGTCTGACCGTCGTCTCGTTAGCGACTGATTCGGCCTTTTCGCGCCCAGTATCCCGTGTGTACGGGAGTATCCCACCCGCGAAAGACTTATATGGAATATTCACGTAACGACTGGTAAGGACGACAGTCGGTGACGGCAGTATTTTCGCCCTCTCCATCGGCGTCGATCCGGGAACACCATGAGCGAGTCAGAAACCACCATCAGCAGTTACACCGAGCGGGAGAAGCAGGCGAAAGAACGAGCCGGCGAGCGCGTCGAGGAGACCGAGTCGGTGCGCGTGTGCCCCGAGTGTGGCGGCAGCGTCGTCGCCGACGAGGAGCACGGCGAGACAGTCTGTACCGACTGCGGCCTCGTCGTCGAGGAGGACGCCATCGACCGCGGCCCCGAGTGGCGGTCGTTCAACCGCGACGGCGAGAGCAAGTCGCGCGTCGGCGCCCCCACCACGAAGATGATGCACGACAAGGGGCTGTCGACCAACATCGGCTGGCAGAACAAAGACGCCTACGGCAAGACACTGTCGGCGGAGCGCCGCCAGCAGATGCAGCGCCTCCGCACCTGGCACGAGCGGTTCCGCACGCGCGACTCCAAAGAGCGCAACCTGAAGCAGGCGCTCGGTGAGATCGACCGCATGGCGAGCGCGCTCGGCCTCCCCGAGAACGTCCGCGAGACGGCGTCGGTCATCTATCGTCGCGCACTCGACGACGACCTCCTCCCCGGCCGCTCCATCGAGGGCGTCGCCTCGGCGGCGCTGTACGCGGCGGCGCGGCAGGCGAACACGCCGCGGTCGCTCGACGAGTTGACCGCCGTCTCGCGCGTCGACCGGATGGAGCTCACCCGGACGTACCGCTACATCGTCCGCGAACTGAAACTGGAGGTCGCGCCCGCCGACCCCGCGCAGTACGTGGGGCGGTTCGCCTCCGACCTCGGCCTCTCGGACGAGGGTGAGTGGCGGGCGCGCGAACTCCTGAAGACGGCCCAGCAGACGGGCGTCACCAGCGGGAAGTCGCCCGTCGGCCTCGCGGCAGCCGCCGTGTACGCCGCCGCGCTGCTCACCAACGAGGCGCTCACCCAGAGCCGGGTCAGCGACGTGGCCGGCGTCAGCGAGGTGACGATCCGGAACCGCTACAAGGAACTGCTCGACGCGGCAGAGGTCACCGACGGCAGCGACCTCGGCGGGCGCGCGAGCGCCTGATCTGGCTGTTCCCGGCGTTCGACGGCGGTCCAGGTTCGTTTTTCAGTGTGTTCGTCGCTCCAGCGACCGCGACGGTCGGCGCGCGTTCCGACCGTGTGACACCGCCACAAGCCTTTATTGGGCAGCCGAGCAACCGGACGGCGTATGGTCGAGGCCTTCGTCCGACTGCTGTGTCCCGAGTGTTCGAAAGACTGGGAGGATGGGCCGACTGACCTCCCCGGTCACCGCGAGAACTTCTCGTGCCCCTCGTGCCACGCGACGCGTCGGCTCGCGGAGTTCATGCGGACCGAGCGCGACCTCGACACGCTGAAACAGTTCGAGTAGCCGGCGACCTGGTTACTCGCCGAGGCTGGTGATCGCACCGCAGGCGTCGCACTTCAACACGTCCGTCCCGCTCTGCTCGACAATCCGCGTGTCGGGCAGGCCACACTCCGAACAGATCACGTAGCCATCGGTGTACTCGGTGACGGCGTCGGCAACCCGAGACTGCTTGAAGTCGCCGGTGAGGCGCGCGCGGCCCTTCTCGTCGATGCTCGCCGCCGTCCCCAGGTCGTCCTGGAGGAACTTCAGGAGGTCTCCCTCGTCGCGGTTGAGGCGGTCGACCAACGTCTGGAAGTTCTCGACGACGGTGACGTTGCCCTCGGGGCGGACCTCCGGGTCGGGTACCTCGAAGCGCGACCCGCGCTCGTCGATGTCGGGCGTCTCCTCGACCGCACGACCTAACATCTCGTCGTAGTCCATACGTGGCAGTACGCGCGCGCCGATGGAAAAACGTTCACGGCCTGTCGCCGCGGGGGGCCGACCGCCTCCTGATCGTCCGCCGTACCGACGTGACAGTCGATCGGTCGATCTGGGCCGCGGGAGGGCGCGTGCGGGGGTGTTTCCGTACAATTACGGACAGTCGCAGGTGAAAGGAATAGCGGTAGATAGTTGGCTGGCCGACAAGAATACTCAACTTACCTAAATCCGTCGGCTAGCGTGCTAACGAGACTCAAGATAAGCCTTTAACCCTCGGGTCGCAAGCCGAGTTCGTCCATGAAGAAGCAGGAGCTCATTCACCTGCACGGCCTTCTCAGCGAGGTACGCAGCGAGTACGAGGAGTGGGGTACAGAACTCGATCTGACCGAGTACAAGGACCTTGGCGTCAAACCGACATCGATCCACCGATCGAAGACGGATCACAAAGCCGCCGTGTTCAAACTGGCATCGGGAATCACGTCCTCGGCCGAGACGGAGACGACGGAGACCGTCGCTCCCAACGCCGACTGAGCCAGCGCACCTACTCCCCCGCGAACCTACACCCCAGAGCGACGGCGCCGCCGTGCGCTCTATGTGAGCTCCCTCCCGCCGGGCGCGTCGACTCCCGCGCTCGGCGTTACCGTTCCTCGTCGACCATCTCCTCGAACTCCGGGAGGAGGTCGTCGTCCGCGTCCGACCCGTGGACCGGCCGGTCCACACCCGACCCAGGGTCGCCGCCGCCGTCGCCGCGGGCGTCGTCGCCGTCCTCGGTCAACTCCTCCACGCGGAGCACCTTCAGCGGCACGTCGTGGAGACGCTGTCCGATCTCCTTGCGTGCGATCCGCGAGGCGTGCTCCTCGCGTTCCACGTTGAACACCGTCATCTCCAGTTCCAAGGCCACGAGCGCCTCGTCGGCGACGACGAACGCGGGGGGCAGTTGTTCGCCGTCGGGTGAGGTGCGCTCCCCCATCGAGATCTCGACGTAGTTGAGGTCCGGGTTGAGCATCTCCCCGGTCTTCGAGATGGCGATCCGGACCGCCTCGTCGGCCGTCTCGACGTCGTACACCGGCACCGCGGCCTCGACGACGACCCTACAGTCCATGTGTATTAGTACCACTCCGCGGCGTATGAAGCTTCGGCTGAAGTGTCACGAGCGGGCGTCGAGGGCTGTTCGTGCCAGCGGGCCGCGGCGGCTGGCGCGGGCGCTCACTCCCCGCCGGCGCGGAGGTAGTAGAACACGTACGTCTGGGCGTAGCCGGCGTACTCGCCGCCGAATCGCTCGCGGATCGCACGACTCGTCTCGGCGTAGCCGCCGGCGTCGCACTCGGGGTAGTAGTCGGCGATGGCGGTCTTGATCCACGTGTCCAGCGGGACGGCTTCGAGGAAGTCCAGCGAGAACAGCAGGACGCAGTCGGCCACCTTGTCGCCGACGCCGACGAAGCGGGTGAGGTACTCGCGGGCGTCCTCGTACGCCATCCCACGAACGTCGGCAGGGTCGGCCTCGCCTCCGGCGACCATCTCCGCGGTCCGCTGGACGTACGGTGCGCGATAGCCCAGCGAGAGGTCGCGCAGGTCGTCCTCGCTGCGCGCGGCCAACTGCTCGGGGGTCGGGAACGCGTGGAACGTGCGCCCGCCCACCGACACCGCGTCGCCGAACGACTCGGCCATCGCCATCTGCATCCCGTGAATCCGGCTGACGCGCATCTGCGCCGAGCAGATGAACGACACCAGACAGGCGAACGGCGGGTCGCGCACGAGACGCATCCCGCGGTACGCGTCGTACGCGCGCTCCAGGAGGGGCAGGTCGGGCGTCGCGTCGAGGATGGCGTCGAGGTCGTCGTCGAGTCGCAACAGGTGCGTCAACAGCGGCACCGCGTCGGTCGTCGACTCCCACTCCAGTCGGTCGTCGGTCTGGCGCACGCGGACGACCGCGCGCTCGTCGCTCACCCCCTCCAGCGGCGGCACGACCGTCTCGTACCAGTGGTCGCCGCCGTGGGCTGACATCGTCTCGTACATGTTCCCGTCGGCGCGGTCCCAGAGGTACGTCTGCCCGCTCTCGACCGTCGCCTGCAGGTCGAACGGTCCGACCGACTCGAGCGGGATGGCCCCGGATTCCATTGGGTCCAGGGAGGGGGCCGACGGGGTTCGGAGTTACGGTTCGACGGCGCGCTCGGGGTCGTCGCCGGCGGGCGGGTCGGCCTCGCCAGCGCCGTCGTCGTCGCTCCCCTCGTCGGCGACGGTCGACCCCGCCGGCGGGTCGAGCGGCGAGAGGTCGACGCCCGTCGACGCGCGGTAGTCCCGCAGGACGACGAACAGGCCGAGGCCGACCAGTTCCCAGACGACGAGCGCGGGGACGTGCCCCCCGAGCGGGTCCGACACGAGTTCGAACTCGAACACCGCCAGCGACACGCGGTGGAGCGTCAGGCCGAGCGTCGTCGCCGGGTCGCTCGCGAGTGCGGCGCCGAGCAGGGTAGCCGCGACCGCGACCGCGCCACCGAGCGCGAGACGCCCCGCACGACCCGACGGGCGGGCGGTACACGCCGCCCACAGGTCGGGACGACGCGTGGGCATCGCGACGACCGTGACGGCGACCGCGAGGTACGACAGCGCGAGTCCGGGCACCGCGACGTACAGCGCCGGGGCGACGAGGTCGGCGACCGCGAGCGCAGCGGCGACGCCGTACACCCCTACGAGCGACGCGAGCGGCGGGTCGCCAGGCCCGCGCCCGAGCGGCGGGAGCAACTCAGCGAACCCGGCGAGCGTCCGCGTGGCGGGTACGCCCAGGGCGACGACCGCCGCGGCGCCGGCGACCGTGGAGACGACGACGGTCAGCACGAACGGGTCGACCGGGAGGTACGCGCCGATGGCGTCGGCCGCCGGGATGTCTGCGAGGTTCAGTCGAATCCAGTCGATGATCCCGAGCGCGACGAACGCCGTCAGGGTGACGAGGCCGCCGGCGACGACCGCGGCGACGACGGGGGCGCGCCACACGGTGTCTGTCCGGTCGGTGGCTGTTCCACCCTCGGCGTCGTCGTTTCCGTCGTCCACGCCGGCGGCGGCCACGGCGTAGGCCGTCGCCTCGACGCCGACGAACGCGAACAGCGCGAGCCCGACCCCGCCGACGAGACTGCGGACCGGTTCCCGCTGGAGCCCGAACGTCGGGTACAGCGGGTCGAAGTTGCCGGCGACGAACTCGCCGACCCCGGGGACGAACGCGACCAGCAGGAGGCCACCCACGCCGACGACGACGCCCCACGCCGGCACGGCGACGGCGAGTGCGACGCGGCGCGCGCCGAGGAGGTGGACGCCGACGGCGAGCGCGCACACCGCGACCGCGACCACGTCGGCGACGAGCGACGACGTCGTCCCGACGCCCAGCAGCGCCGCCAGTCCGGTCGGCGCGTCGAGCGTCCCGTTCACGTACGCGCCGGCGCCGAGCGGGAGCGGGGCGAGTCTCCCGAGCCACTCGGCGACCAGCGCGACCAGCGCGACGTACCCCGCGAGTGCAGGCCACGCCACGAGCGTCCCGAGCAGGCGCGACCCCCACACCCGCGAGACGGCGCCGTACACCGGCCCACGCTCGCCGAACGGCCCGGAGGCGACGACCGCGAACGCGACCGCGAGGCAGGCGACGCCGCCGCCCGCCAGGAGGTACGCCACCGGCGCCTGCGGCCCGGCCCCCTCCGCGACGCCGCTGGGGACGTACAACAGGCCGCCACCCACCGCCGCCGCGAGGCCGACGCCCGCGAACCCCGCGACGCGGACGAGCGACGCGAGTCGACCCGTGCTCATGCCGGGAGTGTGTCACGTGATACCAAAAGTACGTGGGGGCTCGCTCGGGTGGCGAGTCGGGGGAGCCGCGAACGGTTCGTCGCCGAGAGCGTCAGCGATTGCGGCCCAGCGGGAAGTCGACGCGGTCGGGTTCGTCGTTGAACGCGGCGAGCACGCGCTCGTAGAGGTCGTTGCGAACGCGCGTCGCCCGCCGGTGGTGGACGAGGTAGCGGAGTCGAAGCTCCACCCACGACTCCTGTTGGACGACGTTGACGGAGGGGCGTTCGGCGACCTCCAACTCGACCGCCGTCTCGGCGAGGCGGTCGCGGTACTGGTCGATGGCGTCGGCCATCTCGTCGCCGAGGTAGTCGTCGGCGACGGTCGCCATCAGCTCGCGGGCGAACTCGAGTTCCGTCTCGTAGGCGACCTGCACCGACAGTTCGTTCCAGACGTACGGGAAGCCGACGCCCGCGAAGTTCACCACCTCCGAGGAGAGCACTTGGCTGTTCGGGACCGTGACGACGCGGCCGGACGGCTGGTTCGAGGAGACGAGCGGGCCGTTGATCTCCCACAGCGTCGTGACGAAGAAGTCGACCTCGATCACGTCACCGCGAACCTCGCCCATCTGGACGCGGTCGCCGACGGTGTACGGTCGCTTGAGCATGAGGTAGAACCACCCGACGAGCGAGAGGAGCGGCTGTTGGAGCGCGAACGTGACCGCGAACCCGACCACGCCGAGCGACACGAGGAGCCCCACCCAGTTGTCCGTGAGGACGCCGAGCACGCCCGCCAACGCCAACGCACCGAACGCGAGGCGGAGGACGTTCCGCAGGTCGTGGGCGCGCCGTTTCGTCGCCCGGCGGACCGCGAAGCCGTACGTCACGAAGTAGGCGCCGTTGGCCGCCAACACGACTGCCACCGCCAACAGCGCCGTCGCCGCCAGATCGTCGGCCGGAGTCGTCCCGAGCGCCGGGACGGACAGGTCGGCCAACGGCCTCGTCGCACGAACCACGCCCGCGGTGACGCCCGCCGCGACCGCGAGCGCGAGCGAGACGTAGCCGATAGATCGTCGCACGCCCCGACCTGACGGTGCTCGCACTAAGTCGTTGGTATCCGGTCACCCACGTGCGGGTATCCGTATCCTATCGGAATCGATAGGCGCAGCATTCCGCGATATCATTCGTTACAGACTCGTTGAAGGCCGATCTTACTCCATAACTTATGGAGAGGTTTTCCATCACCACTGGATCTGTGACACAGCGGTCATGGGAAACACCTATATGACCCCTGTTCATAGTATGCATTGTCTATGACTGGCTACCACGACTACGTCCTCGGCCTCATCCCGGCTGCGCTGCTCGGAATTACGTTCATGCTGGAGGGCCTGGGCTGGTCGTTGCAGGTAGCCGTCCCCGTCGGGGGCGCCGTCGCCGCCAGCCTCGTCGCACACGCGATGTTCATCCGCGGCCCCGTCTCGGACCCGATGGTCCGCGACGCGCCGGTTCGAAGCGGGCCCGACGCCGGCACCGCGCCGTCGAACCTCGACTGAGCGGCCCGCCGCTCCCGCTGACTCCTCGTCCGTCTCCCGCCCACGCTTTTCACCTCCGCCGCCGAACCCGCTGTCATGACCGAGACCCTGTTCCTGCGGAGCGACGATGTCGTCGGGCTCGCAGAGCCCGCCGCGTACGTCGAGGCCGTCCGCGACGCCTACCGCCAAGTCGGTGAGGGCGCACCCGCTGACCCGCGAACGAAACTCGTGAACGAGGAGCCGCCGGGCTTTCTCACCACCTACGCCGCGGTGCTCCCCGAGACGGGTGCGATGGGCGGGTACACCTACTCGGCGGGCTTCGGCGAGCGCGACGCGTGGTTCATGACGCCGCTGTTCGACGCCGAGTCGGGCGAACCGCTCGCACTGCTCGACGGCGCCTCGATGAACCCGTTCAAGACCGGTGCGGCGGGCGCGGTGGGCGTCGACGCGCTCGCTCGTGAGGACGCCACGTCGCTGGCGATCATCGGCTCAGGGGCGCAGGCGAAGGGACAACTCCGAGCGACGGCGACCGTCCGCGACCTGGAGACGGTGTGGGTGTACTCGCCGACGAAGGAGAACCGCGAGGCGTTCGCGGGCGACATGAACCCCGAGTTGGACGCCTCCGTCGCCGCCGTCGCCAGCGCCGCGGCGGCCATCGAAGACGCCGACATCGTGATCACGGCGACGAACGCGAGCGAACCGGTGTTCGACGGCGAGGCGTTAGAGCCGGGCACCCACGTCACGGCGATGGGGCAGTACGACCCCAGCAAGCGCGAGTTGGACCACGCGACGATCGAGCGGGCGACGTACGTTCCCGACTTGCGGGCGCGCGCGCTCCAGGACGCCGGCTCGTTCCTCTCGGCGGTGGAGGCCGGCGTCGTCGACGAGGACCACGTGCACGCCGAGTTGGGCGAGGTCGTCGCCGGCGTCGAACCCGGGCGGACGAGCGATACTGAGATCACCGTGTTCGACTCCGGCGGGACGGGAATCGAGACGGTCGCGGCAGCGTACCTCCTGTACGAGCGCGCGCTGGAGGAGGACTTGGGGCAGCCCATCGACTTCGCCCCCGCGAGCGAGGCGTTGACCGGGGAGTAGGACAAGACTGATACCGGGCGCGTCAGAGACGCCTCGACGTGCCGCCCTCCGTGACCGATCGACTCCGAGCCTCGCCGTTGATCGCCGCCAGCGGCGCCGTCGCCCTCCTCGTGTTGGTCGCCGCCGTCGGTGGCCTCGTGACGTTCGTCGGACCCGGGGCGTTTCCCGACCCCGGTGGACGGCGGCTCGGAACCGCGATCCTCGCGGCGATGGTCGGAGTCGCCGTCCTCTGGCTCCTCGTCGTCGCCCGCGCGGTTCGCGGCGTCGTCGACTACGCCGACGCCGGGGAGCGCCCGACCGGCCTGGGCTTCGCGCTCGCGGTCGTCGAGGGCAGCGTGGCCACGGGGATGCTCGTGATCGCGAGCGCTGCCGGTTCACTCTCGAACACTGCCGGGGAGACGGAGGTGCTGGCGATCGGCGCCTACCTCGTCGCAGTCGTCGGGGTGGGGCTCGCGCTAGCGTCGCTCACCCGTGCCGGTGTCGCGTTTCTCGGGCCGGCCTGACAGCCGTCAGTCGTCGCCGAGCGTCGACGACGTGGTCGTCCCCGCCGCCTCGCGACGACGCACCCGGACGTGGAGCGCCGCCGCACACACCACGGCGAGCACGCCGCCGGCGACGACGACGCCGAAGGCGACGCGGTAGCCCTGCGCCGAGTACGCTCGGGCGCCGTCGACGACCGCGCCGGTCCAGTAGGCGTCGAGGACGGCCCCGAGGACCGCCGGGAACACTGCCGCCCCGAAGTACGCCATCCCGTTGATCGTCCCCGTCGCGGCGCCGCTGTCGCCCGCGTGGCGTTCTTTGGCGACCGTGTACGCCACCGAGGCGCCGCCGGTGATGCCCATCCCCACGAACAGCACGGCCCCCACGACGACCAGCGGCGGCGTCACGGTGAGGAAGATGACACCGTACGCGAGTAAGAACACCACACAGGAGCCGAGGATCACCTCCGTCCGCCGGCCGGTGCGATCCGACAGCGCGCCGAAGGCGGGCGACCCGAGCGCGAAGCCGACGTTCGCGGCCAACACCGCCGTCGAAGCCGTCGAGACGGGCACCTCGTAGAGGTTCACGATGTAGGGGACGCCCCACAACCCGATCACCGTGAAGTTGAGCCCGAAGATGAGGAACAGCATCACACCCATCAGCCACGTGTCCACGTCAGCGAGCACGCGGCGGGCACCCGCGAGCACCTCTCGGAACGAGTCGGTGTCGCTCCCGGAGTCGGCGCCGGCGGGGCGGTCCGCGACGTTCGCCGGGCGGTCGCGGACGAACACGGCCACGGCGACGGCTGCGAGGAACACGCCGCCAGCCGAGGCGTACAGGACCGCGCGCCAGCCAGCGGCGCCGGCGGCCACCGCCAGCGGCGTCGTCGCCAGCACGCCGCCGACGCCCGCGGCGGCGATGGTGAACCCGGTCATCGTCGCGAACTCCTCGGGGGCGTACCAGTTCGCGCAGAACCGCAGCACCGCAACGTAGATGGCCGCGCCGCTCAGGCCCGCGAGGAAGCGCGCGGCAAAGCCCATCGCGAAACTGTCGGCGGCGGCGAACAGTGCGACACCCACGCCCATCCCACCCAGACCCACCGCGACGACGCGACGGGGGCCGTAGCGGTCGACGAGCAGCCCCGACGGGAGTTGGGCGGCGGCGTAGATGTAGAAGAACGACGAGTGGAGGAGCCCCAGTTCCGCGGCGGTGGCGTCGAACACCGCGGCGAGGTCGCCCGCGAGCACCGCCGTCGAGTTCCGGAAGAAGTTGACGAAGAGGAAGCCGAACGCGAGCGTCCCCCACATGAGGTGGCGGCGATAGCGGCGCGGGATACTCATTCGTGGGTGTGTGTTTCACACCCCGGCTTGTAGTTTCTGTCTGCGGCGAAGGGGACGGCGCCGCGACTACAGCGACCTGCGCATCCGAACGTGGTCGATGCCGTCCTCCTCGAACACGCCGACCGCGTCGTCGACGGCGTAGCCGAGTCGCTCGTAGAAGCCCGCCGCCTGCGTCTGCGCGTGCAACACCGCCTCGGAGAGGTTGCGCTCGCGCGCTCGCGCCTCGACCGCCCGCATCACGCGCGCTCCCCACCCCTCGCCGCGTCGGTCGCGCGCGACGACGACGCGTTCGACCTTCGCGACACGGTCGGCTGACGCGCCGTACGCCGCGCCGTCGACGGCGCGGAGGCGCGCGACCGCGACGGCGCGCCCGTCGGCGTCGCGCACGAGCAGGTGGTCCACGGCGGAGTCGAGTGGGTCGTCGTCGTGGTCGTCAAGTTCCAGTTCCTCGGGGACGCCCTGTTCGTCGACGAACACGCGCATGCGCAGGTCGACCACGGCGTCCCAGTCGCTCGCGGTGTCCACGACTGTGACCGTCCAGTCTGCGTCGGCGGGCGCGAGGCTCCCGTCGGCCCGGTCGTCGTCAGCCATCGCTACTGGAGTCGGTACCGCAGCAGCGCGGCGACGCCGCCGAGGTTGCGCAGTTGTTGCCCGGGTGCGAACTCGCCGGAGAAGACGACCACGTCGCCGCCTTTCTGCTCTGCCGTCGAGACGAGGTCGTTCACGTCGATGTCCCAGTCGCCCTCGCCCTGGCGCTCGGCGCGGAGGCGGTCGTCGACGATGAGCAGCGTCTCGATGGCGCCGAACTCCGCGGCCTCCATCGTCTCGTTCACGCCGTAGGTCGCCTTCGCGCCCTGCGCGATGCGCTCGGTGAGTTCGTCGATGAGTTCCGCCTCTCGGGCGATTCGCGTCTCCCGCTGCACGTCGTCGACGGCGCCGCGCTTGAGCACCTCGTGGACCCCGCGGTCGCCCGCGGCGGAGGTGTCGACGACGCTGATCTGGTCGCTCAGATCGCGGTAGTGCTCGTCGATGTAGTCGTTGGCGTCGTTCTTCGTGAACCCCGGTCCGGCGAGGATCACCGCCTCGGCGTCGAGGTGCGACAGCGCCGACCCGAGTTCGTCGAACAGTTCGTCGCGGGGGCGGGCGAACTCACCCTTCCCGGTCGGCTTGGTGAAACTGGCGTACTCCTCGGTGCCGTACTGCTGGACGGTGTGGATGTACGCGGCGCCCTCCTCGACGGTGGCGATGGCCACGTCCGGTGCGCCAGTGGCCTCCTCGGCCTCCTCGATCCGCTCGATCTGGTCTGGCTGGAAGTGCTTCTCGATGGTGAGGTTCGTGCGCTCCTCGACGTTGAGCGTGTGGTGGTGCCCGATTTCGTCCTCTCGCGAGCAGCCCACGATGACGCCGCCGACGCGCAGGCGATTGGCGAAGCGGGCGAACTCCACGTCCTCCACCTCGATGGTGACGCGCATGTGCTCGCGCTCGCCGCCTTTGTCGCGCAGTTGGTCGTCGTCGCGGGTGACCCGGCGGGTCGTGTCCGCCTCGACGAAGTCGCCCGGTTCGAGGACGTGCGAGAGGTGCCACAGGTCGTCCGTCGTCTCGGGGACGACCGTCAGGCGCTCGCGCCCCTCCTCGCCGCGGCCGCGCGAGTCGATTCGCATGGCTTGGTGTGTGGCGGGCGCGTACAAAGGCCCTCCGAGACGGCAGGGAGGCGGGAGGGGTGGCGCGGTCGGGTCGCGTTACAGCGTGTCGGTCGTCGTCGCGGTGGCGGTGGCAGTGTCGCCCGCTCGCCCCACGCCGGTCGCCTCTGCGAAGCCGCGACCGAAGCAGTAGTACGAGACGACCTGCGCGTAGAACAACACGATCATGAACCCGATGATGATCGGCGGGATGAACGCCACCGTCCCGATGACGGCCGCGAGGACGGCGCCGAGGAGGACACCGACCAGGTAGTCGGTCGAGAACACAGCGGTTCGGATCACGGAGAACTCGAACGCTGCGCTCAGTTCCCCCTTGACGGCCATGTTGGTCAACGCTGCGGGGGTCACGTACCCGATGAGGAGCGACCCGACAATCAGTAGTCCGGCCAGGATGAACGCCCCGGCCCCGAACGTCGCCGCCCCCGCGTCACCGCCGATGAGCGCGCCGCCACCGAGGACGACGGTAAACAGAACGCCGAACGGCACCAGCAGCACCAACGCGAACACGAACTGCACGATGAGGAGCTTGATCCCGTCGACGATCAACGCTCCCCAGTCGGTGAACGACGGGGCGGCGTCCTCTCCGGCGACCGCCATGCGGAGGACACGGAGCAGGTAGCCTTGGAGGACGAGGGCGGGAACCACCAGCGGACTCGTCAGGATCAACAGACCACCGATGACCAGCGTCGCGAGCCAGTCGTCGTTGTTCAGCGGGTACCGAAGCGCGTCCTCTAGCATACCCGAGAAGTCACCACGCCGGTGGTTAATCGTTTCCACCGATCCCGCGGGACCACGCCGCGGCGGTGGCGACCTCGAGGTAGAACAGTCCGAAGAAGCCGAGCAGGCGCGTGAAGCGCGTCCCGGCGCTCGCGAGTCCCGCACCGAGCAGCAGGAGCACGACGCCGACAGTCCACGCGTAGAAGTAGCGGGCGCTCGTGACGCTCGCCCACAGTCGCCGCCGCGAGAACGCCGCCCGCACTCGCGCGACGGTGCCGAGCTCACCGTCCGCGCGGGCGTACCCCGCCAGCACCGCCGGGAGCGGGTAGACGATGGCGACCGCGAGGAGGAGCGTGACGGTCCCGCCGATCAGCGTCGCGCCGTAGCCGATCGGTGTCCGCGGGTCGAGCGGTCCGCCGACGGCCCCGCCCGACAGCGCAC
The DNA here is from genome assembly GCF_029338555.1 of Halobaculum marinum. Taxonomy (GTDB): domain Archaea; phylum Halobacteriota; class Halobacteria; order Halobacteriales; family Haloferacaceae; genus Halobaculum; species Halobaculum marinum. The sequence continues at coordinate 1,752,110 of NZ_CP119989.1, read as the reverse complement.
CCCCGACGGTGACGACGAGGAGGACGACCGGTACGAGCAGGAACACGAGGGCGAGCAGACAGCCGACGAGGCCGTCACGGAGGAGGCTCACCGGCGACCGGAACGTCGGCAGTCTACCGGGGTCCTCGGCGTCTCCTGCGGCACCGAGGACGCGCACGAGGTAGCCCATCACCGGGATCAGCGGCACGAGTGGGACGAACGCCGCCAGCACGTGGAGGCCGCCGCCGACGACGAGTGCCTCCGTCGCCGCGCCGCGGTCGTCGCCGGTGCCGAACGGGAACCGGAGCGCCTGCTCGATCACGCGTTATCCCTCGTGGACGTCGCTCTCGCCCGGTGGGAGGAACTCCTGGATCAGGTCGGCGGAGGCGACCTTGCGGACGAACGACTGGTCGGCGAAGCGGTCTTTCAGCAGGCGGTAACACTTCATCGCGGCGTCGTTCTGCGCGAACTGCCCGGGTGTGAGTCGGAGCGTCGTCTCCGCGCGCGGCTCGACGGCGCTCGGCGGCCCGCCGATCACCCGCGTCTCACCCTCCACCTGGACGCCGACGGCGACCTCGGCGGGCATGTCGCGATAGTAGTCGCGCTCCCCGCGGATCACGAACCCACCCTTCTCGATGTACTCGCCCGACTCCGGCGTCTTCGACACCTGATCGGGGGTGACGACGTACGCGTCGCCGGCGCCGCGCCCGTCCTTCCAGACGGAGGAGTAGGAGACCGCGAACTGGGCGGCCTCCTTGCGCGACTGTTCGGGGATGGTCACGTCGCGGGCGGCCTCCGAGGGGTCGGTCGCCTTGATGATCGTCACCGGGCCGCCGTGGGCCTGCGCGTGGCAGAACAAGTCCCGGCCCTCCATGTAGTTCTTCACCAGTTCCTCGTTCTGGTCGGCGTTGCGCCCGCCGATGACGAGGAAGCCGTCGCTCGTCTCGAACCAGCGGAAGCGGTCGTACCAGTGGTCGCGGTTGCGCACGGGGACAGACGGGCGCGAGAGCCAGTCGGTGTCCTCGTGGTCATCGTCCGCGTCCTCGTCTTCGTCGCCGTCGTCGCCGTCGCCGTCGTCGCCGTCGTCGCGCTTCCACGCCTCCTTGCGCTTCTTGACGGCTTCGAGCTCCTCGCGGGTGTTCTCGATGGCCGCGAGCGCGCCCTCCTTCTTCTCCTCGATGCGTTTGGCCTCCTTGTAGAGACGGTCGGCGTTCTTCTCGGGGCCGGTCTGCGCCTCCAGCGTGACGACCGTCCCGTCGAGGTCGATATCGACGGTGCCCTGCGAGCCGTCGACGCCCTGCACGGCCTCGGCCTCCGGGATACCGCGGTCGGCGCCTTCGAGGAACGTCTCGTCGATCTCGTCCCACGAGCGGCCCTGCTCGCGGGCGCCCTGGATCGTCGAGAGCACGTCGGCGACGAGGTCGTAGTGGGCGTACACGGCCTCGGCCTTCTCGCGTTCGGCCTGCGCGCGTTCGTCGAAGTCGTCGATGGCGCCCTCCTGCTGGTCGATGATGCGCTGCTTCTTGGCGATCTCCGCCTCGAAGTCGGGCGCGTCGTCGACCTCCTCGTCCTCCGTGAGGTCGAGGCGGTGGAAGTACGCGTCGAGCGCGGCGTTGAAGTCGTCGTACGCCTCGGCTTCGAGGCCGTCGCGCTCCTCCAGCGGGAGCGGCGTCACGTCGACGACCTCGCCGTCCTCTAGGTACACGCGGGGATCGAGGTCGCCCGAGCGGAGGCGCTCGCCCATCCGCTGGATCGCGTCGAAGATCGCGCGGAATTGGTCCTCCCCGGCGTCTTCGATGCTCATCGTCTTCTCGACGCCCGCACGGGTGCAGAACTCCTCGGCGTACAGGCCGCCCATGTTCAGTTGGGTCGCGAGCGTGCGCACCACGTCTGTGTCCGACTCCTTCATCCGCGCCTCGACGACCTCGTAGCGCACGTCGAAGGGGTTGACCCGCGACTGGGGGTACTCGTACTGGCTGCCCGGCGCGACCGTGCGCGACTTCAGGCGGATCGTCTCCAGACTGCGCTGGACCTCGCCCGTCTCGTCGAGCACCGCGACGTTGCCCTCGCCGAACAGTTCGGCGACGACCCGCGTGGTGGCGTCTGGGCGGTCGAAGTCGAACGTGAGGATGCGGTCGAACTCGTACTGGGCCACGTCCGCCAATTCGCCGCCCGCGAGCCGCGAGCGGAGCGTCTTGGCGAACTCCGGGGGGCGTCCCGGTGCGTCGGGGACGTGCGCGGGGTCGGCGACGTGGCACCGCTTCACGTCGCCCGTCTCGACGAGGAGTTCGACCCGTCCGCGGTCGTAGTCGCGGAGTTTGAAGCGGACGAGGTCGTCGCCGTAGAGGTAGACCTTGTCCACCTTCGCGCCCTCGTAGCGGGAGAGTTCCCCGACGAGGGCCGCGAGGTCGACGCTCGTCATCTCGGTTTTCGGGTCCATCTGGTTGTCCCAAGCTACTTGCGGCGGGTGTTTGGGCGTTGCGGGATAGCCGTGGCTCGCCGGCGTCGGTCGCTTGGAGGAGGGGGAGAACGCGAACTGCGTTACCGCCGCGACAACACCAGCCCGATCCCGCCCGCGAGGAAGCCGAACGCGGCGAGGACGGCGAACAGCACCTGCTCGTTCGCGTACGTCAGGATGGCCCCGGCGATGGCGCCGCCGAGCGCGCCGACGCCGAACACGCCGAGGTAGGTGTAGCCGTACGACAGGCCGCGCGTCCCGGCGGGGGTGTACTCCGCGACCGTCGCCTGGTAGAACGGTTGGACGACGAACAGGGCGACTCCCAGCACCGCGCCGAACGCGAGGAACGGCACGAACCCGAGGTTCGCGATCGGGAGGAACAACACCGCGAGCACGCCGAGCAGCCCGTAGCCGAGCATCAGGCCGCGCTCGACGGGCATCCGGTCGGTGAGCTTCCCGCCCGCGTACTGGCCGAGGACGCCGATCATCAGGAGGCCAGAGTAGACGTAGTTCGCCGGCGACAGCGTCTGGCCGCCCGAACCGCCGACCACGTCACCGAGGCCGCCCGGGAGGAGCGACGAGATGGCGACCGGCTCGAAGCCCGGGAAGCTCTGCAGGAGTTCCGGCATGAACGTGAGGATGCCGCGGTAGTAGAGGCCGGACAGCATCACGACGAGGAACACGAGCGCGAAGCTCCCCGTGAACAGGACGCGCGACTCCGAGACGAACTCCGCGAACGAGTCGACGCCGGCGTCCGCCTTGGAGTCGCCGCCCTCGCCGCCGTCGGTGGCAGGTTCGACCGCCGCCGTCTCGTCGAAGCTCGCGCGGACCGCGTACGCCGCCGCGAGCAACGCCGGCGCCGCCAGCACCATCGCGACCGTCTGCCAGCCGAGGAACAGCAGCATGATCGCCGTGAGGAGGGGGCCCAGCCCGATTCCGAGGTTGCCCGCGATGCCGTGGTAGGCGAAGCCGGTCCCGCGCTCCTCGACGCCCTTCGACAGCAGCGCGAGGCCCGCAGGGTGGTACACCGACGCGGAGATACCCCACACGACCATCGCCAGCGTGATGGCGATTAATCCCGGAGCGAGCCCCAGTAGGAGGAAGGAACTCGCCATCCCGACGAGGCAGGCCGTGATGAGTCGACGTGACCCGACGCGGTCGACGAGCACGCCGCCGGGGAGCGCGCCGAGTCCGAACAGTCCGTAGCCGACGGTGACGAGCAGACCGAGCGTCGCGGACGTGACCGCCACCTCGGTCGACCCGAGCGATACCACGTCGAACTCGGCCAGCCAGATCGGGATGAAGATAGGGATCGACAGCTCGTAGGTGTGGACCATCCCGTGGGCCAGCATCGTCAGTCCGACGATGGATCTGTCGTTCCGGTTCACACACGAACGACGCGGGCGCGGAGCCATGTAGCCGTCGGTGTCGGCACGGCCGGCCGGAGAGCGACCGCGACCGACGCCCCTCGACCGAACACGGTGAGCGCCGCCGCCCAGCACCACCGGTGTGCTCCGGAGTTTATATAGTAGCAGTATCAGCCGTGCGAAACAGTTATGCTTCGCACGTTGGACACTTTGGGCAACCGGGCCGACCGAGAACCAATGGACTGTATCCGCTGCGCCGAACGCGTTCGCTACGACCGAGCAGTCGTCCGCGAGAGCGACGACCACGTGCTCGGGGGGTTGTGTGCGGACTGCGAGCGCGAGCGGGTCGGGCGACTCTTGCTCGACGGCTCCATCGAGACGAGCACGGACTGCGTCTTCTGTGCGCGCACCGGGGCGGTCGCGCTCCCGATGCACCGGATCGAACTCCACGACGACGGCGGGGCGGTCGAAATTCGGGGGTTCCCAGTCAGGGACGACACGCCGCGACTGTGCGTCGACCACGCCGAGCGCGTGCTCGGCCTCGACGCGGTCGTGGTCGGCCACGGCGCCCTCGCCGGGACGCCCACGGCCGTCGCGGACGGCGGGCGCGACGAGTGCCCGCGCGGCGGGGAGCGAAACGACTAATCGACCCCCGCGACTAGCGCCGTGTAATGAGTACGCACGACTGGCCTCACGACCCCGACGGCGAGCAGGGCAGCGAAGGTCGCCGCAAGTACGGCCACGCGGTGTTCGTGAAGAAGGTTGACGAGGAGGACGACTTCCCGCTGCGGGCCGGCGACTACCGCGAGGAGTTCGCCGACCACCCCATCCGCCTCGACGCTGACACCGTCATCTCGGTCGAAGACGTGTTCCAGCACATCGACGACGACACCGAGTTCGACGACATCGTCGCGTTCCACAAGGCCATCGGGGCCACGATGCGCGACAACGGCTACTGGACGTACGAGGGCGCCGACGCGTTCACCCGCACCCGCGGATAACGCCTCCCGCAGAACGACTTCTCGGTTCGCCGTCACCGTTGGAGCGGTGCGACCGCCGTCGGCATCGACCGTGTCGACGAAGGCGGTGCTCGCGTTCGCGTTTTCGTTACCGGCGCCGCGACGTTCTCGTGACGGGTGCCGCGATCACTCGGTGTCAGGCGCCCGGCGCGCCGTGCGACCGCCGATTTCGCGCTCGAAGTCCTCGCGCTCCCACGTGCGCGCGGCCTCGCCGTCGACCTCGTTCTGGAGTTTCTCCTCGAGGAGGTTGATCGCCATCCGGTTGGCGCCCTCGGGGATGATCAGGTCGGCGTGCTTCTTCGTCGGCTCGATGAACTGCTCGTGCATCGGCTTCACCGTCGAGAGGTACTGGTCGATCACGCCCTCCAGGTCGCGCCCTCGGTCGACCACGTCGCGCTCGATGCGCCGGAGGATGCGCACGTCCGCGTCCGTCTCAACGTACAGGCGCAAGTCGAGCATCTCGTTGATCTCCTCGTCGTACAGCGCGAGGATCCCCTCGACGACGATCACGTCGGTCGGCTCGACCGTGATCGTCTCCTCCTCGCGGTTGTGGATCTCGAAGTCGTACTTCGGCATCTCCACGCTGCCGCCCGACAGGAGCGTCTCCAGGTGGTCGCGCAGGAGGTCCCACTCGAACGCCTCCGGGTGGTCGTAGTTCACCTGTTCGCGCTCGGCCAACTCCAGGTGCGAGAGGTCGCGGTAGTAGTTGTCGAGCGGGATCCGCGTCACCGAGTCGGAGACGCTCTCGGTGATGAGCCGCGAGACGGTCGTCTTGCCGGCGCCGGTCCCCCCGGCGATGCCGACGACGAACGAGGGGTAGGTCATCGACGATCGGTCCCGGCCGTGGACGCTTGTGCGTGTCGGTCCACCGGCGTTCGCGGTCGCTGCGCCGGCGACGACCGGCCAGTTGGCCGACACAACGTTGAGATCATTACACATTCGGTCAACTTTATAAACGGCTACGGCATTGGCCCACACATGGCACGCAAGATCGATCGCCGCGACGTCCTGAAGGGCGCCGGCACGGCAGGCGTCGTCGGCCTCGCAGGCTGTATCACGCAGAACGAATCTGGCGGTGGCGGAGGCGGCGGTGGTGGCTCCGGCGACACCGAAGAGACCGACTCCGGGATGGACACCACCGAGGAGTCGTCCGGGTCGATGCGGACGGTCAAGCACTCGGTGTTGATGCCGGTCACGGGTGACCTCGGCTCGCTCGGGAAGCCGATCCGCGACGGTGGTACGCTCCCGGTCAAGCAGTTGCGCGCCGCGGGCGACATGCCCGTCTCGTTCGATCAGACGGTCGAGGACACGCAGACCGACCCCCAGGCGGGGATCCAGGCGGCGAACGCGCTCGCCAACGCCGGCTACCCGACCGTCTGTGGGCCGGCCTCCTCCGGTGTGAACCTGCAGGTGACCCAGCAGGTGCTCATCCCCAACGGGATGGTCGGCTGCTCGCCGTCGTCCACGTCGCCGAACGTGACCAACCTCGACGACAACGACCTGATCTTCCGGACGGCACCGTCCGACGCGCTGCAGGGGCGGGTGATGGCCCAGGTCGCCGACAACGAACTCGGCAACTCCAGCGCCTCCATCATGTACGTCAACAACGACTACGGGCAGGCGCTGGCCGAGTCGTTCGAGTCGGCGTTCGTCGACAACTACTCCGGCACCGTCCAGCAGTCCATCGCGTTCGAGAAGGAGAAGTCCAGCTACACCTCCGAACTCTCGTCGGCGATGAGTGACTCGCCGAGCATGCTCGTGGTGATCGGGTACCCGGCCTCCGGGATCCAGATGTTCCGCGACTTCTACGCGAACTACAACAACGACACCGACATCCTCGTCACGGACGGTCTCGTCGACCCGACGCTCCCCGACGAGGTCGGGAACGAGATGTCGAACGTGTACGCGACGACGCCGCAGGCGACCGGCCCCGGTCAGGAGGAGTTCGCCTCGCTGTACGAGGAGGAGTACGGTCGCGCACCCGGCGTGTTCAACGCCCACGCGTACGACGCCTCCGCGGTCTGCCTGCTCGCGAACGTCAAGGCAGGGTCGAACGACGGCAGCGTCGTCAAAGAGGAGATGCGCGCCGTCGCCAACCCGAACGACGGGATGGAGGTCACCCCCGGCAACCTCGCCGAGGGTCTCCGCGCGGCCGCCGACGGCGACGACGTGTACTACGAGGGTGCGTCCTCGTCGGTCGACTTCGACGAGAACGGCGACATGACCGCCGTCACGTACGCGTTCCTGCAGTACAACACCGGCGCTGACGGCAACGTCGAGACGATCTCCACGATCGACTTCAACGCGAGCAGCTAAGCCGGCCAGCGACACCACCGACTTCCTTCGTTTTTCACGGCTCCCAGCGACGCCGTCGGCCGGTCCGGGTCGTGGACCGCCGGGACCCTCGGCTTCATACGACCGTAGTTGGATATCATTTCGTGCACGTACTCAGAAACGGGACGGTCGTCGACGCGGACGGCGTTCGCGAGGCGGACGTCGCCGTCGCCGACGATGGAATCGTGGCCGTCGGCGACGTGGGGCGCGGGGACAGCGAGACGGACGTGAGCGGGCAGTTCGTCGCGCCGGGGCTGATCGACGCGCACGTCCACCTCATGATGGACGGTCGCCCCGACGTGGCGACCGCCCAGGGGATGAGCGACTACGACCTCGCGTACGTCGTCGCCGCCAACCTCCGGCAGGCCGTCGAGGCCGGCGTCACCACCGTCCGCGACCTCGGCGCGAAAGGGAGCGTCGCACTCGACGCCGGGCACGCCGTCGCCGAGGGACGGCTCGACGGGCCGCGCGTGCTCGCGGCGGGGCAGAACGTCGTGATGACCGGCGGCCACGGCCACTGGTTCGGCCGCGAGGCGGACGGTCCCGACGAGATTCGCAAAGCCGCCCGCGAGCAGCTCAAGCGTGGCGCCGACGTGGTCAAGTGCATGGCCACCGGCGGCGTCCTGACCGAGGGCGCACAGACCGGCGCCCCGGAGCTCACCTACGACGAACTGTCGGCGCTCGTCGACGCCGCCGGCGCGAAGGGTGTCCCGACGGCCGCCCACGCCCACGGGAAGGAGGGCATCCTGAACGCCGTCGACGCCGGCATCACCAGCATCGAACACGGGACGTTCATCGACCGGGAGGCGGCGAACGCGATGGCCGCCGAGGACACCTACTGGGTGCCGACCGCGGCGGCGCTCCAGAACATCGTCGAGAACCCCGAGTCGGGCATTCCACGGTCGGCGATGGAGAAGGCCGTCGACGCCGCCGACGCGTTCGAGTCCTCGTTCGAGCACGCCGAGGCCGCGGGCGTCCAGATCGCCATGGGGACCGACGCCGGCACGCCGTTCAACTACTTCGACAACATCGCCGACGAGTTGGCGTACATGGTCGAGTTCGGCCTGTCGCCCGCGGCCGCGCTGGAGGCCGCGACCGTCACCGCCGCCGACCTGTGTGGCCTCGACGACGTGGGTCTCGTCGCCGAGGACTACCGCGCCGACCTCGTCGTCCTCGACGAGAACCCCCTCGACGACGCCGACGCGTGGCAGGACCCGAGCGCCGTCTTCGCCGGCGGCGATCAGGTCGTCTGAACCGGGGCGCGACCGACTCGAAGTCGACCGTTCACAGGGTGGCAATACCCGCCGAATCGGGGTGTCCCTTTTTATGCTTGAAGTGATTGGGTCCGCTCGATGCCGGAGTGTACCAACTGTGGTGGGTTCGTGACGGAGCGGTACGTCCGGGTGTTCGCACCCGACGGGCTGGAGAACGTTCGGGTGTGTCCGAACTGCGAGGACAAACTCCGCGACGGCGCCGACGTGCGCCAGGCGCGGTCCAAACGGACCTGACCGCGAGCGGCGGCGACGAGGGGCGAGTGGCGACCGACCGACGACGAACCGCGACGAACGACGCCGCTGGTGACGCTGGCGCCTCCCGAGGTGGAGTGCGGGAGGCGCACTCGGCCGCTCCGAAGAACTACTACCCGACGCCCGGTAGCGGTGGGTATGCACACCGACTGCTCCGGCGAGGGGCTGGCCGCGGTCGCCGACGCGCTCCGCGGGGGCGACTTGCGGGCGCGCGAGTACGCGACCACCGTCCGTGACCGCATCGACGAGCGCGACGGGGCGGTGCACGCCTGGGTCGACGACGGGAAGTCGCGCGCGTGGCTGACCGCGGAAGCCGACGCGATGGAGCGACGACACCCCGACGCCGCCGAGCGCCCGCCGCTGTTCGGCGTCCCCGTCGGAGTGAAGGACATCTTCCACGTCGACGGCCTCCCCACGCGGGCTGGGTCGTCGTTGCCGCCGGGCGAACTCGCCGGGCCGGAGGCGACGGCGGTCCGGCGACTCGCGAGCGCGGGCGCACTCGTCGCGGGGAAGACCCACACGACCGAGTTCGCGTACTTCGAACCGGGGCCGACGCGCAACCCCCACGACCTCGACCACACGCCGGGAGGCTCATCCAGCGGCTCTGCCGCGGCCGTCGCGAACGGGACGACGCCGCTCGCGCTCGGCTCCCAGACAGTCGGGTCGGTCATCCGCCCGGCGGCCTTCTGTGGCGTCGTCGGGTACAAGCCGACGTTCGGTCGCATCCCGACCGACGGCGTCATCCCCCTGTCGACGTCCGTCGACCACGTCGGGTTCTTCACGCGCGACGTCGCCGGCGCGCGACTCGCGGCGTCGGTGCTCCTCGACGGGTGGGACGACGACGGGACGGACTCGGCGGCGGCACGCCCGACGCTCGGCGTCCCCGACGGCCCGTACCTCGACCAGGCGACTGCCGTCGGCCGAGACGCGTTCGACGCGGCCATCGACGCGCTCGCGCGCGCCGGCTACGACCTCGTCAACGTTCCCGCCTTCGACGACATCGACGCCGTGAACGAACGCCACGACACGCTCGTCGCCGCCGACGCCGCGCTCGCACACGGTGACTGGTACACCGCGTACCCGGATCGCTACGCGGACGCGACCGCGGAACTCATCGAGGAGGGGCGACAGGCGCCGGTTTCGGCGCTCGTCCGTGGCCGGCGTGGCCGCGCGGAACTGCGCCGGACGCTCGCCGCCCGCGCCGCCGACCACGACGTGGACGCGTGGGTCGCACCCGCGGCGCCCGGTCCCGCGCCCGAGGGAATCGACGACACCGGCGACCCCGTGATGAACCTCCCGTGGACCCACGCTGGCCTCCCGACGGTCGGTCTCCCCGCGGGCGAGGTCGACGGCCTCCCCGTCGGCGTCCAAGTAGCCGGGGCGTTCGGCTCCGACGAGCGGTTACTCCGGTGGGCCAGCGACCTCGGGACCGCGCTTTCCGACGCCGCCTGATCGACTTCCGCACGCGCACCCCTCTGCCGGCGCCCCGCGTCCAGTCTGCCTCGGTCGTCCGGTGGGAGCGAGGGACACGTGAAATCCACACACGGCGGCGTCGAACCGACACCGTTTTACTGTCTACAGCCATAGCTGTGAGTGCACTCAGGTAGTGCATCACCGCGCTCCGGTGGTGTAGTCCGGCCAATCATATTGCCCTCTCACGGCAATGACCAGGGTTCAAATCCCTGCCGGAGCACTTCTCTCTTCGCTCGACCGCTGAGCGGTCGCTCGCGTCTGCCGGTCGGTGGACAGGTTCGGCTTACGCTCGACGCGGCGCGCTCACCCTCGTCGTACGTGACCGGTTACAATGTCGGTGTCGACCGATCCTTGGGAGTACCCGTGTTGGAACTCCTCGTACCGACCGTCTCGCCTGTCACACTGATCCAACTCACCGGCGAGTTCCTGCAGTACGCGCTCGTGTTCTTCGTCCTCGCGGTCGTCGCCGCCGTCTTCGGGGCGCGCGGCGTCGCGGGGGTGAGCATGACCATCGCCAAGTGGCTCGTGATCGCGTTCCTCGTGCTGGCGCTCGTCTCACTGCTCCTGTGAGCCGCGGGTCGAGCGCCCGTGTACGACCCCCGTCGTCACACTCCGTCCGCGAGTGACCTGTCCAGGGTGATCGCGGGCGCTGTCGCTGTCGAGTGTAGTAACGTACGTGCGTGTGTCTGTAAATGAAGAAAGCCCACCAGCACGCGTGTGCTGGTGGGCTTTCCAATTGCTTGCTATGAGTGGTGGGCGGCGAACCGGTGTTTCCAGAGGCTCTCGCACTCCAGGACTGGCCGGAACGCTGGCGGGCTTAACTTCCGTGTTCGGGATGGGTACGGGTGGTGCCCCGCCGCTATGGCCGCCCGAAGGCCGACCATCGGGAACGATCCGATGTGTGCCAACGTCGGTCTTCGGCCGATATGTACGTGCAATCCAGTTAGCACCTGAACCCGATTCAACGGAACATCGGGCTCCAGTATATGAGTGTGGCTTGGTCTGTTAGTGCTCGCGGGCTAAACGTCTCGTTGCCTCGACGCGTACACCCCGAGTCTATCGAACTCGTCTTCTACGAGTGACCTCAGTGGTACTTCTTTTCCAAGTGGGTTTCGAGCTTAGATGCGTTCAGCTCTTACCCCGTGTTGCGTAGCTTCTCGGCAGCTGCCCTCTCGGACAACCGATACACCAGTGGCAACCATTCGTAGTTCCTCTCGTACTATACGAACGTTCTCGTCAAGTACCGTAACACCCCCAATAGATAGCAGCCGACCTGTCTCACGACGGTCTAAACCCAGCTCACGACCTCCTTTAATAGGCGAACAACCTCACCCTTGCCCGCTTCTGCACGGGCAGGATGGAGGGAACCGACATCGAGGTAGCAAGCCACGCGGTCGATATGTGCTCTTGCGCGTGACGACTCTGTTATCCCTAAGGTAGCTTTTCTGTCGTAAATCCGGGCCATTGAGGCCCTTGATCCGTTCGCTAGACCACGCTTTCGCGTCAGCGTCACTCGCTTGGAATGACACTGTCAGACTTCCTTGTGCTCTTGCGCTCTTCCGCGGGTTCCTGTCCCGCGTGAGGAAATCTTGGGGCGCGCTCGATATCTTTTCGAGCGCGTACCGCCCCAGTCAAACTGCCCGGCTACCGGTGTACTCCTCCCGGAGTGAGAGTCGCAGCCACTGACGGGTAGTATTTCAGTGATGTCTCGGTGGCCCGCTAGCGCGGGTACCTGTGTAATGACTCCTACCTATCCTGCACGTCAGCGGCCACGTCTCAGCGACAGCCTGCAGTAAAGCTCTATAGGGTCTTCGCTTCCCCTTGGGGGTCTCCAGACTCCGCACTGGAACGTACAGTTCACCGGGCCCAACGTTGGGACAGTGTGGCTCTCGTTGATCCATTCATGCGAGTCGCTACTGAAGCGACAAGGTACTACGCTACCTTAAGAGGGTCATAGTTACCCCCGCCGTTGACAGGTCCTTCGTCCTCTTGTACGAGGTGTTCAGATACCTGCACTGGGCAGGATTCAGTGACCGTACGAGTCCTTACGGATTTGCGGTCACCTGTGTTGTTACTAGACAGTCGGAGCCACCGAGTCACTGCGACCTGCCCCGTAGAGGGCAGGCATCCCTTATTGCGAACGTACGGGACTAACTTGCCGAATTCCCTAACGTCGGTTGCTCCCGTCGGCCTTGGCTTGCTCTGCCAGAGTACCTGTGTCGGATCTCGATACGAGTACCACGCTCGTCTTTTCACGGGCCCCTGCTAACACCGTCTTGCGCTGTTTCAGGCTTCTTCCGCTTCGTGCCATTACGGCTTCCACGGAATTCGCTGATTCGACCGGGCGAGTGCCCGGCACGATGGTTGCGGAGGCGTCGACTTTCAGTGCGTGGTAGCACTGGAATATTAACCAGTTGCCCGTTCGTCCGGTTCGAATTACGGCCGGACTTAGGATCGGCTAACCCTCGGCTGATTGGCAGTGCCGAGGAACTCTTACTCTTTAGGCCTTCGAGGTTCTCACCCGAATATCGCTGCTACTGTGACCAGGATTGTCGTTACTGAGCGGTCCACGCGAGCTCTCGCCCGAGCTTCCATCCGCACAGTACGCCGACCTACACGATCCCTCGGTGAAGAGGGCGGTTAGGTATCAGAAGTGGATTTGAGTCCCGATCATTTTGGGCGCCTTGAACCTCGGCCGGTAAGCTGTTACGCTTTTCTTAGCGGGTAGCTGCTTCTAAGCTCACCTCCCGGCTGTTTAGGGCTCAAGACTACCTTCAGAGGATTACACTTAATCCACATTTTGGGTCATTAACCTAACTCTGGGTTGTTCCCCTCACGGTGCCCAAGCTTACCCCGGGACACCGGACTCCCTCCGTCAGCGGCGTTCGTACGTTCGGAGTTCGACAGGGAGGCCGACTCCTCTCGGAGGCGGGTCTCCCAATCGGTGGCTCTACCGCACGAACTACCTCAGGAGAGGTCATGCTTCGACATGTTTCGGTCGGAACCAGCTGTTGCCGAGTTCGATGGGCCTTTCACCCCTACTCCAAGATCACGCGAGGGTATTGTAGGACACCAACGCTAACGGACCTCCACGTGCCTTTCGGCACGCTTCATCCTGCCTCGGAGTAGATCACTCGGTTTCGGGTCGTACCTCTTCGACTCCCCGCGCTTGAACACGGCGGCCCTCGCAATGCTGCGGCCTTGTCGGTTTCCCTGCGCCTTCCTCGATAATCGAGTTAGACTCGCCGGAGAAGTACACTCCCTGGTTCGTTTTTCAAAACGCACGATGGGACTTCGGCTCCCCTCACGTCTTACTGGAGACTCGCGTCTCGGTCATTCTGTGAGGGGCCTTTCAAGCCCCATCGCTCAATCGCCAACTGATTTCAGGCCCTATTGCACCGCCCTTCTCGGGGTGCTTTTCAGCGTTCGCTCACGCTACTTGTTCGCTATCGGTCTCGAGGAGTGTTTAGCTTTCTCAGTCGATGCCTGAGATATTCACGAGGGATATCCAACCCCCGCTACTCTGGGAACTGATCCGCGGAATGTATCGACGATACGGGACTGTCGCCCTGTATCGTGCTCCGTTCCAGGAGACTTCTCGTCGATCCAATCCGCTTGATATCAGCCCGAACACCACATTGCCCGTGAGGGCTTCGGTTTGAGCTGTGTCGCGTTCACTCGCCGTTAGTAACGACATCTCGGATTGATTTCTCTTCCTGCTCCTACTGAGATGTTTCAATTCGGAGCGTTCCCCATTGCGCAAAGCAATTGTAGAGGGATTCCCATTCGGAGATCCGTAGTTCTTCGCCTCCATGCGGCTCCCTACGGCTTATCGCAGCTTGGCACGTCCGTCGTCGGCTCTCGAGCCGAGCCATCCACCAGCTGGCACAGTAGCCAATACTGAGTGGAACCCAATGGACCCGATGAATCGGGTTCAGTGGGTGTCTGGATTGCACGTACATACGGCCGTCATCGCACGTCCCGTGGGTGTCACGGGAGCGTACATCGACCCTTCCCATTCCCGCTCTCGCGGAATGGTGCATCGATCGTGTGTACCAGTTCATCTCGTCGTGCCACACTTAAGGGGCACGATTCGAATCGCGGTACGGCAGTGACCCACAGGGAATCGAACCCTGTTCGAAGTACCAACGAGGTCTGACGAGCCCCGATAGTTCGAAGGTGTCTGGTCGCGACCACGAGCGCCACGAAGACCTCTAGGTGGGCTGGGCGCGTCGGCCCAGTCCCGTTCTGTGGAGGTGATCCAGCCGCAGATTCCCCTACGGCTACCTTGTTACGACTTAAGCCCCCTTGCGAAGCCCAGATTCGACCTGGCAACCCAGGCCTCATCCGGACCTCACTCGGGTGCTTTGACGGGCGGTGTGTGCAAGGAGCAGGGACGTATTCACCGCGCGCTTGTGACACGCGATTACTACCGAATCCAGCTTCATGTGGGCGAGTTTCAGCCCACAATCCGAACTACGACCAGGTTTGTGAGATTACCGTCCCCTCTCGGGGTAGGAACCCATTGTCCTGACCATTGTAGCCCGCGTGTAGCCCAGCTCATTCGGGGCATACTGACCTACCGTTGCCCGTTCCTTCCTCCGCCTTGGCGGCGGCAGTCCTCCTAATGTACCCATCGTCCACAAGGGACATGCTGGCAATTAAGAGCGCGGGTCTCGCTCGTTGCCTGACTTAACAGGACGCCTCACGGTACGAGCTGACGGCGGCCATGCACCTCCTCTCTGATCGTCTGCTAAGCTCATCACACTGAGCGTCATTCGAACAGTCGGAGCTGGTGAGATGTCCGGCGTTGAGTCCAATTAAACCGCAGGCTCCTCCGGTTGTAGTGCTCCCCCGCCAATTCCTTTAAGTTTCATCCTTGCGGACGTACTTCCCAGGCGGTTCGCTTCTCGGCTTCCCTACGGCACAACACAGACTCGTAGTCTGCGTCGCACCTAGCGAACATCGTTTACAGCTGGGACTACCCGGGTATCTAATCCGGTTCGAGACCCCAGCTTTCGTCCCTGACCGTCGGAGCAGTTCTCTCAAGGTGCTTTCGCCATCGGTGGTCCGTCCAGGATTACGGGATTTCACTCCTACCCCGGACGTACCCCTTGAGTCTCCCTGTCCCAAGCCGAACAGTATTCGCCGGACGCCTACCAGTTGAGCTGGTAGATTTCCCGACGAACTTGCCCGGCCGGCTACGGACGCTTTAGGCCCAATAAAATCGGTCATCACTCGAGCTGCCGGTGTTACCGCGGCGGCTGGCACCGGTCTTGCCCAGCTCTTATTCGTGCATCACCTTACGATGCACAAAAGCGAAGGCACTATGCCTCCGCACTCGGAGTCCCCCTATCGCACTGTCGTGCAGTGTAAAGGTTTCGCGCCTGCTGCGCCCCGTAGGGCCCGGAATCTTGTCTCAGATTCCGTCTCCGGGTTCTTGCTCTCACAACCCGTACCGATTATTGGCACGGTGGGCCGTTACCCCACCGTCTACCTAATCGGCCGCAGCCGCATCCTACAGCGCCGGAGCGTTTCCCGCTCCCTGTGTTCAAACATGGGAGCAGTATTCGCAATTGTCCTCAGTTTCCCGAGGGTATCACGATCTGTAGGGTAGCTTGGCCACGTGTTACTGAGCTTTCCGCCACGGGTCTAAACCCGTGCGACTAGCATGGCTAAATCGGACTCCGATAGCAATGACCTCCGGCAGGATCAACCGGAATGTTCCTCCCCGTGAAGGGAGGGGGTGGCGGGTCATATCGTGGCGACATCGTGGAACCGACCAGATGTCACCGAACTATCGGGGCTCACATCAGATACCGTCTTGCGGCGGACCGCAGGGGCGGAATCCTCATCACGTGTCGCCGCGCCGACCGCGGCGCGCTTCACATCACATCGAATGGCAGGGGAACATAAAAGGCCGTCGTCTCGAAGGCGCCGAGGGAGGCGTCCTCGTGGGTCTACGTGGCACGATCCGCCAGATCCGGTCGAGCGGTCGACTCCGCGCCGAACGTCACAAAGTATTCAACGCAGTGACCGGTTCGCCGCGAGTGTGGCCCTCCACCCACTGGTCGCATCAGCCGGTCGCAGCCTCCGCGAGGCAGCGGCAGACCGGCTGACGGTCGACCCGCGCGCGCTGGTCGCACTCCGCGTCGCGCTGGGGGCACTGATCCTCGTCGACCTGTCGCTGCGCGCCCGATGGCTAGGGTTCTTCTACACGGACGCGGGCGTCCTGCCTCGAACGCTCCTCCTCGATCGATACCCGCTCGCGGGCCGACTGTCTGCTCATGCACTGTTCGGCGAGGTGTGGTGGACCGCGCTGTTGTTCGTGGCCGCAGGAGTCGCGGCGACGTGTCTACTGGTGGGGTATCGCACACGAGTGGCTGCGGTCTGTTCGCTGCTCCTGTTGGCGTCGCTCCACGCGCGCAACCCGTTCGTGTTGAACGGCGGCGACTCCCTACTGCGCCGGACCCTGCTGTGGGCGGTGTTCCTCCCGCTCGGGAGTGGGCTCGGCGCGTGGGCGCGAGACGCGGCGTCGACCGCCGACGACCGCAGCGGGGTGATCCATCCAGCCGCCGTCGCCTTGGTACTCCAGCCAGTGATCCTCTACGGCGTCAACGCCGTCGTGAAACTGCGCGGCGACGCGTGGCCGAGCGGGACCGCGATACAGATGGTGTTCAGCCTCGACTCCTTCACCGTCCTGTTCGGTGGCCTGCTCGCCGGTTCCTCGGAACTGCTGCCGATACTCGGGGTCGGCTGGCTGGTGCTGTTGTGTTGTTCGCCGGCGCTAGTTGTGACCACCGGTCGGGCCCGTACGGCAGCCGTCGGCCTGTTCGCGACCGCGCACCTCGGGATGGCGCTCACGCTCGGTGTCGGACTGTTTCCCGCGGTGAGCGTGGCCGCGCTGCTCCCGCACCTGCCGACGGAGGTGTGGGACGCCGTCGAACGACGGTCGAGACGGGCGAGCGCGTGGGTGACCACCCGCGCCGAAGCCGGCACACTCGCCCTCTTCGGAGGCCACCTACCACGGCTCTGGACCGCGAGGCGGCCACGACTCGAGGCCGGAGGCCCGCTTTGTCTCGGACCCAGCAGTCTCGGAAGTCTGCACGACGTGCGTACGCGTGCTCGGGCGAGTGTGCTATCGGCAGAGGACGACAGATCGGGTCCGATGGTCGGGTCGAAGTGGGTGGCCGGTCGTGTCTCCGTCGCGTCAATCGGACGCGTCGGTCGGGTCGCGGCTGCCGCACTCCTCACCGTGGTGTTGGTGTGGAACGCGGCGGCGCTCGGCTACGTCGACGTGCCAGACGACACCGACGTCGGCGTGACACCGGAGAGCGCTCGGTGGGACATGTTCGCGCCGTACCCGCCCGACGAGGACGTCCGGTACGTCGCCGTCGGGACGCTCGACACTGGCGAGGAGGTGGCGTTGATCGCCGACGCGCGCGAGTCGACCCCGACGGGCGGGTTGGGAACGGGGTACCCCAGCGCACGTTGGCGAAAGTACCTCGAGGTGGTCAGGTGGAACGACGATACCGAACTCCGGCGGAACCTGGTGTCGGCGCTGTGCTCGCGGTCGGCCGCAATCGGTGACGCCGACCGCCGAACCGAACGAATCACACTGTACACGGTGACGGAATCGACGCGACTGGGGGAGCCGGAGCCGGCAACTTGGTCTCGTGTGCGCACACACGAGTGCGCGTGAGTGAGGAGAGAGTGGTGAGTGGTGAGTCAGGAGTGACTGAACACGGAGGGTGACGTGGATGACTGTCGCGAGCGCAGCGTCGCCAGCTGGGAGCACTCGAAAACCGGTGTTCATCGCCTGACGGCGTCGAGACGATGGGGTATCGCCATCTGGACACATCGAGGTGAGGAGGCCGAGGAGACGTGGAGTCGAACGGCGCCGGGTTCAGGTGTCGGCCAGTCCGGCGTCGCGGAGGATCCGCTCGACGTCGAGCGTAACGCCGTCAAGCGGGAGTTCCGACTCGTCGATGGCGTCCTCGACCTGCGCGACGGTGAGCGCCTCCGACAGTTCGTAGGTGTTGTACTGGCCACCGCGCAGTCCCTCGTTGTTCTGATAGGAGTGGAGGAACCCGAGCATGTCCAGTCGAGTGAGGTGGTTGTACATCCCGCGCTGACTCAGCGGGTCGTCGCCGGCGGCCTGCGCGAGCCGTCGGTACGCCGCGTGGATCGCCTTCGTCCTGACCGGCGTGCGACCGTCGGCGTCGAGGCGGGCGACCGCAGACAGGATCAACTGTTTGTGCTGGTCCTGGTCGGCGACGGACTCGACCATGTCGCCGTAGTCGAGTTCCTCCTTGGCGGCGTACACGTCGTCGGGTTCGATGGGGACGTGGCCCTCGTTCTCGGCGTGTTCGGCGGCCTGCTTCAGCAGGTCCATCGCGCGCCGCGCGCTCCCCGAGGAGTTGCGGACCGCGAGGGCGGCACACAGCGACAGCACCTCCTTCCCGTACGTGTCCGAGTGGAGGGCGCGTTCGGCGCGCGCCTCGATGATCTCCTCCAGTTCCTCGGCGGTGTAGGCGGGGAACTTGATCTCCGTCTCACACAGCGTGTCGCGGACCTTGGGGGAGAGGTTCGATCGGAACGTGTAGTCGTTGGAGATGCCGATGAGCCCGATGCGCGTGTTCTCCACGTAGCCGATGTCGCGCGCACGCGGGAGGTCGTACAGCAGGGTGTCGGACTCGCCGACACGGTCGACCTCGTCGAGCACGATGAGGACGGTGCCGCCGATGTCGTCGAGTTCGTCGTACAGCATCTCGTACACTTCCCTCGCCGCGTACCCCGTCGAGGACACCGTCTCGCCGTCGCGCAACTCGTTCACGAGCGCGATTGCGACCTGGTACGACGAGGCGGTGCCGTCGGCGGGCGCGAGGTTCTGGCAGTTCACGCGGACGTAGGTGAACCCCCGCTCGTCGCCCGGCGAGTCGGCGTTGCGTGAGTCGATGTCGGCGTCAAGCTCCTGGAGCAGGTACTTCGTCGCCGCCGTCTTCCCGACCCCGGTGTCGCCGTACAAGAACGCGTTTCGCGGCGGCCTCCCCTTGTACACGGGCTTGAGCGCGTTCACGTAGTCTTGCATCACCTCGTCGCGGCAGAGAATCTCCGCTGGCGTGTGCTCCTCTGTAAAGAGATCAGCGTTCCGGATGATCTCCACGTCGTCTTCGAATATCGAGCTCGACCCCATGTCGCACCCACCTCTGAGAGTAGCCTGCTGATAAGCCTGTGGAAGTGCGAGTGCTTTCGCGTGCTTTCGAGTGTTCCACCGGGGGGTTGCGAGTGCTCTGCGAGTGGGTGCGGATGCTGCAAGTGCTCTGCGAGCGGGTGCGGCTGTGGAGAGCGGGAGCGAACGTCGAGCGTGAGAGCAGCGGTTGCAGACTGAGCCGGATGCTGCGAACGAAGGCGGATGCGACGAGTGGCCGACAGCACGGAGGTGTCTGCCCGCGTTCACCACCGATCAGCACCAGTTTGCGAGTGCTTCCCGAGGACCGATCCGTGTTCCATCGCCCGTGCGAGCGGGGGAGCGTGTGGTGAGTGAACGGCCCGGTCCAGATGGTGAACCGATCGACGCAGATCGGCCGGTCCGAATCAGGGTGCCCCAGTCGACTGGCGGGCCCTGTACCGTCGGCGACGACCCGTTCGGTGGCGGCGACCAGCCCGACACACACCAGTTTTCGAGTGCTTTTCGCGACACGGGTCGACGGGTGCATCCTCGTCGACGGCGACGCGACTCGCGACACCGGTTTGCGAGTGCTCGACGTGTGCGGACTGAGGTGTGAACGGCGCCAGAACCGCCGAACGGCCCGATTGCAACACGTTCAGCGGATACGACGACGACACCGAGAGACGTCGGAGGTGGTGGGGAACGCTCCGGAGCGGTCCGTCGTGCTCCCACCCTCTGACACCGGATTTCGAGTGCTTCGACCGTTCGGATGTGGGGAGAGGCCCGCTCGTCGAACCCCCGGCGGAGTGAGTGGCATTTAAACTAGCACCGAGCCGATAGCTCCCAATCGCGACCACTGCCTGAAGCTAGCGATTTCTAGCACCTCGTGCTCCTCCTCCTCCTCCTCCTAGCTAGAGATCGATATCGATATAATATACGCGAGAGCCAGCCGCAGCGACCCACCCCCGCCCTCCCGAGCGGCGAGCACTCGCAAACCGGTGTCAGAGGGTCCGCCCGCTCGACCACACCAGTTTGCGAGTGCTTCACAGCCGCGGGGGAGCCGACCGGCCGACGCCGGGGACGACCACACCGCCTTTCGAGTGCTTTCGGCGCCGAACGGGTTTTGCGCGTTCGACGCCCACGCTCCCCATGAGCACGGGTCGATACACCGCGGTCGCGTTCGACCTCGACGACACCGTCTGTCGGCGCGACCAGGACCCCGACGACCTGTACCGACGAGCGTTCGCCCGCGCCGACGTCGACAAGTTCGGGGAGCCCGCGGACCTGTGGGCGGCGCTCACGGGGCCGCCGGAGCCGAACGCCGAACACGCCTACTTCGCCGCCGGGTTCACCGTCGTCGCGGCGCGACACGGTCGCAGCGACGTGGACGCGGACGCGCTGGCGACGGCGTTGCTGGCGTCCATCGACCACGGCGCGGTGTCGTTCACACCCGGCGCACGGGAGGCGCTGACGGCGGCACGAGAGACCGGCCCGGTGGCGGTGGTGACGAACGGCCCCGAGTGGCGACAGTCGCCCAAAATCGCTGCGCTGGGGCTGTCGGAGTTGCTCGATGCGGTCGTGTACGCCGGCGACATGGAGCGGCGCAAGCCCCACCCGGACGCGTTCGACCGCGTGTGCGACCTCCTCGGCGTCGACACCGCCGAGACGCTGTACGTGGGCGACTCCCTCCAGCACGACGTCGCCGGGGCGCAGGGTGCGGGGTTGGCTGCCGCGTGGGTTCCCGGTCGGTGGACGGAGTACCCGACCACGAGCGACGGCCGCCCAGACCCGGCGCCGTTCGCCCCCGAGCACGTGCTCGCGTCGCTGACGGAACTCCCCGACCTCCTGCGCCGACGATGACCGATCCGTCGAGCGGCGAGGGCGACGACAACGATGACGACGCCCGCCGCGATGGTGGCTCCACCGACCCCGTCGTCGACGCGGTCCATCGGACGTACCCAGGCCGCCCTGTCGACAACCTCCGAGCGGTCGACACGGGGAACAGGAAACGGACGGTCGTCGTCCGATTCGGTGACGACGACGCGCCGGCGAGCGTCGTCGTCCAGATCGCCGACGCGGCTGGCTTCCGGACGGAAGTGGCGCTCGCGCGTGCCATCCGTGCTCGAACGAGCGTCCCGACACCTGCCGTCCTCGCCGGCGGATCGCTCACCGACGCCGGTCGGGGCTACGTGATCACCGAGCACGCGCCGGGGGCGGACCTCCACACACGGTTCACCTCACTCGGGCCGCCGCAACAGTGCACCGTCGCACGGACCTTCGGCGACGCCCTCGCCCAACTCCACGAGTCGTTCGCGTTCGACGGCTTCGGTGCGCTCGGCGTCGGCGCCGCTCCGTGGGCTACCGTCGTAGACGCGTCCGACCCGGGGTCGCTGTTACGGGTCGACCCCGCCGACGGTCGACAGTCGTGGCCGCGGTGGCTCCGGGCGTACGCCGACGCCGGCGTCGACGCACTGCCTGCGGCGTTCGACGACCTCCGCCCGCAACTCCGCGAGGCCGTCGCCGCGACCTGCGATGCGGTACCCGCGTCGCCGCCCGCGCTGCTGTACCCGTGGGATCTGCGTCCCGGGAACGCGCTCGTCGACGACGGCGCGGTGTCGGCGGTGCTCGACTGGGGGGACTCTCTCGCCGCCGACCCGGGCCTCGCCGTCGCGAAGGTGGAACACCTCGTGTGCGATTGGTACGTCGACGACGGCAAACGACTCACAGAGGCGTTCCGACGCGCCTACCGGGCGAGGCGACCGCTTCCGTCCGTGCCGGATGGCTATCGACTGGTCGCCGTCGTCGAGTCGGCCGTCGACAGCGCGGGCGTCGTGACCCGCCCTCGCTACCCGGAGGTGGACGGGGCCGAAGCGGTGGCGTTCCACCGCGAGCGACTCCGAGACGTACTGGCTGCGATCGGTGAGTGACGCTCGAACGAACAGACGAGCGTTTCGATTCCCACCGTAGAACGGGGACCGACGGCCCAATCGGTATCGCAGACGAGCGACTCGCGACTGGCTCAGTCGAGTCGAATCGACTCGGCGTCGTCGGGGACAGCGACGCCGTCGACGCGCTCGCGGAGGTCGGCGCGCGTCAGGAGGCAGTGGTTGATGGCGTCGAGGTGGACCGCCGCGACCGTCGCGTCTGCGGGCGCGGCCTCGCGGGTCCGGCGGACGCCCTCGGCGTCCATCGTGATCGGGTCGCCCTCGACGAACTGGGCCGCGCCGGCGTTCACCACGACGACGTCCGGGGCGGCGGTGGCGAGCGTGTCGGTGACTCCCTCGTACCACACCGTGTCGCCCGCGAGGTAGACGGTCGACTCGTCGTCGCTGCCGCGGAGGAGCGCACCCGTCACCGGCGCCATCGCCTCGGCGAGGTCGCCGTGGCCGTGGCGCGCGGGCGTCGGTGAGAGGGTCAGCCCATCGACGGACACCTCGCCGTCGAGCGGCCGAACGTCGGTGAACCCCTCCTCGCGGAAGGCGTCGGCCTCGTCGGGGTGGACGACCAGCGGGGTGTCTGCTTCGATGCGCTCGCGGGCGGCGTCGTCGAAGTGGTCGTTGTGGCGGTGGGTCACGAGCACGGCGTCGTGTGCGAGGTCCACGTCGGGCAGGTCGACCAAGGGGTTGCGCCGGTCGTTGGGCGTGTTCTGGACGGGCGGGTCGACGCCGGCGTCGCCGAGCATCGGGTCGACGAGCAGCGTCGTCCCGCCGAGCGAGACGAGGAGCGTGGCGTGGCGGACGAGCCTGATGCTCGGCGCGTCGTCGGTGGAAGACGGAGCGGGCGGCACGGTCGAGTACGCGAGGCCAGCCGAGTTGTGTCTGTCGGCGCCGGCGACCCGCACCGCCACTCTCACCCGAACCACCCGAAACGCCCGAGTGGCACGCGCCCGAACTGAGTGTCGTGCCGGAGACGTACGTCTGTCCGTACTGTCGAGCGACCGTCGAGCGCGACTACCGAGTCCAGTACGTCATCCGCTCGTGCCCCGAGTGCGGCGACCACGGGCGGTCCGTCCACGCCGAGGTCGCAGCGGCGCTGGACGACCTGTCGAGCGACGACCTCCCAGACGGCTGGGCCGACCGGCCGTTGGACGAGCGACTGCTCGTCGCCGTTCGCGAGGGACTCCTCGAAATCGCCGAGACGAGACTCCCGCCTCGGGAGTGACCACCACGCACCGGGCTCACTCGTCGTCGAACGGCGAGCGGGCGCCGTCGGGCGCGTGCTCGGGCAGCGAGATCACGTTTCCGCGACCGATCGTCGTCTTCTCGACCTCCCCCGCCTCGTCCATGCGCGAGAGCGTCCGGCTCACCTTCGACTTGGACCAGCCCGTCCGCTCGACGATCTCAGACTGCTTCAGCCGACCACCGTTGGCAGACAGCACCGCCGTGACCTCCTCCTCGGGGGTCAACACGCGGTCGGCCCCCGCGCCGTCGACCGCCGACGCCGACCCGTTCGCCGTCGCTGCGTCGCGTGTGTCGTCGTCGGGCGTCGAGGCCACAGTCGCGCCGTCGGTCGTCGTACCCCCGTCGCTCGGGTCGGTCACGACGGAGCGACCACCGTCGGCTTCCGGCGGCGTCACCGCCTCCCCGCCGGGGTCGACGGCCGCCACGCGAGCGGCGTGTGCCGCCGACCTGATCCGGCGACCGACGCCGGCGAGCGCGTCGCGGACCGACTCGACGCGGTTCGACGGGAACGCCGCCGCGAGGTTCCGCACGGCGGGGTCGTCTCGGACGGCCGTCCGGACCCGGTCTGGCACCCGCGGGAGCCACCGGTCGCGCGTCAGCCACCCGACGCCGCCGAGGACGAGCGGCCCTAGCGTTGCCGCGAGCAGCGACGCGTGCACCGACACCCACGGGGGCACCGGCCCCGACTCCACCTCGCGGGCGTCGGGGACGCCGTCACCGTCGCTGTCTGCCGACAGCGGGTCGGTGCCGAACGCGTTCAGTTCGCGACCGTCCCGGAGTCCGTCGCCATCGGTGTCGACCACGAGCGGGTCGGTGTCGTACTCGCCGACTTCGCGCCCGTCCGGCACACCGTCGCCGTCCGTGTCGGCATCAGTCGGGTCCGTCCGCGTCTCGTGTACCTCGCGACCGTCCTGGAGGCCGTCGCCGTCGGTGTCGACGGCGTTCGGGTTCGTCAGGGTGCCGTGAATTTCGTGGGCGTCGGTGAGCCCGTCGTCGTCGGTGTCTGCGACCAGCGGGTTCGTGTCGTGGACGGTCACCTCGCGTCCGTCGACGAGGCCGTCGCCGTCGGTGTCGACCGCCGTGGGATCCGTCTCGTGGACGCGCACCTCGCGACCGTCTTGGAGGCCGTCACCGTCGGTGTCGACCGCCGTGGGGTTCGTCCCGGTGTCTGTCACCTCCCGGTGGTCGGAGAGGCCGTCGCCGTCCGTGTCGGTCCCGGTGGGGTTCGTCCGGGTGTCCTCGACCTCGCGACCATCGGAGAGGCCGTCGCCGTCCGTGTCGGCGACCAGCGGGTCGGTGCCGTACGTGTCGAGTTCGAGGCCGTCGAGCAGTCCGTCGCCGTCCGTGTCGGCGACGGCGAAGTCCGTCCCGGCGGCGACCTCGCGGCGCGTGCTCGCGCCGTCGCCGTCGGGGTCGGCGTCTTTGCGGATCACCACGACGTCGTGGGAGACGTTCACCGCCACCTCGGCGTCGAGCGTCTCGGCGGTGACGACCGCCTCGACGGTTCGCGGCCCGGTTCCGTCGCGCGTCCAGGAGTCCACCTGGAACGTCACTTCGGTCGTGCTGCCGCCGGACAACACGAGCGACTCACAAGCGATCTCACGGGTCGTTCCGTCGGCCCTTCGCGAGCGGAGACACGCCTCGTAGTACCCCTCGCCGTCGCCGCTGCCAGTCTCGAGCAGCATCGAAAAGCGGGCGGGTTCGTCGGCCCAGAGGTACACCGCACCGTCGCGTTCAAGGACCACGTTCCGGTCGGCGAAGCCGCTCTCGGTGACGGTCATCTCGCCCGCCGACAGCGACACGTCGTCCGGCGCCGTGACTGCCACGGCCCCCCCGACCACCGAACCGAGGAGGATCAACGCCGCGACGACGGTCAGTGTCGGACCCGTTGGCCCGCTGTTCGTGCTCGCACACATCCCCCTGTTGTTTTCTCGCTTCGCCGGCAGGGGCTTAACCCTTTCTCGCCGGCTGTGCGCGAACGAAACGGTCGAAACAGTCCGAAACGATATCGAAACTGACCGTTGCAACGGCGGCTACGTACTGCGGTTTCGTGTGAAACGGTTGGATAACGTGAGAGGTTCGGTCGTCCCGGTTCAGCGGTATCGGCTGCGGACGACCTCGAGTCCGTCGCCGTCCATCGACGGCTCGACGACGAGGTCGAACAGCGACGCCATGGTGTCGACCGCCTGCCGGTCGTGGACCGCGGGGACGATGTGTGCGTGCGTGGTCCCTCCGTGGGTCGCCACGCGTGTCATCACCGCGTTCACGAATCGGTAGGCACGCCGGGTGTCGACGTACTGGAGCAGCGCGGTGAGCGACCCGAGACAGCAGACCGGGCCGGCTCCCCCCTCCGCGTGCTCCCCCATATCGGCCAGTACGTCGGTGATCCGGACGCCGAGGTCGGTGAGGTTCCCTGGCCCGGCCGCCGCGACGGTGACCACCCCACGGTCGTCGCCGGCGGTCGGGCAGGGCGTCGCGTCGACGACGCAAACGTCCGCGTCGCCAGCCGCGGCAGCATCACCCCACGTGTCGGGCACCTCGCGCCCGCCTCGGGTGAACGCCACGCGCAGGAACCCGCCCGCCCTCGACGCCGTGGCCGTCCCGTCGTGTGCCTCTCTCGTGCACGGGCAACTGCCCCCTGTGGGAGACGGCGCGGCGAGGACGAGCGAGTCGGCGTCCGCGACGCCCCCTAGAGGCGTCCTCGGACCGTATTCCGCTCGCGATGGCGTTCCTGACATGGCATCTTCCCCGATGAGAGGGGAGAATAAAACCCCCCACAGTCGTTTCAGACCGTTTCGCGGTGCTGCGCGACGGTTTCGCACCGTTGCACGACCAGGCCTCGCGGGCGACGTGACCGCTCCGGTTCCCCCGCCGAAACGGTCGAAACGGTCGGTCGAAACACGAGGACTGCGGCGCCTTCGGTGCTGAAACACGCCCTCGCGACCGCCGACGTGCGGCGCTGGCGGTCCACCGACGACGCGAGGACTGCAGTCCTCCCGCGTGTCGCCGGGGAGCGTGCTCGTCGTCGAGAGGGAGTGCACGTCGTCGACCACAGCGGGGGCGGATTCTTGCCCGCGCGGCTCGAAGTGTAACTCATGCCGAAGGTCACCCTTCTGGATCGCGGGCGTGTCCGCGCGGATCAGGCGTACGTCGTCGACGGCGCGTCGATGGCGAGTGCGGCCGAGCCGAACCCCGAGCACGAGCGCGTCGAGTTCGTCGTCTGGAACGCCGTGGTCGAAGCCGGCGGCCAGACGTACCTGTGGGACACTGGGGTGCCGACCGACGCCGCCGACTACTGGCCCGCGCCGCTGTACGGCGCCTTCGAGGCACACGACGCAGCGGAGCACACACTGGCGGACGACCTCGCGACCGCCGGCTACAGTGTCGACGACGTCGACGCGGTGGTGATGAGCCACCTCCACCTCGACCACGCGGGCAACCTCGACGCGTTCGCGGGGACGGGGACACCTGTGTACGTCCACCGGGACGAACTGCAGTACGCCTTCTACTCAGCGCACACGAACGAGGGATCCATCGCCTACCTCGCGTCGGACTTCACCGGCGACTACGACTGGCGCGTGATCAAGCGGCACCGGCACACGCTCGCCGACGGCTTCCAGTTGCTCCACCTGCCCGGGCACACGCCGGGTCTACTGGGCGCGCAGGTCGACACCGACGCGGGGACGCTGCTGATCGCAGGCGACGAGTGCTACGTCGACGCGAACTACGCCGACGGGACGCCGCTGGGGCCGGGACTGCTGTGGAGCGAGGTGGAGTGGCGCGAGAGCCTCGAGACGCTGCGGGAACTGGAGCGCAGACACGACGCCGACGTGCTGTACGGCCACGACCTCGACCGGTTCGAGACGCTCGCCGCGCGCTACTGAGCCATCCAGCTACCGAGCGAGCGACCTCTCCTCCGCGGCACCGGGCGCCAACCCCGGGTGCCCGACCGACCCGTCACACCCCGTCTCGGATCGCGAGGTCGCCGTCGACGACGACCGCGTCCGACCGACCGGGCAGGTCGTACGCCACCGCTGCCCCGTCGTCGCCGTCGCGCACCGACATCGGCCACCCGAGCATCGTCGCGAACGCGTCGTACCCCGCCCTGTCGACCCCGGCGACCGAGAGCGCATCCCAGAACGGCTCACGGTGGCTCACGACACACGCCACGGGAGAGATTCCCCCCTCGGCGCACACGCGACAGGTGACGCGGACCGTCGCCGGCATCGACACCGAACACGCCTCACAGGGGCCAGTGTCGGCGTCGTGGTCGGTGCACACCTCGATGCTCGGCGTCGTCTGCCCGCCGCAGCGCGGGCAGATGCCGTCGCCGAACATACGCGCTCGGTGGCAGAACCGACCGTGTGCGCGGTCGAGCAGTGCTCGCGGCGCCGTCTCGACGGCGTCGCCGACCGCACCCGGTGGGAGGGGGATCGAACTCAACGCCCCGGGCGGCAACAGGTCGTAGTCGAGTGCGCCGCGGCACTCCGTACAGCAGGTGACGACGTAGCCGCTGGTGTACGTCACCGTCACGGGCGCGCCACAGCGGAAGCACGCGGCGTCGGTCGCCGCCGAGTGGACGCCCTCCGTGGTCGCGACGGCACCGCTCTTGATCGTCCGCACGAGTTCCCGCCCGGGTGCGAGGAGGACGTAGCCACCGGGGCGTTTCTCGACGAACTCGCCGAGCAGTTGGTTCAGGTGGTAGCCGAACTTCCCGCTGTCGTCGACGCCGACGGCCCGTCGAAGCTCCGTGTACGGCACCGCTTCGTCGCTCCGGTCGCCGCTCCGCTGCCGCTCGTGCAGCGCCTCGAGGACCGACACACGAATCGCGTTGCCGAGGCGGGCGAACGCCTCCTCGGGAGAAGTGGCGCCAGGAGTGCCGACGACCGTGCCCCCGTCGGGCCGGTCGTCGCTGTCAGGACCGCCCGATTCGTCTGTGCCGTCGGCCATTGCCCGAATACGTACGGGCGGTGGTTATAAAAATGCCCACCGGAGGGTGCGTGCTGGCCCAGAGCGCGCACCTGAGACGGCGCGTCCCCGAGAGCGACCGACCGCCCAACCAACCGACTGATCGAGTCCGTAAACCCTATTCACCAGTTGGGTTTACAGCCTCTCATGAGTACAACGGCGGAGGGCGTAGACCTCGTCGGCGACGAGGTCGTCGCCAACCTCGCTCGGTCGGCGCTGTTCGCGGCGCTGACGGGCGTGTTCGCGTACGTGTCGTTCCAACTGCCGGTCACGTCGGTGCCGTTCACGCTGCAGGTGCTCGGCGTGTTCCTCGCGGGCGTGTTCCTCGGTCCAGTCTGGGGATTCGCGTCGATGGGTATCTACCTCGTCGCCGGCGCGGTTGGCGCACCAGTGTTCGCGTACGGGAGCGCCGGGCTCGGATCGCTGTTCGGGCAGTGGGGCGGGTACCTCTGGTCGTACCCGGTCGCCGCGGGTGTCGTCGGGCTCGGGGTGCACGGGGTGGGCGACCTCGCGGACCCGAGCGACACGGGACTCGGACGACTCGTCGGGGCGATGACGGTCGCGACGCTCGTGATATACACGTTCGGCACGGTCGGCTACGCGGTGGTCGGCGAGGTCGGCCTCGTGCCGGCGCTGTTGGCCGCGGCGGTGCCGTTCGTCCCCGCCGAGGCGATCAAAGTCGCCGCGACCGTCGCGGTCGTGCGCAGCGACGCGGTCGTCGCGCGCTGACCCCGCCGTGATCGAGACGCGGGGACTCACCCACCGCTACGGCGACGGAGCGGCGTCCGGTGCGGCGTCGACACGCGGAGACGATGCGGCGGTCGCGCTCCGTGAGGTGTCGCTGACGGTGCCCGACGGCGAGTTCCTCGTCCTCGCGGGGGCGAACGGCTCGGGGAAGTCGACCCTCGTACGCCACTTCAACGGCCTCTTGACGCCCGACGAGGGTGAGGTGCTGGTCGACGGCACGCCCGTCGCGGACGACCTCGTCGCCGCCCGGAGTCGCGTCGGGATGGTGTTCCAAGAGCCGCGCGACTGCTTCGTCGCCGCCACCGTCGCCCGCGACGTGGCGTTCGGCCCCGAGAACCTCGGCCTGGCGCGCGCCGAGGTGGACCGCCGAGTCGACGAAGCGCTGACCGCGGTGAACATGGCCGACCGCGCCAGTGAGCGGATCGACCGGCTCTCAGGGGGCGAACAGGAGCGGGTCGCCATCGCGGGTGCGCTGGCGATGGAGCCGGCACACCTCGTGCTCGACGAACCGTTTACCGGGCTCGACGAACCGGCCCGCGAGTCGGTGCTGGCGCACCTGCGAGCGCTCCACCGCGACGGCACCGGCGTCGTCCTCGTCACGCACGACCTCCGGGACGTGGCGGCGGTCGCCGACCGACTGGTGGTCCTCGACGACGGGCGCGTCGTCGTCGACGCGGCGCCGGACGCGGCGCTCGACCGACTCGACGACCTCGCGGTCCGCCGCCCCGACTGATGCTCGCGTACGAACCCGGCGACTCCGTGGCCCACCGCCTCGACGCGCGGAGCAAACTGCTCGTCCAGGCGGCGGTCGCCGCGGCGGCGTTCGCCCACAGCGACCCACGAGGGCTCGCCGTCCTCACGGCGCTGACGCTGGGGGTGCTCGCGCTCTCGGCGACGCCCGTCCGTGTGGCCGTCGCCGAGTACCGTGGCGTGCTCCCGTTCCTCGCGGTCGGGCCGGTGCTGGAGTCGCTCCGTCTCGGGACGCCGTGGGTGGAGCCGTCGGCCGCGGTAGACCCGGCGCTCGCCGCCTACCGGACGCTGCTGCTACTCGCGCTCGTCGCGGCGTACGTGCGGACGACGCCCGTCCGCGAGTCCGAGGCCGCCGTCGCACGACTCGTCCCCGGTCGAGTGGGCCGGCTCCTCGGCCTCGGCGTGGGACTCGTGTTCCGGTTCCTCCCGGTGTTGCAGGCGGACCTCGCGCGGGTCCGCGAGGCGATGCGCGCCCGTCTCGGCGACCAGCGACCGCTCCACGAGCGGGTTCAGGTCGTCGCCACCGCGGGACTGCGGCGCGTGCTGACGCGGACGGACCGCCTCGCGGTCGCGCTGCGTGCGCGGTGTCTGTCGTGGAATCCGACGCCGCCGCCGGCGTCGTTCGGGCGAGCGGACGTCGCGGCGGTCTGTCTGGCGCTCGCGCTCGCGGGGTGGGCGGCGTGGCCGAGACTCTCGGGACTGATCTGAGTCACCGGGCAGAACCGGTCGCCGGCGCCGTGCGCGGATCTGTGCGACCAATCCCGACGTATTTTTACCGCATCGACGAACAACTCCCGGGTAACATGACCGAGCGAGAGGCGGAAGATTGGCTGATCCGGTACCTGGTCGTGATGGTGGTCGGCGCGACCGCCCTCCTGGCGCTCATCTACGGACTCGTGTTCGCGCCGAGTACGGCGCTCGTCGTCGGGTCGCTGGTGGCCCTGGTGGCGGTGTTCGCGGTCGTCGGGATCGACCTGCGGTCGTGGCGCGCCGCCTGAGGACGACGCCGTTCTCACCTACTCGCCGGCGTCGGCGAGTCGAGCGACCTCCTCTTCCGTGAGCGACAGCCCCGCCGCCGCGACGTTCTCCCGGAGGTGGTCGACGCTGGAGGTGCCCGGGATGGGGAGCGTCACGTCCGAGTGACCCAGCAGCCACGCGAGTGCGACCTGCCGCTCGGTCGCGTCGTGGGCGTCGGCGACCGCCGCGAGTTCGTTGCCCACGGCACCGAGGTCGCCTGCGGCGAGCGGGAACCACGGGATGAAGCCGATCCCGTACTCCTCGCACGCCTGCAACACCGCCTCGTCCTCGCGGTTCGCGACGTTGTACTGATTCTGGACGGTGGCGATCTCCACGTGCTCGCGCGCCTCGTCCAACTGCTCGACGGTGACGTTCGAAAGGCCAACGTGCTTCACGTGGCCCTCGTCTTTCAGCTCCGCGAACGCGGCTACGCTGTCGGCGAACGGCGTGTCCGGGTCGGGGCGGTGGAACTGGTACAGGTCGATGGTGTCGACGCCGAGGCGGTCCTTGCTCACGAGCACCTGGTTGCGGATGTAGTCCGGGTCGCCGTGGGGGAGCCAGTCGCCGCCGGCCTCTCGCAGTAGGCCCGCCTTCGTCGCCACGACGGCGTCGTCGACGACGCCCGCTTCCCGCAGGATGCGCTCGGAGGTACCGGGACCGTACGAGTCGGCGGTGTCGACGAAGTCGACGCCGTGGTCGACGGCGGCGCGGGCGACCGCTCGCGCGTTCTCCTCGTCGTCGGGGGCGCCGATGATCCCCTCGCCGCACAGGCGCATCGCGCCGAAGCCTAGCCGGTTCACGGTGGTCTCGCCGTCGAGGTCGAACGTGCCTGCCGCTGCCGCGTCGGGTGTGTCGCTCATGCGACCGTCGTGTCGGTCGCCGGAGGGATAGTCGCCACGGCGGCGGAAACGAGCGTGCTACGCCGGCCCGAGGTAGCCCCACGCCTGCAGGCGGTCGCCGTCCGTCTCCACCCACCGGTCGCCGATGTCGTCGCGGTAGTACATGTTCGGGATGATGACCCGGTCGAGGCGGTCGTACGCTTGCGCTTGCGCGTCGCGCATGGTCTCGCCTTTCCCGGTGACGACGAGCGCGATGCCGGAGGTGCCTGCGACGCGCCACTGGCCGTCGACGCGCTTCGTGTCCTCGATGTGGACGCCCTCGCGGTCACCCTCGAATACGATGGCGGCGTTACGGGAGTTGCGCCGGAACGTCGCCTCGTCGGTGAACGGGAACGGCGGGAGGCACACGCGGACACCGACTTGGTAGCCGCGGTGGACCGAGAGGTCGGGGTCGTTGCCGCGGGCGAGGTCGTGGAAGAACGCCGCCGTCGACGACTCGAACGCCTCCTCCTGCACGACGATGGTGGGGTAACCGAAGCGGGGGGTGAACTCCAGCGGGAACACGTCGTCGCCGTTCACGATGCAGTTGATGTCGATGCTCCCGACGTACCCTTCGTCGGCGAGCCACGACTCCACCTTCCCGAGCGTCGCCTCGAACAGCCTGTTGCGCCCGGTCCACAGCATCGAGGTGCCCATCTCTCCGGTCGAGGGACCGATGTTGCCCGGGAACAGTTTCTTGTGCTCGAAGTTGAGGTTCACCGGTTCGACGAACCGCTCGCCGTCGAAGAAGCCGCACACTGCCACCTCGACGCCCTCGACGCGCCGCTGGAGTTGGAACCCCTTCATCCGGTCGCCCCACGCCTCCTTGTACGCCGCCAGGAGGTCGATGACGTCCGACCCGTCCTCGTCTTGCCCGACGTACAGCAGTTGCTTCACGTTCTGCACCTCACCCAGCGGCTTGATCACGTACGGTGCCGGGTTCGCTTCGACCCACGCGATTCCCTCGTCGAAGTCGTCGAACACGCGGTGCTCGATGGTGTTGACGCCGTGCTCCTCCAGCACGTCCATCGCGTAGCCACGGTCGTCCTCCAGTCGGTCGGTGTTCGGTGTGCCGCCGACGACGTGGTGGCCTTCGGCGCGGAGGTCCTCCGCGATGGCCCCGACCCCGATGTCGTCGTCGACCCAGATGTCGTCGAAGATCACCGTGTCGGCCCAGTCGAGGTCGCCGCGCCAGTCGTCGGTCTTGTCGACGAACCCGTCTGCGATGTCCGCCTCCGTCTCGGAGGCCGTGTAGTAGCGCACCTCGTGGCCCTCCTCACGGAGCTGCCACGCGAGGTCGCCCAACAGCGGGTCCGCTAACGAGACGAACAGGAAGTTGCGGGAGTCCATATCCGCACGCCGACACGTACGGGGAAATAGCCACCGGCGACACTCCGAGAAATCGTCACACGGGAGAGGTACACACGGCCCTCCGAAGCCGAACCGTTTTTGACTGACTGGCCAGTTAGTTAGATCAACCGCGGCGACCTCGCCGCACCCCCACCCCAACACGATGAGCCAGGAGCAGGACACACGAACGGCGTTCATGGAGGCGACGTACCGCGCGATATGTGAGCACGGGTACGCCGACCTCACCATGCAGGACATCGCCGACGAGACGGACAAGAGCAAGGCAGCCCTCCACTACCACTTCGACGGGAAAGACGACCTCTTCCGGGAGTTCCTCGCGTTCCTCCACGAGGGGTTCGCCGAGACGATCACAGACCACCCAGCGGGGACCCCCGTGGAGCAACTCGTCGCACTCGTCCGCCGGGTGCTCGACCCGGTCGACGACGAGGCCGACCGCCAGTTCAACACGGCGCTCATGGAGATCAAAGCGCAAGCGCCGTACCGCGACGGCTACCGCGAGGCGCTGCGTCGGTTCGACGAGGACCTCCACGCAGAGATCGCCGGACTCGTCGCCGCGGCCGTCGACGCGGGCCAGTACGACGCAGACACTGAACCCGAGGAGATCGCCGAGCACGTCCTCACGTACATCCACGGGACGTGGACGCGCGCGGCCGCCATCGGCGCGGACGTGGTGACGATGCGCGAACACCTCGTCGAGGACTTGCTCGACCTCGTCGTCGACGAGGCAGAGGTCTCGGTAACCGCTGTAGACGCTGCCGATGAGTCCTCCGCAGACGCAGACGCCGAGGAGGTCACCTCCAGATGAGCGTCCGGGAGCGGCTCTCGTCGGTGTTCAAGGGCCGCGACGAGTTCGACCTGACCGACGGCAGCATCGGCAAGCCGCTGTTCTACCTCTCGCTGCCCATCGTCGTCACGAACCTGCTCCAGACGGCGTACAACCTCGCGGACACGCTGTGGCTCGGTCGTTACAGCACGGAGGCGCTGGCGGCGATCTCGTTCGCGTTCCCGATGGTGTTTCTCCTGTTCTCACTCGGGATGGGGATCACCGTCGCGGGGTCGGTGCTCGTCGCCCAACACGTGGGGGCCGACGAGGAGGGGAAAGCCGAGTACGCCGCCTCACAGACCGTCTCCTTCGCCGTCATCGCGTCGCTGATCCTCGGGGCCGTCGGCTACTTCCTCGTCGGCGACCTACTGGGGCTGCTCGGCGCGTCGCCAGACGTGTTGCCGGGTGCGACGGCGTACATGCGCATCATCTCCTCGGGACTGGTGTTCATGTTCGGCTTCTTCGTGTTCACCGCGCTCCTGCGCGGCTACGGCGACACGATCACGCCGATGTTGGTGATGCTGCTCACCGTCGTCGTGAACATCGTCATCGACCCCTTCCTCATCTTCGGCTGGTGGATCTTCCCCGAACTGGGCGTCGCCGGCGCCGCCTACGCGACCATCTTCTCGCGGGCGCTCGCGTTCGTCGTCGGGATGGCGATCATGCTGCGCGGGCACCGGGGCGTCCAGATCGTCCCGAGCCAGATGGTACCGAACCTGTCGTACGCCCGCAAGATCGTCCGCATTGGCGTGCCAGCGTCCGTCGAGATGACGGGGCGGTCGCTGTCGGTGAACCTGATGCTCGTCATCGTCGGCCTGTTCCCGACGACCGTCGTCGCGGGGTACGGCATCGGTGTCCGTGTGTTCTCGGTCATCTTCCTCCCGGCCATTGCCGTCGCTCGCGGCGTCGAGACGATGACCGGCCAGAACATCGGCGCGGGCAAGCCCGACCGCGCGGCGACCGCCGCCGGCCTTGCGGCGAAGTACATGTTCGTCATCCTCGCGTCGATGGGGGTCTTCGTTATCCTCGCGGCTCGTCCCATCGCGACGGTGTTCACCGACGACCCCGCGGTCATCGCCACCACCGCCGACTTCCTCCGGTGGGTCGCGCCGACGTTCGGCTTCATCGGCGTGATGCGCGCGTACAACGGGAGCTTCCGGGGCGCGGGCAAGACGATGACCGCCGCAGCGATCTCGATCCTGATGCTGGGCGTGATCCGCATCCCCGTCGCGCTCGGCCTCGCGCAACCGGACATCCTCGGCCTCCCGATTCCCGGCTTCGAGTCGACTGGGATCTGGATGGCGTTCGCGGTCTCGAACACCGCGGGTGCGATCATCGCCTACCTCTGGTACCAGCGCGGGACGTGGCGTGACGCCGACCCGCGCGGCGACCCCGTCGCCGGTGACGACGAGGAAGGCGCCGACGCCTCCGCTGCGCCGACCGACGACTGACGGAGTTGGATCGGGTCGCTCGCCGACCGCTTTCTTGGCTGACAGGCGACGCCCCGTTGGCGAGTGGCGCCGACACCGCTCGCTCCCGTCCGCGGACCAAGGCGTCGCACACCCGCGTGCGGTCCGCGGCGCTTCTCAGGTGATACGGCTCGTGGTCCCGGCTTCGATGATGAACGTTCGCCGGTCGTGTACGATCGAGTGTGACAGCTTGCGACCGCCGACACGGAGATATTCTCCCAGAGCGTCGCCTCCCCATGGAGATCGAATTCGAGGTCGAGGGACAGATACGTGGCCCGAACGCCGGCGACGCGCCCGTCGTCGAGGGGGCGCGGATCCGGGTCGCCCGCGACGACGAGACGAGCGCCTACCGCAACATCTGGCAGGTGACCGTCGCCGACCTGGACGACCTGCAAGCCCGCGCGGACGCCGAGTGGCTGTGGGTGTCGCCGCCGCGCTCGAACGGCACCGACGCCCGGGTCGTCGCGGTGCCGAAGCGTCGATGAGTCTCGGCGTTCGAGAGCCAGCAGGGTGTTTTTGCCCGGTCGGCGACTACCATCACCCGTGAGCACTGACACCGACACCGCCGCGGTCGCGGCGGACGAGGAACGCGTCTGGCTCGCCGAGCGAACGTACGGCGACGACGAGCTGAACCTGATCATCCTCGTGTACGCCACGACCGACGGGGAGCGCTACTTCCGGAAGGAGCGGGCGCTCACGAGCTTCGCCGACGACCGCGAAACGCCCGTCTCGCTGGTCGTCCCGGCGGACGAACTCGGAACGGTGGCAGACGACGACCGCGAGCGGTACGCCACGGAAGCCGCGCGGATGGCGACCGTCCACGATCCGGACGACACGATCTGAGGGCGGGCGAGCAGTTTCCGCTCGGTAGTGGATACGGTTTTTACGCGCGACTCCAACCGGGGCGTATGCTCACAGCGAAAGGGCCACTCTTGACGGTCGACGTGACCGACCGGACCGTCGCCGAGACCGACATCTCGGAGACGCTCTCGGCGTTCATCGGCGGGCGCGCCGCCGCGACGGCGCTGGCGCACGAGCGCATCCCCGTCGACGCCGACCCGTTCGGGCCGGAGAACCGCGCGTACCTGTCGACCGGGCCGCTCCAGATGAGCCAGATGAGCTTCACCGGGCGGATGAACATGACCGCGCTGTCGCCGCTCACCGACGGCCTCGCCTCGACGAACGCGGGCGGCTACCTCTCGCGCAACTTCGCCGACACCGGCTACTCGGTCGTCGAGTTCGTCGGCGCGAGCGACGAACCGCTCGCGGTTCACGTCCGCGACGACGGCGTCGAGTTCGAGGCGGTGCCAGAGTTGGCCGGCGCGGAGGTGTCAGCGGTGTCCGAGTACATGAGCGAGGAGCACGACCTGGGCCCCGAGAACTGCATCACGGTCGGCCCCGCCGGAGAGAACCTCGTCCGGTTCGCCTCCGTGATGACGTTCGACTCGCGCGCGTTCGGTCGCGGGGGCCTCGGCACCGTCCTCGGGAGCAAGAACGTCAAGTGCGTCACGTTCGCGGGCGACGGAAGCGCCCGCCCCGAAATCGAGGTGGCGAACCCGCCGTCGGCGGACGTCCACCGCGAGGCGGCCACCTCCGACGACCGCATGAAGCGACAGGGGACGACCGGCGGCACGGAGTTCATCAACGACAACTTCGCGCTCCCGACGCGCTACTTCGACGAGTACGAGTTCGAGTCGGCGGCGGGCATCGGCGGCGACGCCGTCGAGGCGAAGAAGTACAAGAAGGGCGCCTGCTCGCAGTGCGCCTACGCCTGCAAACTCCCCACCCGCGACGAGGAGCGCGGCGTCGAGACGGAGGGCCCGGAGTTCGAAACCGTGTACGCGTTCGGCTCCTGCCAAGGCGTCGGCGACATCGTCGACGTGATGGAGGCGAACGAACTGTGTGACGAACTCGGGATGGACACCATCTCCGCGGGCGTCACCGTCGCCGCCTACCTCAAGAGCGAGGACGCGTTCGGTGACGCCGAACTCGCGCGCGAGGTGCTCCGGGAAATCGCCAGCCGTGAGACGGAACGCGGCGACCTGCTCGCCGAGGGCGTCCACCGCGCCCACGAGGCACTCGGCGTGAACGACTACACGGTGAAGGGGATGGAGTTCGCCGCCCACGACGGGCGCGTGCTCCACGGGCAAGGGCTGAGCTACGCCGTCGCGAACCGTGGCGCCGACCACATGTACGCCGGGATGCTCGGCCTGGAGTACTCGGGCGAACTCGACCCGGAGGGGACGCTCGGGAAGGCCGAGCGCCTCGTCCACGAGGAGAACCGCAACGTGATCCGCGACTCTGGCGTCGTCTGCGCGTTCGCCGGCGACTACATCACCGACGAGCGCCTCGCGATGCTGTTGGAGACCGACTACGAGCACCTGCTGGAGATCGGTGCCCGGGTCGTCGCGCGCGAGCGCCACTTCAACAACCAGCGCGGCAAAGACGTCGCCGACGACGGCCTCCCGTACGCCGACGAGGTGCCCGACCTCGACGCCGCGGTGCAGGAGTACTACGAAGCGCGCGGGTGGAACGAGGACGGCACTGTCCCCGACGACGCGCTCGACTCGCTCACCGAGACGGCGATCGGATACGGCGCCGTCGCCGACGACTAACGCGAGGGGAGAGCGAGGGCGAGGGAGCGGAGCGACCGAGCCCTCGACAGACGGCGGCGAGGTCAGTTGGCCGAGCCGCCCATCAACGCTGTAGGAGCGGAGCGACCGAGCCCTCGACAGACGGCGGCGAGGTCAGTTGGCCGAGCCGCCCATCAACGCTGTAGGAGCGGAGCGACCGAGCCCTCGACAGACGGCGGCGAGGTCAGTTGGCGAGCACGCCGCCAGAATCGGTTGGTTCGACGCTCGCCGCACTCACCCGCCGTACACCGACGGCACGAGGCGGATCACGTCGCCGTCGGCCAGCGGCGTGTCGAGGCCGTCGAGGTGGCGGACGTTCTTCTTCGCCTTCGTCACGACCGTCGACCCCGCAGTCGTCGCCGCCTCCTCGTCGACGAGGCGACCGGCGAGGGCGGGGTACTCGCGCTCCAACTCCCGGAGGAGGTCGCCGACCGTTTCGGCGTCCGTCTCGCGGACGACGTCGGCGACGCCGGCGTCCTCGCGGAACGGCCCGAACAGTCGACACTCGACTTCGATGACCACGACGTGTAGCTACGTGCGGGCCGGCTTGTAGCTTCTCACCCGTCCGGCCCGACGGACTCTTGCGCGCCCGCCGAGTAGCCGCCGCGTATGAGCGAAGACGGCGACGCCGCGGCGGGTGCGGGCACCGACGAGGGACCCGACGCCGGCGACACGTTCGGGGTCGGTATCCACGTCACGAGCGAGGTGTTCCAGTTCGTCGTCCACGTCCCCTCCGACATCGACTCGGGGTGGAGCGACCCCGACGAGTTCCAGCGGCTGATCGAGCGGGTGACGTGGGAGACGCTGGACCAGGAGGACACGCTTCGGGCGGTCGCGCGGACGGCCGGCACCGACGAGACGGTGACCCTCGGGACGGTCACGATGCGCCCGGACGGCGAGCTACTGGCCCACACGCTGTCGTCGCCCGCCGAGTGAGCGCGTCGCCGCTGGACGGAGACTGTGCCTGTCAGCCGAGACAGTGGTGAGGCTGACGCTGGCGGAGTAGCTTCGGTAGGAAGGGGATCGAGCGGAGAGCGTCGTCAGTCGTCCAGGTCGGTGAGGATAGCGCCGACCGCGTCGATTCGAGCGGGGTCGTACCCGGTGAGGTCGTAGCGGTTCGCGGCGACGGTGTCGCCCCACACGCCGAGCGCACCGAGTTTCACCAGCGCCTGCAGCGCCGCACCGAGCGTCCGGGGCGACGTCTCGGTGTCGGACAGCGACGCGTGCACCTGCTTCGACTGCGGGTAGGTCATGTCGACGGCGGCGAGGCCGCGGCGGGCGTCGCGCCAGTGGCGCCGCAGGTAGCCGAAGTTCGTCGGGTCGGCCTCGCGGAGGTGCGACACGAGGTGCGCGGCGATGGCCCGGTCGGCGTCGTCGTCTGCCCCGGGCAGTCGCCGCGCGAGCGCCGAGAGGACGTCGCCCTCGCCGGTGGCGCGCGCGTGAAACTCGACGCCGAACTCCGCCGCGAGGTCGACGAGGTCGTCGACGGTCGCCATCGGGTCGGCGTCCGCGGGGAGGAGCGCCCCGAGGTCGTCGACGACGACCGACCCGGTGGGGCCGTCGACCGCCTCCGACAGCACCGCCCGCAGGTACTCGATGGGGTCGGCGACCGGCGCCTCCGTCGTCGCCAACACGACCCCGCCGTCGATTCGGCGTCCCCCGGGCGTCGCCGACGCGGCGCCGCCACGCACGGTGTCGTCAACGCTCACCAAGTACGACGTAGACGGCGCGCCCGCGCCAGCCGCGTGCACCGCTCTGTGCCACTCGTCGACGGACCCGTCCGCGATCAACGCGACGTGATCGCCCCCAGCGAGCGCCGCCGCGTCCGCGAGCGAGGCGGTGTCGGCGTGCAGGGCGCCGATCGGTTGCTCGATCCCCGTGGTATCCATGTCGAACACACGTGAACGTCGATCGGAGATAAATTTACTGGCGAGTCTATCGCAAGTGATGACGGTGTTTTGCCCCTCCGGCACGTAGCCGACGCCGATGCCAGGGAGGAGCGACCC
The DNA here is from genome assembly GCF_029338555.1 of Halobaculum marinum. Lineage (GTDB taxonomy): Archaea > Halobacteriota > Halobacteria > Halobacteriales > Haloferacaceae > Halobaculum > Halobaculum marinum. Next base: position 1,711,939 of record NZ_CP119989.1, on the reverse strand, counting down.
GACGCGCCCCGTCGAGGCGGTGCAGAACGCGGCCGTCGAGCACGCGCTGACCGCCGGCGAGTCGCGTCGGGCGTTGGCGCTGGCGGGCGCGCTCGACCCGCTGCGAGCCGCCGCGGGCGACGACCCCGCCTTGACAGCCCTGTCGACGACGCTGACCGCGTGGCTCGGACTGCGCGAGCGCGACCCCAACTTCGGCGCGGTCCCCCCGTCGCCACCGACACCCGACCCCGCCGCGGAGCAGATTGCGTCCGGCGAGGAGGGGTCGCCGCACCCGCCCGCGGTGGTCGGAGCGGCGGTCGCCTGTGAGCGGTTCGACGTGTCACCTCCCCGAGCGGCGGCGCTCGCAGGGTGCTCGCGGGCGGCCGTCGACCGGGCGCTCGCCGACCGGGAGCGAACGACCCCCGATCGCTGAACCGACCGCGAGCGGGCGGTCGCTGAGACACCCGGCTTTATAACCCGTCGGTTTATAAAGGGAGGTAGAGGATCGACGACGCATGACGGACCCGGCAGAATCCATCGAGATTCAGAACGTTGTAGCATCGACGGGGATTGGGCAGGAGCTCGACCTCGAAGCGTTGGCGGAGGACCTCCCGGGTGCGGACTTCAACCCGGACAACTTCCCCGGGCTGGTCTACCGGACGCAGGAGCCGAAGGCGGCGGCACTCATCTTCCGCTCGGGCAAGATCGTCTGCACCGGTGCCAAGAGCATCGACGACGTGCACGACGCGCTCGGGATCATCTTCGAGAAGCTCCGCGGCCTGAAGATTCCCGTGGAGGACGACCCGGACATCACCGTCCAGAACATCGTCTCCTCGGCGGACCTGGGCCACCAGCTCAACCTCAACGCCCTCGCGATCGGGCTGGGCCTCGAGGACGTCGAGTACGAACCCGAGCAGTTCCCCGGCCTCGTCTACCGCATGGACGAGCCCGACGTGGTCATTCTGCTGTTCGGCTCTGGGAAGATCGTGATCACCGGCGGCAAGCGCACCGACGACGCCGAAGAAGCAGTCGAGGAGATCGTCGACCGCATCGAAGCGCTCGGCCTGCTCGGGTAGGCCCGGCGTTCTCTCGTTTCGGCGCCCGTTCGACATCCGTGAGCGCCGCCAGTAGGGGACTCCTCCTGTGCCCCACCGTGGCATGGGTGACACTACCGGGGAAACAGGTATATACTCTGAACACGGATCCGCGAGCATAGTGGCTTCCCGACAGGGCACCGCTGACGCCGCCTCGGCGTCGGCGCACACCGGTCGCGGCGGCGTGCACACGAACACCCGGGCTCGGACCCGTTCGCCCGACACCCCGAAACGGGGGGGAGACGTCTCTGCCCCTCCCGAACGAGACCCGGGGCTGTATGCACAGACAGACCACTTCAGACACCGCCTGCGACAGCAGGGCCGCTACATCACCCTCCCAGTCGTCGGCGAGGCGATTCGAGCAGGTCAACTCCGCTGGAACTCCACCGACGGGTGGCGGTTCGCGCTCGTCCGCGACGGCGTCCGCTTCGTCGTCGTGCTCGGCGACACCCACACTCCCTCCCCGGTGCTCGTCACCGGGTGGACTGAGGTCGCCGACTGGGACGCGGCGATGACGTCCGAGCGCTGGAGCGAGGCGGACGTCCACACCATCCAACTTCGCGCGGACCTCTCCGAACACAAAGAGCGGCAGATCCCGGGTCGGATCCGCCCGCGCGTCGTCACGCGCCCGTTCGAGGTCGGCGGCCACCGCGTCCGCACGGGCGCGGGCGACGGCCACGTCGAGTGCGTCGACTGCGGCGCCCGGTTCCGCTCGAAGCGAGAGCTGTGTGAGTTGTCCTGCGGCGACCGGTAACCCGACCCGACACCGTTCGGCGCCGTTCACTACCGTTCTGCGCCTCTCACTACCGCTCGGCGGCGTCAACGGGCGACGTCACGACGGAGCCGTCTTCGACGACGTACACGCCCCACCAGCCGTCGACGTCGCCGTCGAGCATGTGCTCCGGGACCAGCGGCGCGGCCACGGGTGCGAACCCGCCCGCCCGCATCGCCTTGATCCCCGGGAACGTGTCGACGGGACGCCCGAGGAAGTCGCGCACGCGAATCTGCTTGTCGTCGTCGCGCTCGTACGCGTACGGGAACGTCGCGCGCGGCGGACAGTTCAGGTCGCCGACGCCGTCGAGCGCGCCGAGCGTCTCACCGTCGGCGGCCTCCAACACCAGTCTGAACGTCTCCCCCTCCCCGGTCTCTCGCCAGACGACTCGGTCTCCAGACGGGACCGCCGCGTAGCCGCCCTCGGCGAGCGGGACGCGGTCAGGGCCGTCGAAGAAGACGCGCCGCCCTCGGTCGTCGGCGCTCGCCACCCCGAGCGGCGGACCGAGCAGCGCCGCCACCGCGTCGGCCGTCTCGCGGTCGTCGACGACGAACAGGGTCGCCCGGTCGTGGTTGCGGTTGGTCCACAGGCGAGACAGCACCGTCGTCGGGTCCGCGTTCGCGATCGGATCGATCGCGGTGTCGCGGGGGCGACCGAAGGGCGCGTCGGCGCCGTCTCGCGGCGTCGCCAGTCCCGGCGGCTCCGCGCCGCTGTCGGGTCGCGTCACGTCGTACCCGCGAGCGCGCACGGCGGCCGCGCCGGCGTCGAGGAGCCGCTGACTCATCACCGACGGTTGGTCGCGAGGAGGGAAGTCGCTTGCGCGGGGGAGGTGTCCACTCCGTGTCGGTGAGGGAACCCAGTTCGAACGCGGTGCCTTTACGCGGCGGCGACCTACCCCGCCCGATGACGGACGACGACGGCGATGCGACGGGCGTCGACGACGCGTCGGCGACCGACCGGGACGCCGAGGCGCTCACGATCGACAACTTCTACGACGCCGTCGAGGCGGCGGCGCGACCGGTGTTGACGGCCACGCAGGTCGCCCGCGAGACAGACCGGACGCAGGCTGCGGCCAGCGACCAGCTCGACGCACTGGCCGACGAGGGGAGCGTCGAACGCGTCGACGTTGAGGCGGACCCGGTCGTCTACTACCCGAGTTCGTGGGGGGACCTCGCCGAACGCGAGCGAGTCGTCATGTTCCCCACGCGCCGTCAGATCGTCGTCGACCAGCCGACGCAGTACACGCGGGCGATGCTGGCGGACTTCGCACACCTCGTCGACTCTACGGGGACCGAACCGGGGACGCGCGGCTACCTCTACGAGATCCGGCAGGAGGATATCTGGGCGGCGCCGTTCGAGGAGTTCTCGCAGTTGCTCGCGCGGATGCGGTCGGTGCTCCCGCGGCGGTCGCCGCACCTGGAGGAGTGGGTCGAGAACCAGTGGAAGCGCGCGCGGCAGTTCCGCCTGCGAACGCACGAGGACGGCTACGTGGTCCTCGAAGCCGACCGCGAGGAGTTGATGGGCAACGTCGCCCGCCAGAAGCTCGACCCGACCGTGTTGCAGGCGGACCTCTCCGATACGGAGTCGTGGGTGAACGAACACGAGATCGGTCACGTGAAGCGCGTGCTGTACGAGGCGGGCTACCCCGTCGTCGACGAGCGCGAACTGGAGTCGGGTGACCCGCTGGACGTGGAACTGGAGGCCGACCTCCGTGCGTACCAAACAGACTGGGTCGACCGATTCACCGAACAGCGCGCGGGCGTGTTCGTCGCGCCACCGGGGTCGGGCAAGACGGTCGCCGCGCTCGGCGTGCTCGCGGCCGTCGGCGGCGAGACGCTGATCCTCGTCCCCTCGCGCGAACTCGCCGGGCAGTGGAAGGCGGAGATCCTCGCCCACACGAACCTCGACGAGTCGCAGATCGGCGAGTACCACGGCGGGGAGAAGGAGATCCGACCCGTGACCATCGCCACCTACCAGACCGCCGGGATGGATCGCCACCGCTCGCTGTTCGACTCGCGCGAGTGGGGGCTGATCGTGTACGACGAGTGCCACCACATCCCCTCGCCAGTGTTCCGCCGCTCGGCGGACCTCCAGAGCAAACACCGACTCGGACTGTCCGCGACGCCGATCCGTGAGGACGACAACGAAGAGGAGATCTTCACGCTCATCGGCCCGCCCATCGGGACCGACTGGGGCGCGCTGTTCGACGCCGGGTTCGTGCAGGAACCGGAGGTCGAGATCCGGTACGTGCCGTGGCGCGACGACGAAGCACAGAACGAATGGGCCAACGCCGACGGCCGCGACCGCCACATCGCGGCGGCGAAGAACCCCGCGAAGGCCGACGAGGTGCGCCGTCTGCGCGACCAGCACGGCGACGCGAAGGCCCTCGTGTTCGTCGACTACCTCGACCAAGGCGAGGCGCTCGCGGCGGATCTGGGCGTCCCCTTCGTCTCCGGGGAGACGCGCCACCACGTCCGCCAGCGCCTGTTCGAGGAGTTCCGACAGGGCGAGCGCCGGACGCTCGTCGTCTCGCGCATCGCCGACGAGGGTATCGACCTGCCGAACGCCGAGTTAGCCGTCGTCGCTTCGGGACTCGGTGGAAGTCGACGCCAGGGCGCTCAGCGCGCCGGACGGACGATGCGCCCTGCGGGGTCGGCGCTCGTGTACGTGCTCGCGACGCGCGGCACCAGCGAGGAGGACTTCGCGCAGCGGCAGATGAACCACCTCGCCGAGAAGGGGATCCGCGTCCACGAGCGGACCGTCGAGTAGGGTCCGGTCCGCGCCGTCGACTCACTTGTCCGCCAGCGGCGCGTCGGCGAACCGCGCGTCGCAGTCGGCACACTCGACGACAGGATCTTTCTCGTCGTCGGTCGTGAACGCGAGTTGGTCGCTCTCGCAGTCGGGGCACGGGGCAGGGGTGTGCTCGGCGTCGCAGTCGGGACACACGAACGACAGTCCGTCGGCGGTGTCGAGTCGGAGCGAGTTCGTCCCGCAGTCGGGACACGTCGCCGGGACGCGAACGTCGTCGCTGTCGCGGGGGGCGCCGAGCGCGAGGGCGACGAGCGGGTCGTCGCCGGCGTTCTCCCCCGTCTGGAACTCACCGGGCGCGAATCGGACGGCCTCGCCCGCCTCGACGCGCACGTCGCCGTCGAGCGTCTCGAACCGTGCGACGCCCGCGACGACGACGAACACCTCCTCTTGGTCGGCGTGGGCGTGCAATCCGCTCGGAAAGCCGTCGCCTGACGGCAGCCGATACCAGTTGACGGAGACGTGGTCTGTCGCGAGTCGGTCGGTCAGTCGAACGACCGACTCGTCGGCGTCGCCGAACGCGGCCCGGTTCATCCCTCGTCGTCGAACGACGGCTCAGCCCACTGCTCGTCCTCGTCGACCGGGTCGATGGCGTGGGCGATCTGGGCGCCCGAGAAGTCCACGTCGTGCAGCGCCATGTTGAGTCGTTGCCAGCGCGCGCTCAGGTCGTCTTCGCCCTCGGGGCCGACGCGGGCGCCGTGGGTCTTGAAGAACTCGGCGCCGCGGCCGAGGCGACTCCCCTCACCGGTGTGTTTGTCGAAGGCGACGTCGTACTCGCCGCCCGGTTCGAACTCGCCGACGGGGAAGTCGGCGGCCGGTTCCGTGTCGGTCTCGTCCGCCTCCGCACGCGCCGCCGCGGCGTTGCGGAAGAACTCGTCGGCGTTCGGACCCTCTCGCGACGACGTGGCGCGAGCGCACGCCAGCGCCGCGTGGATCGCACAGAGACGCCCGCGCCACTCGTTCGGCTCCCACCGCTCGGTCGCGAGCGTCTCGTAGCGCTCGACCAGCAGGGCGACGTCTTGGCCGGCGCGCAGGTCCTCGACGACGTACAGGTGGAGGCGCTCCCAGAGGTTCCACGCGAACCCCGAGCGCGCCAGTTCCCACGCGGCCCACGCCGCAACCTCCTCGTCCGAGCGCCGAACCGCCTTCTGGAGCAGGCTCGACACCGCATAGCGGTTGTACCCGCCGTCTGTCTCGTCGGCGGCCTTCGGGTCGCCGAAGTCGTTCGTGTCGTCGGCGTCGGGGGATCGCTCGGAGATCTCACCGTCGGCGCCGAACGTCATCTGTCGGCTCTCGTCGTCGCCCATGGCGTCCGCCGTGTTCGCGCCGCGTGCGATAAACCCCGCGACGGAACCATGGTTCGTACTACCGAACTGCTCCCGAATGGGAACCCTTAAGTCCGAATCGGCGGGTATCTGTGAGTGTATCCGGGTTTAGCTCAGCCTGGTAGAGCAGCCGACTGTAGATCGGCTTGCCCCCCGTTCAAATCGGGGAACCCGGACTTTCTCGTCGAACATCGCGAACCCATCGAGCCGTGAGGGAAGCGACCGTTCCGCCGCGCTCCGATCTCGTATATAACCGTTTTCACGAGTTGTCGAGTCGACAGGGTTCTATTTCGGTTAATGAGTGTCTGTACAGACCCACTAATCGTGAGCAACAACCTCACGCGCCGCCGCGTCCTCGCGGGCGGCGCAACGGCCCTCCTTGCATCGATCGCCGGCTGTAGCGGCGCCACGCCGTTCGTCGGCAAGCGCACCGAACGCACCGAGACCGTCGCGCTCGACGGCGCCGAGCGCCTGGCCGTCCAGACGGATCTGGGCGACGTGACCATTCGGACCGCCGACCGCGAGGACATCGACGTCCACATCGTGAAGCAGGCCAGTTCGGTCACGGCCGACATCACGGACCTTGCCTTCCGGGTCGAGCGCTCGGGCGACGAACTCCTCTTCAGGTCGGAGTTCACCGGCGACACCGAGTTACTCGGCGGTCGGCCGTCGATGTCGCTCGACGTGACAGTCCCCGAGGCGCTGCCGGTGTCGTCGGTTCAGAGCCAGGTCGGCGACCTGGACGTCGAGGACGTCGTCGGCGACCTCGACGCCGAGACGAACACCGGCGACGTGCGTGTCCGCCGCGTCGCGGGCGCGGTCCGCGCGACCGCCTCGACCGGCGACGTCGTCGTCGACCGCCCCGAGGCGCTGGCCGGCGCGACGACGTCCACCGGCCACGTGACGGTGGACGTGCCAGCTATCGACGACGACACGAGGGTCGAGTCAGAGACCGGCGACGTCGCGGCGGCCGTCGGCAGGGATGTCGACGCGGTGCTTCGCGCTCGAACCAGCACCGGCGACGTCTCCGTCTCGGGGCTGTCGCTGTCGGATTCGACACGGACCGACGACCTCGTGACCGGCACCCTCGGCGAGGGCGGCCCGACCCTCGACATCGAGACCGACACCGGCGACGTGTCGGTTTCGGCGCTGAACTGAGACGCTTCCCCGCTTCGGCCCGCTGCCGTCCTCTCCTTCCCCGTCTTCTCCTCCCCTGTCCGCTGCTCACCCGACCATCTTCAGTCGCCCCGCTCGCCTCGTTCACCTCCCTGCGGTACGTCTCCCGGTGACTCTCCTAAGGCGACGGAGCCGTGTCGGGTGGTCGGTCGGTTGCTGACCCGGATTCGCTGGAGCGACCACCGGACAGCGAGGACAGCGACGGCGGGGGATCGTGAGTGGAGGACGACGAGGTGTCGGGGGTGAGAGCGGAGAGAAGGAGGGCGGCTGTGGAGGGTGCACACGTCAGCGGGGTCCGTCCGGATGAGGGCGTGTGGCGGGAAGCGTCAGCGGGGGACTACGGGGAGGGGGTCGAACTCCGGATGTCGATCTACTGGCGTCGATCCTCAGGCGTCGGTCGTCTCGTCCGGGTCGTCGCCCGAGGGACCGTCGACGAGCGTCGTCGTGACGACCGCCGAGACACGCCCGAGGAGGTTCGCCGCGTACAGCGTGAGGGCGCCCACGACGACGCCAGCGCCCGCGGCGACGAGCGCACGGCTGAGCGTGTCGATCCGATAGACGCCGAGTCGGTAGTCGATCCGGAGGAACTCGTCGTACGCCAGCGGCGCAGCGAGCAGGCCCCACGTGAGCGAGACCCCGGTCGTCAACACGACGAGCGCGACGATGCCGAGCACCATCCGCCAGCAGAGGTACAGCAGTCCGGTCCACGTCTCGCGGGCGAGCACGAGTTCCTTGCAGAACGCGACGACGCCGCGGTCGCGGGAGGGGAACCACGGCGACACCTCGACGTCGAGCAGGCGGCCCGTCAGCGTCGCGTCCGCCCAGACGACGGCGACCGCCAACAGCAGTGTGGTGAGCACCGCGAGGGGCGCCAGCACCGTGACGCTCAGGCCCACCGACAGGCCCCCGGCGAGCGAGAACACGATCAGGTATGCGAACCCGACTGGGACTGCCAGCAGGAGGTACAAGAAGCTACGATACGTGAGGGGGTCGAGTGGCGCGCTTGCGAACGAGGCCAACGCGTCTCTGGAGTCTGCGGTCGTCATGCGACGATCGTCACTCCGTCACGGTCGACCGTATAACCGGGCAGCCGCCTGTTCGCCTGACGGACCGTCGAAGGATACAAGTACGAGGTCCCGCGCTCGGGGTCAGGTGCCGTCGAGCGAGTACACCAGCGCAAGCAGACCGGCGACGTTCGCACACAGCACCGCCAGCAGCGTCGTCGCGTCGTCGAGACCGGCCAGCGGCGCGAGTCCGTAGCTGATGCAGAAGGGTGCGACGGCGACGAACGCGATTCCGACGGCGAGATACCGCATCATCGCGCTGTTGTGGCGGCGGTAGCCCTGGTAGGCAACCGCCGTGACGGCGATGCCGGCCAGCGCCGTCGCGGCGGCGGTCACGAACAGCACGGTCGCGGCGTCAACGACGGTCATAGATCACCCCAAGCACGAGCAGGAGTCCGAGCAGTTGACAGCCGGTCACCGCCAGCGAGCGGAGTGTCGGGTCCGTCTTTGGGAGGTTGGACAGCACGAGTCGGAGCAGGATGGGCACCGTCGTCACCAACACGAGCCCCACGCCGAGCAGCAGCCTGGGCCGGCCGCCGCTGTCCCGATAGCCGTCGTACAGGCGTCGCGCGAGATACAACGACAGCACCGTCGCGACGAACAACGCCGCGAAGACGAGCAGCACCACCGTCGGCGACCCGCCGGTGGCGGTCTGGAGCGGCATCGCGAGCGCGGCGTGGGTGGGGAACGGGCCGGTCATTTGAACCCCTCGTACAGTCGCGTGAAGCGGTCGGCCGCGTCCGGTTCGGGGCGGTCGATCGATATCTCGAAGCCGTTCTCCGACAGTTCGAGGTGGACCGCCTCGACGCTGGCGCGGTAAGTCTTGTAGTGGTGGCCGCCCGGGTCGAGTTGCTGTTCGTCCTCGATGAGGTCGGCGTCCCGGAGCCGCTGGATCCGGCGGTACACCGTCGAGGAGTCCGCGTCGCACGCCTCGCTCAGCGTCTCGACGGACTTCGTGTCGCCGTAGGTCTCGCGGAGGATCGTCCTGGCGTAGTCGTCGCCGAGGAGGTCGACGATACCGTCTCCGTCGTCCTCGGCCATCGTCACGGCAGTCTCCACGCCTCACGAAAAACGTCCCGACTCGACTCTCCATAGCGACACATCGGCCCAGACTTCCGGACCGCCCCTGATACGTCCAGAGCCACGATTGCAGCCTCCACAGAGCGACCCGAACGTTTATGATCGCCGCTCGGACAGGTCCGGACACATGTCCCTCACCGCGAGCGTTCGGGTCCGTCGCGGACTCCGGTCGTTTCTCGCGTCGCCGTTCCGCCGGCAGACGTATCTCAACCTCCTGTACCTCTCGCTCGCGGTCCCGCTGGGGTTCGCCTACTTCCTCCTTTTGGCGATAGGCGTTCCGCTCGGGCTCGGCTTGGTGTTCGTCGTCATCGGGATCCCTGTGCTCGCGCTGTTGGTCGCCGTCTCGCTCGGCCTCGCGGACGTCGAACGACGGCTCACGAGCGCCCTCCTCGGCGTGGACATCGAACACCGACGCCCGGCATCGCCCGACGAGTCGTGGCGCGAGCGCCTCACCGAGGTCGTCACCGACCGCGGCACTTGGACCGCGCTCGTCTACCTGCCGAGCAAGTTCCTCCTCGGGTTGGCGTCGTTCACTGTGATCACGAGCACGTTGACGACCGGCGTCAGCCTGCTGTTGGTGCCGCTCTACTACGACCAGCCCGGCCTGTACGTCGGCGTTGTGACCGACCGTCCGGTCGAACTCCACCCGGCGCTGTACTTCGGTTGGAACCGCCTGCTCGTCGGCTACGAAACGGTGTTCCGGCTGGAGGCGTGGCGGGTCACGACCCTCGGCGAGGCGCTCATCGTCGCGGGCTTCGGAGTCCTCGTGATCCTCGTCGGCTTCCAACTGCTGAACTGGCTGGCCCGGCTCTCGGGGTGGTACGCGCGAGTCATGCTCGGGGGGACGTACGACGTGGTCGGGACTGCTCGCCGCGCGGTTCGGCGCGGTACCGGTGGCGCCTGACCAGCAGCACCTGACCGGCAGCAGCGCTGTGGACTGTTCTCCCGAATCGCGGTCGCCTTCTGTGCCGCCAGCCACTACTCGTCCGGAGAAAATCCCCCGAAAGGGATTACAGTTCGACGCTGCTGCGGCCGTCGACGGAGTCGGGGACGGTGAGGTACACCGTCACGCGCGCGCCGTCGCGGGTGTTGATCACGAGTCGAGCCTCCTGTCCCGCGTCGAGTCGGTCGGGCCCGGCGGAGCCGGCGGCACCGAGCGCGATGTCGATGCTGAACCGGTCGTCGGGCGTGTCGAGCACGGGGTCGGAGTTCACGGCCTTGATCGGCGTCGTACCGAACGAGTAGCCGGGTTCGCTCGCATTCTCGTGGGTGAGCGTGTGCGTCCCTGCCGGGCCGATCCACGAGACCGTCGCGTTGCGAAGGTCGATGGATGCGGCGCCCGGCGCCTGGGTCACCGTCACGTTCACCGCGTCGACAGTTCCGTCTGCGATACCGTCAGCGCTGCCGTCCGGGTTGACGTTCCCGGTGGCGACGACGACCTGCAGCCGGTCGGACACCTGGGCGACAGACCGCTCGCCCGTGTCCGCCGCTTTCGACTGCAGGAAGCCGGCGGTGTTGACCAGGACGCCCGCGGCGATCGCTGCCACGAGCACCATCGCGATGAACACGATGAGCGTCCCGATCCCCACCTGCCCGCGTTCGTCGTCAGCGGATGAGTGTTGACGGTTCATAGTGACCCCCGGCTGCACGACACAGACCGAGGTGGCGCGGATCCTCTCCGAGTGACATAAAGTCCTGTCGTTGAATTATCACTAACGATACTGCTCGTCGGCTCGTCCGCCTCGCGGCGACGCCCGCGAGGAGGACCTGTGGTCGCTCACCGGTCGGATCTGTCTCCCCAGATGCGCTTGTCCGGCACGAGCGCGACGGTCATCGCCTCCTCGACCGTCACCTGACACGACAGCCGCGGGTAGCCGAACCGCTCAGCGAGTCGGTCGTGCCAGTGGGTCGCGTCCGGCCCGGCGACGATACGGACGCCGCAGGTCGCACAGAGCCCCCGACCGCCGCAGTTGAGTCGCTCCGTCGCGCTCGCGTACGGTGACAGATCGATATCGGCCGCCGTGGCTCGGTCGGCGGCCAAGAGCGCGTCTCTGAGTGGCACCCCCGACGCGACTCGCACCGTCACCTCTCCGTCGGCGTGTCGCACGCGGACCGGAATCCCGGCGTCGCCGTCACTGTCGGGTGCGTCCTCGGTCATACGTCTCCGTCGACGGCGACCGATAAATCCGTCACGGCGGCGCCGTCGGATCCGACGGTCGGCTCGCGAGTGAACAGAGCCATATACCCGCCAGGGTATTCCTCGGGTATGACTGAAGGAGCCCTCGAAGAACACACACGTCGCGGTGCGCTCGACGACGACGCCGTCGCCGAGCGGTTGGCCGACGCCGGCGAGCGTGCCCTCGTCGTGGGTGGCGACCGTCCCATCCGGATCTCGGCGGGCCACCGCCTCCTCCGACACGACGGAAAGTGCAGCCGCCCCCACGGCCACAACTACGAGGTGGCCGTCCGGATCGCGGGCGAACTCGGCCCCGAGGGGTGGGTCGTCGACAAGGGGGAGGTGACCGCCGTGATCGACGAGTGGGACCACCGCTTCCTCGTCGAGGCCGGCGACCCGCTCGTCGAGGGGTTCGAGGCGTCCGGCGACGCCGACGCGCTCGTTGTACTCGACGCGCCGCCGACGGCCGAGGTGATGAGCGTCGTGCTGGAGGAGAAGCTCGCCGAGCGGCTCCCCGACCGCGTCTCCGACGTGTCCGTCGATGTCGCGGAGACGAGCGAGTTGTGTGCCGGCGGGGTCTGAACCGTGCCCGTCACCAGCGAGGTCGACCGCCCGGAGACGGCGCCCGACGGCCCCGCGCTCCCCGTCAACGAACTGTTCGCCTCGCTCCAAGGAGAGGGCGTGCTCGCGGGCGTGCCGAGCACGTTCGTCCGCACGAGCGGCTGTAACCTCCGGTGTTGGTTCTGTGACTCCTACCACACGTCGTGGGAACCGACACACGCGTGGATGGCGGTCGACGATGTCGTCGCCGCGGTCGCGGAGCGCGACCCCGACCACGTCGTCCTCACGGGCGGCGAGCCTACGATCCACGAGGAGAGCTTCGAGTTGCTCCGTCGCCTCGGCGACGACTACCACCTGACCGTCGAGACGAACGGCACGGTCGTCCCCCCCGAGGGGACGCCGGTCGACCTCGCGAGCATCAGCCCGAAACTCGCCTCGTCGACGCCGACGGCCGAGCGACCGCCGGCGGGCGCCGACGGCGAGGCTCCCCCTGCCGACTCGGGGGAGTGGGCCGCCAGACACGAGGCGAATCGTATCGACATCGACGCGTTGGCGACGCTGGTCGAGCGCTACGAGAGTCAACTGAAGTTCGTCGTCACCGGCCGCGAGGATATGGCCGAAATCGTCGACCTCGTCGAGCGCGTCCGCGAGGCGGCGAGCGTCGCCGTCCCCGACGAGGAGGTGCTGCTCATGCCCGAGGGACAGACCCGCGACCAGTTGGCCGACACCCGCACCGCCGTCGCGGAGTTGGCCGCCGAGTACGGCTTCCGGTACACGCCGCGCATCCACGTCGACCTGTGGAACGACGCCCCTGAGACCTGAGATGACAGACACGACACCCACCGAGTCCGCCGACCCGACCGCATCGACCGAGGACCACGAGAACGCCGCCACCGACAGCGGGAACGCCGCCGTCGACAGCGACGCCAGCCACACCGCCCGCACCGACGGCGGCGAGCGTCCGGGCGCCGTCGTGCTCGTCTCCGGCGGGATGGACTCCGCGACGACGGCCTACGAGGCCCGCGAGCGCGGCTACGACCTCCACTTCCTGCACACCTCTTACGGCCAGACCACCGAGTCGAAGGAGTACGCCTGCGCGGAGGCGCTCCGCGAGGAGTTGGCCGTCGACGACTTCCTCCACATCGAGACGGACCACCTCGCCCGCATCGGCGCCTCGTCGCTCACGGACGACTCGATGGCCGTCGCTGACGCCGACATGGACGACGACAGCGACGAGATTCCGAGTTCGTACGTGCCGTTCCGCAACGCGAACCTCCTCTCGATGGCCGTCTCGTACGCGGAGGCCAACGACTGTGAGGCCGTGTTCGTCGGCGCCCACTCGGAGGACTACGCCGGCTACCCCGACTGCCGCCCGGAGTTCTTCGCGGCGTTCGAGGCGATGGTCGACGTGGGGACCAAGCCGGAGACGAGCATCGACGTGGTCGTGCCGTTCGTCGAGGACTCCAAGACCGACATCGCCGAACGCGGCACCGAACTCGGCGTGCCCTACGACCTGACGTGGAGTTGCTACCGTGAGGAGGCGCCCGCCTGCGGCACTTGCGACTCTTGCGCCTTCCGCCTCCAGGCGTTCCAGCGCCTCGGCATCGAGGACCCCATCGAGTACGAGGAGCGCCCCGACTACACCGGCGAGGCCGCCCCCGGAAGCCAAGCGTAGGCGACCACCGCACCGCACCCACGCGAGCCTTCTTCACCGATCACGCGACCACCACCCGCGTGCCGCCGTGATCTGACCCTCACCCGCGAGCGTCCAGCGGTCGCGCGACGCACCGCTCGCGGCCCAGGTCCTCTCCGTTCGTCGAGGCGTCGAGCGTCGCCAGTTCGCTATCCCGAGTGCAGTCGCCGGAACCGCAAGCACTTCGGCCACAGTCGCGTAGCGGTCGGTGTGTCGACGCTCGCCGCCATCGACGCGCTGGAGGAGCGCGTGCCGCCGTTGGTCGGACTCGCCGTCGCGGTGTTCGCCGTCTCGACGAGTGCGATCCTCGTCGAGTGGAGCGGCGCACCGAGTCTGATCAAGGCGCTGTACCGCGTCGTGTTCACCATCGCGTTACTCCTCCCGCTCACGCTGGCGCGACCCGACGACCGCGCCGCATTCCGACGGATCGGTGCCCGCGACCTCGTCCTCGCGGGCGCCGCGGGCGTCGCGCTCGCGGTCCACTTCGGGTCGTGGTTCGAGAGCCTCCGGTGGACGAGTATCGCCGCGAGCGTGACGCTCGTCCAAGCCCAACCGCTGTTCGTGGTCGCCGGCGCGTGGGCGCTGCTCGACGAGCGGGTCGGCCCGCGGACGGTCGTCGGCATCGGCGTCGCGCTCGCGGGGATGGTGCTGATGAGCGTCGGCGACACGCTGCTGGGCGCAGGCGCGGCCATCGCGGGTCCCGCACCGCTGTACGGCAACGCACTCGCGGTGCTGGGCGCCGCAACGGCAGGGGCGTACGTGCTCGTCGGTCGGTCGGTTCGACAGCGACTGCCACTGCTCCCGTACGTCGTCGTCGTGTACACGACGTGCGCGCTCACACTCCTGGCGGCGGCGCTCGTCCGCGGCCACCCGCTGTTCGCCTACCCGGCGGAGGAGTGGCTGCTGTTCCTCGCGATGGCCGCGGGACCGGGGGTGTTCGGCCACACCGTGATCAACTGGGCGCTCGCGCACGTCGAGTCGAGCGTCGTGAGCGTCTCGCTGCTCGGGGAACCGGTCGGGAGCACGCTGCTGGCGGTGGTGCTGCTCGCGGAGGTCCCGTCGCCCATCACGGTCGTCGGCGGGGCGGTCGTTCTCGCCGGCGTGTTGGGGACGACGCGGGCGCGTGACGGCTGAGGGGGCGGTCGATGACTGGACCGAGCCAATCGGCTACTCCAGTCGCTTTCGCGTCTCGCGGTGGCGGTAGCGGAACATCGGCTCGAACCCGACCCACCCGAGCGGCGACGCCGCCTTCCCGAGCGGTCCGCCGGGGAGTTCGTACTCGACGCGGTCGTCGACGACGGTCGCGTCCTCGCCGGCGGCGTAGAAGCGGTGGGTGTGGCGCCACCTCGGGAACGGACCGTCCGCCATCGTGTCCAGGAAGTACGCCTCGCCGTCGGCCTCCTCGCGTTCCTCGATCACCGAGGTCCACGGCTGGCGGGGACCGACGCCGAACGGGCGCATGCTCATCTCGATCCGGGTGCCCGCTTCGAGGACGTCGGGGTCCCGTTCGCCGTTTGGGCCGGTGATCCGGTCGACTCGGAGGTTCATGAAGTCGGGCGTGAGCGCCTCGAGTCCGTCGATGCGCGAGTGGAACGCCCACACCTCGTCGAACGGCGCCGCGACTCGGACGCGGCGTCGGTACGTCGCCATACCCTACTGTGGGGCCGCGAGGTGAAACAGGCATCGGCGGCGGCGGTCGTCGTCACCGGGCGAGCGCGACCGTCGCGACGGCGCCGGCAGCGGCGCCGACGAGGAACGTCGGGTGGTGGAGGGCAAACAGCGCCAGCGGGACCGCGGCGGCGACGGCGAACGCAACCGCGAGGTTCGTCGGAGGGCGGTACTGGTCGTCGTGCCGGCGCGTGGCCGGCGTTCGGGGAGTCATCGTCCTGCGTGTGGTGTGTCGGTCGGTAGTCGATCGGGGGTACGTCACCCCTCGCCTCACACCTCACGTGAGTCACACTTGAACGTGAGCCAGCCGTGTCAACACACCCCTCGCGTTCCGGCGACACACGGGCGTATCGGTGGTTTTTACGACGACGCCCCCCGACTCGCCGCTCATGAGCGAGGACAACGAGGAGTTCCGCACCGAGTCCGACAGCCTCGGCGACATGCAGGTGCCCGCCGACGCCTACTGGGGCGCACAGACCCAGCGGGCAGTCGAGAACTTCCCCATCAGCGGCGTCACGTTCGGCCGCCGGTTCGTCCGCGCACTCGGCGTCGTCAAGAAGGCGGCCGCACAGGCCAACCGCGACCTCGGCCACTTGGAGGAGGACACCGCGGCGGCCATCGTCGAGGCCGCTGACGAGGTCATCGCCGGCGACCACGACGACCAGTTCCCCGTCGACGTGTTCCAGACCGGCTCCGGCACCTCCTCGAACATGAACGCCAACGAGGTTATCGCCAACCGTGCCGCCGAGATCACCGGCGCCGAGATCGGCGAGCGTGTCGTCCACCCGAACGACCACGTCAACTTCGGGCAGTCGAGCAACGACGTGATCCCGACGGCGATGCACGTCGCCGCGCTGGAGGCCGTCGAGAAGGACCTCATGCCCGCGCTGGAGGAACTCCACGCCGCCTTAGAGCAGAAGGAGGCCGAGTTCGACGGCGTCGTCAAGACCGGTCGGACCCACCTGCAGGACGCGACACCGGTCCGCCTCGGGCAGGAGTTCGGCGGCTACCGCGCGCAGGTCCAGAAGGGGATCAAGCGCGTCGGCGACGTGCGCTACCACCTCCGCGAGTTGGCGCTCGGCGGCACCGCCGTCGGGACCGGGCTCAACACCGACCCCGAGTTCCCCGAACTCGCCGCGGAGTACATCTCCGAGGAGACGAACACGCAGTTCCGCGAGGCCGACAACCACTTCGAGGCGCAGGCCGCCCACGACGCGATGGCCGAGGCCCACGGCGCGCTCCGCACGGTCGCGGGGAGCCTCAACAAGATCGCCAACGACCTCCGGCTGCTCGCCTCCGGCCCGCGCAACGGCCTCGGCGAGATCGAACAGCCCGAGAACCAGCCCGGGTCGTCGATCATGCCCGGCAAGATCAACCCCGTCGTCGCGGAGGCGGTGAACCAGGTCCACAAGCAGGTCGTCGGCAACGACGCCGCCGTCGCCGCGGGCGCCGCAGAGGGGCAGATCGACCTGAACCTGTACAAGCCGGTGCTGGCGCACAACTTCCTCCAGTCGGCGGAACTGCTCGCGAACGCCAGCGAGGTGTTCGGCGAGCGCTTCGTCGCGAAACTGGAGGCCAACGAGGAGTACGCCGCCGAGCGCGTCGAGCAGTCGATGGCGCTGGCGACGGCGCTCAACCCCGCCATCGGCTACGACAAGGCCAGCGAGGTCGCCAAGACGGCGCTCAAGGAGGGCAAGACCGTCCGCGAAGTCGTGTTGGAGAAGGGCTACCTCACCGAGGACGAGGCCGACGAGGTGCTCGACCCCGAGGCGATGACCCACCGCGGCATCCTCGGCGAGGAGTAGGCACGGCTCGTCCGGCGCGGGCGCCGTTCAGGTAGCGCCCTCTTCCAACCGCTCGTATCGCTCCGCGAAACTCGCCTCACAGGTCGGACAGCAGAAGTGGTACAGCGACCCGCCGACGCGGGAGGCGACGCCCTCGTTCGTGACGCTGTTGCCGCACTCGGCACACTCCAGGGCGAACTCCGTCGCGCGGACGCTCGGCGTCCAGTCGACGTCCGAGACGAGGTCGACGCTGTAGTCCTCCACGGCCTCGACACCGACGACGGCGGCGACCCAGTCGCCGACCGCGCGGCCTTCCACACGCGCGTACGCCACCACGTCGCTCTCGGCGGTCGTGAACACGTGCTCGACGGCCTCGCTCGCGCGCAGGGCGTCGCGGACCTCGCCGACGGCACCCGGCGCGAGTTCGAAGCGCACCAGGACGGGCGTCCCCGCCCGCAGCGTCGACCGATCCACGTCGATCGTGAACCGCCGGATCACGCCCGACTCCCGCAGTCGCGACACCCGATCCGACACGGCGGGCGCCGACAGATCGACCGCCTCGCCGATGTCGCTGTAGGAGCGCCGCCCGTCGTCGGCGAGCATCCGAAGGATCTCCATGTCCGTCTCGTCGAGGTCGCGCATCGTCGGACCGACGCAGTCGACCGGCATGAAGCTACCTCACAGATCCACCCCGAACGACACAATACCTACCGAAAACGAAGGCGTACCGACCGATTCGACCTCGACACCTGGAGAGAGCGGTTCCGAGACGGCGATCGCGAAACTCGGTTGGCGGATGCGATCGCGACACGATCGTGCTAGCACACATCATTGAGAATCGTGAGGATATCTGGTTGTACCCTCGACAGGTAGGCGGCCGTGATCGGAACACGTCGTCGGAATTCGGCCGGTCCGCCGACCAGCGACCGTTCACGTCGTGTTCGTGCTCGGATACATTCAACGTGCGGTCCCGATCCTCGGGTTTGCAACCTACCGAGCGGTAACGATTACGTTGTCGGGGTCTGCGCGGTCGTCGGAGCGTCGCCATCCACGGCGTCGACGCTCGTTCGCTTTCGATCGTTCGATCGGCCGTTTTCGCGCCGTAGCGACCCGTGAAAGACCGGTACGTTCAATTCCTCCCGCTCGAAGGAACGAATATGCCTCAGCTCACCGCGCGAGCGACCGGTCGAGACCTTCTGCGCTGCCGCCGATGCGGCGCGGAGTTCCCCGAGGGACAGGCGACGGAAGACGGCTGGCACTACACGTGTCCCGAGGAAGACTGCGAGGCGACCGGCATCGGCGAAGGGCTGAAACGCGTCGACTGAGCCGACGACCGCCACCGCGGGGCCGACCGGGTGCGTCGGGACCGCCCCCGACTCACACCCTTTTTCTCCCCGGCCACCGCACGTCCGCGCAATGACCGAGCAGTCGTTCGACCCCGAGGAACTCGGCCTCGTCGCGGGGCTGGAGATCCACCAGCAACTCGACACCGCGACGAAGCTGTTCTGTGACTCGCCCACGCGGCTCCGCGAGCCCGAGGAGGCGACGCGCACCGTCACCCGGTACCTCCACCCCACGAAGTCGGAGTTGGGTGAGATCGACGACGCCGCCTTAGAGGAGTCGCAGGTCGACCGCACGTTCGAGTACCTCGCGTACGACTCGACGTGCCTCGTCGAGGAGGACGACGAACCGCCCCACGAGATGGACGAGGAGGCGCTGACGGTGGCGATGCAGATCGCCGACCTGCTCGACATGGACGTGGTCGACCAGGCGCACGTGATGCGCAAGATCGTCATCGACGGCTCGAACACCTCAGGGTTCCAGCGCTCCACCCTGCTCGCACAGGAGGGAGAGATCCAGACGCCCGACGGGCCGGTCGGCGTCGAGGACCTCATGCTGGAGGAGGAGTCGGCAAAGCGCGTCGAGGAGACCGACGAGGGCGTCCGCTACTCGCTCGACCGCCTCGGTATCCCGCTGGTCGAGATCGGCACGAAGCCGGACATCTCCACCCCCCGCCAGGCCCGCGAAGCCGCCGAGCGCATCGGGATGCTCCTCCGCTCGACGGGGAAGGTGAAGCGCGGACTCGGTACCATCCGCCAGGACGTGAACGTCTCCATCGCGGAGGGCGCCCGCGTCGAGATCAAGGGCGTGCAGGCGCTCGACCAGATCGACGAGATCGTCGAGACGGAGGTCCGTCGCCAGAAGGAGTTGGTCGACATCGCCGCCGAACTCGACGAGCGCGACGCCGCGGTCGGCGAGCCGACGGACGTGACCGACGTGTTCGCCGACACCGAATCGGGCGTCATCGCGGGTGCGCTGAACTCGGGCGGGGAGGTCCACGCGGTCAGACTCGACGGCTTCGACGGCCTCGTCGGGAAAGAGATCGCACCCGACCGCCGCCTCGGCACCGAACTGTCCGACCACGCCAAGCGCCACGGCGCGGGGGGCATCTTCCACACGGACGAGTTGCCCGCCTACGGCGTCACCGAGGCTGAGGTCGAGGCGCTCCGCGAGGCCGTCGACGCCGAGGAGGGCGACGCGGTCGCACTCGTCGCCGACGACCCGGAGACCGCCGAGTTGGCCATCGACGCGGCCGCCGAGCGCGCCGTGGTCGCCATGGAGGGCGTCCCCGAGGAGACGCGCGGCGCGAACGACGACGGGACGACGCGGTACATGCGCCCGCTGCCCGGCGCGGCACGGCTGTACCCCGAGACGGACGTGCCGCCCGTCGAACCGGACCCCAGCGAAGTCGAGGCGCCGGAACTGCTCACCGAGAAGGTCGAGCGCTACCAAGCCGAGTTCGGTCTCGACGCCGGCCTCGCCGAGCAGGTGGCGTACGGCCGCCGGATGCCGCTGTTCGAGGCCGTGGTCGCCGACGGCATCGACCCGACGTTCGCGGCGACGACGCTGGAGTCGACGCTCACCGAACTCCGCCGCGACGACGTGCCCGTCGAGGCGCTCACCGACGACCACCTCCGCGACCTGTTCGCGCTCGTCGACTCGGGCGAGTTGGCGAAGGAGGGCGTCAACGACGTGCTCACGGTGCTCGCCGAGGAGCCGTCGCTAGCCGCCGAGGCCGCCGTCGAGGAGGCCGGTCTCTCCGGCGTCGACGAGGCCGAGGTGCGCGAGGCGGTCGCCGAAGTCGTCGAGCGAAACGCCGACCAGGTGGAGGCCGAGGGCATGGGGGCGTTCTCCGGCCTGATGGGCGAGGCGATGGGCGCGCTGCGCGGGAAGGCCGACGGCGAGGTCGTCAGCGACGTGCTCCGCGAGGAGATTCAGAAGCGAGCGTAACGACCGCGCGGACGACCTCCACAACCGCGTCGGTCGCCACCACGAAGCTACTTGTCGCTCCCACCGGAGGTACACGCCACCGAGATGGCAGGACACCGCTCCGACTCCACACCCGACGACGGTCACGACGGGTCCGACGACGTGCTCGCCGACCAGTTCTCGACCGACGAGGTGTACCAACGCGTCGTCGCCGACGCGGACCACGAGGTCACCTCCGGGACGCGAGAACTGTTCTTCAGCGCGCTGGCGGCGGGGTTCGCGATCACCGTCACCTTCCTGTTGTACGCGTCGGTGACGGCGACGACCGACACGAAGTTCGTCGGCGTCCTGTTGTACCCGCTGGGGTTCGTCTACATCATCATCGGCGGGTACCAACTCTACACCGAGAACACCCTCCCACCGGTGGCGCTGACGCTGGAGCGACTCGTGTCGATCCCGACGCTGTTCCGTCACTGGTTGATCGTACTCGCGGGGAACTTCGTCGGCGGCGGCCTCGGGGCCGTCGCGTTGGCGTACGGCGGCGTCTTCGATCCGGGGACCGCGGCGGTGGCGGCCGACTTCGCACGCAAGGGGATCGCCACCCCGGCGTCGGCGCTGTTCGTCAAAGCGGCGTTCGCCGGGCTGATCGTCGCGGGCGTCGTCTGGATCAACTTCGCGGTCCGGGACACCACGACGCGACTGCTCGTCGTCTACCTCGCGTTCCTCGCGATCCCGATGGGGAACCTCTACCACGTCGTCGTCTCGTTCACGGAAGTCGTCTACCTGGCGTTGACCGCGGGCGTGAACCCGGTCCCCGCGCTGGGTGGGTTCGTCCTCCCGGTGTTGTTGGGCAACACGCTCGGCGGCGTCGTGCTGGTGACGGTCGTCAACTACTACCAGACGTCCGACCGGCGCCTCCAGATCGACCGCTTCGACGACGTGCGTCGGCTGTCGCCGCGCGAGTGGCTGGTCGGCTCGTTGGCCGGCCGCTCGTACGTGCCCGTGATCGACACCGTCGAGGAGATCGTCCGCGACCCGGAGACGCACCGCGTCTTGGTGCCGATCGGGAACCCCCGGACGGAGTCGGGCGTCGTCGAACTGGCCTGCAAACTGGCCAGCTTCCACCAGAAGGGCAAAGTCCACGTCGTGCACGTCGTCCAGGCGCCGCGGCGGTGGTCCACCGACCCCGGCGACGACGAGCAGGCGCGCATCACGGCCGAGTCGAACCTGCTCTTGGAGGAGGCTCGCGCCATCGGTGAGCGACACGACGTCACCTTGGAGACGTCGACGGTCGTCACGCCGCGGTCGTTCGAGGAGGTGTTCACGCTCGCGCGCCGCACCAGCCCAGACCTCGTGTTGATGGACTGGGACCGGGAGGGGCTGTGGGGGTCGGCCCGCGCCGAGCGACCGCTGGACGAACTCGCCAACCGACTCCCGTGCGACTTCCTGATCGCCAGCGACCGTGGACTCGACCCCTCGCGGATCCTGTTGCCGACCGCCGGCGGGCCCGACTCCGACCTGACCGCCGAAGTCGCGCGGGCGCTCCAGGCGGTCGCCGGCGCCGAGGTCGAACTGCTCCACGTCGTCGCCGACGAGGCGGACGTGCCGGCGGGACGGGCGTTCCTCCGCGAGTGGGCCGCCGAGCACGACCTCACCGACGTGTCGATCACCGTCGAGTCAGGCGACGTGGAGGCGGCGATTGCCGCCGCCGCGACCGACAGCACGATGCTGTTCATGGGCGCGACCGAACAGGGACTGCTCTCGCGACTCGTCCGCGACTCGCTCCACTTAGACGTGATCAACGACGTGGAGTGTTCGGTCCTGCTGGCCGAGCGGCCGACGGAGCGCTCGCTGCGAGCGCGGCTGTTCGGGGCCCCCAACAGGGAGCGCCGGCCGGCACTGGCGTTCCGCGACGACACCGACACCGATCGGCCCGAGCCCACAGACCCCGCCACCCCCGCAGATCCCCCCGAGAAGTGACACCTCCGCGGTCGCGATCGCTGCCGCGTCGCGCCACGTCTCCGTTCGGCGCGGTCTGTGCTATCGATCGCCCAGCAGGTGTTCCGCCGCGCTCACCGCCGGGAGAGCCTGGCGAGCACCCACACGGTTAACCCCGCCAGCCACCGATCGGCGATCAGTGCCGCACCAGGAGGAGCTCTCGAACCCCTACGGGATGGACACCGACTGCCAGCACTGCCCCGCGCTGGTCGACTGTCGCGAGCGCGTCGTCCACGGCTACGGCGACGCCGAGGCGGAGGTGCTGTTCATCGGCGACGCGCCGACCGCCGGTGCCGAGCGTACCGGGGTGCCGTTCACGGGCGACGAGCGCGGCGAACGCGTCCAGCGGATCCTCGGCGAGTTGGGGCTTTCGCGGTCGCCGCCCGACGCCGCGGAACCGGACCTCCAGAACGTGTTCACCACCTACCTCACGCGCTGTCGCCACCCCGACCGCGGGCCGACCGACGAGGAGGTGCTGAACTGCGACGCCTTCCTCACGGCGGAGGTGCGGATGATCAACCCCGAGTTGATCGTCCCCGTCGGTCAGCGCGCGCTGGAGGCGCTCGCCATCGAGTACACGACTCGGGCGCCCGACACCTTCGACGCAGCGGCAGAACACGCGACGACCGTACGCGGTCGAGGGTTCGAACTGCTCCCGATGAAGGACCTCGCCGCCCTCACCGACGACGACGCCGACGCGTTCGTCGAGCACGTGCTGGAGAACGTCTTCTCGCGCGACTACCGACAGACGAAGGGGCGGCGGAGTCGCTGACCCGCCTCCTCACGGACGGTCTCTCTCGACACCCTACCAGTACGGCGTCTCCCACCGCGCGAGCGCCTCGCGACGGCCCCACGCGACGGCGGCGCCGACCGCGACGACGAGGAACGCGAGGGTTGCGAGCAGGCCGACGACGGAGATGCCCTCCGCGCCGACGCCGCCGACGAACAGCAGGCCGACCGCTGCGAGCGCGACCAGCATCGACGCGACCGATCCGAGACGAACGAGCGTCGCTGTGACTCCCATACCCCCCGTGGGTCGGGCCGTTTGATAAACCCCTTTGGCGTGGCGCCCGAGCGACCAGTATGACCGTCGTCGCCGTCCTCGCGGACCCGCCACGCCCAGGACTCGTGTTGCCCGACCTCGCGGAGACGACGCCGCTGTCGCCCGACGACGCGGCGGCGCTGTACACCGCGACGCTGAAGGACACCGCTCGCGCGGTCGAACGATCCGGCGGCGACCTGCTCGTGAACTACCGCCCAGCCGACCTGCTCCCGGACGAGCACGTGGGCGACACGTCGAGCGAAGCCGAACTGCGAGCGCTCGTCGGCGAGGCGCTCGACGACGTGACCGACGTCCGCTTCGAGGAGCAGGTCGGATCGACGTTCTCCGCGCGCGCCGGCAACACCGCGGCCCACCTCCTGCGCGAGGAGGGAGTCGACTCCGTCGCCGTCACCCGCGGCACCGCGCCGCTGCTCACGCGGCCGGTGATCGACTCGGCGGCGATGAAACTCCGACAGAACCAGACCGTCCTCGGCCCGTCGACGCGCGGCCGTACCTACTACGCCGGATTCACGGCACCCATCGACTACGCCGACGCGTTCGAGGGGGCGGAACTGGAGACGCTCGTCGACCGCGCGAACGACGCCGGCCACCACACGGAGTTCCTCCCGATGCACGTCGGCGTCGAGACCGCCGCCGACCTCCGGGACCTCCTCCCCGTCCTGTGGAGTCGGATCGCCGCCGAGCGCGTCGTCCCTGAACACGTCGCGACGTTCGTCCACGACCGCGGACTCCGCGTGCGCGACGACGAAATCGTCGTCGACGACTGACGGGACGCCTCTCCGTCTCCTTCGACGCCTTCGCCACCTCGCCACCTTCGACGCCGTCACCACCTCGCCACCTTCGACGCCGTCACACCGGCGACTACGATCCGGGTCGATCTCCGTCGGTGTCATCCACGTCGTGACCGCCGTCACCGACGACCTGAGTCGGCGACCCAGCGTCGGCGACGGTGTTCGTCTCCTCCTCGTCGAGCTCGGCCGCCTCCACGTCAGCCGACGCCGACTCGTCGCTCGTCGCCGGCACAGGATCTTCCGGCGCCGTCGCGGGCTCCGCCGTGCTCGTCGCCCGTCGCAGCGGCGCGACGACCGTCGCGGCTCTGTTTCGAACGTCGCGGACGAACGGGCCGGGGTCCGAGGCGCTCAGGTAGTCGAAGCGAGGAGACCGGACGAGCGACGTGGCGACCTCACCGAGCCGACGAGCGAACGAGGGTCGCTCGACGAGGGGGTACTCGTCGGTCACGACGCTGAGTAGGTGCAGCGCCTCACCCCACAGCAGGTGGCCACCGATTTCCGCCTCGTACGGCGGTTCGGTGGGGATCGGAACGCCGATCGCTTGGTCGTAGTACAGCGACGGGAAGTCGACGCCCGCCTGCACCGTGAACGGGAGCGACGACCAGAACCGCGGGTTCACCTCCATCAGCTCGAACTCGCCCGTCTCGGGGTTCCGGAGGAACTCCACCATCGCGACGCCGTGCCAGTCGAGCTCGTCGAGCAGTCGTCGCCCCGCTGCCTCCAACTCCGGAATGTCGACCGACTCGCGGTAGGCGCTCGGGCCGCCACAGTACTTGAGGCCCCGACGCTGGCGGTGTTGGAACGTCGCCACCGCCTCGCCCTCGTCGTACTGGGCGAAGAAGGCGTACTCGTCGCCCGACGGGACGTACCGCTGGGCGAGCGGGACGTGGCCCATCTCCTCGACGATGGCCGCCCGGTCTGGCTCCTCGTTCGGCGCGACGTACCGGGTCGTGCACATCGCGGGTGCCGGGCGGTCGAACCGGTCGTCGTACTCGGGGGCGTACATCGTGTACCGCGGCTTCACCACGACGCGCTCGTCCCAGTCGTCCCACTCGTCGAGCAGTCGCGTCTCGGGCATCGCGACGCCGGCGGCGCGTGCCGCCTCGAACAGTCTGACGCGGTCTTGTGCCCCCCGGAGGGTCTGGAGGTCCGGCCACGGGGTGCCGACGTGCTCGGCGAACGCACTCCGCGACCGCGCCAAGACGTACACGTCCGCCTCACGGAACGGGAGCACCGTCTCCACGTCGGCGCGACTCGCCAGCCGGAGGAGGGCGGCCTCGTAGCCGTCGACGTCGACGACCGGGTCGGGGACTCGGTGGGTCTCGTCGCAGTACCGCGACGCGAACCCCGGGGGATTGTCGTGCTCGGAGACGGCCACCGTCCGCACGCCGCGGCGGCCGAGCGAGCGGAGCGCGGCCGTACTGCTCGCCGTCGCGATCGCGGGGACGATCGCGCTCCCCCCGTCGGCGTTCCGTTGTGGGGTCATGTGGAACACCGCACGTGCCAACGTGTTTGTTACCACCCGGCTTCCGTTCGGCGGCGACACTCGGTTCGGCCGGCGGCACCGGCGGTGGCACCGCCCCGACCAGCGTCCCCGGCGCTCCGGCGGGTTGTCGACCGGCTAACCCCGACACGGCGGGCTGCCGGAGCGACAGGTTCAATTCGCTCGGGTCAGTTCACCGAACTAGCCCCGGTTTGTCGACGCGGCAGGCGTCGATCGGAGGGCGACTCACTACGCGGTGAGGTGGCAGAGTGGCCTATTGCGTCTGCCTTGAAAGCAGATGGCGCAAGCCTCCTGGGTTCGAATCCCAGCCTCACCGAACTTAGCCCCCGACGAGCGACGCGTCCGCCCCCACGACGGCGGCACCTCCTCGGCGCGACCCGCCGGGGGCGGCGATCGAGCGGGTCGCTGGCGGCGACGACGAACGAGCAGCGAACGAAGCGGGACTTCAGACGAACCGAGCGGCGACGTAGCGCCACACGGCCAGCGAGACGGAGCCGACGACCAGCATCACGATCACGAACGGGATGGCGACGCCGCCGTCGACGAACGGGGTCGCCCGGATCGCGAGGCCGATCACGGCTGCGGGAATCCACGACCGGACCGCGAGCGGCACCGACGCCTTCGCCGACTCGGCGGCGCCCGCGGAGTACGCGCCGACCAGCGGCGCGACGAGCACCCAGCCGAGCAGGAACGGCGCGGCCACGCCCAACAGCGCGACGATGTCACCGACGCCCGCGGGGGGGAACGGGACGGTGCCGTGCTGGAGCGTACCGGCGTAGATGAACGCCACGATGACGAGCAGGTCGCCGACCGCCAGCGGGAGCGCGGCGGTGTCGACCCGGTTCGCGAGGAACGAGTCCGTACCCGAGTCCGTTGCCATACACGGGGTGTCCGTCCGGTCCGGCTTAACGACCCCGTTCTGCGTTCGTCACGCCTCGGGGGTGCCTGACGCCGTGTCGCCGGCGTCGGCGCCGTCGCCAACCGCCGCCGCGTCGGTCGGTTTGACGCCGACGACCGTGTAGCCGAAGCCGGGGGCGACGACGTGCCCGCGCAGGCCCACCTCCGCGACCATCCCGGCCAACTCCCGTGGGCCGAAGAACCGCGAGTCCATCTGGGCGAGCGACTCGACACCGACGAGCGCGGCGCCGCGGCGCGTCGTCGGGTCGAACTCCCTGACAACCAACACACCGCCCGGCGCGAGCACCCGCGCGACCTCCTGCAACGTGCCCGGTACGTCCGGGAAGTGGTGGAGCGCGTCGGTGACCACGACGGCGTCGACGGCGTCGTCGCGGAGCGGGAGCTGCGCCGCGTCCGCGCGGACGCCCGGGACCCCGTCGGCCCTCGCGCGTCGGAGCATCCCCGCCGAGAAGTCGACGACGGTCGCGTCGACGCCGAGTTCGGCGAGCGTCCTGCTCGCGCGCCCGGTGCCGCCGCCGAGGTCGACGGCTCGCTCGACCGGTCGGTGGGCGAACGCGAGGCCCGCGCGGAGGTCTTCTGGGCGAACCGGCGGCATGAACACGTCGTACAGTGGGGCGATCAGATCGAAGAACCGGACGTCCCCGTGACCCAACATGGACGGGGGGACGCGCTCCACGACCGTAGCCGTGGCGCTGAAGCCCCGTGCCCACGAACTGCGACCGTGGAGTTCCGTCTGCTCGGGTGGCCCGAGGACGACGTCCTCGTGCGCCTCGACCACCGCGCGTACGCCTACGCCGGCAAGTTCGCCATGTCGAGCACCGGGAAGGCCGTCGCGCTCGACGACGGCCAGCGGTTCCGGATCCCCGAGGAGCCCAAACGGGAGTACGTCGCGCCCGTCGGTATCGTCGCCTTCAGTGAGGACCGAACCGACCCCGGCGCGCTGTGGCTCCGCTACGTGAGCGTCCGCCGCGAGCGCCGGCGCGAAGGCGTCGGTCCGCGCCTCTGTGCGTTCGTCGTCGCCCGCGCCGCCGAGCGAGGGTACGAGCGCGTCCGCATCGCCGTCAACAACGCCTACAGCTACGAGGCGCTCCACAAGGTCGGCTTCGCGTGGACGGGTCGCGAGACGGGTATCGCCGAGTTAGTGCTGGAACGGCCAGCGGGCGAACCAGCCGCGGTGGACCCTGCGCAGTATCGCGCGGGGCTGGACACCATCGCCGCGCGTGACGACGTGGACGACGCAGAGCGCGCGTTCGCCGAGCGGAAACGCGAGCGTGGGCCGCCGCCGGTCGACGACTCCGCCCCCGAAGACACTTAGCCGTCGTCTCTGTGGGCGACGCTATGCCCGGCACCCGCGTCGTCGACGGCGACCGTGTCAGTCTCCGGACGCTCGAACGCGAGGACCTCGCGTTCGTCCAGCGGGCCACGACCGACCCCGCGATTCGCCACCCGCTGGGGAGCGCCGTCCGGAACCGCACGGAGTTGACCGAAGCGTTCGAAGACGACGAGGACACACGACTGGTCATCTGCCTGGACGACGACGGCGACGCGAGCGACCCGTCGGAGTCGGCGGTGGCCGACGAGACGCCCGACAGCGGTGAGCCGCGACTCATCGGCGCCGTCCGTGTCGAGGCGACCGATTGGAAGCGCCCAGAGCTGAGCTACTGGCTCGTTCCGGAGTGTCACGGCGAGGGGTACGGCACCGAGGCGGTGGGACTGGCCGTCGACTATGCGTTTCGGAGCCGTGCGGTTCCGGCGGTCGCCGCCGGCGTGTACGCACACAACGATGCCTCGCGTCGCCTGCTGGAGTCGCTCGGGTTCCGCGACGAGGGACGCCTCCGGAGTCACAGTTTCACCGACGGCGCCTACCGGGACCTGGTGAAGTACTCGCTGCTGCGCGAGGAGTGGGAGGCGCGCCGGGGCGACGACTGACCGCACGGTCGGTCGTGCCGCAGACTCGGGAGGTTCAAACCCCGCAGGGCCGTGGAGCCGACAATGGGAAACGCGGATCTCCGTGACATCGCGCACATCGAGGACGTCTCCTTCGACGAGGTGTCGGGTGTCGTCGCGGTGGACGCGCACAACTGGCTGTACCGCTACCTCACGACGACGGTGAAGTTCACCAGCGACCACCGGTACACGACCGAGGCCGGGGAGGAGGTCGCGAACCTCATCGGTATCGTGCAGGGGCTCCCGAAGTTCTTCGACAACGACCTGACGCCCGTGTTCGTGTTCGACGGCGGCGTGACTGATCTCAAGGACGACGAGGTGGCAAAGCGCCGCGAAGCACGCGAGCAGGCCGAGGAGCGACGCAAGGAGGCTGCCGAACGTGGCGACGCCGTCGAGGCCGCGCGCTTGGAGGCGCGAACCCAGCGGCTCACGGACACCATCCACGAGACCTCGCGGGAGGTGCTCCGCCTGCTCGACGTCCCGGTCGTCGAGGCGCCCGCCGAGGGCGAGGCGCAGTGTGCGTACATGAACCGCGTCGGCGACGCCGACTACACGGGCAGCGAGGACTACGACACCATCCTGTTCGGCGGGCCGCTCACCCTCCGTCAACTCACCTCGAAGGGTGACCCCGAGCTGATGGACCTCCAGCAGACGCTCGCCGACCACGACCTCACGCAGGAGCAACTCGTCGACGTGGCGATGCTGTGCGGGACGGACTTCAACGAGGGCGTGCGCGGCATCGGCCCGAAGACGGCGCTGAAGGCCGTGAAGGAGCACGGCGACCTGTTCGCGGTGCTGGAGGCCCGCGACGCCGAGATTCCCAACGCCGAGCGCATCCGCGAGTTCTTCCACTCGCCGCCGGTCACCGACGACTACGACCTCGACACGCAGATCACGCCGGACGTCGACGCCGCGCGCGCGTACGTCGTCGACGAGTGGGAGGTCGACCCCGACGAGGTCGAGCGCGGCTTCGAGCGCATCGACGACGCGCTCACCCAGACCGGGCTCGACGACTGGACCTGACCGACGCGCACGCGCCACGGGAGTCCACCACACGCGGATGGCTCCGCCATCGGTCGGATTCGATGGGATTAACACGACCCGCGCGGTATCACCGAATGCGCTCGGTTGGTGTAGTCCGGCCAATCATGTTGGCCTTTCGAGCCGACGACCAGGGTTCAAATCCCTGACCGAGCACTTCTGTCGCGACGCCACCCCGTCGAGCGACCGCGCTCGGTCACTCGCCGCTGCGGTCGCCGTCGTAGGCGTCGAACCAGTCGCGTACCGCCGCCGTCAGCGCGCCGGTCGTGCTTCCCATGTTGAGGATCCGGTAGCCGGCGTCGACCTTCTCGTTCACGTCGTCCATTCCGAAGCCGAGGCCGCCGACCGGCACGTCCGCCGCGAGCGCCGCTGAGACGACCGTCTCGACGGCGTCTTGGACGGCGGGGTGGTCCACCTCGCCGGGGTGTCCGAGCGCCACCGAGAGGTCGAACGGCCCGACGAACACGAACCCCAGTTCCGGGACTTCGAGGATGTTGTCGATGTCGTCGACGGCGGCGCGCGTCTCGACGGTCGTGCCGACCAGTGTCTCGCGGTCCTCGCGGTCGACGTAGTCGTCGACCGTCCCCCACCGACTCGCCCGCGGCGACGCGAGGCCCCGGTCACCCGGCACTCCGTCGACGCGGAACCGCGCCGACTTGACGGCCTTGGAGACCTCGTGGGCCGACTCGACACGCGGGAGGAACAGCGACCGCACCCCGAGGTCGAGGCACTTGCGGACCGTCGTGGGGTCGGTGTCCGGTGTCCGGACGAGCAGGTCGGTGCCGGAGCGCTCGGCGGCCCGGAGGAGGTGTTCCAGTTCCGGCCCATCGGGGCTCGGCCCGCCGTGTTCGAGGTCGATCCACACGAAGTCGACGCCGAGTTCACCGTACAACTCCACGAGCGTCGGACTGTACGCGCTGTCGAGTACGCCGAGCGCAACGCCGCCGTCGTCGAGGTGCTGTCGGATCGTCCGTCGGCCGCCTGCGGTAGCCATGGCCGAACTGTCGCGCGCGGCGGCGCTAAACCCCGACCACGAATCCAGTCACGCGGGGAATCGACCAGGTCCACCGCTCACCTGAGCTTCCGGTAGCTCTCCTCCAAGTCGATCATCGGTGCGGGGTAGTCCACCCCCAACTGCACGCCGTACTCGGCCTGCTCGGCCTCGGTCAACGTCCACGGCTCGTGGACCGCCTCCGGCGGCACGTCGGACAGTTCCGGGATCCAGTGTGTCACGTACTCGCCGGCGCCGTCGTACGTGCTCGCCTGCTTCAGGATGTCGAAGTAGCGGTCGCGGCTGTCGTTGCCGACGCCCGCGATGTACGCCCAGTTGCCGTAGTTCGAGGCGGGGTCGTAGTCGACCAACTGCGTCTCGAAGTACGCCGCGCCGCGGCGCCAGTCGATCCGGAGGTTGTTCGCGAGGAACGACGCGGCGTTCTGTCGGGCGCGGTTGCTCTGGTAGCCCGTCGCGTTCAACTCCCGCATCGCGGCGTCGACGAACGGGATGCCCGTCTCGCCGGCGGCCCACCGCTCGAACTGCTCGTCGTCGTCGCGCCAGTCGATGTCGTCGCGGCCGCGGATGCCGCCCCGCCGGAAGAAGTCGGTGCCGTGTTTGGCGAACTGGAACTGGAAGAAGTCGCGCCAGACCAACTCGAACAGGAGCCAGTACGTCGAGTCGTTCGACACCCGCTCGCGCTCGTAGCGCCGAACCGCCCGTTCGACCCGTCGCGGCGAGAGACACCCCTCGTTGAGCCACGCGGACAGCTTCGAGGAGAATCCCTGCCCGAGCAGGCCGTTGCGCGTCTGCTTGTACTCGCGCAGGCGGTCCTCCTCGAACAGGTAGCGGTCGAGGCGAGCGAGCCCCGCAGTCTCGCCACCCTCGAACTGGAGCACCCCCTGGTCGTCGGACTCGGTGTCAAGTGCCTCGACGCCCAGATCCGCGTTCGAGGGGATCGACCCCGCGCCGACGGCGTCGACGGGCGCGCTCGATAGATCGGGATCGGGGAGGGGTTCGCGCACCGTCGCGCGGTTCTCGACGCTCTTCCGGAAGGTGGTGTAGGTGTCCGAGATGTCGGTGTACTCGACTGGGAGGTCGTTCAGGTGGTACAGCGTGTGGGTCCAATGACGGGAGGGCGTGACGCCGAGCCTGCGGAGCTGTTCGCGCACGGCGTTCTCGACGGCGATCTCCTCGGGGGTCGGGAGCGTCTGGACGTGCACAACGTCGGCGTCGACGGCCTCTGCGACGGCGGGGACGACCACCTCGGGGCGCTCGTGGCGGACGACCAGTTCCGAGCCGCGCTCGCGCAGTCGCGCGCGGAGGTCGGCGACCGCCTCGCGGCGAAAGCGCGCACGGTGGCGGCCGGTCTTCTCGAAGCGGAAGGAGTCGCGGCCGCCGAACGCGCGGTCGCCGTACTCGCGGGGGTCGAACACGTACACCGGGAGCACGGCGTCTGCCGCACACGCGTCCACGAGCGCCTCGTTGTCGTGGAGTCTGAGGTCGCGACGGACCCAGACGACGGCGGTGTCGTCGGCCATCGATGTGGCTACGGGCGGCACGAACTTCAACGCGTTCGCCGGTGCCGGGAGTCGTTGACGACGGAGAAGAGGGGGCGGTGTGAGTGGGGGCGTCTCAGGCCAGCCACTCGTCTGGCTTCGTGTCGTAGTCCACGTCGGTGGCGGCGATGCGCTCTGCGATCTCCGGGTCGAGGTCGTGGCGGGCGACCTCCTCGCCGTCGAACCGCAGGAGGATCGGCACCTCCTCGCCGCGCGGCTCGCGGCCGCGGCGCCGGGCGACCTCCAACTCGTGGTCGTCGTACTCCGTGACGATGGTCGCGAGGTTCACCGGGCGCCCCCACAACTCGAACACGCGTTCGAGCGTCGCCTTCGCCTTCGGGAGGTCGAGCGCGACGCCGTTGTACCGGTGGCCCAGCAGCAGCTCGCCCCGATTGTCGTAGTTGCCGTCGTACACGGCGATGGTGGGCTTCCCGAAGTTCGTGAAGCGGAGCAGGAGCTTCTTCTTCACGTCGTCGGGGTCGACGCTGGCGACGCGGTAGCCGGCGCCCGCGTGGGAGTACTCGTAGGTGAAGTAGTTCCCCTCGACGACGAACTCCTCGGTCAGGAACTCGTCGATGAACGTCACGTCGTTGTGGCTCTCGCGGACCTCGCGCATGCGCTCCCAGCCGGCGCCGTAGTCGACGTCGGCGAGCGCTGCCTCGACGTCCGGGTACAGCTCGTCGTCGAACATGTAGCGGCTCAGCCGCTCCAGTTCCGAGCGCCCGACGCGGGCGAGGAAGCCGCGGTTCGCGGGCTTCGACAGCGAGAAGTGGCGCTCGCACAGCCCCTCGTAGGTCAGCACGGCCCACGGGTACGCGTCGGCGTCGAGGTCACCCGCGAGCGCCTCGTCGAGCGCTTCGGCGTCGACGCGGGGGTCGTCGGGGCTGAGGTCGGCGAGCGTGTCGGCGGTGACGCCCGCGATAGCCGGGTCCGGGTCGAGGAGGTCGGCGACCTCGTCGAAGTCGACCACGTCGTGGAAGGTGCGCCACGTGACGCCCTCGACGCGGAGCAGTTTGTCGACGACCTCGCGGCGGTTCGCCGTGTTCTCGACGTACTGCCAGATGGCGAGGCCGAGCGTGTAGGGGTTCAGCCCCGGCGAGCCGAGGACGCGGCTCATGTGGTCGGCGTAGGTGACGAACTCGTCGTCGCCGGCGAACCGCTCGTCGCCCATCATCAGCGACTCCCAGTAGCTGGCCCACCCCTCGTTCATCACCTTCGTCAGCTTCTGCGGGGCGAAGTAGTACGCCTCCCGGCGCAGGAGTTCGATCACGTCGTCCATCCACGGCTCGCGGTCGACGGCTTTCCCCTCCTCGGGGTCGAAGCGCTTGCCGTGCTCGCGGAGGTACGCCACCACGTCCGGGCGCGGCTCGGGCAGGTGATCGCCGTCGCGCTGGGCGTCGAGCCACTCGTCGTCGAACACCTGGTCGCGCACCTCCGACGAGAGGCCGAGGCGGTCGAGGCGCTCCTCGATGTCGACCAGATCCGCCTCCGCGTCGGCGTCCTCGCCGCCGCGCTCGGCCGCGAGCGCGCGGTGCTGGTCGATGGTGTCCTCGACGCACAGCACCGCGTCGATCAGTCGCTCCACGTCGCCGCGGTCGACCTCGGGGTCGTCGACGTAGCTCGCGAGCGTCTCGGCGTGGCGCTCCAACATCGCGGCGGCGTCGGGGTCCTCGCGGTCGCCCGCGAAGCGCCCGAACCACTTGTTGTTGCGGAAGAAGTCCGCGTGCGCCTCGACGTGCGTGATGACGGCCTTCTGGTCGGCCATCGTGTTCGACTCCTGGAGGAACGCGTGGCAGGGGTTGTCGTTGTTGACGATCTCGAACGCCTTCCCCATCCCGAAGGTGTCCTGCTTGCGCTGGCGGTCGTACTTCATCCCCCACCGCCAGTGCGGGTATCGCGTCTGGAACCCGTCGTAGGCGATGAGCCGGTTCATCTCCTCGTGCGTGACGACCCAGTAGCGCACCTCGTACGGGCGCAGGCCCAGCTTCCGGGCGAGTTCCCTCGCCTTCTCGGCTGGCTCCTCCAACCCCGCGGCGACGCGTCGGGTCGCGATGCGGTCGTCGTGTATCATCGGTCTGCCTCCGTCGAGAGGATCTTCCGGATCGCGTCGGGCACGTCCTCCGGCGCGCCGACGCGGGCGACGACCACGTTGTCGCGGTCTTCGAGTTCGCGCTCCACCTCCTCGGCGTGGGTGGCGTTGATCGTGTTGCCGCCCGGTTGGGTCTCCACGTACGCGTGGAGGTTCGCCGGGATGTCGCGCATCAGCGGCACGACGTTCTCGACGGTGTCGTTGCTGGAGTTCTCGGAGTCGCCCGCGGCGAACACGTAGCGGTTCCACTCGCTCCAGGGGTACTCTTCGAGGATCTCGGCTGCGAGCGCGTACGCACTGGAGATGCGGGTGCCCCCGCCCGAACGGATGCCGAAGAACTCCCCGCGCTCGACTTCCCACGCCTCGGCGTCGTGGGCGACGTAGCGGAACTCCGCCTCGTCGTACTTCCCTGTGAGGTACCAGTCCAGCGGCGTGAACGTGCGCTCGACGAGTTCGCGCTTCGTCTTGCGCATCGAGCCGGACACGTCGCGGATGTTGACGACGACGACGTTCTTCTGCTTCTTCTCGACGACCTCCGGCTGGCGGTAGCGCTCGTCCTCGCGGCGGAACGGCACGTCCTTCAGGCCGTTCTTGCGGATCCGTGCGGTCACGGTCTCGCGCTCGACGCGGTCGGCGAAGTCGTCGAAGTCGGCGTACTCGTCCATCGAGACGCCCTCGGCCTCCAACTCGGCGAACGCCTCGCGGATCCACGCCAGCGAGACGAGCACGTTGTCCGCGCGGCAGAACTCGAACACGTCGCGGGCGTCTGCGCCGGCGACGCGGCACGCCTCGCGGACGTACTCCTCGTCGAAGTCCGTCGCGAGTTTGCGCTTGAGCCCGCGCTTGAACAACTGCTCGAAGTCGAGCGTGGAGTTGGGGCCCGCGCGGGTCAACTCGGTGAAGTCGCCCTCCACCTCCTCGACGACGCGCTTGCCCTTCGGTTCGAGGTCGAGTCCGAGTTCCTCGTCCAGTTCCTGGGCGAACTCCTCGGGGTCCATCTCGTAGTAGCCGTGCTCGCCGCCCTCCTCGCCGGGGTCGCCGTCCTCGTCGCCGTCGCCGTCGGCGTCACCCGGGTCGCCCGGTACGTCGACGGGCTGGCCGGGCTGGGGCGTGCCGCCCTGCCCCTGCCCGACACCACCCATCTCGCGTTGGCTGTACTCGAAGCTCGGGAGGTCGACGAGCTTCACCGGGATCCGCACGCGGTCGCGTGAGGAACCCGAGAGGTCGCCCTCGCGGATGAACTCCGCAAGGTCCGGTCGGCGCTCGTCGCCCACCTCGCGGAACCGTTCGAGGTCGTCTCTCAGTCCCATCTTCCCTTCACCTCGCGCATCACGTGTCTGCTGGCCAGCTCGGCCGACGCCGCGCTGTAGCCCTGTTCGGTCGTCATGTGGTCGATCGTGCGCGCCTTGACGCGCGCCGTCTCCGTGTCCGCCGGCGGGTCGTCCCACTGGGCCGGGTCCAGATCCTCGTGGATGCGGCGGACGTCCTCCCACGAGTGAGCCTCCAGCACCGCGCGGATGACCGGGACCGTCGAGAGGTCCACGTCCGCGATCGAGAAGTCCTCGTCGCGGTGCTCCCACGCGTAGCGGTTCAGCGCCGTGATCACCGTCTCCCGGCGGAACGTCGTCACGGCCTCGGCGGGCTCGTTGCCCTCGTAGTCGTCGTCGTCGAAGCGACCGAGGTGCTCCGTCTCGAACACCTTCATCAGGAGTGGGTCGGGGTCGACCGCGCCGTGGTCGGTCGCGACCTGCTCGTCGCCGTCCCACGCGAACACGTGTTCGACGTACTCCTCGACGGTCTCCTCGGCGACGCCCTTGTCCGCGAGGACGGCGTCGAGCACGTCCGCCTCCTGCAACTCGAACACGTGGGCTTTCACCGTCGCCAGCCGGCTCTCGTACTCGGCGATTTCGGCCCGCGAGAACACCGGCGCCGTCGCAAGCCCCTCGGCCATCGCGTGGAGCACGTCCTCGGGCGTGAGCACGTCCTCGACGGGCAACTCGGGGTGGACCCGGTCGGTCTCCTCGTGGAGCAGGTCGGCGATGGTGTCGCGCGTGTAGGTGACGGGGATGCCGTGGCGCCCGTCCTCGCCGTCGAAGTCGAACGCGTCGGCGGCGACGCGCTCCTCGCCGTCCCTGATGACGCCGCTGTCGAACAGCAGCGCCTTGTCGACCAGCCCGATGGAGTTCGGGAGGTCTTCGGCGTCGAGGCGGCTGACGACGGCGTACGTCGCCGCCGCCTCCAGCGCGTGGGGTGCGAGTTCGCGGTCCCGGGTGCGCCCGCGGTCGTCGCGCATCCGGACCGACAGCGGCTGTGCCATCCGCTCGCGGAGCTGTTCGTGTGCCGTCTCCGGGTCTGGCGCGTCGACGAGGTCGGCCCAGACGGTCGTCTCGTCGGTCAACTCGCGGTGGATCAGCTCCGTCTCCAGCGAGACGCTGGTGAGGTACCGGAACTCGTGGCGGTCGAGGCGGCGCTTGAGCGCCTTCAGTGGGTCGCGGTCGTTCCGGTCGGCGAACTGCTCCAACTCGGCGTCCAGATCCGGATTCGAGATGACGACCAGTTGCGTGTCCAGGTCCATCCCGATCCCTTTGTCCAACTTCACGCGCTTTTCGTCGGGGACGTTCAGCAGCTTCCGCAGCAGATCCGCGTGCTGGCTGGCGTCCTCGACGACGGTGACGAGGCCGTTCCCCTGCGAGAGCACGCCGTCGTAACTGAACGCGCGGGGGTCCTTGCGCCCCCGGGAGTTCAACTCGCGGAGCATCCCTGGCATCCACGAGCCGACGAGGCGCTCTTTGGGACTCCCGTCGTCTTCGGCGTGGAGGACGCCGATACCGGCGCCCACGTCGACGACGTAGTTCTTCACCCGGAGGTGGCGTCGGTCGGTCGTCGCCGAGAACAGGTCGCGCCGGCCCGCGCGACGGTAGCGCTCTTCGAGGATGTCGAACGCCTCGCGGCTGAACGGGTCGAGTCCCGACTCCGCGCGGACGGGGATGTGCTCGTCGTGCGTCTCGTTGAGTGCGGCGACCAACTCGTCGCGCACCTCGCCGGGAAACACCGCCAGCGGGTTCGACTGCACCGGCGACTCGTACCAGTCGTCGTCGGCGTCGTCGTCGGTGGCGTAGCTGAGGCTCCGCTCGTCCTCGCGGGCGGCGATGTTCCACTCGACGGTGTAGCGACGCCCGGCCTCCGTCTTCGAGTACGCGCGGAGGCCGTTGATCAGACACCGCTTCAACTCGGACTTGCCCGTGGCGGTCGGGCCGTCGAACCAGTGGATCTTCTCTTCTTTGCCGCGCCCGGCGGCGACGGTGCGGAGGTCGTCGACGAACGCGTTGAGCACGCCCGTGTTGCCGAGCACTGCGTGCTCGCCGTCGTTAGCGGGGTCGTCGAAGAAGCGGTAGCGCTCGCGCTCGACGGCCTCCTCGACCACCGTGCGGGTGCCCATCGACTCGACGGCAGACAGGAGGTACTTGGCGGCGTGGCTGGTGACGCCCGGCCGTTCGAACGCGAGGTCGACGAACTCCGCCAGCGAGCGGGGCGGGTCGTAGGCGCCGTCGAGCGCCTCGTCGGCGCGCGCGAGGTAGTCGACCATCTCAGTCCTCGAGCTCGCTCTTGGCGACCTCCGCGCCCGCGAACTCCAGCACCTCGCGGGCGCCGTCCTCGGAGTAGCCCTGTTCGCGGAGGGCGTCCACCCACGCCGAGCGCTCGTCGTCGTCGAGTTCGCCCGCCGACACCAACGCCGAGAAGTTGATGTTGTGCTTCTTGTCCTCCCAGAGCTTGCGCTCTAAGGCGCGGCGCAGGCGGTCGTTGTTCTGCGGGTCGAAGCTCGACCCCTCGCGGGCGCGGCGACTCACCCAGTTGGCGACCTCCTGGCGGAAGTCGTCCTTGCGGTCGCCGGGCACCTCCAACTTCTCCTCGACCGAGCGCAGGAACGTCTCGTCTGGCTCCTGCTCGCGGCCCGTGAGGTCGTCTTCGACGGTCGTGTCGTCGATGTACGCCATCACGTGGTCCATGTACTTCTCGCCCTGCCGGCGGATCTCGTCGAGGTCGTACGCCAGCGCGTGGCGCACGTCTTCGATGGCGCGCTCGCGGTACTCCTCGCGCACCAGTTCGAGGTAACGGTGGTAGGTGTCGAGTTTCTCCTCGGGGATCGACCCGTGGTTCTCGAGGTTGCCCTCGAAGTGCTTGAACACCGCCAGCGGCGAGAGGTACCCGCGCCCGCGGTGACGCGAGTCCATGATCGCCTCTGCGATCTCGTCGCCGATGAAGCGGGCCGAGACCCCCTCCATCCCCTCGGCGATGTCGGCGACCTGGTCGCCGTTCTCGCGGAGTTTGCGCTCGTCGATCTCGTCGGTCTCGTCGATCTCGCCGTTGTACGCCTTCGCCTTCTGGATGAGCGAGACGGACTCGTCGGTCGGCTCCTCCAGTCTGGTGAGCACGCCGAACAGCCCCGCCATCTCCATGGCGTGGGGTTCGATGTGGATGTCGGGCACGTCGGCGTTGCGGAGCATCTTCCGGTAGATCTCCGACTCCTGCTCGTACTCGAGGACGTACGGGTAGTCGATCCGCTTCGTGCGGTCGTTGAACGCCTCCATCTTCTCGTCGCCCTTCTTGTCCCGGTACTCGGGCATGTTCGTCCGGCCGACGATCACCTGGTCGATGTCGATTCGCGGGTTGTTGCGCGGCTTGATCGTCTGCTCTTGGCTCGCGTGGAGGAAGTCGTATAGGAACTCCCGCTGGAGTTTGAGCAGTTCCTCACCGGAGAAGATGCCGCGGTTGGCGTTACAGAACGCGCCGGCGTAGTCGAACGCGCGGGGGTCGTTCTCGCCGTACACCGCGAGCTTCGAGTAGTTGACGTCGCCCGTCAGCTCCGTCTCGTCTTGGTTCTTCTTGTCTTTCGGCTCGAACGTCTCGATGCAGCGGCGCTGGTTCTCGTCGGCGACGAGCCGGACGACCTCGACGTGGTTCTCCAGCACCTGCTGGAGGTCGTCCTCGTAGTGGGCGAGCAGTTCGTCCATGTAGAACCCGGACGCCGGGTCGAGGCTCTGCTCGTTGCGGATGGTGTACGGCGCGTCGAGCGCCTCGTTCATCGCCGCGATCACCTCGTCGCGCTGTTCTTGCGGGAGGAGGACGAGCGGGTCCTGGTTCATCGCCGAGCGAACCGTGTCGTCGGCGGGGTCCTGGTCCTCGATTACGGAGCACAGGTCCGTCCAGCGGAACGTGTACATCCGGCCGGCGTCGCTGCGGGTGTAGTCCTCGAAGTACCGCCGCACGAGCCAGTCGAAGTGGCTCTTCCCGGAGCCGACCGGCCCGAGCAGCAGTTTGATGCGCTTCTCGGGACCGAGGCCCCGCGCCCCGGACTTCACCTTGTTCACGAACTCGTGGATGGACTCGTGCACCTCCCGCCCGTAGAAGGTGTTCTCGCCGTCGTGTAACGGGTCCTCGGAGGCGAGCAGGTACTCGACGACGCCGGCGTCTTCGTCGTAGCGCGTGCCGTAGTGGTCGAACATGTCGGCCACGCGCTGGTGGGCGTTGCGCGCGACGCGCGGGTCGGCCACCAGTTCGTCGAGGTACCACTCGAAGGACTTCGCCTCGCGGAGGTCCCCGGGGACCGACCGCCTGTACTGCTCACTGAGCTCCTCGAGCGTGTGCGTGCTCGCCACCTCCCCTGGTGCGGTATGATCCGCGTTTTCGGTCTGGTCACTCATGTCTGGGCCACGTGTGCGGGGACGACCGCGACGGTCCCGCCCGTGGCTCCCGGTGGGTGCTCCGACGCCCGCCCCGTCAGATGACCCGGCCGGTCGCCGCCGGACCGTCGTGTCTTAGCATACCACACGACCACTCGTGGACCGTCGTGGGCGTCGTCTCCTACAGAACTCGTCGTGAGGGCGATCGGTGGGGGTCGCTGCCTCCGTCCCGTGGTCGGACCGAGACTATGATGTTGTGGTAGGTGTTAACACACATAAGCGTGTCGGCGACATCCACCGGTTCTCGGCGCCGGTAGCCTCAGCCAATCTGACGACAACACCGCCTTTCGGGGCCCTAGGCGGTGGATATCCTCCGTCGGGGCGAGGGAGCGTGTCGCCTAAGCACGCGGGGGCGCTATCCAGCGGTATGACCGACGAACGCGGGGGTGCGGACGCGGGGACCGACGCCGACGGCAACGCTATCGACGCGGCGACGCTCGGCGACGGCTGGCGCGTGTGGACCGAGGAGACCGACGGACGTGCTATCGTCGTGTACCGGCCGGACGTGTTCGACGCCGACCGCTTCCCGGCGCCGTGTCTCCCGACCGTCTACCTCACGAACGGGTCGCGGCGGGCGCGCCCCGGCGCGGGCCAGTACCAGACCGACGAGTGGCACGTCACCCTGTTCTTGGAACCGGACGTGGAGGTCGAGTCGCGCACGTTCGACGCCCGCGACGACGCCGTCGACGGGGTTCGCGACGTGACCGAACGGTTCGCCGCCGGCGAGGTCGACTACCGCGGCGCCTACCAGGTGCCCCGCGAGACGTACCTCGACGAACTGGACGCGCTCGTCGACGACGCCTGAGCGGGGCGGTCGGCGACGGGGTTATCATCGGTGCGTGGGTAGCCGCGGGTATGTCCACTGTCACGCTCGTCGGCACCGTGCTCGCGGAGGAGGGAACCGAGTTCGTCTACCAGGGCGCCGCGAGCGCCTGTGAGGGCTGTCCGTACCGCGGGCAGTGCCTCAACCTCACCGAGGGCCGCCGATACCGCGTCACCGGCGTCCGCGACAAC
Organism: Halobaculum marinum; assembly: GCF_029338555.1. Taxonomy (GTDB): domain Archaea; phylum Halobacteriota; class Halobacteria; order Halobacteriales; family Haloferacaceae; genus Halobaculum; species Halobaculum marinum. Next base: position 1,670,833 of record NZ_CP119989.1, on the reverse strand, counting down.
ACACAAGCACTCGACTGTGCGGTCCACGCCGAGGGGAGCGTGCGCGCCGTCGAGGTCGAACCCGCCGTCATCACCGCGAACGTCCCCTCTCGGGGTGCGTACGCCGGGTCGACAGCGTCGCTGGCGGGGCCGTGTCCGCACGTCGACTGTCCGAGTCACGAACTGTGTGAACCGCTCGGTGCCGACTTCGACGAGGAGTACCGCATCGCAGAGGTCCACGGCGACCCGCCGCACGACGTGTGCTACCTCGACCGGAACCTGACGAAGGTGACGTTCGAGGCGGCAGACGGCGAGTAGCGCCGCCGGCGCACATTGTGGCCGTAACGTACCCGAGCGCTTACACTTCCTCGTCCAGTACTCGCCTCCGATGCGCCCTCCACGCACCGTCGTCCTCGTCTGCGTGTGTCTCCTCCTCGCTGGCTGTGGCGGCGTGGCCGACACCGGTGGCCCGAACGCGCAGACGGTGAACCCCGCGCTCGACGACACGCCGACCGCCTCACCGACACCCGCGGAGCCGACGCTGCCGCCGGGCGTGACGGAGTCGGATGTCGACCTCCGTTCACTGGTGGCGGCCCACGACGACGCTCTCGACGACCGCTCGGTCACCGTGACGCTGTCGCGCACACGCACGGCGACGAACGGCACCGTCGTCCTCGACACGACCGCCCGGTCGTACGCGGCCGATCCGGAGCAGTTCCTCGTGTCCACCGCCGAGGTGACTCCGTACAGCCTGGCCGACGGCGCCTCGTTCGACCGCGCGCTGTGGCGCAACGACACCGTCTCCGTCCGACGGTCTGCGGGCGAGCGGGCGGTCACGGTCGTCCACGACACCGACGTGCCCCGCCAGCGGGCGTTCGACCCGACAGGCGCCGCCGAGATCCGCGGGGTTCTCGGCCCCTACAAGCTCCAGTACGCGGGCACGGTGACCCAGAACGGGAGCCGACGCCACCTCCTGACCGAGACGGACGCGGGACGGCCGAGCGTCCCGCTGCGCTCGAACGTCACCGTCCGGGTGCTCGTGACCGACGACGGCGTGGTCGAGCACGCGACCGTCCGCTACCGGACGACCGAGTTCGACGAGCCACGGTGGGTCACCGTCGAATTCGCGGTGTCGAACGTCTCGTCGACGACCGTCCCGCGCCCCGAGTGGGTCGACCGCGCGCTGGCGAACGTCTCCGACCCCTAAGCGTCGTCGCGGTGGGGCGTGCGCGTCCCGCTGGCGTTGACCGCGGCCAACTCCTCGCTGTCGAGTTCGCGCATCGGGTCCGGCAGGTGGGCGGCGGCTTCGTCGAGCGCGGCCATCGCCTCGCGAACCGACTGCGACTGCGGCCCCTCGCCGAGGTTGAGCATCCGGAGATACCCCCGGGCGAGCGCCGTGTACACGCCCGCCTCCGTGAGGTACGAACAGCCGAGCATGTTCGCCCACACGTGTCCCGGGCGGTTCACCGTCCGGTGGAAGGCGTACGACTCCCCGAGGCCACCTTCGACCGCCGCGACCGCCAGCGTCGACAGTCGCGACTTCGCCGCCGTCCACAGGTCGAGGTGGTCGCCCCAGTAGCCCCGCAGGCGGTCGGCGTCGTACGCCACGTCAATGTCGTAGTCGAGCGCGTCGAGGCCGCGAGCCTCCAGCGCGTCGGCCACGTCGGCGCCGGCGACCGCCGGCGGCCCGTGGGTCGCACACACTACCCGGAGCGTCGGCACCTCGTAGCGCCCCGCGGCGTCCCAGAAGGAGTGGAACCAGCGGTCGACGGCACCCTCGTCGGTCGCTTCGCGCATCGCGGGCGCGACGACCCGCGTGAGCACGCGGTGTTTCCCGGCGAGGGTGCCGTCGGTGTCGGCCGCCAGGTCGCGCCACGGAACCGCGACCGCGAGATACTCCATGGGTGGCGATGGGTTCCCCCGGCGGATAAAGCTCGCCGCATGTGAGGTCGTCACACCGACACCGTTTTTCCTGAGCAATCGCCCATCTCGGACAGTGAACGTTCGCGGTCCCCTCCTCGACGTCGGCGAGGTCCGGCAGGTGAGCACGCGCTACGGCGAGCGCGACCTCGCCGAGTTGACTGTGCGGCCCGACAGGGGAGCGGGCGACCCCGTCACCGTCACCCTCTGGGGGAAGTGGACCCACACCGCCGAACACGCCGAGGAGGGGATGGAACTGCTCGTCACCGACGCCGAGCGCGACGACTACGGCGACCGCGAGGGGTACACCACCTCCCAAGACTCGTACGTCGTCCTCGAACCCGACTTCCTCGTCGACGTGACCGACATCCGCTCGTGGGTGCAGTGCCCGCGGATGTACTACCTGAACAAGCTCTCGGGCATCCCGCTCAACTACCCCGTCGTCAAGGGGACGGTCGTCCACGAGGTGTTCGGCGACCTCCTGCGCGGCGTCGACCTGGAGGACTCCATCGACGACCGCGTCGCGGAGGCCGGCCTCGAACTCGGCCTCCTCGGGATGGAGCGCGACGAGGTGGCCGACGAGGTGCGCCGCAACGCCGCCGCCATCGAGGGGTGGCTGAGCCAGGGCCGTCTGTCGGCTGCCGACGACGACGGGGCCACCGGCTCCGACGCCGGCACCACCACACTCGGCGACTGGGACGACGCTGGCGACGACGCCGCCGACTGGGACGGCGGCCCCGACGAGACGGAGTGGCGCTCGGAGTACACGCTCATCTCGCCGACCTTCGGCGTGAAGGGGCGCGCCGACGCGCTCCGGCGCGGCCAGCCGGTCGAACTGAAGACCGGGAAGAACCTCAAGCGCGAACCCCGGTTCCAGGACAAGGTGCAGGCGGCCTGCTACGCGCTCCTCTTGCGCGAGCGCGGCGTCGAAGTCGACACCGGGACGCTCCTGTACACGAAGAACACGGCGCTGGACCGCGGGGAGGAGTCGGGCGACCTCTCGCCCGCGAAGGAGTTCTCCGTGGGGAAGGGGTTCCTCGACTTCGTCGTCCGCCAGCGCAACGAGATTGCGGCCACCGAGTACGACATGTCGGTGCCGACCGGGTACGAGGCTGACGCCAAGTGCGAGTACTGCTTCGAGCAGGACACCTGCATGGTCGTGTCGGGTCGCCTCGATCAGGAGTCGAAGGCCGGGCAGATCGGACAGGCGCTCCCCGAGGAGGAACGGACGTACTTCGAGGAGACGTACCGCGCGCTGGAGGAGGAGCGCCGCGAGACGCACGCCGAGTACCGGAAGCTGTGGGAGCAGACCGCCGGCGAGCGCGCCGCGGACGACCGCGCGCTGATCGACCTCACGCCCGTCTCCCAGGAACCGATCGGCGACGGCCGGTGGCGACTCACCGCGCGCAAGGAGTCCGACGCCGTCTCGAAGCTCCGTGAGGGCGACGTGGCGCTCGCCTCCGACGGCGACCCGGCGTCGGGGCACGCGGAACTCGGGCGCATCCAGAAGCTGGGCGACGAGGTCGTCGTCGAGACGGACGAGCCGGTCGAACTCCGGCGCCTCGACGTGTACCCCTCCGAGCTATCGGTGTCGCGGATGCACACCGCCGTCCACGACTTCGTGCTGAAGGGCGACCCCGAGCGCAAGGACGTGCTGTTCGGGCGGCGCGACCCGGCGTTCGCGGACGGCACCGAGGCGTTCATCGACAACAACGACGCGCAGAACGCGGCGGTGAACCGCGCGGTGAACGCTGAGGACTTCGCGCTCGTCCACGGGCCGCCCGGGACGGGCAAGACGTACACCATCGCCCGCATCGTGCAGGAACTCGTCGACCGCGGGAACCGCGTCCTGCTGTCGGCGTTCACGAACCGCGCCGTCGACAACGCGCTCGAAGCGCTCCGCGAGCAGGGAATCGAGGACAGCGTCGCGCCGAAGGCGCGACGAGACGGAGGCGGCGAGGCCGCCGGAGTGCTCCGGGTCGGGACGGAAACGGGCGTTCGCGGCGACATGCAGGACCTCCGCCTCGTGACGCGTGGCGAGCCGAACGACCGCGCGGCGACACTGAACACCGCGCCGGTCGTCGCCGCGACGACCTCCTCGTGTGGCTCGCGGACGATGCGCGAGCAGGAGTTCGACGTCGCCGTCGTCGACGAGGCGTCACAGCTCACCGAACCGGGCACCCTCGCGGCGGTGAACCTCGCCGACCGGTTCGTCCTCGTCGGCGACCACGAACAGCTCCCGCCGGTCGTGCGCGCCGAAAACCGCCTGCAGGAGTCGCTGTTCCAGCGGCTCATCGAGGACCACCCCGACGCGGGCGTGATGCTCGACCGGCAGTACCGCATGAGCCAGCGTATCCAGGCGTTCTCCTCGCGGGAGTTCTACGACGGGAAGCTCCGCCCCGCGACCCCCGAGGTGGCGGGCCAGACGCTCGCGGATCTGGGCGTCGACACCGCGGACCTGCCGCCCGAGTTGGGCGACGGCGTGTGCTTCGTGGACCCCGACGGGCGGCGGGAGGGCAACGCGAACCCGGTCGAGGCCGACCGCGTGGCCGAGGTGGTCGACGCGTACGTCGCCGCTGGCGTCGACCCCGACGACATCGGGGTGATCGCGCCGTTCCGCGCGCAGGTCGCCGAGATCGGCCGCCGGACGGACGTGACCGTCGACACGGTCGACCGCTTCCAGGGGTCGAGCAAAGAGGTGATCGTCGTCTCGTTCGTCGCGACGGGCGACCTCTCCTCGCCCATCTTCGAGGACACCCGCCGCGTCAACGTCGCGTTGACGCGGGCGAAGAAGGCGCTGTGTCTGGTCGGCGACGCCGACGCACTCGCCTCGGAGCCGTTCTACGCGCGGATGCTCGAGTGGGCGCGGCGCTGACCGGGGCACCCGAAGCGCCCGCGCCCGACCGGAGCTTTTTGCTCGCTGCCGGCCACCTGCGTCACATGAGCGACGACGAGTACGACCTCCCGTTCGGCGCGGGAACCCTGACGGTGTCCCTGCCGGACTGCGAGGTCGACGTGGCCGTCCCGGCGGGCGGCGAACCGGTCGACCCGCGCGCGGCCGCCGAGGCAGCCCTCGACGACCCGCACGGCCCCCCGATCGACGAGATCGTCGACGCTGGCGACGACGTGTGTCTCGTCGTCACGGACGTGACGCGCGCCACCCCCGACGAGGCGCTCGTGGCCGCGATGGTCGAGCGACTCCCCGTCGAACGCGACCGGATCACCATCGTCCTCGGTCTGGGCTTGCACCGCCCGATGACCGACGACGAGATCGAAGCCGGCCTCGGCGAGTTCGCCGACCTCGCACGGAACCACGACCCCGACGCGACCGTCGAGGTGGGGACGGTCGACGGCGTCTCCATCCGCGTGAACCCCTCGGTCGCCGACGCAGACACCGTCCTCGCGACTGGCATGGTCGAACCGCACCAGTACGCCGGGTTCTCCGGCGGCGCGAAGACCGTCGTCATCGGCGCGGGCGCAGAGCCGGTGATCCGCCACACGCACGGCCCCGACCTCCTCGCAGAGCCGGGCGTCAGACTGGGCCGCATCGACGACAACCCGTTCCGGGAGTTCATCGACCGCGCCGGCGACCTCGCGGGACCGGACTTCTGCGTCAACGTCACCCACGGGCCAGCGGGCATCCTCGGCGCCGCCGCCGGCGACCCGCGCGCCGTGGTCCGTGACCTCGCCGAGACGGCGCGCGAGGCGCTGTCGGTGACGGTGACCGGGGAGTACGACGCGGTGCTCGGCGGTGTCGCGGCGCCGAAAGACGCGAACCTCTACCAGACGAGTCGCGCGGCCACGTACGTCCTCCTCGGCGCGAACAACCCCGTGCGTGCGGGCGGACGGGTCGTGCTCCCGGCGCGACTCCCCGAGGGCGCCGGGGAGGGGAGAGGCGAGAAGCGCTTCTACGACCGCCTGTCGTCGGGCGCGTCCGCCGACGCCGTGTTCGAAGAGATGCGCGAGGGGTACGAACCGGGCGCCCAGCGGGCGTTCGTCCTCGCACGGGCGCTTCGCGATCACGAGGTGTGGATCACGAACAGCGAGCACCCCGAGGTCGTCGAGGACTGCCTCATGCACGCCGCCGACTCACCCGAGGAGGCGATCGAACCCGGGAGCCGGGTGTTGGTCGTCCCCGACGCGCTGAGCACGCTCCTCGTGTGAGTTAGCTGTCCGACGCCCCACCGCGCCCCTCGGCGTCGTCGCCGTCGTCTCCGTCTCGACGCTCACCCGCCGCGGAGCCGTTGGACTCCGTCACGACGGGGTCGGCCCACTCGAACGTCCGGTCGCCGGTGCGCTCGTCCGCTGCCTGTCCGTTCCCCGCGGTCGACTCCTCGGTGGTGTCGGTGGTGTCGGTGGTGTCGGTGGTGTCGTCTGTGCCGGCGGCCGCATGGGTCGCCGCCCGCTCAGCGGCTATCCGCCCGCGGCGCAGGGCCGCGCGACGCCGCCGGGTGGACAGATTCGACCGGAGTCGGTCGAGCAACTCCTCGCGGAGCGCGTCCGCCTCGGCGGCGTCGATGTCGTGGGCGGTAGCGTCGCCGCCCATCAGTCGGGAGGACGACGCCGAGTCGCCGACGACCGACGCGAGGTCCCGCCGGCGCTGGAACGGCGTGCGCGAGACGAACACCGTCTGGAGCCGGAAGTACGGCACCAGTCGGGTGTGACGGCGGAGCACCCCCGTCCGGGTGACGAAGCCGTCGTCGACGGTCGCGTAGCCGCGGTTCGCCCACGTCAGGTGCCCCGCGAGCGGGGCGAGGAGGACGCCCACGAGCGGGAGGTACGGGAGGTACGACGGGAGGCCGAACGCGAAGCGGTCGACGCCGACGGCGACCGCGGTGACCGCCAGCGCCGTCAGCGCGTAGCGAGCGACGTAGCGACGCCGTGCGCGCCGGGGCGGTCGCTCGACGACCGTATCGCCGAACGCGTCGTCGAGGTCCGCCTCCGTCGTCCACGTCGTGGCGTCGCCCTCCAGCGTCGCCCGGAGGTCGTCCGCGAGCGCGACGACTCGCTCGCGGGTGTCGAGCGGCACAGCCGTCTCGGCACCGCCGTCGTCACCGTTCGACCCGGGGGAGGAACCGGCGGTGTCGACGGTGAGGCTCGCGTAGCCGAGACGGCGCATCGCGACGTTCTCGGACACGGTGACCGTCTGCACCTTCGACAGCGGGACGGTGCCGCTGTAGCGACCGAGCAGGCCACGCTCGTAGCGCAACTCGTCGCCGACGCGTTCCAGCCGGAAGCCGTAGTAGCGCACGAACGTCAACACGGCGCTCACCACCCACACGACGAGCAGGAACGACCCGACGGCGAGGGTACCGAGGTACAGCAGGTCGGCCATCCCGAGTGAGGGCACGTCCGCCGGGCCCACGTCCACGTCAACGATGCCGGCGCGCACGAGCAGTCGGACGCCGTCGACGATCACGTCGTCGAAGATGCTCGCACCGACGAACGGCGCGAGCACTGCGCCGGGCCGGAACGACACCGCACACAGCGTCGCGAAGCGCCGGCCGGTGAGTTCGTACAGCGTCTCGCGGTCCTCGGTGGAGACCGCTCGGCCGCTGGTCACGTCGCCGCGCTCGGTCGCGCCCTCGCCGGGTGCCTCGCCAGCCTGTCGGGCCGCGCGTGCGGCCCGGCCGCTGGCGCCGAGGTCTTCGCGCAGTCGTTCTGCGGTGTCGACGGCGACGGCGTCCAACGTCGCCTCGGTCGCGCCGCCGCCAGCCGTCTCCACACGCACCGTCGCCAGTCCGAGCGCCCGCTGGAGGACGCTGCGGCGCACGTCGACGTTCTGGATGCGGTGGAGCGGGATCTCACGCTCCTGTCGCGAGAGGACACCCGAACGCACCACCAGGTGCTCCGGGAGCACCTCGTACTCGAAGCGGTACCAGCGGATGCCCGCCACCCCGGCGCCGACGAGGAAGGCGACGGGGGCGAGCGCGAGCGCCGCCGGGTCGAACCCGCCGCTCATCCCGCCGAACGCCGTGCTCGCGAACAGCGCGAACACGGCGAGTTGGCCCCCCGAGCGGAGGGCGCTCACGGCCGCCGACAGCGGGTGGAGACGGACCATCAGACCGCGTCGAACTCCGACTCCGTCGCGAGTTCGCGCAGTCGCTCGCGCAGTTCACCGGCCCGCGTGGGGGTGAGGCCGGGGATCGTGATGTCGGCGCCGCGCGACCCTGCGGTGTACACGACGACCGACGCCAGTCCGAGCGTGCGCTCCAGGGGCCCGCGGCGAGTGTCGACGTGTTGGACCCTGACGTACGGGACGGAGGTGTCGACGCGGGTGAAGACGCCGCGGACGATGTACAGCGAGTCGTCGCGCACCTCGAAGCGCCAGACGCGGTAGCGGTAGACGGCGGCGACCAGTCCGAGCGCCACGACGAGCGTCGCGACGCCGACCGCGGCGGCGAGCGGCACCGGCGCGCCGATCCGGACGGCGACGACGCCGACGCCCACGATGATCGCGCCCGGGACGAACGCCCCCAGCAGCCACGCGAGGCGGACGCGGGGGTTGAGCGACTCCATGCACTCGCCTACGGGTGCCGGGGGTAAACTCTGTGGGGTCGTCGCCGTCGGGGCGGCTGGTTACTCGGCTCCGGTCGGGTCCGTCGCGTCCGCGAGCACACCACGACTGGCGTCGTCGCCGACCGCCTCCATCACGCGGGCGTGGAACTCCGCGAGCACGGCGTCCTCGTCCTCGGCGAGCACCACGTCGCTGGCCATCAGCGTCGCCAAGCCGAACGCCCGTGGCGACGGCGTGTCCACCTCGTGTTCGACCACCGCGAGGTCGCCCGCCTGCACCGCCGCGAGCACCTCGCGGAGTCCGGCGACGTTCAGTTTGTCCTCCACGATCTCGCGGTACGTCTCCTCCAACACGGCGAAGGAGTCGAGGCCCTCGGCGAAGGAGATGAGCATCTCCGAGGACACCTGCTGTTGGGCGGCGGACTTCTCGTACCCCTTGTAGCGCTTGAGGATCATCAGCGACCGCGTCGCGTTGATCCGGAAGTAGCGCTTCAACAGGTCGGTCCCCTGGAGCGCCGCCCGCAGGTCCGGGTACACGTCGTCGGGGTCGATGTCGGCGAGCACGTCCGCTACGTCCACCTTCCGGTTCAGCGGCATCGAGACGGTGAAGCCGTTGTCGGCGACCGCAACCTGGACGTTCGTGTTCGCCCGCCGCGAGCAGCGGTACGCGACCAGCCGCGACAGGCCGTCGTTGAACTCCCGGCCGTAGTTGCTGTGGACGTGGTAGTGCCGGCGGTACTCCGCGCGGTCGAGCACCTGCTCGACGACGAGTCGGTCGTGGGTGGAGACGCCCTCGGACCCGAGGTAGCGCCGCTGTTCGTCGAACATCCGCGTGATAGCGCGCACGGAGTTCTCGTCGAGCGGGAGGCCGCGGAGCCACCGCCGCGCGGTCGCGGGGCCGCCGCTCGACAGTCGGTCGAGCACCTCGCCCTGGAAGTCGAGTATCTCCCGGCCCAGATCGTAGCTAAGCGGGAGGCGCTCGGAGAACCACGAGGGGACGGTGGGGCGGTCGCTCGAGGGGTCGACGTACACCTTCGACCCGCGGCGGTAGCTGAACTGGTAGGTGGCGCCGCCCAACTGGAACACGTCGCCCTTCTCCAGCGTGTCCAGGTACTCCTCGTCGAGTTGGCCGACCCACTCGTCGCTGCCGCGCACGAACACGTCGATGGTGAACGAGTCGGGGATGGTGCCGAGGTTCGTCATGTAGATGACGCGCGCCATCCGCCCGCGCTTGCCGATCAGCGGTTCGCCGACGTCGAACTCCTCGTAGTGGAACTCGCCGTCGGGGGCGTCGTTCGTGTCGCGCCACACCTTCGCGTACACGTTCTTCTCCTCCATCCCCTCGTAGCCGGCCGTGAGATAGCGCATGAGCTGTTCCCAGTCGGCGTCGGTGTAGTTCCGGTACGGGTACGCAGACCGGAGCGTGTCGAGTACGTCGGCCTCCCGCTTCACCGAGTTGATCGCCATCCCGTACACCTGTTGGGCGGCGACGTCCTGGGCGTTCTCGGGGACGAACACGCGGTCGACGAACCCCTCTTCGGCCTTCTGGAGCATCACCGCACACTCCACTAACTCGTCGCGGTCGAGCGCGATCACCCGCCCCTCGACGGTCTGGCCGAGTTGGTGGCCCGCACGGCCGACGCGCTGGAGGAGTGAGGCGACCGACTTCGGCGACCCGACCTGCACGACGAGGTCGATGTGGGGCATGTCGATGCCCAGTTCCAGCGAGGTCGAGGTCGTCACCACGTCCACGTCGCCCGACTTCAGTTGCTCTTCGATCGCCTCGCGGTGCTCCTTCGACATCGACCCGTGGTGACAGCCGGAGTCGGTGTCGTCGTAGCCGAAGCGCTCGCGGAGGTTCGTCAGCACCCGCTCGGCGCCCGACCGGGTGTTCGTGAACACGAGCGTGTTCTCGTGGCCGTCGATCAACTCGTGGAGGCGGTCGTAGAAGCGCTCGTTCACCACGTCCCGTGGCGTGTCGATCAGGTCGTCCGTCGGGCACTCCAGCCGGAGGTCGAACTCGCGGACGAAGCGGGTGTCGACTATCTCGTACTCGCGCGGCTCCCAGTCGCCGGCGCCAGCCTCGGAGTCGTACTCGCCGTCTCGCGGGTCGCTTCGCTCCCCGCTCGCCGATCCCGAGCCGCTCCGCGGCTCGCCGCCGACGAGGAACTCGGCCATCGTCGTGAGCGGCTCGACGGTCGCCGAACAGCCGATCCGCGTCGGCGACGACTCGCACATGCGTTCGAGCCGCTCCAGCGACACCGCCAGGTGGGTGCCGCGCTTGTTCTCCGCCAGCGAGTGGATCTCGTCGACGACGACGTACTCGACGGAGCGGAGTTTCTCCTTGAACTTCGGGGAGTTGAGCAGGATCGCGAGCGTCTCCGGCGTCGTGTTGAGGACGTGCGGCGTCTCCTCCAGCATCTTCCGGCGCTCGCTGTCGGGCGTGTCGCCGTGGCGGATCGCCTGCCGCACAGCCGTCTCGTGCCCCCGGTCGGCGAGGTTCTCCGAGATGCCAGCGATCGGCTCCGCGAGGTTGCGGGTGATGTCGTTGGCGAGCGACTTCAGCGGGGAGACGTACAGACAATAGACGGCGTTGTCGAGGCCCTCCGCCTGTTCGCGCTCGCGGCGGAACAGGTCGTTGAGGATCGCGGTGAACGCCGAGAGGGTCTTCCCCGACCCCGTCGGCGAACAGACGAGCGCGTTCTCCCCTTCGTCGATGAGCGGGATCGCTTCGCGCTGCGGTGGCGTGAAGAAGCCGCCGTTGCCGCCGACGAACGCGCCGAACTCCTCGACCCACCACTCGCGCACGCTGGGTTCGAGGCGGTCGAGCACGTCGGCGTCGGCGATGTCGACGGTCGCGGGGTCGAAGTCGTACTCGGCGTCCGTCGCCGCGAGCAGGTCCCGACCCTCGGTCATTGGGATCGCGAGGGGCCGCGCGGGTAAGTGGGTTGTGGGGGTCAGACCCCGCCGGCCACGGGGACGGGCGGCGGTCGCGAGTGGAGGGCCGGAACCGCAACCGCTTCCCGGCGCGACACGGACCACCGAGTATGCGCGTCACGTTCCTCGGAACCGGGTCGGCGATGCCCGTCGCCGACCGCGTCCAGACCGGCCTGCTCGTCGAGGCCGCCCCGGGCGACCGACGCCCCCTGCTGGTCGACTGCGGCGCGGGGATCCTCCACCGCCTCTCCCAGACCGACCCCGGCTACGAGGCCGTCTCGACGGTCCTGCTCACGCACCACCACCTCGACCACGTCGCCGACCTCCTCCCGCTGTTGAAGGCGCGGTGGCTCGCGGGGGAAGAACGGCTCACCGTCGTCGGCCCCGCCGGGACGAAGGCGCTGATCGACGACCTGCTGTCGGTCGGGGAGTTCGAGTACCTCGACGGTCGCGTCGACGTGAGCGTCCGCGAGGTCCACCCCGAGACGACGTTCTCGGTGGCCGGCCTCGACGTGGAGGCATACGAGACGCGCCACTCGAAGCCGTGTCTCGCCTACCGGTTCGCCGACCGTGGGGCAGACGACGACGGCGACCTCGCGGAGGGCACCGACGGCGGCGACAGCGAGGACGACGCCACCGGCGGCGACTTCGTGTTCTCGGGCGACTCCGAGGCGTTCGCAGGGCTGGCGAACTTCGCCGACGGCGCCCGCGTGCTCGCCCACGACTGCTCGTTCCCCGACGAGGTGGACGTGGACAACCACCCGACGCCGACGCAGTTAGGGGAGGCCCTCGCGGGCGTCGACGTCGACCGGGTGTACCTCACGCACCTGTACCCACACACCGAAGGCGAGCACGAGGCGATGATCGAGTCGGTGCGGCGCCACTTCGACGGCGACGTGCGCGTCGCTCGCGACGGCCTCCGGTTCGAACTGTGAGCGGTGACGGGGCGGCCCGACCGGCGCCCCTCTGGAGCGGCGCGTGAACCGCGACGCCGGCGGGTTCCTCGCGCTCGCGGCGCTGTGGGGGACCGCGTTCGTCGCGACCAAAGCGGCGCTCGCCGACTTTCCACCCGTCCTGTTGGCGGCGCTCCGATTCGACGTCGCCGCGGCGACGCTCCTCGTCGTCGCGGTCGCGTCCGGTCGCCGACTCCGACCGGCGGGGGTGGGCGACCTCGCGCCCATCCTCGCGGGCGGGGCGTTCTCCATCGGTCTCCACCACGCGCTGTTGTTCACCGGCCAGCAGTACGTCTCCAGCGCCGTCGCCGCCACGCTCCTCGGTCTGATCCCCGTGCTCACGCCCGTCGCCGCTCGCGGGCTCCGCCCCGACGACCGAATCGACGCCGTCGGCGCGGTGGGGCTCCTGGTCGGGTTCGGTGGGCTGGTGCTCATCGCCGACCCGGACCCGGAGCGGGTCCGCGCACTGGTCGCACTCCTCGACGGTGGGTCGACCTCCGCCGAATCGGTCGGTTCCGGCGCCGCGCTCGGGACGCTGTTCGTGTTCGGCTCCGCCGTCGCGTGGGTCGCCGGCGCGGTCACGACGCGAGAGGACGACGCGACGCTCGGCCCGCTCGCGCTCCAAGCGTGGATGGCCGCGGTCGGCGCCCTCCTGCTCCACGTCGCCGCCGGCGCCCTCGGACAGAATCCGCTCGCTATCGACCCCTCCCGAGCGGGCATCGCGTGGTTGCTGTACCTCGCGGTGGTCCCCGGCGCAGGCGGCTTCCTGCTGTACTTCCGCCTGCTCGACCGCCTCGGCCCGATCCGCGCGGGACTGTTGGAGTACGCCATCCCGCCGTTTGCGGCGCTGTTTGGCTTCCTCGTGCTCGGGGAGACACTCGCCGGGCGGACGATACAGGGGTTCGCGTGTGTCCTCGTGGCGTTCGTGCTCGTCCAGCGTGAGCCGATTCGGGCGGCGCTGCGCCGGCGATTCGACTGATCGGCCGGCCTACCCGATCCGCGTGCCCACGTCGTCGCCGGCGAGGAAGCCCGCGACCGCCTCGGGGCCGAACACGTACGCCGGCGAACCCAGCGCCAGCAGTTCCCGCACCTTGGCGGCCATACCGCCAGTCACGTCGGTCGCGTCGCTGACGCCGAGCACGTCGGCGACGGCGTCGAAGTCGTCGATGTGGGGGATCACCGCGTCGTCGTCGTCGAGCACGCCCGGCACCGTCGAGCAGAGGCCGACGCGGTCGGCGTCGAGCGCGGTCGCCAGTTCCGTCACCAACTCGTCGCCCGAGAGGACGGTGACCCCCTCGCCCGCGTGGACGACGCCGTCGCCGTGGAGGACGGGGACGAACCCCTCGTCGACCATCGTGGCAACCTGTTCGGTCATCAGCGTCAACTCGCCGTCGGCGTCCCGTTTCGCCGTAGAGAACGGGTGGACCGGCACCGCGGGCACGTCCTCGGCGTGGAGTCGCGAGAGCACGAAGCGGTTGAGCGTCGTCATCGCGCCGTGGACGTCCATCACGCCGCGCACGTCGTGGATGCCTTCGGTCGTGCTCACACCGTGTTCTGCGGCGTGGTGGTGGCCGAACGACCCGCCGCCGTGGACGATCACGAGGTCGTCGACGTCGGCCGCCGCGACCGCCGCCGCCAGCGCCGCGAGCGTCTCCCCGTCGAGCGTCTCCGGGCGGTCCTTCTCGGTGATCACCGAGCCGCCGAGTTTGAGTACGGTCGTCATCTACGGCTCCTCCACGCGCACGCCCTCGGTCGCCAACTCCGCGCGGAACGCCTGCTCGCACTCGGCGGTGTAGCCGAGTGCGAACTCCGTCTCGTCGGTCGGGTCAAGTGCGACCGTACAGCCGCCGCCGCCGGCGCCGGTGAGCTTCGCCCCGTGCGCGCCCGCCTCGCGGGCGGCCCACACCATCGCGTCCAGGGAGCCGGAGGACACGCCCAGTGCCTCCAGCAGACCGTGGTTGAAGTTCATCAGCTCGCCGAGGTCGTCCAACAGGTCCTCGGACGGCTCCTCGTTGGGGTCGGCGGCTGCGAGGAGGCGCTCGCCCTCGCGGGTCAGGTCACCGACCGTCTCGACCGTGTCGGCGGCGAACTCGTGTTCCTCGCGGAGGGCGCGCACGCCCGCGACGAGTTGGCCGGTGTCGCCGGCGCCGCCGTCGTAGCCGACGACGAACGGGAGCGGCGGCGCGTCGATGGTGCGGGTGTCGTCGCCCTCGACCCTGACGGCGCCACCCATCGCCGAGCAGAACGTGTCCGCGCGCGACGCCTGCCCGTCTTGGACCTCGAACTCCGCCTCGTAGGCGCGACGAGCGACCTCCTCCGGGTCGAGTTCGGTGCCCAGCGCGCGGGTTGCCGCGTCGATGCCGGCGACTACGACCGCCGCCGACGAGCCCAGCCCCGCGCCCAGCGGGATGTCGGACTGGACGGTGATGTCGAAGCCGGCGTCGGGTGCCTCTGCGGCCTCGCGTGCCTGGTCCACGGCGGCCTCGATGTACTCCATGGCCGCTTCGAGCAGCGGTGCGGGCACGTCCACGTCAGGTCTGTCGTCGATGCTCCCGCCCCACGTCACGGTGAAGCCGTCGAGCGAGAGGTCCGCCGCGTCGACGCGAACGCGTCCGTCCTCGCGCGGTTCGACGGTCACCCGGGCGCGGCGCTCCACCGCGCAGGGAACCGCCGGTTCGCCGTAGACGACCGCGTGCTCGCCGAAGAGGTACACCTTCCCCGGCGCGCTACTGGTGGTCATACTCGGATGGGACCACCGCGCCCCTAACAGCCTTTCCGACTCCTCGTGACGGACGCGCCGAGCGGGATGACCGGTAGTTTTATTCCGGTCGATTTCGCGTTCATCCACGTGATGCCGGGGCGGTGCGCGTGTTCGCGCGCCGACGCCCGCATCACGAGTCCACCGCGAGGCCGGCCGGCGGGGAAAGAGGACGCACCGTCGTGACGACCGCGTCGTAGCCGGCCGGGCTCGCGGCTCTCACCCCGCAGTATAGTATCTTATCTGATATCCAGGGGGGTGGAATTATACTGGTCGCAGTGATACGGTGTAGCATGAGTTCGACGACATCACCGGATCCAGCGCCGAGCGTGGACCGCAGTCCCGACGGGACGCTGCTCCGGGTCGAACTCGTCGGCGAGTTCGGCGTGCCGGACGTCGTGCGCTGTATGGCGCGCGCCCGCCACGTCGCCGAGCAGTGTGACTCCCACTTCGACGTCATCGTCGACGTCCGCGAGTTCGACGCTCGCGGGAGCGCCCTCGCGGCGCTCGGCGAGTGGGAGACGTTCCTCCGGATGGCCGGCGCCGACGCCGTCGTGCGCGTCGGCGAGGGATCGGCCGTCGGCGGGGCCGACCGCCGGGCCGCCTCCATCGACGAGGCCGAGGCCATGCTCTCGCGCTGACGAGTCACCGACCGACACGAACCCTGGGGAGGGAGTCGTCGCCGCCGTCGCGAGCGGTGCGACCGGCCGTGATGCCACCAGCCACAGCGCCGGCGTGGGGTCAGACCCGGCGCAGCCGCTGGCGCGTGTGAAGACAAAGGAGTGATCGAAGGTCAGCCGCCGGCTTACAGCTCGGCCTCGAAGTCCTCGAGGGCGTAGCCGGGTTCGGCGCCGCGGCGGTCGAGCGTCTCGTTGGCGAGCAGCCAGTAGACGACCGACAGGGCACGGCGACCCTTGTTGTTCGTCGGGATGACGAGGTCGACGTTGCTCACCTGGTTGTTCGAGTCACACATCGCGATGACGGGGATGCCGACCGTGATGGCCTCCTTCACCGCCTGTGCGTCGCCGATGGGGTCGGTGACGACCACGACGTCCGGCTCGATGTAGCCGGCGTACTCGGGGTTCGTCAGCGTCCCCGGGATGAAGCGCCCGGTGCGGGCGCGCGCGCCGATGGCGTCGGCGAACTTCTCGGCGGGGAAGCGACCGTACTGGCGCGAGGAGGTGACGAGCACCTGCTCGGGGTCGTAGTTCGCCAGGAACGACGCCGCCGTCCGGATCCGACCGTCCGTCTGGCTCACGTCGAGCACGTACAGACCGTCGTCGCGGACGCGGTGGATGAACCGCTCCATGTCCTTCGTCTTCTGCTGGGTCCCGATGTGGACGCCGGCAGAGAGGTAGTCTTCGACGGGGATGAGGAGGTCGGCCTCCTCGTCCGGCATCACGTCGTCGTCGAAGCGCGGACCTGCGTCCGCCTCCTCCTCCTCGGCGTCGGCGGCCTCGTCGGCCACCTCCTCGGTCTCCGTCGGCTGTTCTTCTGTCTCGTCGGGCGACTCCTCGGCCGCGGCGGTCTCTTCGACCTCCTCCTCGGCGTCGGCCGCCTCTTCGGTGTCGTTCTCGCTTTCGCTCATACTGCCTCCTCCGCGATGCGGATGAGTTCGTTCAGCTTTGCGGTGCGCTCGCCGCCGACCGTCCCCGTCTTGATGAACGAGGCGTCGGTCGCCACGGCGAGGTGTGCGATGGTCGTGTCCTCGGTCTCGCCCGAGCGGTGGGAGACGACCGCGTCCAGCCCGTTGCGCTGGGCCAGTTCCACGGCGTCGAACGCGTCCGACAGCGTCCCGATCTGGTTCGGCTTGATCAGGATGCTGTTGGCCGCGCCCTCGTCGATGCCTCGCGAGAGGCGCTCGACGTTGGTGACGAACAGGTCGTCGCCGCAGATCAGCGTGCGGTCGCCGACCCGTTCGGTCAACTCGGCGAAGCCGTCGTAGTCGTCCTCGTCGAGCGGGTCCTCGACGTACGCGAGGTCGTACTCGTCGACCAACTCGGCCATGTAGTCGACCTGCTCGTCGGGCGTCCGCTCGTCGTCGCCGTAGCGGTAGACGCCGGCGTCGGCGTCGTACAGCTCCGAGGCGGCCACGTCGAGACCGAACTTGATCTCGAAGCCGACCGCCTCGGCGACGCGCTCGGTCGCCTCCTCGACGATGTCGAACGCCTCGCTGTCGTCGACGGCGGGCGCCCACGCGCCCTCGTCGCCCTTCGCGGCGGGGATGCCGCGGTCGGCGAGGATGTCGGCGACTGCCGCGTGCACCTCCGCGTTGGCGAAGACGGCCTCCGCCACCGAGGGGGCGCCCACGGGCGCCGAGAGGAACTCCTGGATGTGCGTCGCGTCGGCGGCGTGCTCGCCGCCACCCACGACGTTCCCCAGCGGAACCGGGAACGTGCGGTCCGCGTCGCGGAAGGTGCCGCCGAGGTGCTGGAACAGCGGTGCGCCCAGCACGTCGGCGCCGGCCTTCGACGCCGCCATCGAGATGGCGACGGCGCTGTTGGCGCCGATCTCCGAGAAGTCCTCGGTGCCGTCGGCGGCGTGCAGCGCCGCGTCGACGTCGCGCTGGTTGCCCGCGTGGACCGAGCCGACGAGGCGCGGCACCGCGTGCTCGCGGGCCTTCGCGATCGCCTCTTTGGGCGGCAGCTCGATCGCCTCGTACTCGCCGGTGGACGCCCCGGAGGGCGCCGCCGCGCGGCCGAAGCCGCCCGACTCGGTGAGTACGTCGGCCTCGACCGTCGGGTTGCCCCGCGAGTCGAGGACGCGACGAAGCGACACGGACTCGATGCGTGTCATCTACTTGCCCTCCCGCCGGACGGTGAACGGCAACACGCCGGCGTCGTACTCCTCGGCCGCGATGAGGATCGGCTCGGACTGGTCGCTGTCGACGAGCACCGGCGCACCGTACGCCAACTGCAGTGCTCGCGCGCCCAGGATGCGGGCCTTCTCATACCGGTTGTACTGTAGGTTCCCGCTCATTGGTAGGGGGAGACGACGTCGACCAGGTCGGTGTGGCTCACCATCATCCGCCGGCAGCAGTGGCGGTTGACGCCCAACTCGTCGAGGACCTCTGCGGGGTCCTCCTCGCCCTCGCGGGCGCGGGCTTTGAACTCCTCCCAGTGTTCACCGATGACGTTTCCGCACGTGAAACACCGGACAGGGATCATCATGGGTGGACCACCTCAGCGGTACGACTTCTGGTAGCGAGCACGCGCGCCGGGCCCGCCCCACTTCTTGGGTTCACTCTGCCGGGAGTCGTTGACCAGCAGGGAGCGGTCGAACTCCATGAACGCGTCGCGGAGTTCGGCGTCGTTGCGGTGCTGCACGAGGCCGCGAGCGATGGCGGTGCGGACTGCGTCCGCCTGGCCAGCGAAGCCGCCGCCGTTGACGCTGACGTCGACGTCGACCTCCGAGCGGAGGTCCTCGCCGGCGACGCGGAACGGCTCCAGCATCTTCAGGCGGGCCATCTCCGGTTCGACCAGCTCGACGGGCTGGGAGTCGATACGCACGCGCCCTTCGCCGTCGGTGACGGTCGCACGGGCGACTGCGGTCTTCTTCTTTCCGGACGTGTTCGTTACCATGTGACGTTGGCCCCCAGGTCCTCGGCGATGTCGCCGAGGGTGGTGAACTTGATGTTCGACAGTCGGTCGAGCGAGGTGCCCTCGAGGACCTCCGGTTCGGGAGCGTCCTCGTCGGGCGAGACGGTCTCGGACTCGAACGGGTTGCCGACGTACACGCGGACGTTCTCGAACGCCTCGCGACCCTTCGTGGTCTTGTACGGCAGCATCCCGCGGACGGACCGCTTGAAGATGCGGTCCGGCCGCTTCGGGTAGTACGGTCCCGAGTCGGAGCCGAGGTTGGCGCGCGTACGGAACTTCTCCATCGTGAACTCGGTGTTACCCGTGATCACGGCGCGCTCGGCGTTGACGATCGCGACGCGCTCGCCGTCGAGCGCGCGCTGTGCGACCTGCGACGCGACGCGACCCATGATGGCGTCGCGTCCGTCGACGACCACGTCGGCCTCGAACTCTGCGAGACTCATCGGATCACCCGGACGTCGGTCCCTTCGGGGTTGTTCGACAGCGCTTCTTCCAGCCGGACGGCCTCGCCAGCCTGTTCGATCTTCGTCTCGGCGGTTCCGGAGAAGTCGACGGCGGCGACGGTCACGTCCTTACGGAGCACGCCCGAGCCGAGCACCTTGCCCGGCACGACGACGGTCTCGTCCTCGTTTGCGTACCGCTCGATGCGGCCGAGGTTGACCTCCGCGTGCGTGCGCCGCGGCTTTTCGAGCCGGTCGGCGACGTCCTGCCAGACGTTGGCATCGGACGACCGCGCGACCGACTTCAGTTCGGCGATGAGGTTCTGAAGTCTCGGATTAGTCTTGCTACTACTCATACGGGTACCTCCTGAGTGGGAGTTGTCGGGTCGGTCGTGGACCGACTCGAAGTGAGAGAACGGGAATGCAGGGGGCAGGATTTGAACCTGCGAACCCCTAAAGGACAGCGCCCTGAACGCTGCGCCGTTGGCCAGACTGGGCTACCCCTGCTCGCGTCCCGTCGTTTGCCGTCCCACCGGATAACCCCTTCGGTCGGCCCCGTCCGTGTGACACGGTGGCAGCGATTCCGCTGGCCGGTCGGAAGCGCCGTGGGGGCGGACGTTCGGGGGGTGTGGGACGGATTCATTGGTCTGCTTAAACTGCGACCTTCTCAGCTAATTCGTCCGCGCGGTCGCGAAGCGACTGGACCGCACGGAGGGTGAGTTCGTCCACGGGCAGCGAGCCGTCGGATTCGATGTGGAACACGAACGCGTTCGGCACGTCGGTGACCTCGAGCTCCTTGCCCGGGTACCGGTTCGTGAGGTCGGCGCCGAACTCGTCGGTGTTGACGAGCTCGCCGTCCTCGGTCTCGATGACGCCGCGGAGGATGTTCGGCTCCTCCTCGTCGAACTCGTCGGCGTCGCCGACGACCTCCACGCGCTGCAGGTGGCGGTAGCCGACGGCCACGCCACCTTGGTGCTTGGCGTGTTCCTTGCCCGAGTCGAGCACCGCGTCGGCCTCGAACTCCAGGCGCTGTCCCTCCTTCAGCTCGATGATGGGAACGTTCTCGTCGGCGGGCTGGACCAGCTCGTCGGACGTCTCGATGTCGCCCGAGTACGCGGTCGCCGGCCCCTCGACGTCGAGCGCGAGGGTGACGGTGTCGCCCACCTCGTAGTCGTCCAGCGGCGTCGTCAGCGGGACGAGCCCCAGCCGGAGCCCGACCATCTCGTCGAACATCACCGACGAGTTCTCGACGAACCGAACAGTGTCGATCGAGAACGTCGGCACTTCCGACAGCATCGTCCGGCGCAGGCCGTTCGCGACCGCGGGGGTGACCCCGCGGACGAGCAGGCGTGCAGACCGGTCGTCTCGGGTGACTACCTCGACGTCGAAGTCGTCTGCCATGGATTACAGTCGGTTCTTCTTGGGCGCTCGCGTCCCGTCGTGCGGGATCGGGGTCACGTCTTCGATGCGACCGATCTCGATCCCGGCACGGGCGAGCGCGCGGATGGTCGGCTGCGCGCCCGGCCCGGGGGACTTCTGGGCGTTGCCACCGGGACCGCGGATGCGGACGTGGACGCCCTCGATACCCTGCGCCTTGAGCTGCTCGGCGACGCCCTCGGCCATCTGCATGGCCGCGTACGGCGACGCCTCGTCGCGGTTCTGCTTCACCACGGCGCCGCCCGAGGACTTGTACAGCGTCTCGGCCCCCGTGATGTCGGTGACCGTGATGAGGGTGTTGTTGAACGACGCGAACACGTTGGCGATGGCCCAGCGGCCCTCGCCCTGATTCTCTGCTTCACTCATTTACTGACCCTCCGCGCGTTCCGGGTGGAGTTCGTCGGCGAGCGGGCTGATCTCGTCGAAGTCGACGAGGTCCTCCTCGACCGTCTCGACCTTGTACGAGGGGCGGGTGACGCGGGCGTCCCCGACGACCACGTGGCCGTGGAGGATGAACTGCCGCGCCTGCTTCGGCGAGTTGCCGACGCCCTTGCGGTAGGCGACCGTCTGGAGTCGCCGTTCGAGCACGTCCGTCACGTCGAGCGACAGGACGTCTGTGATCGACTCGCTGTCGGCGAGGATGCCGAGGCGCTGGAGCCGCGCGACGAAGTCGGCGCCGGCCTCGTTGGCGGCGTCGACGTCGCCCTGCGCGTCGCCGATGAGGCGTCGCGCCTCGCGGCGGTAGCGACGCAGCTCCGACTGTGCGCGCCACAGCTCCTCTTTGTTCTTCAGGCCGTAGCGGGAGAGCAGGTCCGACTCCTCGTCGATGCGCTCGCCCTGGTACGGGTGGTTCGGCGTCTCGTAGCGCTTGGTGGAGGTTCCGGTGCTCATTCGTCGTCACCCGCGGCTTCTTCCTCAGCCTGCTCTTCGCGGATCTCCTCGACGTTGACCCCGATGGTGCCCTCGGTACGACCCGTGGACTTGGTCCGCTGTCCGCGAACCTTCTGGCCCCGCTTGTGGCGGATGCCCTTGTAGGAGTCAATCATCTTCATCCGGTTGATGTCGTGGCGGCGCTTCTCGTTGAGGTCCGAGCCAACGATGTGGGCGGTCTCGCCGGTGAAGAAGTCCTTCTGCCGGTTGACCATCCACTCGGGCACGTGCTCCGAGAAGTTCTCGACGACGTCGACGACGCTGTCGATGTCGTCCTGATCGAGGCGACCGAACGTGGCAGTTCGATCCACGTCGGCGGCCTCGGCCACCAGGCGCGCCGTGCGCTGGCCGATGCCGTTCATGTCACTGAGGCTGCGCTCGACGGTCTTCGTCCCGTCAAGGTCGGTCTGACCGATTCGGACGAAGTACTGGAGGTCGTCGTCCTCCTCCTCCGCGTCGGGCGCGTTCTCTGGTTCTTCTGCACTCATGTCTTGGTGTGTGGTCAGCGTTGCGGCGGGGATTCGAACCCCGGAGGCTTGCGCCACTGAGTTAGCAACCCAGCGCCTTGGGCCAGGCTTGGCTACCGCAACACCGTGTGCTGTATCGTCGCCTCGCAGCCAACTCGGCTCCGGACTCGGGACCCGATGCCCCTACAGTGTCTGCGTTCGGTGTAACTCGGAGGCCGTACTTAAACGTCACGAAAGGGTCGGTGGGCGTGTGAGCGCGTCACGACCGTGTGAACGACCGACACAGGGGCTCCGGGGTCGACAGGGATCGGTGGCAGCCGCTCCGACTCCCGTCAGGCCGACGCCACGTCTGTGAACGCGAACCGGGCTCCACCGCTGGGCGACTCGTCGACCGACACCGTCCAGCCGTGTGCGGCGGCGATCTCGCGGACGATGCTCAGGCCGAACCCCGTGCCGTCGTCACGACTGGTGTGCCCGTGATCGAACACCACCTCCCGGTCGGCCTCCGGGATCCCGGGGCCGTCGTCGTCGACCGCGAAGCCGCCGGGGGTCGCCGTCACCGAGACGGTCACCGCGTCGCCGCCGTGGTCGACGGCGTTGCGAAAGAGGTTCTCGAAGAGCTGGACGAGCCGACTCTCGTCGGCGCGGACGGTGGGCAGGGCTGCCGTCTCGAGCGTCGCGTCAGCTGTCTCGGCGGTCTCCCACGCCTCCCGTGCCACGTCGGCGAGGTCGACCGCTTCGGGCTCTTGGACGACCCGGCCGCTGCGGGCCATCGTCAGCACGTCCGAGATGATGCGGTCCATGCGCTCGTGGGCGCGCACCGCCTTCTCGAGGTGCTCGCTGTCGCACTCCTCGGTGGCCATCTCCGCCTGGCCCTTCGCGACCGCCAGCGGGTTGCGCAGGTCGTGGCTCACGATGGCGGCGAACTCCTCCAAGCGGTCGTTCTGTCGCCGGAGGTCCTCCTCGACCATCTGCCGCTCTAGCGCCGACGACACCCACTCTGCCATCAGGTCGATCAGCGTGACCTGCCAGTCGGCGAACGCCTCGCTCCGCGAGGCCGTATCGTAGAAGCAGAACGTCCCGTACACCTCGCCGTCGACGACCACCGGGGCGCCGACGTAACAGCTGATGCCGTGCTTAGCGAAGCCGTCTCGCCTCGCCAACTCCGGATCTTCGGTGGGGATGTCCTTGAGCGCCAGCGACTCCTCGGACACCACGACGCGCTCGCAGTTCGTCGCCGAGAGGTCGACGGTGTCGCCGACGGTGAACGAGTCGTCCGGAGCACGCACCACCTCGAACACGTACTCGTCGTCGCGGATCCGCGAGAGGGTGCCGTACGCCGTCCCGAGGACGTCCTGGCCGACCGCCAACAGCGTGTCGACGCGCTCCTCGAACGACAGATCCGGATCCGAGACGGCCTCGGTGATGCGTCGCAGCGACTCCTCGCGGGCGCGTAACGTCTCTTCCTTGCGGTGCTCCTCGGTCACGTCGCGGACGGTCGCCGTCAGGCCGTCCGCGCCCGGGTACGCGCGTATCTGGAACCACGTGTCGCTCGGTTCGTAGTACTCCTCGACTTCGAGGGGGTCGCCGGTCTCCATCGCCTCGATAAGTCGTCTGTGGAACGGCGTGCCGACGGCCTCGGGCAGCAGCGTCCACAATTCCCGCCCCAGCAGACCGACATCCTCGTCGTCGAGGTCTGCCGTCTGCACGAACAACTCCGTCGCCCGCTCGTTGAGGTAGACGAACCGCCACTCCTCGTCGACCGCGTAGAAGCCGTCCGTGAGGCGGTCGAGGAACGCCGGATCCAGGTCCCCCGGCCACTGGTCGGCGGCCGCCGGACCGTCCTCGGATTCCTCGATGTTAGTCATACCAGACCCCGGGAGACGCACCGACCTAAAGCGTTCCCCGCTTCCGTGGCTCTGTCGCGGGGAAACCGCCCACCTCGCGACTCTCGTGCCGTCGACTCGGCGCCGCTCACACGTCTGGCCAGCGCTCGATGTACACCGTCTCGTCGGTGTAGAACCGCACGGCGTCGTCGCCCTGTGCGTGCAGGTCGCCGAAGAATGAGTCCTTGTCGCCACCGAAGTGGAAGAACGCCATCGCCGCCGCGGTGCCGACGTTGACGCCGACGTTCCCCGCGTCCACCTCCAGCCGGAACTGCCGCGCCTCGCCGCCGTCCCGGGTGAACAGCGACGCCGCGTTGCCGAACTGCGAGCGGTTCACCAGCGACACGGCGTCGTCGAAGTCCTCCGCGCGGATCAGCGCGAGTACCGGGCCGAATATCTCCTCGCGGGCGACCGTCGCGTCGGGGTCGACGTCGCCGAACACGGTCGGCCCGAGGTGGTAGCCCGACTCGGGCACGTCGCGCTCGCGCCCGTCGAGCAGCACCTCGGCGCCCTCCTCGACGCCCGCTTCGACGTACTCCAGCACCGTGTCGCGGTGCGGCCCCGACACGAGCGGCCCCATGTCAGTCTGCTCGTCGAGCCCGGGGCCGACCTCCATCGCCTCTGCTTCCGCCACCAGCAGCTCCGCGAACTCGTCGTACACCGCGTCCTCCACCACCGCGACGGGGTTCGCGAGACAGCGCTGGCCGGCGTTGGCGAACGCCGAGGAACACGTCTGCTCGGCGGCGAACTGCAGGTCCGCGTTGGCGCTCACGACGACGTGGTTCTTCGCGCCGCCCTGCGCCTGCACGCGCTTGCCCGCGCCCGCGGCGGTCTCGTACACGTGCTTCGCGATGGGCGTCGACCCGACGAACGACACCGCCTCGATGCCGTCGTGGGTGATCAGTCGGTTCACCGTGTCTGGACCGCCGTGGACGACGTTGACGACGCCGTCCGGGAAGCCCGCCTCGTCGACGAGCGCGGCGATCCGGTCGGCGGTGAACGGGTCGCGCTCGCTCGGCTTCAGGACGAACGTGTTGCCGGTGGCGACGGCGTACGGGAGGAACCACAGCGGGATCATCGCGGGGAAGTTGAACGGCGTCACCGCGACGACGGTGCCGAGCGGCTGGCGAACCGCCGTCTCGTCGATACCCGGCGCGGCGTGCGGGAGGTGCCCCGCCTGCATCATCGTCGGGATGCCGCAGGCAACCTCGACGTTCTCGATGCCGCGTCTGATCTCGCCCATCGCCTCCGCCTTCGTCTTCCCGTGTTCGGTGACGAGCACCTCCGCGAGCGACTCCTGGTGCTCCTCCAGCAGCGCCTTCAGTCGGAACAGCGGCTGGATGCGCTCCTCGACGGCGGTCGTCGACCACGACTCGAACGCCTCGTTGGCCAGCGCGACCGCCTCGTCCTCGTCGGCGGCCGACGAGAAGCCGACCGACCCGATCTGTTCGCCCGTCGCGGGGTTCACGACCGCGCCGGACTCGTCGCCGGTCGTCTCGCGCCACTCGCCGCCGACGTAGTTGTGCGCCACCTCGCCGTCCGTGATCCCGTCAACCATGGCGATCGATCACGTACCCCGTGGTAAGTACCTACCGTTGGCGGTAGCCGACGCTGGGAGAGTGGGCGTGCGGGCGGAACGAAGCAGCGAACGGTGGGTAGTCGCGGGGACTACGGGTGCGCGTAGAACGCGACGAGTTCGTCGTCGGCCTCGCCGTCGAAGCGGGCGAAGCCGACGCGCTCGAACTGGACGAGGTCGTCGACGTCGTAGTCGGCGTACCCCGGTTCGGCGTAGCCGACCACGTCGCCGTCCATCGTGCGGAGACGGACGCGGACGTGCTCGTCGTCGCCGGCGCCGACCCAGTGGACCACCGGGACGTTCTCCTCGCGCACGAGGTCGATGTCGGTGCCGACCCACGCGAGCGTGTCACCCTCGCGGCGGAGACACCCGTACCCCTTCAACCAGACGCGCTCGCCGTCGGCGGGCGCGTCGTCCGCCTCCAGCAGGACGCCCTCGCTCGCGGGCACGTCGCGGTCGCCGCGCTCCTCGTGGTTGGGGTGCAGCGGCGGGTTGCCCTCCTCTGGCACGTCGCCCCCGAGCGCGAACTCCGCGACCGGCCCGGTCGGCAGGCGGTCGCGCCCCTCGGCGTCGGAGTCGGCGGCGTCGCGCACGAGGAACCGGCGGTCGGTGTCGTCGTCGATCAGGTCGCGGTTGTTGGCGTAGATGCTCGACATCGCGAGGTCGACGTTGCTCGTCGACACGCCCAGATCGACCATCGCGTCGACGATGGCCTCGCCGCGAATCCCGCGGCGCTTGACCGACGCGAGCGTCGGCGCGCGCGGGTCGTCCCACCCGGTCAACTCGCCGGCGTCGACCTTCTCTTTGATCGTGGAGGTGGACATCGGCACGTCGTAGGCGTCGATCTGGACGTGGCCCCAGTGGACGACCTCGGGGTACTCCCAGCCGAAGTAGTCGTACACGAACCGCTGGCGCTTGGCGGAGTCCTGGAGGTCGATGCCGCGGATGATGTGGGTGACATTCGTGAGGTGGTCGTCGATACCCGACTGGAAGTCGAGCATCGGCCACGCGCGGTACTCCGCGGCCTCCTCGCGCGGGTGCGGGGTGTCGACCATCCGGAACGCGACGAAGTCGCGCAGCGCGGGGTTCTTGTGCTCAATGTCGGTCTTCACGCGGAGCACCATCTCGCCGTCGGAGTAGTCGCCGTCGACCATCGCCTCGAACTCCTCGCGCACCGTCTCGACGGACTTGTCGCGGTGCTCACACGGCTCGGCGTCGGCCTTGAGGCTGCGGAAGTGCTCGGCGGGGCACGAGCAGGTGTAGGCGCCGCCCTTCTCGATGAGGTCGCGCGCGTGGTCGTAGTACGTCTCCACGCGGTCGCTCGCCTTCAGCACCTCGTCGGGTTCGAAGCCGAGGTAGCCGATGGCGTCGATAATCTCGTCGTAGGCGTCCAGGTCCGGTCGCTTCGTCTCGGGGTCGGTGTCGTCGAACCGGCAGAGCATCCACCCGTCGTACAGTTCCTTGTACGTCCCGATGACGGCGGGCATCCGGGCGGAGCCGAGGTGCCACGGGCCGTTCGGGTTCGGCGCGAGGCGCATCCGGATCTCGTCGTACTCGTCGGCGTTCGGGAGGTCCGGCAGCACCTGGTCGTCCTCCTCGTCTTCGGCCTCCAACTCCTCGACGAGTTCGGGGTCGAGTTCGAACAGGCGCTCGCGACGCTCGTCGTCGTCGAGCCCGCTCACCTCTGCGGCGACGGGGGCGACGACACCCGGAATCTCGTCGCCGTGCTGTCGGAACTCGGGGTTCTCGCCCATCAGCGGGCCCATGATGGCGCCCACATCCGGGTCGGAGCCGTGCTTCAGGGCGTTGTAGAGGGCGTGCTTCTCCGCCTCGGCGCGCACGCGCTCCCTGAGGTCGTCGTCCATTACCGCGGGATTCTCCGTGCGGCCCCAAAACGCGTCCGGATCCGACCCACGACTTCCGACGAGGCGGTCGCTCGGTAGGCAACTAATGACCGTGATGGCGGGGGAGGTCGTCGGACCCGATCCCCCAGAGCCGACTCCCCCGCGTCGCGGCCGAGATCAGGCGTCCGTTCGCACAGCCGAAATCGTGCGTCGGCACACCCGGGTAGGGGCGTTCGACGCCTAGCGTGTGACCGACATATATACGTCGACCGTTCACGTGAGTTCATCGGTCAGTCAGCCGCCAGGACGGCGGTAATCGTGGCCTACTCGACGGCGACCCACACCGGGTTTCATGTGCTCGCCGGTGGACCGGGGTCCAATGCCCCAGTTCTACGAGGATGTCACGGTGGGGAACGTCGAGACGTACGGCGAGTACGCGGTCTCTCGCGAGGAGGTGCTCCGCTTCGCCGAGCAGTACGACCCGCAGTGGTTCCACGTCGACCCCGAGCGCGCCGAGCACGAGTCCCCGTACGGCGGCGTGATCGCGTCTGGGTGGCACACCGCGGCGATGACGATGCGCATGCTCGTCGACGGCCACCTCGCCGAGGCGGCGACCGTGGGCGCGAAGGGGGTCGACGACCTGCGTTGGCGCGTCCCGGTCCGCCCCGGCGACACGCTCCGCATCGAGAACGAGGTGCTGGAGAAGGTGCCGGAGCGTCCAGAGCGCGGGCTGATCCGGGCGCGGACGCGGACGTTCAACCAGGACGACGAGGAGGTGTTCTCGATGATCGGGAACGTGATGTACCTCCGTCGGGACCCCGACCCGGTGGCCGCAGACGACGAGTCGGACGATCAGGAGTGAGTCGGCGGCAACTGCCCAACCGGGGCGCGGTCGTCGCGGCGGCGGCTACCGTTCGCCGTCGGCGCGTTCGCGGGCGCTGTGGTCGGCGTCGGTGCGCTCGATGAGGTCGGTCGCCCGCCGGAACACGCCCGTCAGCGTCGTCATCTCCTTGCTGGTCGGGTGGGCGCGCCCGACGAGGCGGCGGATCAGCCGCTCGCTACGCGTGCGCTTGTGGTCGCGCGACTCCGCGTGCCCGAGGAACGCCGAGAACTGCTCGTAGAAGCGCTCGATCTCACTCTCGGGTGCGCGCTCGTGTTCCACGTCCGGGAGCTGGTACTCGTCGAGGAACAGCGACCGCAACTCGTACAGCGTCACCGTCGCCGCCTGCCCGAGGTTCATCACCGGGTAGTCGGGGTTGGCGGGGATCGAGATCAACTCGTCGAGTTGCTCCAACTCCTCGTTGTTCAGCCCGGTTCCCTCACGCCCGAACACCAGTGCCGTGTCGGTGTCGACGGTCGCGAGCGACTCGCGCAACTCGGTGGGGGTCTTGAACGGGAAGCGGACGTGGCGACGCGCGTCCTCGCCGGTGATGGCCGTGGTACCGACGGTGTGGTAGTTCTCGACGACTTCCGCCAGCGTCACCTCCTCGGCGTTGGGGAGCACGTCCTCGCGGGCGTGGCCGGCGAAGCCGTACGCCTCGCTGTCGCGCCCGAACTCCGGCGGGTCGACCAGTTTCAGGTCCGTCAGTCCGAAGTTCTTCATCGCCCGGGCGATGGTGCCGATGTTGCCTGGCGTCTCCGGTTCGACGACGACGACGACGAACTCGCGGTCCGCGTGGCCGCCGGATGCGCCGTCGGCCGCGTCGCCCGCGCCGCTCATGTCGGGTACTCCCGGTCGAGGTCGAGGTCGTCGACGGAGAGGTCGTCCTCGCCCTCGTCGTCGGCGTCGTCTGCGTCGGCCGCATCGTCCTCGGCCGCGTCCTCCTCGAAGTCGGGGCGTTCGTCGACGAGCAGGTCCTCGCCCTCGTACAGATCCTCGGGGTCGCGCAGGTCGGGCAGGTCCTCGGGCGCCTCCTCGACGTGCTCCATGCCGCCGTAGCCGTCGGGGGCACGCCCGCCGTCGTCGAACCACTCGTGGAAGGCGTCGCGGAACGTCTCTTCGCCCGCGATGCTGGCACCGCCGCGCTCGCGGAACCAGAACAGGAAGTCCGCCTCGTGCTCGTCACACAGCAGCACCTCGTCGAGCGGTTCGCCGTACACGATGCTCGCCGGGCGGCACCGCTGAATCTCCTCGTCGCCGTGGACGAGGTAGCAGGCGTCGCACGGCTTGTTCATCACGACCTGCAGGCGGACGAGGCGGTGGCGGGGGTCCTTCGGAATCTCCTCCAACGGCTTCCACCCGCCGGCCTCGGTGAAGAGGTCGTCCTCGTCGAAGCGCCAGCCGCGCAGGCCGATGCTCACCTTACCCATTTGGCGGCCCTTACCGCGCGCGCGGCATAAGCGGCGCGTTCCCCGGGAGCGCGGCGCGTCCCCCGAAGCTGACGCGCTCGCTGGAGTGCCTCCGTCGGTGCTCCCGGGTGATCGGCCGACGGCGCCGCGACCACAACACCGAAACAGTCGCCACCCGTGGACGTGTCCATGCGAACTGTCGACGCCGCCGGTCTCCAGATCGGCGACGATCACCCGCCCCGGATCATGGGCGTGTTGAACGTCTCCGAGGAGTCGCCCTACGACCCGAGCGTGTACGACGACCCCGGCGAGGCCGCCCAGTACGTCGACGAGGAACTGATCGGCGAGGGTGCCGACATCGTCGACGTCGGCCTCGAGTCCGCGAACAAGAAGTTCGACGTGCTCACCGCCGAGCAGGAGTTGGAGCGCCTCGACACCGCCGTCGAGACCATCGAGAGCGTCTCCGGCGACGCCGTGTTCTCCATCGAGACGCGCTATCACGAGGTCGCCGACGCGGCGCTCAGCCGGGGGTTCGACATGGTGAACGACATCTGCGGGTTCGCCGACCCCGAGATGCCCCGCGTGTGCGAGGAGTACGACGCGGCGGTCGCGAAGATGGCGTCGCCGCCGGATCTGGAACGCCCGGGCGCCGTCGAGGAGGTGGACGACATCTACGAGGCGCTGTCGCTCAACGGATTCACCGACAAGACCATCGTCGACCCGGCCTTCGGCGGTTGGTCCGAGGCGAAAACGCTGGAACACGACCGCGAGACGTTCCACCGTCTCCGCGAGTTCCGCGGCTACGGGCGCCCCATCCTCGTGTCGATCAACCGCAAGAACTTCCTCCGGAGCGTCGCCGACCGCGACACCGAAGCGGCGCTCCCGGTGTCGCTGGCGGCCACCTCGATGGCCGTCGAGCGCGGCGCCCACATCGTCCGCACCCACGACGTTCGCGAGACGCGCGACGCGGCGCTCATCGGCAAGGAGTTCGCCCGCGAGCGCACCCGCCGGACGAACGAGGTGAGCGTCGAAGAACTGGACGTGACGACGCCCGGCGACGCCCGTCGCCACATCGACCGTCTCGGCGGCGACCCGACCGTCGCCGACGAGGCCGTCACCCGCGTGTTCGAGTTCGACGGCCTCGACCCGGAGGAGGTGGGCGCACTCCGCGCGGCGGCCGCCGAGTCCGGCGCCGTCCTCGTCGTCGGGGACCGGGAGGCGGCGGCGCTCCTCGTCGGCACGCCGCGCGCGCTCGCCACGAGCGCAGACGCCGCGAACGGCGTCACCGAGGCCTTGGACGCCGCCCTGGCGTCGGTCGACCGTCCGACAGAGTGAGAAAACTTATACCCGATCCGTCGCAACCACCGTCTGGAAGCCGGAAGGGCGCCGTGGGTAGGGGTACTCTGGTGCGCTTCCGGCCCGATCCCGTATTACTGAGTCCCCACACAGGGAGTGACGACTATGGACTTCGACGACTGGGAGCCGATCTACGAGGCGATCCTCGCCGACTTCGGCTTCGACCGAACTGCCGACGAGACCGTGCGCGACCGCGCCGCTGCGTACGCGACACCGTTCGACCTCGACCGCCTCGACTGCGCGGGCGACACCGTCGCCGTCGCCGGCGCGGGACCGTCGCTCGAAGCCGACGCAGCGTTGGCCCGCGACGCTGATCGCGTCTTCGCCGCCTCCACGGCGACTGACCGTCTGGACGACCTCGGGGTCGCGGTGGACGCGATGGTGACGGACCTCGACAAGAACCCCGGAACTGGCCTCGCCCGCACCGACCGCGGCGCCGTCGTCGTCGCCCACGCTCACGGCGACAACGGCGACCTCGTCGACGAGTGGCTCCCCCGCTACGACGCCGCCCACACGCTCGTCACCACGCAGGCGGCGCCCGTCGACGCGGTGGCGAACTACGGCGGCTTC
Organism: Halobaculum marinum; assembly: GCF_029338555.1. Lineage (GTDB taxonomy): Archaea > Halobacteriota > Halobacteria > Halobacteriales > Haloferacaceae > Halobaculum > Halobaculum marinum. Next base: position 1,639,376 of record NZ_CP119989.1, on the reverse strand, counting down.
ACCGACGGCGACCGCGCGGCCTTCCTCGCGGACGCCTGCGGCGCCGCCAACCTCGTGTTCCCCGGGTGGGACTTCGACGACCCCGACGTGGACGGGATGAAGGCGCGGAAACTCGACTGGGCCGAGCGTCTCCTCCACCTGCTCGAACGCCGCCGCGGCGAGCGGTTCGCCGTCCTCGACGGGCGCCGTGACGACATCGACGCGCTGTGACCCTCCCACCCGAGCGACCGCCCCGATTCCGCCCCGATTCCGCCCCGCCGCTAAAAGATATTTTAGCTGATACTTATCTCCGGTGGGGCGCTGGTGCGTGTATGGACGACAGTACCCCGGGCGAGGCGTCGCTCGGCACGACCATCGTCGGTATCGTCGCGAGAACTGACAGCTTCACTAGCGATCCACCTGCCGGGAGCACGCGTGCCGACGGCGACGCGGTGGTGCTCGCGTCGGACCGTCGCGCGAGTCTCGGACGGATGGTGTCGAGCAAGGACGCCCAGAAGGTCCACCCGCTCGGCGAGACTGCGGCGCTGGCGTTCACCGGTTCCGTATCTGGCGCGCAGGCGCTCGTCGCCGACCTCGACACCGAGCGACGGCTGTACGAACTCCGCCGCGGTCAGCGGATGTCGACGACCGCGCTCGCGGGCTACGCGGCCGCCGCGATGCGCCAACAGCCGTACGGCGTCCAGCACCTCCTCGGTGGCGTCGACGGCGACGGCGCCCGCCTGTTCACGTTCGACGCCGGGGGGTCTATCCTCGAACAGCCGTTCGCCGCCGACGGCTCCGGCGGCCCGTTCGCCTACGGGACACTCGAAGCAGGCTACGAACCCGGGATGGCTGTCGCCGACGCGGAACGACTCGCGGCCCGCGCAGTCGCCGCCGCGAGCGAGCGCGACACCGCCTCCGGGAACGGACTCCAGTTGGTGACGCTCACCCCCGACGGCGTCGACGACCGCGTCTACGACGACCCCGCCGCCGTCGCCTCCTGATCGTCGTCGCGCTTCTCGCTTCTCTCGCTCTTCTCGCTTCTCTCGCTCTTCTCGTTCTTCTCGTGCTCGCCCCCCTCCTCCGTCCCGGTCGTCGTTCGTTCGGCGTCGACGACGGTCGGGCCATTGCCGACGAGGAGACGCACCACCTCGCCGTCGAGTGCGACCGACACGCGGACCGCGGGCGGGTCGGTCGACAGCACGGCCTCGCTCCACTCCGGGCCGAGGTTCCAGAGGGGACGCTCGCGGGCGTCGACCCCGTGGTCGGCGAGGAAGGCGACGACGGTCGGGTGGTCCGCGAGGGCGACCGACACCGGCACCCGAATCGAGAAGTCGCACTCCTCGCAGGCACCCGCGACCACCGGGCGCGACTCTCCCTCAGCGACGCCGGGAAGCGCGGTCGGTTCGACGAACGCGATCCGACCGACGGCGCGCCCGGCGCAGTCCGGACAGACGCCGTCTGCCAGTTGGCGCAACCGGGCGCGGTGGTACGCGTCGAAGGCGTCGAGGACCTCGTCGGTGTCGCGACCGCGGACGCCGCTCGGAGGGAACGGGAGCGCGAGCAGTTCGGTTCCGCAGTCGACGCAGGTGACGGCGACGTGGTTGTCTGCGATCTGCGCCTCCAGCGAACTCGCCACACAGACCGGACAGTCGCCGGCGACCCCCTCCGGTTCGCGGTCGACGCGCTCGGTGTAAACGCCCGCCGCGAGCGCGCGGGCGGCCTGTCGACCCGCGAACGTCAGGCGGTACCGCCCCTCGTCGTCGGTGTCGACGTAGCGCCCGTTCAGTTTTCGGAGGTGGTAGGCGAACCCGGCTGACGGCTTCGACGGGTCGTCGACGACGCGCTCGAACAGGTCGGTGAATCCGAGCGGTTGGTCGGCGGCGGCGAGTTCGCGGACGGTTCGCAGGCGGGTCTCGTCGCCGAGCGCGGCGAACGCGTCGTCGGGCGCGACCGAGGTCTCGGTCGACTCGCCCGCTCCCACCCCAGCGTCCTGCCCATCACTCACGGCGCCAGTGCCTCCATCGTCTCGCGAATCTCGTCGCCCTCGGCGGCGCGCGGGAACGACACCGCCACGGCGTCGACTCCCTCGACCGCCTCGAACCGCTCGACCGTCTCTCTGGCCGCCGGCGGCGACCCCGCGGCCGCGAGGTCGTCGAGCAGGTCGTCGTCGAGGGCGGCCATCGCGCCCTCGCGGTCGCCGTCGTGCCACCGCTCCCGGATCGTGTCCGCGGTGTCGCCGTGCCCCTGCGCGGCGAGGGCGTTCCGGTAGTAGTCCCCCATCGCGGCGACGTAGAACACGACGTGCTGGCGGGCCAACTCCCACGCCCGGTCGGCGTCGGCGAGCGCACAGCAGGTGAGCGACAGCGTCACCCGCTGGTCGGCGGGGTCGCGCTCGCCCAACTCGGCGCCGCGACGGAAGGCGTCGAGGCGGTCGCGCAGGCCGTCTGGCGTGAGCATGAGCGCGTGCCAGCCGTCGGCGAACCGTCCACACAGTTCCACCGCCTTGGGGCCCATCCCCGCGGCGTCGACTGGGACGGGCGTCTCGGGCGGCCCCTGTCGGAGTCGGAATCCGTCGAGGTCGAACAGGCTCCCGTCGTAGCTGACTGGCTCGCCCGACAGCACCTGCTTGGTCACCTCGACCGTCTCGCGAGTGCGCTTGAGCGGGTTGCCGAAGTCGACGCCGTGCCAGTTCTCGATCACGGCGGGCCCGGACGGCCCGAGGCCGAGTCGGAACCGGCCGTCGCTGGCCTCCTGCAGAGTGGCGGCAGTCTGGCCGAGGAGGGCGGGCGAGCGCGAGTAGACGTTGAGTATCGACGTGCCGAGTCCGATCGACTCGGTTCGCTCGGCGGCGAGCGCGAGCGTCGTCACGGCGTCGCGCCCCCACGTCTCGGGGAGCCACGCGCGGTCGTAGCCGAGCGACTCGGCTCGGTCCGTCAGCGAGACGAGGCCGTCGAGCGACGGTTGGGCGGCGACGGGCAGGGAGACGTCGCGGTGTGTCATACCTCCCCGAAGCCGACCGGAGCGTAAGAAGCTACCCCGGCAGGCGGTGCGTCTCCCCCGCCAATCGTCCGCACCCGCAGGTGCCAGTAGCGTTACTACCGCGCCGCCCTTGATGGGTTCCATGCGACTGTTCTGGCACCGACGGGACCTGCGAGTCGCCGACAACCGCGGACTCGCGGCGGCGGCGGCCGACGGCGACACGGTCGTGCCGGTGTTCGTCTTCGACGACGACGTGCTGGCGCACGGGGCGGACCCCCGCGTCCGGTTCATGCTCGACGCGCTCGCCGCCCTCCGCGAGGCCTACCGCGAGCGCGGGTCGGACCTGGTCGTCGCCCGCGGCGACCCGGCCGCGGAACTCCCGCGACTCGCCGACGAGCACGACGCCGACGCCGTGTTCTGGAACGAGGACTACTCCGGCCTCGCCCGTGAACGCGACGCCCGCGTCCGCATGGCGCTCGACGACGCCGGCGTCGCCCGCGAGACGCGCCACGACGCCGTCCACCACGAACCCGGGACGATCACGACCAACCAGGGCGACCCGTACGCCGTCTACACCTACTTCTGGAAGAAGTGGCGCGACCGCGACAAACACGACCCGTTCGACGCGCCCGCCGCGGATGCCCTCGTGGACGTGACCGGCGACGACCTCCCGACGATAGCGGAACTGGGCTTCGCCGACCCCGAGGCGGACGTGCAGGAGGCGGGGACGGCGGCCGCCCGCGAACGACTCGCCACCTTCTGCGAGGACGCCATCTACCGGTACGACGAGGACCGCGACTTCCCCGCGAAGCACGCCACCTCGCGACTCTCGACCGACCTCAAGTGGGGGACCATCGGCGTCCGCGAGGTGTACGAGGCGACGGCGACTGCGAAGGCCGAGGCGGACGCCGACGGCGACGACGACGCGGTCGAGGCGGTCGAGGAGTTCCAGTCGCAGTTGGCGTGGCGGGAGTTCTACACGCAGGTGCTGTGGGCGAACCCCGAGGTGGTGAGCCGGAACTACAAGGAGTACGAACGTCCCATCGAGTGGCGCGACGACGACGAGGCGATGGCGGACCTGCAGGCGTGGAAGGACGGCGAGACGGGGTACCCCATCGTCGACGCCGGGATGCGCCAGCTGAAGGAGGAGGCGTACATGCACAACCGCGTCCGGATGATCGTCGCCTCGTTCCTCACGAAGGACCTCCTGCTCGACTGGCGCCACGGCTACGAGCACTTCAAAGAGCACCTCGCGGACCACGACACCGCCAACGACAACGGTGGGTGGCAGTGGGCCGCCTCGACGGGGACGGACGCGCAGCCGTACTTCCGCATCTTCAACCCGATGACGCAGGGAGAACGCTACGACCCCGACGCGGAGTACGTCACGGAGTACGTGCCCGAACTCGCGAGCGTCTCGCCCGACAACGTCCACTCGTGGCACGAACTGTCGGTCGGGCGCCGGCGACAACTCGCGCCGCAGTATCCCGACCCCATCGTCGACCACTCGGAGATGCGGGAACGGGCGCTCTCGATGTTCAAGCGCGCCCGCGGTGAGGAGGAGGAAGAAGCGAGCGCCGACTGATCGCCTGGAGACGACCACCGGCGCCTCGCGTTCACACGCCGACTGATCGCCTGGAGACGACCACCGGCGCCTCGCGTTCACACGCCGACGCCGCTCGTCCCGAGGACCGCTCCGCAGGCGGCACACTCCCACACGGTCACGCCGCCGGCGTAGCGAGCGTCGGTGTCGCTCTCGACCAGTTCGCGAAGTTCGGTCTCGCAGTGAGGACAGTGGCCCATACCGTCGCCAGCGACGGGTGCGTGATGGGTCTTGTCCCCGAATCCGCCACCCTCGCCCTCGGTACGGCTATCCCCCCGGCCTCCGAACGACCGGCATGAACATCGCCGTAGTGCTGTACGAGGGGTTCGACGAGTTGGACGCGATCGGTCCGTTCGAGGTGTTCCGCACCGCCGAGGCAAAGGGCGCAGACTTCCACACGCGGCTCGTCGCACTCGACGGTGCGGGAACCGTGACGGCGAGCCACGGTCTCCGCGTCGAAGCCGAGGGGCCGGTCCCCGAGCCGGGTAACTTGGACCTGCTCGTCATCCCCGGCGGCGGCTGGAACGACCGCAGCAGCGTCGGCGCGTGGGCCGAGTACGAGCGCGGTGCCGTCCCCGACGCCGTCGCCGCCCACCACGACGCCGGCGCCACGGTCGCCTCCGTGTGTACGGGTGGGATGCTGCTCGCCAAGGCGGGCGTGTTCGACGGGCGCCCCGCCGTCACGCACGCCTCCGCGCTCGACGACCTCCGCGAGACGGCCGCGGAGGTGCGCGAGGAGCGCGTCGTCGACGACGGCGACGTGCTCTCCGCCGGCGGCGTCACCTCCGGCATCGACCTGGCGCTCCACCTCGTGGAACGCGAGGCCGGCGCCGAGGTCGCGGAGTCGGTGGCGACGACGATGGAGTACACCCGCCAACACGCGGCGTACGAACCGGGTGCGATCGTCGGCGCCGAGTGACGACGGCTGCGAAGCGGCGGGGCTACTCCCGCACCAGTGGCACCAGCGCGACCGCCGCCAGTGCCGCACACCCCGCGAGGCCGTACCAGCCGAGCGCGTAGCCCGCGGTGTCGGCGAGGTAGCCGAACGCCGGTGGCGCGAGCAGACCCCCCAGGTTGATCGCCGTCTGGCCGCCCGCGGTGGCGGCGCCCACCTCGTCGTCGTCGACGAGCGCGGTGAGACAGCCGTAGTACATCCCGGGGAAGCCGAGCACGAAGAAGCCGAGCAGCGTGAACGCGGCGGCGGCGACGAGCGGCGTGCCGACGAGCGTGACGACGACGAAGCCCACGGCGGTGACGACCGATTGGACGAGGAGGACGCGGGCGTTGGCGGTCGCCGCGGGAATCGGGAGGCGGTCGGCGATGGCGCCGCCGCCGAGGCGCCCGAGGCTCCCCGTCACTTGGATCGCGGCGAGCGTGCCGCCGGCGACCGCCGCGGACGCCAGTACCGAGTCGGTCATGTGGAGGACGACGTAGCCGGTCGTGGTGAACACCGCCGCGCCGAGGAAGAACCCCGCGACCAGCAGGCCGCGGTAGCCGGCGCCCGACAACAGACCGCGCACGTCCGGGAAGGCGAGGTTCCCAGACCCCGGGCGACCGTCGTACCCACCGGCGAACGCGACCGCGACGAGCGCGGCCACGCCGGCAGCGACGAGGAAGCCCGCGGCCCAGTCGCCGCCGGTGCCCGCGGCCGTGACGATGCCCGCGGACAGTCCAGATCCGACGGTGACGCCGACCTGTTTCACGTTCATCGCGAGGTTGCGGGCGCCCTCGGGAGCGACGACCAACACCGAGCGGTTGGTCGCCGGCATCGCGGTCGCGTAGGCGACGCCGACGAGGAACAGCGACCCGAGCACCAGCGGGTACGACGGGGCGAACGCGACGGCGACACAGCCGACACCCATCGCCACGAGGCCGCCGATCATCGGGCGGCGCTCGCCGTAGGCGTCGACGATGGCGCCCGCGGCGAACAGTGCGAGCGTGTAGCCGCCGATCACCGCCGTCACGGCGAGTCCGGTCTGGAACCGCGTCAACACGAACTCCGCCCGGAGGAACGCCGTCGCCGCGAACACCGCGTAGAAACAGACGCTCGCCGACACCTGCCATCCAGCGACCAGTCCGACGCCGCGCCACTCGCGCACGTACTCCCGTACTCGACGGGGGGTCGTTCCTCCGTCGGTTCCGGCGAACAGGGCCGCGAGTTCTCGACTGGTGTCGGCCCGGGCACACGAACACGAACCTGACGTGAACGTACCTGGAATCGTCGGTGTCGTCGATCTCACCAGATCGCCAGACTGCGCCCGACCGCGGACCGAAACGGTCCTGACAAGTGCTACCAGTCACCTTCTCAATCTTTAACAGCTATCGAGCCGATGTATCGTCCGGAGGACTTCAATCATGAGCTACGAACTCGATCCGCTGCCGTACGACTACGACGCCCTCGAACCGCACATCAGCGAACAGGTGCTGACGTGGCATCACGACACCCACCACCAGGGCTACGTCAACGGCTGGAACTCCGCCGAGGAGACCCTCGCCGAGAACCGCGAGAGCGGCGACTTCGGCTCGTCTGCGGGCGCCATCCGCAACGTCACGCACAACTCGTCGGGTCACATCCTGCACGACCTGTTCTGGCAGAACATGAGCCCCGAGGGCGGCGACGAGCCGTCTGGCGCGCTCGCGGACCGCATCGCCGAGGACTTCGGTTCCTACGAGGCGTGGAAGGGCGAGTTCGAGGCCGCCGCCGGCAACGCGTCCGGCTGGGCACTCCTCGTCTACGACACCTTCAGCAACCAGCTCCGCAACGTGGTCGTCGACAAGCACGACCAGGGTGCGATCTGGGGCGGTCACCCGATCCTCGCGCTCGACGTGTGGGAGCACTCGTACTACTACGACTACGGCCCGGCCCGCGGCGACTTCGTCTCCGCGTTCTTCGAGGTCGTCGACTGGAACGAGCCCAGCGCCCGCTACGAGCAGGCCGTCGAGCTCTTCGAGTAAGTCGGACGACGACGAACGGACCCGGAGGGGTCCGAGCGACTCTCGCGTTTCTTTCGACGCTCCCCGCCGAGCGACGGCGCCGGCGTGAGGGGCCGTCCACGGAGCCTCGCGTGGCGCTACACTCGGACTTACGGCGGCGGCGACCGAGCGACTGGACATGGACCTCGCAGACGGTGTGTACGCGCTTGACCTCACCATCGAGCGACCGGACGGGGACGTAGTCATCCGCCCGACGGCGGTCGAGACGCCGAAGGGACTCCTCCTCGTCGACACCGGCATCCCGGGGCAGGAGGGGCAAATCGCGGACGCGCTCGCCGCCCACGGCCTCGACATCGCAGACGTTCACGGGGTCGTCTTGACCCACCACGACGGCGACCACGCCGGGTCGCTCTCGGCGGTCGTCGACGCGGGCGACGACCCCGTCGTGTACGCGCACGAGGCGGCGGCGCCGTTCGTCGACGGGCGCGAGTTCCCCATCAAGAGCGACCCCGACGACGGGCGCTACCCCGCGGTCCCGGTGGACGTGGAGCTCCAAGACGGCGTGACGTTCCGGACCGACGCCGGCCCGATGCGCGCGGTGTTCACGCCCGGCCACGCGCCGGGGCACCTCGCGTTCCACCTTCCCGATGTCGGCCTGTTACTCGCGGGTGACGCGCTGCGCGTCGAGGACGGCGAGCTCGTCGGCTTCGCCGAACACTTCACGCCCGACGAGGCCGAGGCGACGCGTTCGGTGGCTCGGCTCGCGGAGTTGAACGTAGAGACCGTCCACTGCTTCCACGGCGGCAGTGTCGCGGCGACCGCCGACGACATCGCCGCCGTGTACGACTCGCTCGCGGCGCAGTACCTCGACTGACCCGCAGCGGTGCGCGTCGCCGTCGACTGCCGACGGCGTACGATTCATGCCGGAGCCGTCCGACGGTGCACTCGATGGAACACGTCGACATCGACGCGGTCGAGGAGAGTGGCTTCGGGAACGGAGTGTCGGTGCGGAGACTGACGGGAGCGCTCGGGGCCGAAGACCTCGCGATCAACCACTACCAGTTGGAGCCGGGCGAGGGGTTCTCCGGGGGGATGCACACCCACCTCGACCAAGAGGAGCTGTTCGTGATCCTCTCGGGGACGGCGACGTTCGAGACGCCCGACGACACGGTCGTGGTCGACGAGGGCGAGGCGATCCGGTTCGCGCCCGGCGAGTACCAGACCGGGAGCAACGACGGCGACGAACCGGTGGAGGCGCTCGCGCTCGGCGCACCCGCCGACTCGACCGAGGTCCGCGTCCCCGTCGAGTGCCGCGAGTGCGGCCACGAGGCGCTCGCCGCGATCCCCGCCGAGGAAGGGATGGCGTTCGAGTGCCCCGAGTGCGGCACCGAGGCGGACCTCCCGACGTAAGCGCCTCCACGGGCGGACCCAACGACGACCGCGAGCCGCCGGGCTTTAGCGCCGCGACACTGTTACGTTGGGTATGCCGATCGAGAAGGACGAGTTCTCCGCGCTGTACCCCTGCGACTTCTACACGCCCGAGGAGCTGTTCGAGCCGGACCAGATGTACACCGTCTACGAGATCGCGCGCCTGCTCCAGGGACTGGAGCCGGACGCCGAGATCGACGAGGGGACCGAAGAGATCCTCCTCGACTGGGCGATCCCGTGGGTGATGACCAACGCCGAGGACCTCGTCGTCGCCGAACCGCGCACGGACGACGAGCCGGGGTACTACGGGGTGGAGCGCGACGGCGACCTGTCGAGCAACGCCGACGACGCCGACGAGTAACCGCCTACCCCATCCGCGCCGCCTGCGCCGCCAACTCGACGTGGTCGAACGGCGCGTCGAGCACGCTGGGCCCGTGCCCGACGTGCATCTCGGCCAGGGAGCCGCCGACGCGCTCGCGGACGCGGTCGATGCTCCGGATCAGCGCCGCGCGGTCGCCTTCCTCCAGATCCGTCCGCCCGAAGCCGCCGTTCTGGAAGATCAAGTCGCCGGCGAACAGGACGCTCGCGTCCTCGTCGTACAGACAGAGGTGGTCGTCCTTGTGCCCGGGCGTGTGGAGTGCTTCGTAGCTCCCGAGCCCCATCTCGACGGTCGCCTCGTCGGCGATGGCGTTGTCGACGTTCGGCTGACTCGTGTCGAACCCCCACGTCTCCACGCCGAACGCGTCGCAGACGGCCTCGACGTTGCCGACGTGGTCGTGGTGCGTGTGGGTGAGGACGACGGCGTCGAGGTCGTCGACGCGCTCCCGGACGAGCGGCAGAATGTCGAAGTTCGACCCAGTGTCGACGAGGACGCGACGGCCGTGGTCGCCGTCGTCGCTCGCGGCGGGGCTGTCGGCGCTCGCGGGGCCGGAGACGAGGAACGCGTTGCTCGTGAACGCCTGCACGCCCGCGGCGAGGTTGTGGATCATGGTCAGACGTTGGCGACGACGGGTCTTGGGGGTTCCCGTCGCGGCGTGGGGGTTGGTGGGTCCGGCGCGGCGAAACCGATAGCAATCGCCCGCCCCAACAGCCGCGTATGGCGGAGTACGACCCGGACGCGATCGACCCCCGCGAGGAGATGGAAGCCCGCGGCTGGGACATCGTGTACAAGCCGCACGAGCGAATGGCCCGGTACAACGCCTTCTACAACGTCGAGTACGACGGCGAGCAGATCGCACCGCCCGCCGCTCGACGCGAGGGCGTCCCTCCGAACGAGGTGTGGATCACCGAGTACCTCCGGCCGTACGAGCGGTACATCCTCCACCACGAACTGAACGAGATCCGCTTTCGCGCCGCCGGGTGCGGCGTCGAGGAGGCCCACGAGCGAGCGCTGCGCGCCGACGAGGTGTTCGCGGGAGACCCGGCGTGGGAGGAGTTGTGGACCGAGATCAACGTCGTGCCGCCAACCCGCGTGACTGCGCTTCGGGGGTTCGACGAGGAGCTGTTCGCGCGTATCCAGCGCAACCGACCGTACTGCGACATGGCGGAGCTCGCCGCCGTCCCCGGGGTCGACGAGGAGCGCCACGAGCGGCTGTGTGAGGCGTTCTGGTGCTTCGACTGCGACTTGTGACCCCGGTCCGCGACGGCGACCCTGCGGTCGCGGACGACCAGTTCCCAATACGGTTTTCACCCCCGGGCCGAACGACGCGACCATGCAGCAGTACCTCTCCACCGTGGAGGACGTGATCCGGGACGGCACGTACAAGCCGAACCGGACCGGCGTCGACACGCTGTCGGCGTTCTCCGCGCACTACGAGGCCGACCTCGCGGACGGCTTCCCGCTCCTCACCACGAAGGACCTCTCGGGGTTCCGCTGGAACTCGCTCATCTACGAGTTGCTGTGGTACCTCTCGGGCGAGGAGCACATCCGCGACCTGCGCGAGCAGACCGGCATCTGGGACGCGTGGGCCGACGATGAGGGCCGCCTCGACACCGCCTACGGCCGCTTCTGGCGGCGCTACCCCGTCCCCGAGGAGGGCCTGGAGGGAGAGACCTGGCCCGACAACAGCCACCGTTGGCTGAACGACGACGAACGCACGTTCGATCAGATCGCGTACGTCCTCGACACCCTGCGCGAGAATCCGAACTCCCGGCGTATCGTCGTGAACGCGTGGCACCCCGCCAACGCCACCGTCTCGACGCTCCCGCCGTGCCACTACACGTTCGTGTTCAACGTGCAGGGCGACCGCCTCAACCTCCACCTCACGCAGCGCTCGGGCGACCTCGCACTCGGCATCCCGTTCAACATCGCGGCCTACTCCATCCTCCTCACGGCGGTCGCCCAGCGCACCGGCTTCGAGCCGGGGACGTTCGCCCACAGCGTCGTCGACGCGCACGTGTACTGCGGCACCGGCGAGCGCGGCGACTGGTACGGCGACGCCGACACCCGCTCGATGCTCGCCGACGGGCTCGCGGACGCCGAGTCGCGCGAGGACTACGAGCGACTCGCTGACTGGGTCGAGGAGAGCGCGCCCGCGGAGGCCGACGGCGACGAGCGCAAGGACCACGTCCCCGGGTTGCTCCGCCAACTCGGGCGCGACCCGCGCGAGCGACCCGAACTCCGCGTCGCGGACAAACCCTTGGACGAGTTGACGTTCGAGGACATCGAACTGCTCGACTACGACCCCGCCCCGGGGATCGAGTTCGCGGTCGCGGAGTGATGGGCGAGGACAGCGACGCCGCCGCGGCGCCGGGGGCGAGCGACGAGATTCGTGTCGCGCTCGTCGCCGCGGTCGCTGCGAACGGCGTCATCGGCGCCGACGGCGGGATGCCGTGGCACTTCCCCGCCGACCTGCGGCACTTCAAGGAGACGACGACGGGCCACCCGGTGATCATGGGCCGGAAGACGTACGAGTCCATCGCGGCCGATATCGGCGGCCCGCTCCCTGGCCGCGCGAACATCGTCCTCTCGCGGTCGGAGCCGGATCTGCCCGAGGACGTCGTCGTCGCCGACTCCGTCGAGGCGGCGCTCCGCGCGGCGAGAGACGCGGCTGCCGAGCGCGGCGTCGACACGGTGTACGTCGCCGGCGGTGGCGCCGTCTACGAGCAGTTCCTCCCACTGGCCGACCGACTGGTGCTGACAGAGATCCACGAGTCGTACGACGGGGACACCAGTTTTCCGGAGTTCGACGCCGCCGCCTGGCGCGAACGCGCCCGCGAGTCCCACGCGGAGTTCGACTTCGTCACCTACGAGCGGACCCGCTGACCTCGGCGGGGCGACCGCCGGTCAGCGCGGGTCGCCGCCGTCGGTCTGTGCCGTCTGTGCTCCCGAATCGTTCCCATCGGCTGTCGCGCTCGCGTCGACCGAGTCGACCGAGTCGACCGAACCGGTCGAGCCGGTCGCGGCTTCCTCCGCGTCGACTGCGGTGGTGAACTCGTCGGTGAGGCGGTCCAACTCCGCCGCCCGCGTCGACAGCCGGTCGAGTTCGCTCGACACCTGATCCAGCGACGCCGCCTGGTCGTCGGCGGCGGTCGACACCGACTGCGCCTCGGCGGCGGTCTCCTCGCTCACCGTCGCCACCTCGTCGGCCATCGCGACGACTTCCTCGGCGGTGGCCGCCTGCTCGTCCGCCGCCGTGGAGATGGTCTGCACGCCCTCGTTGGACCGCTCGACCGCCTCGACGACGTCGCCGAGCGCGTCGAGACCGGCCTCGATTGTCGTGGCGCCCTCCTCGACGCGCTCGCTCGTCTCCTCGATGTCCGACACCGCCCCCGCCGTCGACGCCTGCACCTCCTCCACCAGCGCGGCGATGCGGGTCGTCGCCTCGCGCGTCTCGGTTGCGAGGCTCTTCACCTCCTCGGCGACCACGGCGAAGCCCTCGCCCTCGGCACCCGCGCGGGCCGCCTCGATACTCGCGTTCAGCGCGAGCGTGTTGGTCTGCTCTGCGATCCCGTCGATCAGGTCGACGATCTCGCCGATCTCGCCCACGTCGTCGTCGAGGTCACGGACGGCGTCGGCCGTCTGGGCGGTCGTCGACTCGATGGCGTCCATCTCCTCGACTGCGGCGCTGGCGAGATCGGCGCCGTGCTCCCCGCGCTCGGCGGCCGCGGCGGACCGCTGGGCCACGTCGTCGGCGGTGCTCGCGACCTCCTCGACCGCCGCCGAGAGGTTCCCCATCTCGCCGGTGAGTCGGTCGATGTGCGACGACTGCTCGCCGGCGCCGACGGAGATCTCCGCGACGGAGTCGGCCACCTCGCTGGCGGCGCGCTCCGCCCGAGAGACGCCGACGTCCGCCTCCTCGCTTGCGCGAGCGACAGATCCGGCGACCGACTCGACCTGCCCGATCGTCGCTGCCAACTCCGCCAGCATCTCGTTGAACCGGCGGGCGACCCGCGCCATCGCCTCGTTGTCCACGTCGTCGTCCAACCGGACGGAGAGGTCGCCGTCGGCGGCGCGGTCCATCCCGTCGCCGTACGACTCGGCGGCCGAGCGCAGCGCCTCGTTGGTCGCGGCCATCTCCGCGAGCAGCGACTCCAGGTCCGTCGCCATCGACGCGAGCGACTCGCCGAGGCGCCCCGGCACGTCACGCTCCATCGCGGGCGCGTCGAACTCCCGGGATGCGACGGCGTCGGCCTGGTCGGCGGCGTCGCGGACGTAGTCGGAGACGGCGGCGAAGTTCTGTTGCATCCGCCCGACCTCGTCGATCCGGTCGGTGTCTCCCGCGTCGGCCTCGCCGTCGAGGCGCCCGGCGGCGAGCGCGTCAGCCTGCTGCGCGAGCGAGCGGAGTGTCCGCCCGGTCGACCGGCCGATGGTCCCGCCGATGACGACGAACCCGGCGAGCGCGAGCCCGACGAGGATCAGGAACTGCGTCTGGACGGTCTGGGCGAGCGCGTAGGCGTTCGCCTGCGGCGCCGACTCGACGACGACCCAGTCGGTGCCCTCAACCGGCGCGTAGCCGAGGACGGTCGCGTTCGTCTCGTGGGTGCCGTTCTCCGTCTCCCAACTGGCCACCATGGTCTGGTTGCCGTCGTACTGCGTGAACACCTGGTCGGCGACCGACGAGAAGACGACGGTGCCGCTGTCGACCTCCACCACCTGCGTCTCGCCGCCCTCGACGGAGGAGTGGAACCCCTCGGCGACCGACGCGGCGTCGACGGTCACGATCACGGCCCGCTCAGTGCCCGGCACGAGGCTGGCGAAGCCGATCAACTGCTCGCCGTCGCGCTCGTACGGCACACCCATCACCACGTCGTCGTCCGTGTTGAACACGAGAGCGGTGTGGCTGTAGGTGGTGCCGACGCGACTCGGACTGGTGCTCTCGATCACCTCACCAGTGTTCGCGTTGGCGTAGTGGATGGCTCGCGTCGTGTCCGGGAGCGTCAGTATCTGTCCCCCGAGGTACGATTCGATGTCGTCGCTCCCGACGTACGGGGCCGTCGCGTCAGCGAGGAGGCGGGTCGTCTGACGCTGGGACGCCAACCACCCGGAGATATCGCTCGCCTCCAGTTGGGCGTTCGTCTGCAACTCGGCGTGCTTCTGTGCGCGCAGTTCGGCCGCGACCTCTCCTTGTAAGACCACGCCCGCACCGGCGACGACGACTAACGTCGCCAGTGTCAACACCGCAAACTTCCGCAGGTAGGTCGCTCGAAGCGCGTCGGGAACGAGTCTCGCGGTCCAACCACTGGGCCCGTCGTCGACTCCGCCCGACCCGTCGTCTCGGGCGTCGGCGTCGGCAGTCATGTGTAGCTGGTTTTGAGTGCCACAGATAACCCTACGTGCTCGATGCTCAGATCTGATACCAGGACGTGTCAACGTCCCCACGAGCGCGCCTGAGTCGCCCGGATCGGACTGGCCGTCGCTCGACGGTCGCACGCGTCGCAACAGTCGTGGCCACCAGCGGCCCGCCGGCTCCCGAACGGCTTTCGGATTGGGTCGTGATGTCGCGGTATGGGCCGCCACGGCCGACTCGTCCTCGCCTCCTGTCTCCTCGTCGTCCTCGCGGGCTGTCTCGCGGGACCCGTCGGCGACACCTCCCCGACCGCCCCACCCGGATCCGGGGGTGCCCCCCAGACGGCGTCGGTCCCCGAGGACGGCGTCCGCGTGACCGTCGTCGAGGTGGTCGACGGCGACACCGTCCGCATCGAGTACGCGAACGGGACGACCGACACCGCCCGCCTCCTCGGCGTCGACACCCCCGAGGTGTACGGCGAGAACACGCCTGGGGAGTTCGAGGGCGTCCCCGACACCGAGACGGGGCGTGCGTGTCTCGACGAGTACGGCGCGCGCGCCAGCACCTACGTCGAGAACCGCCTGCTCGGCGAAGAAGTCGTAATCGCGTTCGACGCGAACGAACCGCGTCGGGGGTACTTCGACCGCCTACTCGTGTACGTCCACCACGACGGCGGGTCGGTCAACTACGCGCTCGTCGACCGTGGCTTGGCTCGCGTGTACGACTCGTCGTTCGAGCGCGGGGACTCGTTCTACGCGGCGGAAGAACGCGCGATGGCCGCCGACCGCGGCCTGTGGTCGTGCCGCGACGGCACCGCCGCTCCCCCGGGGGACGGCGAGACGACTCAGGAAGCAAGCGCCACGGCCACCCCCGACGGGTCGGGCGTAGTAATCGCCGACATCACGGCGGACGCCGCCGGAGACGACGGCGAGAACCTGAACGGCGAGACGGTCACGCTCCACAACCGCGGGGACGCCGCGGTCGACCTATCGGGGTGGACGCTGACCGACGCCGCCGGGTTCGCCTACGAGTTCCCCGAGGGAACGGTGCTCGCCGCCGACGCGACGCTCACGCTCCACGTCGGCGGCGGCGACGACACCGACACGGACCTGTACTGGGGGCGGAGTCGACCCACACTCAACAACGACGGCGAGACGGTGACGCTGCGCGATTCGGACGGGACGGTCGTCGCTCGGCGGTCGACGTGACCCGGAACTTATCTCGTGGCGCGTTCTGCGTCACCACGTGCCACATATCCGATTCGACCTGTCGGTTCCGGTCGACGCCGCCGACCGCGACGCGTTCGCGCCGTGGGTCGCCGAGACGTACGGGGAGGTGATGGACACCGGGACCGACCACGTCGGCGTCGTCGTCGCCCAGACCGACCCGCGGATCGGTCGCGCCGGCGACGGGGAACCGGTCGCGTTCGTGAACGCGGACGTTCGGGCCGGACGCACCGTCGACCAGCGGCACGAGTTGGCCCGGCGGTTCACCGCGGCCCTGGGCGAGCGGTTCGGCATCCCCGAGCAGACGGTGTACGTCGTGTTCACCGAACACCCTGGCGCGGACTTCGTCCTCGGCGGCGAGCCGCTCGACTCGTGGGACGCCGACGAGTCGGAGCCGACAGCCGGTAGCGATTAGCGCCCGGCGCGAGTAGAGACGGTATGTCGAGCAAAGCGACGTTCGAGGTGTACCGCGACCACGCCGACGAGTGGCGCTGGCGACTCGTCCACCGAAACGGGAACATCATCGCCGACTCGGGCGAGGGGTACGCGAGCAAACAGAAGGCCGAGGAGGGCATCGAGAGCGTGAAGACGAACGCGCGCGAGGCCCCCGTCGTCGACGTCGAGGAGTAGCGGGGCCGGCGCGGCGCCGGCGGGGGCGTCCCCTCGGCCGGTTCTCCGCGCTCGCTAAAGCTCCGTTTAGGGAGGCTTTTTCCGACGTGGCCCCATACCGTGGAGCGATGACCGCACTCGCGACGACGATTCACGTCGGTGGTGACCGATGAGGGGGAACGACCAGCAGGCGTACGACCGCGGGACCTCGCTGTTCTCGCCGGACGGCCGCATCTACCAGGTCGAGTACGCGCGCGAGGCCGTCTCGCGCGGCGCGCCCTCCGTCGGCGTCCGCACGACAGACGGCGTCGTGCTCGCGGCGCAGGCGCAGGCGTCCTCCAGCCTCATGGAGTCGGAGTCCATCGAGAAGCTCCACAAACTCGACGACCACGTTGGCACTGCCAGCGCCGGCCACGTCGCCGACGCCCGCCAGCTCATCGACTACGCCCGCCGGATGGCGCAGGGCAACCGCCTGCGCTACCGCGAGCCGGTCGGCGTCGAGACGCTGACGAAGTACATCACTGACCACATCCAGGAGAACACCCAGCGCGGTGGCACCCGGCCGTACGGCGCCGCGCTCCTCATCGGCGGGTTCGAGAACGGACAGCCGCGCCTGTTCGGCGCCGACCCCTCGGGGACGCCCCACGAGTGGAAGGCGACCGCAATCGGCGGCTCCCGTCAGCAGATTCAGGAACTGCTCGAAGACGAGTGGAGCGAGGAGCTGACCCTCGACGACGGCATCGGCCTCGCGCTACGCGCGCTGTTCGACGCGAACGAGGAGCTCACCCACGACGACGTGTCGCTCGCGACGGTGTCGGAGTCCGGCTACACGGCGTTCACCGCCGACGAGATTGCCGAGTTGGTCGAGGAACTCGACCTCGTGTCCGACGAGCCGACCGACGACGCAGACGACACCGACGAGGAGTAACCCCGCCCCGGTCGCCCGGCGACCGACGGTCCCCGTTCTCGCGCCGTCTACCGTACGCCGCCAGCGGCGCCGCCGTCGCACCGGGTGTCGACCGACCGGTTTAGGTTCGCGCCGCCCCCGGTCACCGACATGACCGACGACGCGCTCGCGACGACGCTCGACCGCGTCCGCGTGTACCCCGTGAAGGCGCTCGACGGCGTCGACGTGGACGCCGCCACGCTCGCCCCCGGCGGCGGACTCGCGCCCGACCGCCAGCTCGCGCTGCTCGACGCCGACGGCGACTACGTGAACGGGAAGAACGAGCGGCAGATTCACCGCGTCCGCGCCGACTTCGACCTCGACGACCGGACCGTCGCGCTCACGGCTCCCCACGACGACGAGGCGCCCGCTCCCAACACGTTCCACCTCGACGAGGAGGGCGAGGCGCTCGCGGACTGGGTCGGCGAGTTCCTCGGCTACGAGGTCCGCATCGTCAGCGACCGCGCGGGCGGCTACCCCGACGACACCGAACTCGCCGGACCGACCGTGCTCGCGACCGGGACGCTCCGGGAGGTGGCGTCGTGGTACGAGGACCTCACTGTCGACTCGGTGCGCCGACGACTCCGCCCGAACGTCGAACTCGCCAGCGACGAGGCGTTCTTCGAGGACCGCCTCGTCGCCGACCCGGGCGAGCGCGTCCGGTTCCGCGTCGGCGACGCCGACTTGCTCGGCGTCAACCCCTGCCAGCGGTGTGCTGTGCCGGCTCGCGACCCCGACACGGGCGCCGAGTACCCCGAGTTCCGCACTCGGTTCGTCGAGAAGCGGCAAGAGACGATGCCCGCGTGGAGCGGCGGCGGGCGCTTCGACCACTACTTCCGGCTGATGACGAACACCGTCGTCCCCGAGGCGAGCGTCGGCGCATCTCTTCGTGTCGGCGACGCAGTTCAGATCCTCGGCGTCGAAGCCGAGTAACGAGGGCTAGGCAGCGACCTACGCCGCGTACTCGTCGTACTCCTCTGGCGTGTACGTCTTTATCTCGAGCGCGTGGACCTCCTGGGTCATCGCGTCGCCGACGGCGTCGTACACGAGTTGGTGCTGCTGGACGAGCGACTTCCCCTCGAACGCCGGCGAGACGACGACGGCGGCGAAGTGGGCGTCCTCGTGGTCTGGGTCGGGCGCCCGCGGCGTCGTGACGGTCGCCTCGCAGTCTTCGATACCCGCCTCGATGGCGGCCTCGACGTCGGCGGCGGTCATGCTCATACCCCGACGTGGGCGCGCGTCGGGCAAAAAGCGGTCGATGCCCCACCCCACGGTAGACTCACGGCACGCGATGCTCGACTCCCGACCCACGGCGCGCGGCCACCCCACCCGACGCGCTTACGACCGGGCGCACGGACCGTGCCCTGTGCGCGAGGACACCACCGACCAGTCGGCGACCGTCCGCGAGCGACTGGTGACGGAGCACGCACCGCTGCTCGACGCCGTCGACGCCTGCGCCGACGCGGTCGCCGCTCGGTGGGAGGACGGCGCTTCGGAGGGGACGACCGACCGCGACGCGGTGGTGTCGCCGCTCCGGGACGCGCTGTCGACCGCCGGCGTCCACGAGCGACTCCCGGGGCTACTTACGACGGCCGCGGCCGCGCTCGGGGCCAGCCTCCCCGCCCGGCCCGTCGCCGCACCGCCGTACCTCGTCGTCACCGCGACCGGGCCCGTGGTGCGCGCGACGCTGCCCGAGGTCGGTCGGTTGGTCGTCTCGCTGAACGTGTTCGTCGTCGACCGCGAGGGGGACACGCCGCGATACCGCCGCGCCGACGCCGCTGCTGAGGAGTCGCTGACCGTCGAACTGCGGTAACACGAGCCGGCCACGACCGCCGGCGCTGGCGCCGCGACTCCGGCGGAGGTAAACCGTCGCGTCTCGACGTACCCGACATGGATCCCGACGAGGTTCGCGACGACTGGGCCCAGCGCGAGGGG
This sequence comes from Halobaculum marinum, assembly GCF_029338555.1. Taxonomy (GTDB): domain Archaea; phylum Halobacteriota; class Halobacteria; order Halobacteriales; family Haloferacaceae; genus Halobaculum; species Halobaculum marinum. The sequence goes on along the minus strand of NZ_CP119989.1, from coordinate 1,620,005 downwards.
GAGTTCTCCCCGCGCTACTACGCCCACAAGGGACCGGACGACACCAGCGACGCGCTCCTGTCGGCCATCGAGTTCTACACCAGTAGCGACGCGCGCGTGCTGGAGGTCGGCTGTGGCTCGGGGCGCCACCTCGAACACCTCCGACGCAACGGGTTCGACCACCTCGCTGGCGTCGACATCAACGAGGAGTCGTTCGCGGTGATGGACGAGGAGTTCCCCGCGCTCGCGGACTCCGGGACGTTCCACGTCGGCGCCATCGAGGACGTGGTCCCGGAGTTCGACGACGACGCGTTCGACGCGGTCTACTCCGTCGAGACGCTCCAGCACGTCCACCCCGACGACACCTGGGTGTTCGAGGAACTCGTCCGCGTCTGCTCCACCCTCCTCGTCACCGTCGAGAACGAGGGCAACGGCGCCAAGCGCGGTCGCGACGGCGCGGAGGTGAGCTACGTCAACGACGAGTTCCCGCTGTACCACCGCAACTGGAAAGACGTGTTCTCGGCGTTGGGCGGGGTGCAGGTCGTGAAAGAGCCGACGAAGCGCGACACGATCCGGGCGTTCAAGCTCCCGTAGTCGTCGCGATCGCCGGCGACGACTGGCCCTCGCCGTTCACGAGCCCCGAGGTCTCGTGAGTGCGAACGTCCGGTCGCGGGTTTCACCCGCTGTCTGTCCGAGACGCTCGGTCGCCTTGCTCAGACACTGCGAGTTGCTGGGCGGCTCGGGCCGCCCGGCCTCGCTGCGCTCGGCCGCGCACACCTCGCCGCCGTCGGTTCGAGACTTCGTTCGCACCGCTCACTCGGTCTCGCTCGTCTCGCTTACTTCCCTTCGAACTCCGGCTCCTCGTTGGACATGAACGCCATCACGCCCTCCATGAGGTCGTCGGTGTTCATCAGCTGGCCGAACGCCTGCGCTTCGATCTCCAGCCCGGCGTCGGTGTCGTCGCGCCCGGCGAGCATCGCGCGCTTCGTGTAGCGCTGGGCGACCGGCGGACCGGCGGCCAGGTCCTTCGCCAACTCCATCGCGCGGTCGGCCAGTTCGTCGTTCTCGACGACCTCGTTGAGGAAGCCGTAGTCGGCCATCTCCTCGGCCTCGTAGCGGTCGGCGGTGAAGATGATCTCCTTGGCACGCCCCTCGCCGACGATGTGGCGCAGGCGCTGGGTGCCGCCCCACCCCGGCAGGAGGCCGAGGTTGTGCTCGGGCTGCCCGAGTTCGGAGCGCTCGGAGGCGATCCGCATGTCCGCGCAGGTGGCGAACTCCATGCCGCCGCCGAGGCAGTAGCCGTCGATACCGGCGACGACCGGCACGTCGGCCGACTCGAACTTGCCGAACGTGGACTGGCCCTTGCGCGACAGCTCGACGGAGTGGAGCGGGTCGCCACCGCCGGCGGCCATGCTCTGCACGTCGGCGCCGGCGGAGAACGCGCGGTCGCCCTCGCCGGTGACGAGCACGGCGCGCACGTCGTCGTCGGCGTCGAGTTCGTCGATGGCGACGCTCAGGTCGTCGAGCATCTCGCCGGAGATGGTGTTCATGCGGTGCGGGCGGTCGAGCACGATGTGGCCCACCTTGCCGTCGCGCTCGATGCGGATCGTCTCGAAGTCGTGTCCGTCGTCCTCGTCGCCGCCGCCGTAGAAGCCCTCGCCGTCGTCGACGAGGTCACGGAGGTAGCCGACCGCCTCGTAGCGCTCGGCCTCGGTGGCCTCGGCGCGCTCGTCGAGCGTCTCCAGCAGCGTGTCGAGGCCCACCGAGTCGGCCATCTTCGCGGGGCCGTCGGGGAAGCCGGCGCCCAGCTTCACCGCCTGGTCGATGTCGCCGGCGTCGGCGACGTCGTTGCCGATGAGACCGGCGACCTCGTTGGCCATCACCGCCAGCAGCGCGTGCTTCACGTCCTCGGAGATGGCGTCCGAGGGCACGTCGGCGCCGCCGTCCTCGTAGTCGTAGAAGCCCGCGCCGGTCTTCTTCCCGAGGTCCTCGTTCTCCACCTTCTCGGTGAGGAGGGGACACGGCTCGTAGGCGTCGCCGAGCACCTCGTGCATGTACTCCAGCACGTGGACGCCCACGTCGATACCGACCTGGTCGGCCAACTCGAAGCTCCCCATCGGGAGACCGAGATCGTACTTCGTCGTGGAGTCGACCTCCTCGATGGTCGCCTCACCCTCGTGGACGAGCCACGCCGCCTCGTTCATCAGCGGGACGAGCACGCGGTTGACGATGAAGCCCGGCGAGTCCTTGCGGACGCGCACCGGCGTCTTGCCCATGCGCTCGGCGACGTCCTCGACGAGCGAGAGCGTCTCCTCGTCGGTGTGGGCACCCGAGATGACCTCGACGAGCTGCATCCGCACCGGCGGGTTGAAGAAGTGCATCCCGCAGAAGCGCGCCTCGCGCTCGGTGACCTCAGACAGCTCCGTGATCGAGAGGCTCGACGTGTTCGAGGCGAACACGGCCTCGTCGGGCGCGTGCGCCTCGACCTCGGCGTACACGTCCTTCTTGATGTCCATCTTCTCGGGCACCGCCTCGATGATGAGGTCCGCGTCGGCGACGGCGTCCTCGACGGGGACGACCGCCGACACTCGTTCGAGCGCGGCGTCGGCGTCCGCCTCGGAGATCTGGTCTTTCTCGGCGAGTTTGCCCAGCGACCACTCGATCTGGTCGTACCCCTTCTGGACGAACTCCTCGTTGATATCCCGCATGTGCACCTCGAACCCGGCGAGGGCGGCGACCTCCGCGATACCGTGGCCCATGTTCCCCGCACCGAGAACCGCGATCGTCTCTACGTCATCAACGTCCATGTTCGTCGCGTCGGAACGCCCCCGATTCAACGTTTCCCTCCGTCCCGACGCCAACACGTCGCCCGTTTCCCGGAGTTCCCGTTGCAGGTCGTCGTCGAATCCCCCGAAAGCCGTTTCTCGCCGCCGCGTCCACGGTGGAGTATGCCAGTCGACTCCGACGCCGACGCGTTCGACGCGCTCGACCCCGCCGACCGGGAGGCGCTCGCTGCGCTCCGTGACGACGACCGTCTCGGCCCCGTGATCCACCGCCACGGCCCGCTGACAATCGAACCGGCGGCAGACCCGTTCGAGCGCCTCGTCGTCTCGATCCTTCGACAGCAGGTGTCGATGGCGTCGGCGGCGGCGACACGCGAGCGGCTGTTCGACGCCGTCGAGGTGACGCCCGAGGGCGTGCTCGCCGCCGACGAGCAGGTGTTGAAAGACGCCGGCCTCTCCCGGCAGAAGACCCGGTACGTGCGCAACGTCGCCGAGGCGTTCGCCGAACACGGCTGGGAGCGCGGCAGTTTCGAGTCGATGACCGACGACGAGGTGCGCGCCGCGCTGACCGACATCACCGGCGTCGGCGAGTGGACCGCGAACATGCAACTGCTGTTCACGCTCGCGCGTCCCGACGTGTTCCCGGTCGGCGACCTGGGGATCAGGAAGGGGATGGAGGAACTGTTCGGCAGGGAGATGAGTCGCGCGGAGATGGTCGACGAGGCCGAGCGGTGGGCGCCGTACCGGAGCTACGCGTCACTGTACCTGTGGCGCGCGAAAGAGGACATCGCCGCCAGCGTCGACGAGGTCGTCGGCGACGAGTAGTCTCACGCCGTCGCGGGACCGCGCCGCCGCTGGTGGCGGTGAGAAGACAGAGAGAAGGGGGGACCGGCTTACAGTTCGACGGCTTCCTTCTGGCCGAGCGACTCGGGCACCGTGAAGCGGATGCTCGTGGTCGCGCCGGACATCGTGTTGATCTTGATCGTGACCTCGTCGCCCTCGTTAAGTACATCACCGTTCGTCGGACCGCTCACGTCGAACACGAGGTTCAAGCGGTCGTCGGCGTCGTTCAGGACGTTCTCGCTACCTGCGGCGTTCTTCACCGACTCGTAGGAGTACAGCTTGTCCCCGTCCGTGAGGGCGCCGTTGTCGCTGAAGTTCTGCGTCGTCGACTGGAGTTGGTAGGTACCAGTCGGACCGATCCACGTCACCGTGGCGTTGTGAATGTCGATCTCGCCGGCGCCGGGCGCCTGCGTCACGGTCACGTTGACGATGTCGATCTCGCCGTTGGTCGTGACGTTCCCGACCGTCGCGACCTCCTGCAGGCGGTTACTGACCTGCTTACTCGATTGTTGACCCGTCTCCTGCGACTTGCTCTGGAGGAAGCCGGCGGTGTTGATCAGGACGCCCGCGGCGATCGCCGCCACGAGCACCATCGCGATGAACACGATGAGTGTCCCGATTCCTACCTGCCCGCGCTCTTCCTCGTCCGTGATAAATTCGAACATCGGTTGTGTTGCTCCCACCCGTTCGCTTCGAGGACCGGGCGTACATCGACCGCCGGCAAGCGGAGTAATATACCTTAGCCGCCGGCTATCAGATCGGATAGAATGGAGTGAAAATCGGGTGACACGCCGGGGGTACCGTCGGGCGTGTCTGAGAACCGGGCGCTACTCGTCGTCGTCGTCGTCGCCTTTCATGTGCTGCAACTGCGAGACGAGGTCGTCGGTGGACGCGCCGGCCTCGAAGCTCGCCTTGCCGTCGTGGTCGTTCTCGTGTGCGTCGACGGTCGAGCCGTCGCCCGCGTCGCCGCCGTCGTTCTGCTGACGCTCCTGCTCGGATTCGTCGTAGCTCCCGAAGCCCATACTGATGACTGCTCACGCGAGACGGAAAAGCGGTCCGGCCTGTCGACGGCCGTGTGAGTGGCTGACGGGCGTTACTCCTCGACGCCCTCCTCCTCCTCTTCGTCGAGGTCCGGGTCAGCGCCTTCGTCGGCGCGGCGCTGGACGTCGACGCGGTAGTGCTGGAGGATGTCCCGGCCCAGCAGGACGGGGTACTCCATGTGCGAGCGGTCCTCGACGCTCGCGGTGACAGTGTGCTGTTCGCCGCCGATCCCGACCACGAGGTCGACGACCGGTCGGGCCTTCCCGGACTTCATCGAGCCGGACTTCACGCGCGTCATGCTCTTGATCGGGCCAGCGCCGATTTCGGCGGCCAGCTTCGTGTCGATGGACGAGCGCGTCGCGCCCGTGTCGGACTTGGCGTACGCCTGGGTCGCCCCCTGCGTCCCCGCGACGTTGACCTCCTCGATGTAGCCGATGATCGGGACCTGTCCGTCGTTGATCCGGCGCTCTGCCGGCATGCACGCGGGCGTGGAGTCGTCGAGCACCGCCGACAGCTCCGTCACCAGGTCGTCGTCGACGCTGCCGCCGACGCGCTCGATGGCGAGGCGGGCGATGTGTGGCGCGGGCGAGCGGCCACTGGCCTTGAACAGGCCTTTGAACCCCGCCGTGGGATTGACTTCGAGGACATACCAGCCGTCGTACCCCTGCACGAGGTCGACGCCGGCGTAGTCGAGACCGATCGTCTCGGCGGCCGCCAGCGCCATCTCGCGCGCCTCGTCGTCGAGGGAGTCGGACGCGTCCTCCACGTCGCCGCCGAGCGCGACGTTCGTCCGCCAGTCGTCCTCGGGGGCGTAGCGGTTCATCGCGCCGACGACCTCGCCGCCGACGACGTACACGCGGGTGTCGTGGTGGCGCGCGTCGTCGCGGTCGATGAGGTCCTGCAGGAACGCCTGGCGGTTCCCGACCTGCGGGTTCACCGGCTCTGTCAGGTCGACCTTCCACGTCCCGCCGCCGTGGGTGCCGATCGCCGTCTTGTACACGCCCTCCTCGCCGAAGCGGGCGCGACCGTCGTTGAGGCGGTCGTTCGACAGCGCCAGCAGTGCGTCGGGGACGCGGACGCCCGCTTCCGCGAGGGCGACGGCGGAGGCGAACTTGTGCATCGCCGTCAGCACGGCCGAGGGGTCGTTGAGGATCGGTCGCGCTCGGCCGAACGTGTGCGCGAGGCCGAGTCCCTCCGCTGGCTGTTCGATGTTCGACAGCAGCATCCGATTGGCGATCACGTCTACCTCCGGCTCGATGGTGACTTCGCCGTCCTCGATGCTGACGGCGGCGTTCTCTCGGCGCAGCCAGACGGGTTCGTGGCCCAACGCCTCGATGGCGTTGCAGATCGCTTTCGACTCCTTGCTCGTGTGGAGCGAGAGCACCCCCACGCGGACTGGATCCTCGGTCATGGATCGGTCACTCGGCGGGGAAGGGAAATGTGTCCCGGTCCGGCGAAGCCGTGACAGCCGCGGACACGGCCCTCACCGCCGAACGCGGGCGACTGCGACCATCGACGAGAACCGCCCGACGCGACGCGGGCGTGCCGTGTCGGCGTCCCTGTGCTGTCCTTTATACCCCTCCGTCGCACACCGGCGAGCATGAGCGACGACGGGTCATTCACCTACAACGGTGGGCGAGTCGGCCCCGGCGAGCGGCAGAACATTCGGTTCGTGGTGTCGGAGACGTATCTGGGGGACCCCGTGCGCATCCCCGTAACGATCATCAACGGGGCGCGCCCCGGCCCGACGGCGTTCCTCTCGGCGGCCGCCCACGGCGACGAACTCAACGGAATCGAGGTCGTCCGGGAGGTGGCCCACGAGTGGGACCTCTCGTCGCTAGCGGGCACGCTGATCTGTCTCCCCGTATTGAACGTCCCGGGCTTTCTCGCCCAACAACGCTACCTCCCGGTGTACGACCGCGACCTCAACCGGTCGTTCCCGGGGGCTGCCGACTCGACCAGCGCCAAGCGGATGGCCGCCCGCATCTACACGAACTTCATCGAACCGTGCGACTTCGGCCTCGACTTCCACACCTCTACGCGAGGCCGCACCAACATGATCCACGTCCGCGCCGACATGGCCGACGCGGACGTGGGGCGCCTCGCCCGCGCGTACGGGACGAACGTCATCATCGACAGCGAGGGTTCCTCGGGGATGCTCCGCACCGAGGCGTCCGTCGACGACACCCCCACCATCACCGTCGAGATGGGCGAGGCCCACCGCTTCCAGCGGGCGCTCATCGACGAAGCGCTCACCGGCGTCCGCTCGGTGTTCGCCGAGTACGGGATGCTCCCGACGGAGTCGGTGCGGTGGCCGGGGTGGCGGACCGTGATCACCGAGGAGCGCGAGAAGACGTGGCTGCGCGCCGACGCCGGCGGCATGGTCGACATGCACTTCGAGCGCGGGTCGCTCGTCCACGAGGGCGACACCGTCTGCACCATCACGAACCCGTTCAAAGACGACAACGTCACCATCGAGGCGCCGTTCACCGGCCTCCTCGTCGGTGTGCTGGAGAACCCGGTCGTCTACCCGGGGAACCCGCTGTGTCACCTCGTGGAGTTGGGCCAGCGGACCCGGCGCGTCGTGGAGATGGAGCAGAGTCCGAACACCAGCGTGGTGTGACGGGGCTCGGCGATTGCGCCCCCGCGGCGCCCTACACGCGCGCAACGCCGTTCAGTCGCCCTCGGATTCGCTGCGCCGGCCCCGCCGAGTCCTGTCGGATCGGTCGGGTCGGGACGTGCCTCCGTGCGAGTGCGTCACGTAACTACTATACCACCGTGGGCCGGAGCGACAGTACGTATGAGCCAGTCGTATGACAGGGGCCTCGTCGAGGACTTCGGCCGGTGGCGGGAGTTCTCGGCGGGGATGTGGGCCTGGGTGTTCCACAAGTTCACGGGCTGGGTGCTCGTGGGCTACCTCTTCACCCACATCGCGGTGCTGAGTACCGCCATCTCCGCCGCCGGACAGTCGCAGGCGACCATCGCGGCGAACAACGACGTGTACACGACCGTCATCGTCACGCTGGAGAGCCTGCTCGTCGTCCGCATCCTGGAGGTCGGACTGCTCGCGGTGGCCGTGTTCCACATCCTGAACGGCTGCCGCCTGCTGTTGGTCGACCTCGGGATCGGACTGGACAGCCAAGACAAGAGCTTCTACGCGTCGCTCATCCTGACGGGCGCCATCGTCGTCGCGTCGGTGCCGACGTTCCTCGCGGGGGTGTTCTGAGATGGCCGAGCGCTACTCCTCGTTCGAGTCGGGCGGGCGCCGCTGGCTGTGGCAGCGCATCACCGCCGGGTTCCTCGTGGTGGTGCTGGCGTTCCACTTCTTCCTGCTCCACTTCGTGAACCACGCCGACGAGGTGACGTTCCTCGCCTCGAGCATGCGGATGCAGGACCTCACCTACTACTCGCTGATGGTGCTGTTCCTGATCACCGCGACGTTCCACGGCGTCAACGGCGTCTACAACGCCTTGGAGAACCAGGGCCTGTCGGGCACGCCGAAGCAGGTCGTCAAGTACACGCTGATCGCGGCGAGCCTCGTGCTCGTCGTCCAGGGGATCCGCACCGCGAACGCCTGGGCCGGCTTCCCCACCTTCTGACCATGAGCACGCAAGTTCCAGAGACCGAGACGGAGACGGAGACCGAGGCAGAGACGGAGGTCGAGCACGGCGAGCCGCTCGCGCCGGCCCAACAAGAGCGCATGCGCAAGAAGGCAGAGGGCCGCGCCGAGCGCGAAGAGCGCGCCAAGCAGGAGGCCGAAGAGCGCGCCAACGCCGAGGACGACACATACCACCTCAAGGTGTTCCGCTTCGACCCCGAGGTCGAAGGGAAGCAAGAGCCGCGCTTCGACGACTTCCACGTCCCGTACAAGAAGGGGATGACCGTCCTCGACGCGCTCATCTACGCCCGCGACACGTTCGACTCCTCGCTCACGTTCCGGCACTCCTGCCGGCAGGCGATCTGCGGGTCGGACGCGTTGTTCGTCAACGGCTCTCAGCGACTCGGCTGCAAGACCCAGCTGTCGGACCTCGACGAGCCGGTGCGCGTCGAGCCGCTCCCGCACGCCGACGTCGAGAAGGACCTGGTCGTCGACATGGAGCACTTCTACGACCAGATGGAGTCCGTCGAGCCGTACTTCGACGCCGACGAACTCCCCGACGGCGAGTTGGAGGAGCAGCGCCAGACGCGGGAGAACCGCGAGAAGGTGAAGATGTCCACCCGGTGTATCTGGTGTGGCGCCTGTATGTCCTCGTGCAACATCGCCGCGGGCAACAACGAGTACCTCGGCCCCGCCGCCATCAACAAGGCGTACCGCTTCGCCATGGACGAGCGCGAGGGCGAGGACCGCAAGCAGCACCGCCTCAACATCCTCGAACAGGAGAACGGCGTCTGGCGCTGTCAGACCCAGTTCTCGTGCACCGAGGTGTGCCCGAAGGACATCCCGCTCACCGAGCACATCCAGGAACTCAAGCGGGAGGCCGTCAAGAGCAACCTGAAGTTCTGGTAGGCTCACCCGGCCAGCGACACGGATCGGCACGCGATTGAAGTAGCCGGAACCCTAAGCGGGTTCAGCGACGAACCCACGGGACCCCGGCTCGAACGGACGACTGGACACACGACACACACCACACGACACAATGTACGAACACGACGTTATCGTGGTCGGCGCCGGCGGCGCGGGACTCCGCGCAGCTATCGCCGCCCAGGAGGAGGGCGCGGACGTTGCGATCGTCTCGAAGCTGCACCCGGTGCGGAGCCACACGGGCGCGGCCGAAGGCGGGATCAACGCCGCCCTGCGCGAGGGCGACTCGTGGCAGGACCACGCCTACGACACGATGAAGGGCTCGGACTACCTCGGCGACGCGCCCGCCATCGAGACGCTCTGTAAGGACTCCCCGAAGGAGGTCATCCAGCTGGAGCACTGGGGGATGGCGTTCTCCCGTGAGGACGACGGGCGCGTCTCGCAGCGACCGTTCGGCGGCCTCTCGTTCCCGCGGACGACGTACGCGGGCGCCGAGACCGGTCACCAGCTGCTCCACACGATGTACGAACAGCTCGTCAAGCGCGGGATCACCGTGTACGACGAGTGGTACGTCTCGGACCTCGCGGTCACCGACGAGGAGCGCCCCGAGGACCGCACCTGCCACGGCGTCGTCGCCTACGACATCCAGAGCGGCGAGCTGTCGGGCTTCCGCGCCAAAGAGGGCGTCATCCTCGCGACCGGCGGCCTCGGCCAGGTGTTCGACCACACCACCAACGCCGTCTCCAACACCGGCGACGGCGTCGCGATGGCCTACCGCGCGGGTGTCCCCATCGAGGACATGGAGTTCATCCAGTTCCACCCGACCAGCCTGCCCAGCACGGGCGTCCTCATCTCCGAGGGTGTCCGCGGCGAGGGCGGCATCCTCTATAACAGCGAGGGTGAGCGCTTCATGTTCGAGTACGGCTACGCCAGCAACGCCGGCGAACTCGCCTCGCGCGACGTCGTCGCCCGCGCCGAACTGAGCGAGGTCAACGAGGGGCGCGGCATCGACGACGAGTACGTCCACCTCGACATGCGCCACCTCGGCGACGAGCGCATCACCGACCGGTTGGAGAACATCCTCCACCTCGCGAAGGACTTCGAGGGCGTCGACGGGCTGAAGGAGCCGATGCCCGTCAAGCCCGGCCAGCACTACGCCATGGGCGGCATCGAGACCGACGAGAACGGCGAGACGTGCATCGGCGGCCTGTACGCCGCCGGCGAGTGCGCCTGCGCGTCCGTCCACGGGTCGAACCGCCTCGGCGGCAACGCCCTGCCGGAGCTCATCGTCTTCGGGAAGCGCGCCGGCCAGCACGCCGCGGGGAAGGACCTCGGCACCGCGAAGATCGAGACCGGCCAGCAGGGCGAGTACGAACTCGGCGAGGTCGACACGCCCGTCGAACCCGGCGAGGTCGAACCCGCCGGCGACGCCGTCGCCGACGGCGGCGTCGCGGCTGACACCGGCTCGATGTCGGGTCACGACGTCGTCGAGCACGCCGTCAAGCGCGAGCGCAATCGCGTCCAGACGCTGATGGACCGCGACGAAGGCGTCCAGCACGCCGAGATCCGCTCGGCGGTGCAGAAGTCCATGACGCAGCACGTGAACGTGTTCCGCGAGGAGGAGGGCCTCAAGCAGGCGCTGGAGGACATCGCGGAGGCACGCGAGCGCTACCGCGACGTGTTCGTGAAGGACCCGTCGCGCACGTTCAACACGGACCTCATCCAGACCATCGAGACGCGCAACATCCTCGACACCGCGGAGGCCATCACGCTCGGCGCGCTCGCGCGCAAGGAGTTCCGCGGCGCCCACTGGCGCGCGGAGGCCCAAGAGCGCAAGGACGACGAGTGGCTCAAGCACACGATGCTGTCGTGGAACGACGGCACGCCGGAACTGTGGTACAAGCCGGTCATCCTCGAGGGCGAGGACAAAGAGTACGAGCCGAAGATCCGGTCGTACTGAGTCGTCGCGTCAACGCAGCCGGTCCCGTTTTTCGTCGAACGCGTCTCCGTCGACAGTCGAAACCGCACGCCGATACGCCCCGGTTGACGATTTACTCGGAGTTGCGTAATTCCCGTATTCACCCACGAACAGCGCCCTCAGCTCCCCTACCGCAAGTTTCGACGAACGTCGTACCACAGTTTTACGTGTGTCGAAGCGTTGTGTCGGGACAAGATGGCTACGACGCAGGCGGACGCAGTCGACACCGAACGGCAGACGCCGATGACACAACTACCGGAGGGCGTCTCCTCCCCCCGTGCGAAGTTGGTGTATCTCTACCTCGCGACCCACGGTGCGGTGTGTGAGGACGACCTCTGTGACGGCCTCGCGATGAAGCGCATCTCTCTGTACTCCATCCTGAAGACGCTGCGCGAGGGCGGCCACGTCGAGAAGGCCGACGGTCGCTACGCACTGGCGTAGTCGAGACGCTCCTTCAGGGTCCGGGCGAGAAGCCCGGCGCGTACGCGACTTCCCACAGGTGACCGTCAGGGTCGGCGAAGTACCCACTGTACCCGCCCCAGTCGGTCGCTGCGGCACGCTTCTGCACCGTCGCCCCCGCGCGCTCGGCCGCCGCGAGCACCTCGTCGACGCGCGCCTCGCTGTCGACGTTGTGGGCGAGTGTGACCCCCGAGAACCCCTCCCCGGCGGCCTCGACGCCGGCGTCGGCAGCCAGTTCTTCGCGCAGGTACAGCGCGAGCCACGTCCCCCGAAGGTCGAAGAACACGATGTCGCCGTCATCGTCGCCGTCGTGTCTCGGCAGGCCGAGTCCGTCCTCGTAGAACGACGTCGCGGTCGCGAGGTCGTCGACGCCGAGCGTGACGATACTGATGTGCGGGTCCATCCTGAGCGGACGCTCCCGGGCGTCGTGAAGCTGTCGCGGGGGGAGAACGAACCCCCGAGCGTGTCGGCCGATGCGAGGCGACTACCCGCCGAGGAAGTCCTTGCGGACCTGCTCGTCGTGCAGGAGCGCGTCCCCGGTGTCGACGTAAGCGTTCTCGCCGTTCACGAGCACGTAGCCGCGGTCACAGCGGCGCAGCGCCTCCTTGGCGTTCTGCTCGACCATGAGGATGGCCGTGCCGTCGTCGTTGATGCGGTCGATGCGGTCGAACATCTCCTGGACGAGGTCGGGCGCGAGGCCCGCCGACGGCTCGTCGAGTAAGAGGAGGTCGGGGTCGAGCATCAGTGCCCGTCCCATCGCGAGCATCTGGCGTTGGCCGCCGGACATCGTGCCGGCGCGCTGGTCCGAGCGCTCCCGGAGAATCGGGAACCGCTCGTACACCCACTCGATCTGGTCTTCGGGCACCTCGTCGAGGATGTACGCACCCATCTCGAGGTTCTCGCGCACGGTGAGACTCTCGAACACGTTCTCGTTCTGCGGGACGTAGCCGATGCCCTCGTGGATGATCTCGTCGGGCGAGCGGCCGTGGATCTGCTCGCCGTCGAACTCGACGACGCCGCCCATGTACGTCGTCAGCCCGAAGACGGACTTCATCACGGTCGACTTGCCGGCGCCGTTCGGGCCGACGATGGTGACGTACTCGCCGTCGCCGACGTCCATGTCGACGTCGGTGAGGATCTGGAGGTCGCCGTAGCCGGCGTCCAGGTCACGCACGCGGAGGAGGCTCTCCTCCGGGAGCGCGGCGTCGGCGGCGCGCGTCGCGCCCGCCGTCTGCTCGGCCTCCACCGTCTCCGTCGCCTCGCCCTCTGCGCTCATACGTCACCTCCGAGGTACGCCTCGACGACGCGGTCGTCGCTGGTCACCTGTTCGGGGGTGCCCTCCGCGAGCACCTTCCCTTGGTGCATGACGATGACGTGTTCGCAGTTGTCCATGATGACGTCCATGTCGTGCTCCACGAACAGGAACGTGTTCCCCATCTCGCGGAGTTCGTGGATGCGGTCCAGCAGTTTCTCTTCCAGCGTCGGGTTCACCCCGGCGAGCGGTTCGTCGAGCAGCACCATGTCGGGGTCGGTCATCAGCGCGCGTGCCATCTCCAGCAGTTTCCGCTGGCCGCCCGATAGCGTCCCCGCGTACTCCTCTGCGAGGTGGTCGATCTCGAAGAACTCCAACTGCTGCCAGGCGCGGTCAAGCAGTTCCTCCTCCTGTGCGACCACCTGGTCGCGGAGGCCGGGCAACAGCGAGTAGCTGAGGCGCTCGCCCGACTGCCCCTTCGGTGCGAGCATCATGTTCTCCAACACGGTCATGTCGGGGAGTTCGCGAGCGATCTGGAACGTCCGCACGAGGCCCTGTTGGGCGATTTCGTGGGGCGCCATCCCGGTGATGTCGTTGCCGCGGAACGTCACCGACCCCGACGTGGGGGTGTGGACGCCCGTGATGCAGTTGAACGTCGTCGACTTCCCGGCGCCGTTGGGACCGATCAGGCCCGTGAGTGACCCCTCCGCGACGGAGAAGCTCGCCCCGTCGACGGCGGTGATGCCGCCGAACGTCTTGCGCAGGTCTTCGACGACCAGCGGGTGGTTCTCCGCGTCGCGGGTGCCCTGTGCGGCCGCCGCGACCTCGTCGCCGCCGGCGGCGCTCGTCTCGTCTGTCGTGGGTTCGGTGTCGGTGCTCATTGGTCACCTCCGTCCGTGTCGGTGCCGCCCTCGGCGCGGCGCGTCGGCCGGCCGAGGGGGATTGCCGCCGCCTCTTCCTTGCGGTGGCCGAGCAGCCCCTCCGGCCGGGTCTGCATCAGCACCACGAGGATCACGCCGACGAGGACGAACCGCAGCGCAGAGACGTTGCCGAGCATGTACGCGAGGAACGGCAACACTTCGCCCTCGACGAACGGCCCGATGGCCGCCGGGAACGTCGACGGCGTGTCGCCGAAGTCGACGAAGTTGGTGACGACACGGCGCACGTACACCGGACCCTCCCAGATGAGGCCGGCGAACAGCGCGCCGCCGAGCACGCTGCCGGTGTTCGAGCCGGCGCCCCCGATGATGAGCGCGACCCAGATGTAGAACGTGATGATCGGCCGGAAGGCGTTCGGGTTGGTGAACCCCTGACTCCCCTGCCAGAGGATGCCGCCCAGCCCCATCAGCCCACAGCCGAACATGAACGCGACGATCTTGAAGCGGTTCGTGTCCTTCCCGAGCGACTTCGCGACGACCTCGTCCTCGCGGATCGCCTTGAGGACGCGGCCGAACGGCGAATTGCCCGTGCGCACCAGCAGGACGTAGAACAGCGCCACGAAGCCGGTGAGCACGACGACGTACGCCCAGTTGACGATCACGGGCGGCTCGACCGCGAGGTCGAGCGTGAACGCCGGCAGCGGGACGACGCCGACGAGGGCCGAGTTCGGCGGGATCAACTCGATCCGCAGCCCCTCGAACAGCGGGAACAGCACCGATCCGAGCAACGCCGGCCCCGCGCCGGGGTCGAAGCTCTCGTAGAACAGCAGCCGCAGCGGGTTGCCCGGCATCGTCTTGCCGGTCGCCCCGCCGGTGCCGGTGGTGACCCCCGCGACGGTGAACTCCTGGAGCGCCCGTGAGTTGAGCGTCAGCCGGATGATCTCAGACAGCGCGACGGTGACGATGGCGAAGTAGTCGGCGCGCAGGCGCAGCGCCGGCAGCGCCGCGACGAGGCCGACGACCGCCGCCGCGATCATCCCGCCGAGGATGCCGATCGGGAGCGGTAGCCCCAACCCCGGGACGCCGGTCGCCCCGGCGTCGACGGGCGTCGAGAGGATGGCCATCACGTACACACCGACGGCCATGAAGCCCGCGATGCCGATGTTGAAGATGCCGGCGTATCCCCAGTGGAGGTTCAAGGCCAGCACCATCATCGCGTACACGGCGGTGAAGAAGAACACCGAGCCGAGCGCGCCCGCCAGCCCGTTGAACGGGAGACCGAGCGCGACCGCAAACACGAAGAAGACGACGACGACGTGGCCGAGGATGATCAGCAGTTTGTCCGCGTCTGACTCCATCCACCGCTCGTCGAGCCACGCGACGTACGGCTCGGCCGGCGGCGCCGTCGCGGCGTACAGCACGGCGACGGTGACGGTCAGGTAGACGAGCCAGACGAGACTGCCGCCGATCGGCAGCGACGACATGTCGAAGCCGACGACCAGCGAGAACACGAGCAGGCCGACGAGCAGGTGGCCAAGCGCGGTGCCCCACGCGACGGCGCCGCCCTGCGCCCACTGGTCGCGGAACCACTCGCGGTACGGCGTCCACCCGGGGATCTCTCGGGAGCCGTCACCGGCGCCCGAGGTGCTCGCGTCCGCAGTCTCCGTGGGTGAACTCATGCGGTGGTCACCCCGGAGAACAGTCCCTCCGGCTTGAACAGCAGCACGAGGATCATGACGCCGAAGGCGGCGACCGTGGAGAACTCGCTGGGGATCCACACCAGCGAGAGGTTCTGTGCGAGTCCCATCGTGATGCCGCCGAACATGGCGCCGTAGATGGAGCCGATGCCGCCGAGGATGACGGCCGCGAAGATGAGGAGCAGGAGGATCCAGCCGAACTGGAAGTTCATCGCGCCGCGTTCGAGCGCGATGAGGAAGCCGCCCGCGCCCGCGAGGCCGCCGCCGATGATCCACGTGAAGCGGACGACCCGCTCGGTCGGGATCCCGGTGACGCGTGCGAGGTCCTCGTTGTCGGCCATCGCGCGCATCGCCTTGCCCAGTTTCGTCGTCTGGAGCAGGAGGTGGACGCCCAACATGAGCGCCGCGGCGATCACGACGAGCGTGATCTCGTGGCCGCCGAGGGCGAGCGTCTCGCCGCCGCCGACCGGGAACGCGACCTCGGGCACCGACTGGGCGTCGGTGAGCCCGCGGGTGCGCTGTCCGAAGACGATGTAGATGGTGTAGCGCAGCGCCAGCGCGACGCCGATAGACGCGATGAGGAGGGCGATCCCCTCCTGGTCGCGCATCGGTTTGTAGACGACTCGGTCGATCGCGAGCGACAGCACGATAGCCGCGCCCGCGGCGACGACGAGTCCCACGATGATCGCGAGCGGCGTCGACAGCATCGACACGCCCAACTCCGTCGTCGACACCGAGCCGATGAACAGGAGCGTGGCGAAGTCGAACTGGCCCGCGCCCGCGATCAGCCACGTCACGGCCCAGCCGGTGAACGCCCCGGTGGTGACGTAGTCTCCGTGGCCGAAGTTCGCGAAGTTCAGAATACTGTACGTCATCGAGAGCCCGACGCCGGCCAGGCCGATGGAGAGGCCGACGACGAGGCCGTCCCAGAGGTACGTGGCCAGTTGGGCGTTCGTCAGCCCACCAGGTGCCGCGAGCTGGCGGACGATGTCCAGCGCCAACAGCGCGACGACGGCCGCGACGACGAGGACGAACGGTCTCTCGACGGCGAGTTCCCTGCCGCGTGTGTACGTTTCGCTAATGCCCATTGGTGTTCCTTCTCACGATTCGAGAGGTAGCGCGATACACTTAACCGTTCTTTCAGCGCCCGTGGACGGTTAGTCCGCCGACACGACAACCGAACGCACAGATCGAACAGACACAAGCGACAAGCACTGTCGGAACGACTAGACAGCGTGATGACCACAGGGACCGACGACGGGGGGGAGTCCGTCGTCGTCGACCGCGGCACCGTCGATGACGTCGACGCGACCGCCGACCTGTGGGTAGAACTCGCTCGCGGCCAGCGCGCGCACGGGACGCACCTCCTTGCCGCCCCCAACCGCGACTCCGCCGCCGACGCGGTCGCACACGCCGTCGTCTCCGGCGGCCTGCTCGTCGCGCGCGACGAGGTGGCAGACGGGCAGGTGATCGGGTTCGTCACCTTCGGC
Organism: Halobaculum marinum; assembly: GCF_029338555.1. Classification (GTDB taxonomy): domain Archaea; phylum Halobacteriota; class Halobacteria; order Halobacteriales; family Haloferacaceae; genus Halobaculum; species Halobaculum marinum. The sequence continues at coordinate 1,603,083 of NZ_CP119989.1, read as the reverse complement.
CGCGAGTCGGGCCGGTACCGACAGGACGTCGAACGCGGCACCATCTACAACCTCTACGTTCGTGACCCGTACCGCGACGCCGGCGTCGGGGCACGACTGTTGACTGCCGCGGAGGCGGCGCTGGCGAACGAGGGGGCGGACATCGTGTCGCTGGAGGCGATGGCCGCCAACGACGACGCACGACGGTTCTACGAGCGGCACGGCTACACCGAACACCGCGTCGAGTTGGAGAAACCACTCGACGGGGCAGAAAGCGATAGCGATTAAACGGAGGATACAGTACGTTCGCAACGGGCGCCGGGGGAGCATGGGCGGTGCATGCACTCGACTTGTAATCGAGACTTCGCGGGTTCGAATCCCGCCCCCGGCTCTCTTGTAAAGGTTCGGAGCCGGTAGCGGCTGGATCACCTGATTCAGTGGCGGCTGTCGAGGGGTGGTCCGCGTGAACCGTCTCGGTACCGGCGGTTCGACCGACTGCCTGCACTGCGGAACTCACGTCACCCAGCGCTTCGCTCGCGTCTTCGGGGACGAAAACGGTAACGTCCATCGCTGTCAGGCCTGCGACTCCTCTCCTCGACTCAGCCGAGGATCCGCCGCAGGGAAGTCTGTCGACACGCACGTCGATCCGCTGGACCAGCCAACTCGGAACAGTGGTGCGCGGGTCGGGGCCGTCGAGACCGAGGGAGGTGACGGACGGTGAGCTCACATAGTGATCGTTCTGCCGGTGCCCGCGACGCTCAAATCCGCCGCGACCTGGAGCCCGACGTCGGCCCGCTTCCGGACGACGAGCACGACTGTGAAGCCGGCCCTTGCGACGAGTCGGCTGTGTTCGCTGTCCCCGCAACGGAGGGCGGTGAAGCTCGGTACTGTTCGTTCCATCTCGAGTGGTACCGTCGCGAGAATAGCGAGACCTGGGAACGATTAGAAGTCGCTCCGGATCGAGTTTGTTCGGCGAACCCGAACGACTACGCAGCCGCCGGGAATCGCTTTGTCTCTCTCGCCGACGCTCCTCAGCACCTCGCCGACGGCGATCTCGTTCGCGTCGCACTTCTCAACGACGGTCGTGTCCTCTACGAGTCCGCCGAACCCGAGGACGGAGTCGTCGAATACGTCGCGATCTCTGCTTCCTTGGACGTTGATGCGGCCACCAGTGTGGCCGTTCGGAAGGCTGGGGAGTGGCTTCGTGCGAATTTCCAGAAGTTCCGCTGGTTGGACGTCGAAGACGACGTCGCACGGGCCCTCACCCCGGCCTACACGGAACCCAGTCAGGGGGACTCGCCGTGACCGAGGGTGTCGACGAACGCCTCAAGGAGTTGCGGAAGCTCGAAGGTGCTGAGATAGTTGAACACGGAGAAGACTCGATCGAGTCCTCGGTCGACTCCGATGAGTCGAACACCCTACTCGGCACGGAGGGAGCGAGCAATGCACCGAACGTTGTCGACGCAGACACCCGCCTCTCGGCTAACGAGCATGCGGCAGCGAGAGGTCCCGACCCTCACCCGGCGTCACTTAGCAAAGCCAGCAGCGGCGAACGTACGCCCTCTCACCGACAGCATTCGGCAGACGTCGGAGCAGACCGGGGAGTCGACAATAGCTTCGGCGAGATCAACGCCGACCCAGGGATCTCGGTCGCCGACGTCCCGCAGCCGATCCCAGAGGGAGAGCCCGTCCCGACGGTTGACCCGCACATCCACGAACTGAACGCGAAGCTCCTGTTCACGTCGGAGAACTACGGCGCCTTCGGCGATGAAGACATCAGCGATCTGGACGACGATGCTGTGATCAAACGGCACAACGAATCTGCCCTCGCCCCCTACTGGGCGATCGTATCCCAGTGGGAACCCGATGACGTGATGCGTGACCGGTATGGCACCTTCGAGGCACTCGGCTACGAGTGGGAGTTCGTCCCGAGGGATGCAGAGAAGGCGGGAGTCACGTACTGGCAGGGCAAGATCGCTGCCAGAGGCCAGTCATTCGACGCGTTCAACGAATACCAGATCGGCGTTCGCACCACTGACGAGATCGGTGCCCGCAGTGCAAGCTTCCAGTTCCGGCCGGCGCTCCCTGCCGCGACCCACTGCGACAGCGGCGAATTGATCGGCGGGATGCCTCGCGATATGCCGTACGGCGTTCGGGTTCAGATCGGTTCCTCGAATCTTACTCCCGACGAGACGACTGAGTTGCTCCGTTCGGTCGCCGACGTGATCGGCGTGAACTCCGACTACTTCGGCGAGGACCGTATCCATCAGTGGTCTCGTGCCTTTGGACTCGGTCAGTACGTCCGCCTCGATCGTGAGGAGGCTCAGAAGAAACTCGTCGGGCGCGGTTCGGCCTTGGACCGTCTCGCTCGCTTTGCCTCGACGATGGAAGGCTCTTCAGGTGAGTACGAGTGGGACAACGAGGAGGTCATGGGCCACCGAAACGCCCTGCTCCTCGACTCTCACGCCTGGTCGAAGCTCATCCCACAAGACCAGTTCGCAAAGCTCCTGAAGTACTACCACCCGAAGAACCCGCGCTCGGAGTCGACCACTGCCGATGAGGACCCTCTACGCGATCCAAAGTTCGAGATCCAGTTCTCACCCACCTACAACGAAGAGGACTCGGTCCCGTGGCAATCCGACGCTGTCTACGACTTTCGGGATCTCATCGAAGAGGCCGAGAACGCGCTGATGAATGTCCTCAACTGGGCAAACGTCACAACTCGTGCCGACGAGCGAACGTTCACCGAGGACGAGTATTGGACGCCGACTGAGTCCGTCACCGACTACGTCGAGTTGGTGCGGGATCCGATGCCCCGCATCGAGAAGATCGAGAACGCCGCCGCCCTGAAGCAGTTCGCGGACGGGGCCTCCTCGCTCGGCGAGCGCCACGTTCTCCAGGCGGTTGCTGATGGTGGTTCAGCGATGCACTGGACTGACGTCCGCGAGGCCGCGGGACAGTCCAAGTCGACGATCTATCGGGCGGTGAAGCAGTTCGACGACATCCTGAAGATCCAGAACGGCTCGATCGGCTTCGAGGACGGGATCATCCGCGACCGCGTCGACCAGCTCCTCGGTTCGTTCAACGATGCGATGGACTGGGTCCGAGGCGAGGCCGGACATCTCGCCGACAAGGCTGCTCGATTCGCCCAAGCAACGTCTGCGCTCGGTCGCTGGGCGCGTCGCCACCTGGCCCACATCGAGGAGACTCACGACGGTCTCCTCGTTGATCTCACCGGTACCCCGCTCCTCGAGCGTGAGTTAGAGGAGATCCTTCGCTCTGGGTTCAACGCTGCGTACGATGACGGCTCCCACGCCGCTCGCACGTTCGTCGAGGATACCGTGTTCAGGTGGTACTCGAAGGAGCAGGAGCGCGTCCGCGAGTCGAAGAACATCGTCCTGGAGGAGGCTGGGCGTGTGAAGATCTGCGGGAACAAGCGGGCGTCCTTCGGCGTCTCGCGGGGCAGCGCGCCCCGCTGAGGCGGTCCTGGTGAGAGGCATCTCTCACGATCACCCCTTCTTTTCGCCTTCACGCGACAGAACTACCGCATTTCTGTTGTCCTTGTAATGTGTTCTTGCCTGTCGACCACCTGGGGTCTGTTCAGCGCCGTCCCGCGATCTGGCACAGCACCCCTTAGGGAGTGTGCCTAAGGGCACAAGCCCGGAATACCCCCGACCTGCTTCGCAGGCCGGGGACCCCCCGCCCTACAGCAACGCAATACTCCGCCCCCGCACCACCGCAGAAAGAGACCCCAGCCGGTCGTCGCTCACAGGCCCACACTTCCCGCGTCCACGCCCTCCGCGTCGCCCCCGCCAAAGGCGCTCGCGTTCTTTGGAGCGATCCCGATGTCCGCCAGCGACCGCTCGATCAGCGGCTTCACGCGGTCGATGTCGTGCATCCGCACGGTGTCGTCGAGCCGTGCTCGAGCTGACGCCTCCGCCAGCCGCATCAACGCGACTTGTTTCCGTGCCGTAATCGGTAGCGGCGGCCCGTCGTAGTCACCGTCGCCCATCGCGTCCGTGTAGCGCTCCGGGAGCGAGGTCTTCGTCTCGGCGAACCACGCGGAAACCTCGCGTTCGACCTCCTCCGAGCGGATGCGCGGCTTCACCTCTTTCGCTCGCGCGATGTACGCCGACAGCTCCTCCGCCGAGAGGTCGCCCTCGATCGCGCCGCGTTCCTCCGGCGTGAGTTCCTCGCCCAGCTCGTACTTCGCCGCCGCCGTCCGGGCGCGCGTCATCTTCTCGGCGACCTGTAGGATCAGGTCGTAGTCCTCCCGTGCTTGCATCCGCAGGATCAGGTCGAACCGCGACAGCAGCGGCGACTGAAAGTCGACCTGCTCGGCGAAGTCCTTCGTCGGGTCGAAGTGCCCGCCCGTCGGGTTCCCCGCCGCCAGCAGCGCCGTCTCCGCCGGCAGGGAGGCGTTCTTTCCCGCCTTGTCGACGTGCACCGTCTGGGACTCGAGCGCCGTGTGGAGCGCGTCGAGGTCCGACGTGTCGCCCTTGTCCAACTCGTCGACAACCGCGAGCCCGCCGTTCGCTCGAACCAGCGTGCCGGCCGCGATCGACCACTGCTCGTCCGAGAAGTCGTTCTTCACGATCGCCGCGGTCAGCCCTGCCTCGCTCGCACCCGTCCCGTCGGTCATGGCTCCTCGAGGCACGACGCCGAACGCCGCCTGTAGCAGCACGGTCTTCCCGACGCCAGGGTCGCCCAGCAGGTAGATGTGTGAGTCGCCGCGGTGCCGGCGACCGTCGGGGCCGGTCTTCGCCCACCCGCCGATCAGTTGGAGGACGAGCGCCCGCACGACCTGTTTGTCGCGGGGGCCCGCCGCCTCGAAGTTCGGCGCGAACGACTGGCAGAGTCGTTCGAGTGGGTCCGGCGAGTCGACGACGTCCTCGACGACCGCGTCGAACCGCTCGTCGGAGTAGTCGGCTCCCGCCTCCTCCTCCGGGATGTACTGGTTCCCGTGGATCGTCGTGTCGAACACGACCTTCCCCGTCCACACACTCGAGAACTTCCCGACGACGGTGAGCCGCCCGCCCGACTCGAGGTCGCCCTCGCCGGTGATGTCGTCGGTCCAGTGCACGTCGATGTGCTCGGTGTCGCCCATCGCCGTCTCTGGCGGCTGTTGTAGCCGTATCTTCTGGTAGTCCTCGAACGACGACTGGCCCTCGTTCAGCCGGAAGAAGCCCCCTTCTTCGCATCCCTGGCAGTTGTTCGGCTGGCGGATGTTCCCGTACGGCGGTTGCGGGACGTACGTCATGGTCCCGCACCGAAGACACTCGAACGCGCCTTCGGTCACCTTCGGGCTCACACCCGTCCGCTGGGTCACCTGGCCCTCGAGCGCCACCAGTTCGCCCACGTGCTCCGTCGGGTCGAGTTCCCCCACGACGAACGTCGACGACTCCGGCAGGTTGTGGACTCGGACGTTCACTCGCGACATCGACAGGTCGACCGGGAGGTCCACGACCCGGATCGCCTCCTCGATCTCCTCGAGCGTGTCGTCGGGAGCGCCCAGCAGCCGGTCGGCCAGCGACTCGTCCCAGCGAGCGAGGTCGTGCCAGTCGAGCGCGAACGTCCGCGACTCGTTCGGGTACTGCTGGGCCAACTCCGCCAGCGCGTCCATGTGCTCGTTCCGTAGCCACCGCCCGAGGCGTTCGATGCCGTCGTTCTTCCCGTTCATATCCGTAGCAGGTTGGTTCCGTAGTTCTGTTCGGCGGCGCCGCAGCGCTCGCACTCGTGGATGCCGTAGCCCATCTCGAACTCGACCCTGTCGAGCGATCCGACGAACGTCCAGTCGTGAATCCCGAGCACGCACCTGATCGACCGCATCACTCGCCCTCCGTCGGTGCGAGCACTTCGAGCCGGAACCGTTCCATCCGGGCGACGAGATCCTCGTACAGTTCGCGCTCGGCGTCGGTCAGCGTCGACGTGTCTGTCGGGGCGTCAGCCGCTTCCCACGACGCCAACTTGATGATCTTCCCGAGTCGCCGGTCGACGAGTCCGTCCGCGACGTCTTCTGCCGTCCGCCGCTCGCGCTCGTCGAGGTCGCCGTCGAGGTACTCCACGAGTTCCGGGTAGAACCACTCGGGGAGATCCTGTAGCGAGTCCTGGCGCCGCGAGCGCTGTTTCCGCTCCTCGAGGTCGGCGAACTTCACGGCAGTACACCTCGTTGCATCAGCTCGCCAGCGAGGCGACCACCCTGCTCCCACGCCAGCGTCAGCGACGCCTGGATCTGCGACGGCTGGATGCTGACCCAACCGAGCAGCACCAGCACGAGCAGGAGGCCGGCGGCCAGTTGAACGTCGCGCACGCCCTGCGAGGCGACGCCCGCGGTCTTCGAGCCGACTTTCGACAGCCGCCGAGCCCACAACGCGAGCCCCAGCAGCATCGCCAGCACGCTCACCGAGATCTCGACGCCGTACTGTGCGAGCGCTTCGGCCAGCAGCGCGTTCACGTCAGTCATAGATGTTCACCACCGTGCCGCCGTCGTCGTCGGCTCCGTCGCCCGTCGACGCCGTGCTCGAGGGACTCGACGACCCCGAGTCGCCGACGAACGGGATGCCGCCGTCGCCCTGGCGCCAGCGGTTCAGCGCCAGCGCGGCGCCGACGGCGATGATGATCGACCCCATCACCGCCAGCAACGGCGCCGCCGAGTCCACCGCGTTCCGGATCGGCACCGAGATCGTCCCCGGTCGGAGCAGTTCGAGCCCGATCACGAGGACGATCGCCACGCCGCCGAGCAGGTACGGCTGTTCCTGCGGCGGCCGGTCGAGGACGTCCGGCGCGCGCTCCCGGATCAGGATGTACCCGACGACCACGGCGCCGAGCAGTCCGAACACGAGGATTGCCGTCAGCGGCCCGCCCTCTTTCGCTTCGCGCACGACCCGCTGTCCGCCCTGTTCCCAGAAGCCGCCGGTACTGTCGGAGGACACCGACCCGTCGGACTCTGCCTCGAACACGACGGTCTCCTCGGAGTCGTCGTCCACGAGGATCGCCGGGTTCGCCCCCGAGTCGTCGAGCGTCGTGCCGCGAGAGGACTCGAGCACCGCGCCCGACGTCGGCGGCGTCAGCCACCGATACGTCACGGTGTCTCCCTGAGCGTCGCCGGGTGCGACCTCGACTGTCGGTCGCGTCGACGAGTCTGCCACGTGGAAGCGCGCCTCCCCCGAGTCGAGAACCGCCTCGATCGGGAGCGACGCCACACGGGCCGTCTCCGGGCTCGATGCCCCCGGAAGGTACAGCCGTTGGTCGCCCGACGCCGTGATCTCGCTCACCTCGCGGACGTCCCACGACTCGTTGTACGTGTAGTGGATCCGCGCACCGTCCGCGGTCCCGCCCACGCCGATGTACGAGTCCGAGTTCCACGAGTCGATCTGGAACCTCGTATCGAGCGACTCGTCCGGCGTCGACGGGTCGGTCACCGTGATCGACCCGTTGTAGACGGTTACCTTCGAGGCGGTCACCCGCACCTCCGTCTTCGTGCCGGCGGAGACGTCGCCGACGTTCACCTCGAGGTCCTGTCCCTCGAGCGTGTAGTCGGTTGTCTCCTGCCAAATGCCGTCGTTGGTCGAGATCTCGACCGAGTCGATCGCGACGACCCGAGACGGCAGCGTCGCCGTGTGGATCGCGTCCCGGCGGTCGCTCGCCCACGTCTTCGAGTCGTTGTACGAGTACCGCCAGCGCGTGTCGTCGACGGCAACCTCGTGGATCGACACTGCGTCGTGCGTGATGTCCAGGTCGACCTGCGAGTCCGGCGCGTCCGCCGACAGCGTCCCGTCGCCGGTCGTGACGTTCAGGCGGTTCGTCCCCTCGACGAGACAGCTGGCGTTCAGCGTCAGCGTTTCCGTCTGGCCCTCGGGGATCGTCCCGTCGTACGCCGTCGTGCAGTTGTTAAGTTCCACGCCGGGGTCTGTCGATCCGGCAGTCGTCTCTGTGTAGTTCACCTGATAGTCCGCTTCCCCGCCCTCGTTCACGGTTATGCTCACATTCTCCGCGGATGTGGGAACGGTCGTGCTTTTTGTGACTGTCTTTCCAGCAATATCCGGGAAATCCACGGTTTCACTCCCGATATTAACGGTTGCACTCTCTGCTGGCGGGCCGTTCCCGAGCCACACCGCAAGCGGTCTGCCGTTGTATGCGTCTCCGCCATCGAAGGTGAAGTACATCGTGTCGAACGGCGGACTCTCTGAGCTATTGTACGGAACCTGCCAAGTGCCCGGAGGATCCTGCTTGGCGACGAACTCTAGATGAACCGCCCCGCTCGGTGCCGTTTGCGGATTGTCAAACGTTATCGTCTGATAGCCTGCTCCTGTCCGTAAGTCAACATCGGACGCAACCAATGTCCCGGACTGTGACCCGTCGACCGCACCATCTGCCAGATACACATCGACCGGGAACGAACTCCCCGGCGTGGAACGGAATTTGAAGGTCACTTTTGAGACTTCTTCCCCGGACGTGACGCTATCAATCCGAACCTCTGAGTGCGTCATACCCGGTTGGAAGATACCGAAGTCCGCACCCGCGTTCGGAGCGGGTCGGTATCCGTCGAGAACGTACTCGCCGGACTGGCCGGAAAGCGTGATATTCGCTGGGACGCTCGACCCATCGGACGCGATAGAGATCCCCACCGATCCGGAGCCGAACACCTGCCCGCTCACGCTATCCGTCTCGGTGCTATTGAGGCCCGTCGCATTTACCGTCACGTTCGACGCCGCGTCGAGGTCCGCCAGGTCCCACGACAGCGAGGAGCCGTTCGAGAACGTCCCGCTCGCATGGAACTCGCCCTCGAAGGTCACCTGATTCGTCGAGAACTTCGGCACCTCGAACCGGACGACACCGTCGCCAGCGTCGACCTGCCGGACCCACGTCTCGCCCGACGAGTGGACGCCCGTCACCGTCTCCGGGATGTGCCCGACGACCGCACGGACGAGATCGGCGTCGACGGCGACCTCGCGGCCCTGGTGGTTCACGTCGTCGCTGATCAGCAGCACCGCGTCGCCCGACCCGCCGAACGTCACGCCTGCCGAGTCGTTCACGCGGTCGCCAGACGTGAGCGTCACGTGCGTGGTCGACGCGTGCGCGCTCGTCGAGACCGCGCCCTCGAGGTCGGACTGAGTCACGCCCAGCGGCGAGTCGCTCGCGAGATCGACGTCGACGTTCGAGTCCGGAACGCCGAGCATACCCGCGGGGGCGGCCGTCGCGCTTCCGACGAGCGCGCCCGCAAGAGCCGCCTGGAACACGAGCAGGAACGCGGCGACTCCTGCCGCGATCCGAACTCCGGTTCTGGCGCTCATCGGCCTACCTCCGACCCCGAGATGGGGAGGGGGCCCCCCCACCCACAGCGGGGGGTGTGTCCGATTTCTGAGTCCACACGCGCGCGCAGGAGGCGTGTCGAGATTCCGAGAGTTCCGCGGCGATCGCCGGTCACCGCCCGGCCCCCGCGGCCACCGCCGCATCTGACTTAAAGGGGGACGAAGCCGCAGGGACCCTCGCCACCACGATCTCGTCACCGCTCGCTTCTTCGACCATGACGACCTCGAGGACGTCCCCGAGATCCCGGAGGTCTTCTCGGAACCGCAGCCCGTCGATCTCCGACTCGAGGTCCTCGATCACGACGCCGCGTTCGACGCTGATCTGTCCCGAGCCGTGCTTCACGTACAGGCGCTGCTCGTGCTGGTTCCGCCACTCGCCGAACACCTGCGAGTCGTATTCCAGCTCGCTGGTTGCTTCGTCCTCGCCGTCGTACTGCTCGCGGCGGCGCTGGCGAAGCTCGCGCTTCGTCGACGCGTCCGGCTCCTCGAGGACGACCTTCAGCCACCGGTTCTCGTCCTCCGGCCAGTCGGGGACGTCGTCCCATCGGAACTTCGAGAAGCCCTTCTTCGAGTACGTGAGCCCGACGCCGGGCTCGTCGTAGCGCGACATGAAGTCGTCGTTCATCTTGATGTCGCCCTTCATGCCGACCGGGTGCGTCCCGCGCTTGTCGGCGACCGGGTTTGCCGACCCGTCTGGCATGTGTACGCGCCACTTGAACTCCCGCTTCGTGTCCGGGTCGAGGTTCTCCTCGTAGTGGATCGCCATGCCCAGCGTCGCCAGTCGACGCCTGGACTCCGCGAAGATCGACCGGAGCATCTCGAGCTTGTCGTACAGCCGCGACACCGACTGCGATGCCGACCGTGGGATCAGGTCGCCGCCCTCGTCGAACAGCAGCGTCATCCACGTGAACGGCCCGTAGTCGCACCGTGCGAGCCAGAACGCGAACCACCACTGGACGAGCGGCGTCTCCGTCGTCTCGCCGTCGTCGTCGTACTCTGCCTCCCACCGCGGGACGAACGGGAAGTAGCCGTTCACACGACGCGACTCTCGCGTCGCCTTCTGGCACCCAGAGAACGACGGGTCCGGGTACACGACGTTGAACGTGCCCCGCGACCGCTCGCCCAGCTTGTCGAGCAGGTCGAAGACGTCCTCGTAGTAGACGACGTCGCGGACGACGCGCTCGAGTTCCGACGCGGTCAGCTCCTGGCCGTCGTCGACGGACAGCGAGATCTCGTCCGACTCGTCTTCGACCTCCGGCATCCACGCGCCACGAACGGTCGCGTTCGCCGGCAGGTACACCGTCGTCCAGTGCTTGTACGGGAGCCACCCCGACGAACCTTCACGCCCGCGCCAGACGACGATCTCGTCGTTCTCCCGCATCAACTGCCGCGCGAACGTCAGCAGCAGCGTCGTCTTCCCGCACCCTCGTTCGCCACGTAGCAAGAAGTCCGTTCCCTTGTCCGTCTTCGTCCGGGTGGGGTTCTTCTCGTGGATCAGCATGTCCGGGTGGACGATCCGCTTCGGGTGGCGCTCGGTGAACGCCTCGACGTCGATGTCGTTCATCCCGAAGCACAGCCCGATCTGGTGGGCGTCGCTCTTGGCGTCGCCCACGGGGTGTTTCATCGACTGGCGCGTGTGCTCGCCCCAGCCGTAGCCCGTCTTTGCGCGTCCGTTCGTGAACGGACTGCGGTTCGGCGGAGACCGCTCGTCTCGCGCGCCTGGGCGCTGCTGTTCGCCTGCCTGTTGGTTGCTCGAACTCATGTCTGTGGGATACTCGTGTCCTTCTCTGCCGCTTCGTCCTTCTCGGCGCCTCGTGACGCCTCCTGCGCGGCTGCTCGCGTGATCGCTGGGAGCAGGTACCGCGCGGCCCAGTTCTCCCGAGTGAACCGGTCGCCGTCGCCGCCGTTGCGGATCAGCGCCGACCGGATCCCCGTCTCGAAGTACGCCCCGCGGGCGACCTCGCGGTCCAACTCGCCGTACGTCGCCGTCGTCGCGAACGACGCCCACGACAGGTACTCCGCCCCGGAGCCGAACCCATCGAGCAGCTGTTCGACGAGCCACTCGGCGCGCTCGAGGAGGTCGGTCAGCCCCGGGCGCATCGCCGGGTGCCGCTGGTTCAGCGGGTCCGGGTCCATCTTCGACGCCGGCGCCGAGTAGTCCGTCGCGCTCCAGCGGATCTCGCGGACGCCCGCGTGCATCGCCGGGAGCACGTCCTTCGCGACGAGCGCGAGCCGTTCCTCGCGCGCCCAGTCGTCGTCGACGGCGCCGACATCGCCCCACGGGCGCCCCAGCAGCGCCGACATCATCACGCGGTCGAACAGCACCGCTGTCTCGACCTCGCTGCTGTCGGACGCCGTGAACCACGTCTCGGGGAGTTCGCCGAGCGAGTGGACGGTACATCTCGTCATCCACTCGATCACGGCGCGGCGGTCCTCGAACGGCGTCACCGCGTCCGCGATCAGTTCGACGCCCCCCTCCGAGATCGTCGCCAGCGCTCGCCGGCCCATCGCGTCGACGGGTGCGTCCTCGAGCACGGTCTCGACCTCCGCGGCCAGCTCCGCATCCGCCTCCGAGATCTCCTCGACGCTCATCGCCGACCACCTCGCCCGTCGTCCTGGTGGACGTCACGCGACCGGCTGTCGGCGTTGAAGTCCTCCTCCTCGTTCGACTCCGAGGCGAGGAACTCCTCGTTGATAGCCTCCGACTGCGTTTTCGACTTCGCGTCCGCGAGCCGGCGGCGCTCCGCACGCCGCTTCGTCTCGCTGTTGACCCAGCCGTTCCACGAGTCCTCGAGCGACGAGACCTCCGACAGCGCCGACGCGTGCGACATCACGACCTCGACGACCCGGTCGTAGTGGATCGGCGATAGCTCGGTGTACGCCCACGACTCGCGCGGCTCCACGACGTACATCCACGTCAGCGCCAGCGCGATCAGCACCGCACCCAGCGGGCCGTTATCCAGCGTCAGCGACCCGAACACCCAGCCCGTCGCGAGTGCGAGCGGCCCGCCGATCACCGCCTTCCAGTTCACGACCCACGACGCGACGTCGTCCTCGTCGACGCGCTTCTCGAGGAGCTTCGGGAAGTTGAACGTCCACGACTCCGGCTTGTGGTCGATCACCTGCTCGTACTCCGGATCGACGAAGTACAGGTTCTCGTACGGCCCCTTGTCGACGCCGATGCGGTTGTGCGGGTTCCCGTCCGTCTTCAGTTTCGTCGCCGCTCCCTTCGCTCGAGCGAGGAACGCCGAGATCCCCGAGCGGATCGGCCCGATCGAGCCGTCCTCGTAGCGAGTCATCTTCCGGGGCACGACGTCCGCGCTGATCACGCCCGGGATGTCCGCGAGCGACAGCTCCTGGGTCGTTCCCGGAGTCCGCTCGTATCGCTCGCTCCTCGAGGACGCCCCGCCCGACGACATCGACTGCTTGAACGAGTCGACGACCGCCTGCATCTGGCCGGCCTTCCCGGTCGCCGTCACGCCCCCGTCGGTCAGCGTCGAGATCTCCCGCACCTCGACGTCGACGACGCCCCGCCCCGTAGGGGCGGTCTCGTTCGGCACGTCCATCGGCGCGTAGTCCGGGATGTTGTCGTCCAGTTTCAGCCGGACGAACAGGTCCGTGAACGTGTAGTCCCCGAACCACACCGTCGCCATGAACCCGACCACGCACCCCAGCATGATCGGGAACAGCCACGGCGCCGTGACGAGTTGCTGGATCGTCCAGTCCCACCCGAGCACGAAGAACACGACGAACGCGCCAGGGACGACGAGCAGGCCCCACACCAGCAGCGAGATGTCCGGGCCCGCGCCCGCCTTCTTCAGCAGCCCACGTGATCCCTTCAGCGAGACTCCGGCCGCCAGCGCCGCAACGCCGAACAGCGCCGCGATGTACAGCGTTCGCGCGCCCGACGACTGCGCCGGAACGACCTTCGCCGTCTTGCTGGGGTTGTACGTGTACTGCCACCGCGCCGTGTCCGACTCAGACGCCACGAACACCGTCAGCCGGTACGACGAGTCCCACTTCTTCGGGAGTTCGATGTCGTGCGTCGTGTAGCCCGGACCCAGCGTCAGCGTGTGCTTCGTCTCCGTGATGTTCGTCGCGATCGGCTCCTGGCGTGTCTGGTTGTTCTCCGTCACGGTCACCGTCTTCTTCTTCCAGATCACCGTGTGGAGCGTCACCGTCTTGTCCGGGATCGGGTTCGAGGCCGTCTGATACGGTCGCTTCGACCAGAACTCGAACGACGTCCGCTCGATCTTCGTGCCCCGCCCCGCGTACTGCTCGAAGCCGTCGAAGTAGAACAGCCCCGTCGGAAGGTGCTTGATCGCGTACTCCGCGTACGACCCAGACGGACGGATCGACGGCGGCGCCCCGTTCGGGTGCGCAGCCGTCCGCGACAGCGACTCGTACGTGTGGTCCGGCGAGGACACCGTCGTCGTGTTCACACTGTCGCCGTCCTGTTGGAGTGCGACGCCGCTGCTCGAGGACGCCGCACCAGTTGCTGCACTCGCCGCCGGCACGAAGGCCGCCGCCACCAGCAACGCCGCCAGGATCACGACCGTGGACCGACGGCGCTCACCGGACCCGCGTCCCATCTTAGGCGGCCCTCCCGTTCTTCCGCTGCTGGATCTTCCACACGCCGCCGGCGCCCATGATCATGAGCAGGATTCCCGCCGCGCGGATCGGTCCGAACCAGTCGGTGATGCCGAAGCCGACGAGCCCGACGTTCACGATCCCCGCAGCGCCGAGCGGCGACTGTGCGCCGATGTCGACGAGCATCGCGACGTACGTCATGATGTCCACGCCCGCCTGCCACGCCGACCCAGCGAGCGAGACGATCCCGATGCCTGCGAGCCCGCCAGCCGCCTTCGCGGCCTTCTTCGTCCGCGAGCCCGCCGCGACCGCCCGACCCTCGTAGTCGACGTCGTCGTAGCGCTCCTCGAGGAGCACGAACGCGAGGCCGAGCAGGAACAGCACGCCGACGACGGCGGCGATCGCCATCATCGACGGCATCCCGTCACCTCCGCCGTGTCCGCCGTTCCCGCGCCCACGCCGTCGGAGACGGCGCTCGCACGGCGCTGTTCTTCCGTTCTGTGTGTATCGTGTCTCATGTCTTCTGAGTCGCTTTCCGCCGTTCGTACAGCCTGTACGCCATCGCGCTGACGAAGACCGTCGTCGCCACCGTCAGCACGGCCGCCATCGGGATCCCCGGGATGTCCGGCCCGTAGCGAGCCGTGTACGACACCATCGGGTACCAGAGGTCGGCAGTCGAGATCAGGAACGTCGGGTCCAGCATCGACACGAACGTCCCCAGAAGGGACACTATGCCGAGCCCGAGACCCGCCGCTTCTGCTTTCTGTTGCTTGCTCATCGGATTCTCCCCCACACTTCGCCGACCGTGTTCGTGACCCCGCTCGCACCCGGAATCGCCGAGACGAGCACCGCGTGCCCGCCGAACAGGAGCGCGAACAGGAACGCCGTCTGAATCAAGATCCCGAACGCGAACACCAGTGGCGCTCCGAGTCCGAGTCCTGCGAGGCTGTTCTCGAGCGCACCGGTCACCGACCGCGGGATGATGAACACCGTCTCCGCGGCGTCGGTCAGCGGGCCCGGGTTCGTCGGTGTCCCGAACAGCAGGTCCGGGATCATCGCCCAGCCGTCGCGGACGAGCGACAGGCCCAGGTCGATCAGACCCAGCCCAGCGGCTGCCGGGCGGAAGACGACCTCGCGGACCACGTAGGTCAGGATGAACGCACCGGGCGCCGCGGCGAACTTCGCCAGCGTCTCCCTGGTGCTGCCTGACAGGAGGCCACCGTCGCCGCTGCCTCCGGTGTCGCTCGTGTCCGTCTCCGTGCTCGAGGCCAGCCGGTCGGTGTCGATCGAGTCGCCAGACCCCGTCGTGTCCGAGTCGTACGACGGACTGCTACTCATCGCCGCCCTCCGCGATCGCGGTCGCGATCGTGATCGACGCCAGCATCACCACGACGAGCAGCACCGGCGCGAAGACGCCCAGTTCGCTCGCCTCCTGGGCGGCCACCTGCCATGCAGTGTCGGAGGCGTCCGCGATCCCGCCCAGTGCGATTCCGACGTAGTCCCCGTAGAAGCTGCCGTACGCCTCTACGAGCCGGCGGGGAACTGCTATCGCAGCGGCTCCGATCGCGAGTAGTCCTGACGACACCGTGTAGACCGCAGCCGTTCCCAGCCGCGTCACGAGCGCGCCAGCGTCCACACGGCCCCCCTCGCCCACGTACTGCTCGGACTGCTCGAACAGCGTGTCCTCGGGGGGCACGGCTTACAGCACCTCCTCGTCGTCCTCTGCCTCCGTCTCGGTCGACTCGCCGATCAGCGGCAGGTCGACACCCAGCCCCGGCAGGTCCGAGTCCCGCCGGTTCATCCACCACAGGACGACGCCGAGTGTCATCACCATCACCACCGAGCCGGCGACCGGCAGGAAGATCCCGAGTTGGGCCCACGGCCCCGTTTGGGCCGTCTGAGCCGCCGTGTCGAACAGCGAGTCCACGAAGTCCGCGGGCGACGACGTCACCGACGAGATGATGTCGCCACTGCCGATCCCCAGCTGGGACAGCGGGTTCGTCACTGCGAACACGATGGACTGGCCCAACGCCGTGATCGCCGTTCCGACGAAGAACACGACCCCGGAGATCGTCTGTAAGAGGACCGCGCCGAACGTGCCCTCGTTCTGGCCCGTGCCGACGTCTTCCGAGCCGATGATGTACGCCTTGCCGGTCGAGACGAGCGAGGCGCTGTCGTCGCCGCTGCTGCTACTGCTCACAGTCGAGTCACCCCCGCCGCTCGAGCCGGAGTCGAACTCGGCGGACACATCACGCCCCCGCCGAGTTCCGGCGCTTCAGGCCGACGATGCCCCCGACTGCGACGAGTGCGGAGATCACCCACGAGGCGAACTGTGCGATCGGGTTGTTCGAGCCCCAGAAGCCGGTTCCCTTGCCTGAGTCGCCCTCCTGCGGCGTCATCAGGTCCGTCTTCTCGTCGGCGGTGATCAGCTTCACCGAGTGGAAGACGTACGTCTTCCCGATCTCGACGGTGTCGTCGAGCGTGTGCGTCGTCTCCGGCTTCGCGTTGCTGTACAGCGACGTCTTGTCCGTCCACGAGGTGATGTTCGCGAACGCCGTGTCGTCGGTCCCCTCCGCGACCTCGACGAGCGCATAGCGCTCCGCGATCATCTTCTGCTCGTCCTCGAACGTGACGCCGTAGTAGGTCAGGTCGTACCCGCTCGGCAGGTCAAGCCGGTAGTACGACTCCTGTTTCCACTCGTACCCGCCGTACTGCTCCGCCTTCGAGTACGTGACGTTCCGGTCCTCAGTGCCCGTCAGTTCAGCCGTGAACTCGAGGTTGTGGATGCCCTTCTTGTGGACGATCCCGTCGGCCGCCCAGCTCCCGATCGAGTCCATCGATGTGATCCGCAGGCGACCCGGCTCCGACTTCTCGGTCACCTTCGAGATCTCGCCGTCGACGCGCTCGGTGCCCAGCGACCACTGCGAGGACTTCTCCGCGTTCAGCCCCGTGACGGTGATGTTCCCGTCGCCGTCCGTGATGTACACCCGGACGCTGTCGACACCGTCGAACGACCCGTCGTCGTTCGAGATCACCGACAGCTCACCCGACTGCGGCTGGGCCACGAAGCCCTCGCCCGTCTGGTTCGCCGCCACGCCGGCGTCGCTCGTGTCCGCTGAGCCGTTCACGACGACCCGTCGCGCGTCACCGCCCGCGTCGCGGTACTCGAAGACGATCTCCGCGCCCGACTCGAGGTCCGACACGTCGAACACCTGCTGGAAGTACAGCTTGTCCGGCGAGTCGGTGATTGTCTCCGGGAGCGTGAACTCCGCGTACGCGCTGTCACCAGCGCCGAACGTGCCGTCCGTCCCGAACGAGACCGACTCCACGCCCGTCGCCGTGTCTCCCGACGTGTCCGTCACCGTGAACGAAGTCGAGTTCGCACCCGCCTTCGTCCACCGCGACGAGTTCAGCGCCGAGATGTTGCCGTCGGAGTCCCCCGTCCGTGGGAACGCGCCCAGCGTCTCGTCTTCGACCTGCGTCGGCAGGTACGAATACGAGTTGTTCGTCGATGCGTTGAGTTCAGCGTCGAACGTCTCGACGCCGCCCGAGTCGTTCACCCACTCGAGCCCGCCCATCTCGCCGACTTGGTGCTCCTCGACGATCACCTTGTCCACCGAGATCGTCGGGTTGTGCGCGTAGTCGCTGTTCATGTTCACGCGCTGCTCCTGCGTCGGCACTGCCGCGCCCAGAGCCGGCGCGAACGCCAGCATGAGAACCATGCCAGCCGCCAGCAACGTTCCGAACCGCCCGGAGAACACCTTAGACATCGGTGCCCTCGTGGTTCTCGTAGTCGACCCACCGCACGCTCGGGTCGACTCGCTCGATCTGCTCGTCGTCGGTCGATTCCTCTCTCGTGTGAGTTGTGTTGTCAGTCATGTCGTCGTCGAGTCGGTTTCCGGCCGACCACTCCGCAGTTCGATTGCCCCGCGCACCGCGGTCAGCCCACTTACGCCGGCGACCGCGACTGCGACGAGCACGATTCCAGCCTCGATCGGGGTCACCGTCGGGAGCGACAGCAACGCCTGATCGACCGCGATCAGCGTGTAGAACAGCGTGTTGAACGCCCAGAGCGCAGTCCACGCCCACACCGGCGGCGACAGGAATCGGCGAGCGCGAGCGAAGCTCACGAGCCACCACCCAGCGGTACCGAATGTCCCTGAAACGGCGGCGACACCTGGCGCGGCGCGTCGTGCTCCTCCGTCGGCCACGACTCGATCGCCTTCGCGCTCGGCGTCACCGGCGGCGTGTTCTGCTCGTCCGGCTTCGAGCCCGTCGCACGCTCGGCCAGCGTCACCAGCTCCCTGACGATCTCGTTGACCGCCTCGAGGCCGGCGACGATCAGGTCGGCCAGCGTCATACGCGCTCCCCGACGAGATCGGAGTTCATCGCGGGTCCTCCCCGCGGAGCGCCGATACGAGTGCTTCGTCCCGGAGCCCTTCCGACCCGTGTTCCTCGACGAGTTGGGCGGCCGTCTCTCGCTCGGAGGTGACCCCGCCGTCGGTCGCCGTAGCCGGAGACTCCGAGTTCTCGTCGGTCTTGGTGCCGATCAGCGACAGCTCGTACCCGAGCCACTGTTCGGATGCCCGGAGCGTGACGTAGCCGAACAGCACGACCACCGCGTACGCCGGTAACGCGGCGAAGGTTACCGCGAGCGTCGTTGCGATGCCCAGCGTCCCAACCAAGAACGCCACTGCCGTCCGATCGGGCTGATCCTTGGTCACACGCGCCCCCCGACGAGATCGGCGACCTCGTCGTCGACGCTCGCGACATCGCCAACCGAGAGGTCGACGGGTCGCTCGCGGGCTCTCAACACTCGGTGCCCCGGATAACCGTCCGTGCCGCCTATTGGCGGTGGCAGTGCGTCGTCTCCCATGACATACCGGCCGACCTACCCAGCCCGGCCGATACCATTCACGAACTGGCCCCTCGACTAGAACCTCCGCTGAACGGGTACTGCGTGGTGTCGCTATGGGTACGCACGGGCCGTTTATATGCGATAATCAGGTGGGACGTAGTATGCAAACACTGCAGCGACGGAGTGGCAGCGGCCTCGTGACGCTCCCGAAGAAAGGACTCGAACGCGACGACGTGCTCACCGAGGACGGCGAGATCCCCGAGCAGCAGAACCTCGTGGTCGACCGGCTCGGGCGGCGCGTCTACCTCGTGCGACTCGTCGACGACGCCCGCGTTCCCGACGCCGAGGAGACGGAGGTCGTCGAGCGGCTCGCCGCACAGCGACTCTTGCAGCAGGACGCGTTCGAGCAGGGAAGTGCGGCAGACTAATTATTTAATTAAACAATGTTAGATGACTTGTTTGAAACAGTAAAACGGCTTTGATATTAAGTTTCTGACTTCACTCCCTGCCGCGGAGTAGCGAGGACCGTGATTAGTATCATCACAACATCACCCATTTCTATCCACCCTTTCAGGTATGCGACCGGGGCAATGAGTATGAAAGCCAACACCTGCTTTTGCGTGTAATATTGGAGAATCGTGTGTGTGATTCTCTTTTTCAGCAGGTGCTTTGCGAATATTGATATACAGTGGAGATAGAATGAATATAGCCTTAATTTTTTGATTAGATGTGATAGCCATCCCGAAATGATGGAGATGGATCTGTAAAGGGGGCGAACAAGGAGGCCGTTTGAACGACCCTCATCGCTGGAGGTGGTCTCCTCCTTAGGCGCTTGCAATTTGTTTGTCGCCCAATATGAACCGCTGGGCTTAGCGCGGGCTGTAGACTATGAATCTCTTCACTTGCTTAGAAAGGAGCCAACTCTGACCCTTTCTGTTGTTGAGATTCGGACAGCCCGCACCGGTGAAAAGAGAGGGCATCGGGGTAGGCAATCTATTAAATTGCCGTATCCAGTCAAGGACACCCTGTTCCGAGTGGAACGGCCATCAGTTCCGGAGTGGGCAACCTACTTAAATAACGAACTGTCTGGTGGCGGCCAACTTTTCCTGCACTCACAAGTCGGCATCTGTTCAGTTGAAACTGGGTTATTGGCTGAACATGGGCCGACCTGCTTTCTTTGCCAATTTACGAGTAAAAGCTCCTCCAATACTCGTAGCGGGTGTAGGGTTTCGTTATGATAGATGAGTTCGGAATGCCCCAAGCACTCTCTCGAGAGCTCTTTTATTCTACCGGCGCTGAAGGAGCTAAGACTCCTCTGCCGGTGGAATATCTGGGTGATAGCGAGCATCCCGAACCTATCCAAGATGTCAACCTCTATTGTGATAAAAATTTCCCGGACGGAACTGCCAGACAGTGAGCAATGACCCCCTATATCAATCGAGGTAAGGAGACTGCGTGCCCCATGTACTCTCTATATCAGGCGCCAGGTTTCTGACACCATCTCTGTAGGGTGGCTCCCTATGTCTGTATACGGATCAGCCATTTGTAACGTTCGGGAGCCTCTGAGTTCACTGGGACGATGCAGTTTTACAGAGACGGGGGACTGTCAAACTCAACTCTACTGACCCTGCCGTGCGGGCCGTTCATAAGCTTCCTCTGGAAACCTCTTTGACAACGACGCATGGCGTGGAAACGCGAACCCCTAATCGAAGAAGAACTCGACGATCTGCTCGACGCTGTAGACGAGTATAACCTCACCCACCAGGTGACAATCTACACACTCGCCCACACCGGCCTGCGAGCAAACGAACTCGCTCATCTCCGAGACGAGTGGATCGATTGGCAGGCCGAGCGGCTTCGTGTTCCGTCTGCCGAAGGCGAGTGGACTCCGAAGACCGAGCACTCTGCGCGGACGATTCCGCTGAAACACCCCGGCACTGTTCGACGGCTCCGCGACTACTTCAGTTACCACGAGTCGTACGACGCGACGAGACAGACCGTCACCAACCGCGTGAAGCGAGTCGCCGCCGAGACGGAGATTCGGAAGAAGATTACATCACACGTGCTCCGGCATACCTACGGGACGCTGATCGCGGCGCGGGGAGCGACTCCACAGTATATCCGCCAGACGATGGGGCACGCAGACCTCTCGAGCGCGAACGATTATTTGCAGTACGCCGGAAGCCAGCTCGACGCTGAAGCCGAGGAACTCTGGTAGTGAAACACGACCGAACAAACCTTGAGGCCTTCTGAACCTCTATTACCGGGGTAATAGGATAGCCTCAATTCTGATAGGTCTGACCGAAGCACTTTGAGAGAGTAATTACAGTAACTCGATATGCCAGTCCAAGCAATTTCTGATTGGGTAGACGAACTCCGTAAACGAGCAAACGACAGGGGTATCCGATTTACTGCTGAGACAGACGGGCGAATTTTCCATTTCGTATTAGGAGAAGATCCTGGCATTATCGGGAAGGTACGGACCTCCGAAGGCCAGAGTCGGGAGTTCCGCGACGACCAAGGCGTGGAATACATTTGGCATCGATATAATCGAGAGCAGGAGCAGGCCGAAAGTGACGATCCCCGCAGGGTAGTCAATATTACACTCGACGTCTGGGATACCGGCCGATACGATCTCGACCAGGACCATTTCCTGTTCCTGACCGAGGAGATGGTCACCGCCGGTACGTATTCTAAAGGAGACCAGAAAATCAGAGTCCTCGGTTCAGGCGAATACGATGGGCCGTTAGCTCGTCATGTGGATGACTGGGATGCGGTGTTTAGCTACGCCGTCAACGATTCAATCGACGACCAGGCCGAATCATCAAGGTCTGAGGATTCCGAGAATTGGTACCGTGTTGGAGCGCGATACTACGACTCGACGGATCCGGAACGTGATGAGTTCCAAAGTTGGATCAAGGGCCCTCTCGAATCAGGTATAGGCAATAGCGCCGGAATTCGTGTCGTCGAAGCCAAGACCGGTCCTCAAAAAGGGGAGGTTACTGCAGTTGTTATTGTCTCTTCAGAACTCGACGACCCTGACGGATTCAACCGCTGGGACGACGAATTCGACCTGAACAATGGGCTGATCCACTACTGGGGTGACGCGAAGCGGAGCGGTTCGGAGTCTGATGAACCGATTGATGAGGACGAGTTCCCCGGGAACCAGCAATTGCGTGCTGTTCACCGATTAAACACTACTGACCAACGGACTCGCTACCCTCCAATTTTGGTTTTCAGACGCCCAGAATCAGGAGTTGTCGAGTTCAACGGCCTCTGTGTAATCGAACAAGTTGAGCTCGACGAATTCGAGGACAACGGTGTCCCCACACCGAACTATCTCTATCATCTCGGTGTCCTCGACGTTGAAGAGGTTCCTCTGTCGTGGATACATCAGCGTACGGAAACTGGCTCCGACGCACTGGCCCCGGACGTATGGCATCAGTGGGTGGAGTCCGGAGAAGTCACTCCAGGAATGAGATATGGGGAGGCCTCAGTCACCCCAGAACCAGTAGATGATACGACCATTGCAGGTCCATCCGACACCACGGATACTGCCGGCCGGATATCAACGGGAGAGCAGACTCAGGTCAGGATCAGTCAGGAATTTAGAAACGAGACTCACGACACGTACGGCGAGTGTATTCTGACAGAGATATCCGATCCTCGACTCCTCCAGGTTGCCCATATACTTGGACGAGCTGATCATCCGGAGATCGCAGAAGACATCGGCAACGTCGTGCTTCTCACCCATACTCACCACGCAGCCTTTGATGCTGACCTATGGACCTTCGATGCCAATGGGAGGTTATGGGTATCTCCGGAGTTCGAGTCCAATGACCCTTGGCTTCAAAACACCTTAACACTCCGCGAAGGGGCTCAAATCCCCGCTCTCAAGGATTCACCGGTCCGTACTGAGTTTATCCAAGAGCGGAATTCTCAACTCGATTGGTGGCCGGTAGATGATTGAATGACCCTGAGCTAAGATATCGCACAGGCTGGGCGTGCACTTTCGTCGATCTAATTTCTGAGCCGTTTGCATTCACTTTCCAGTTCTGCTCCGGCAATGGCTTGCCCATATTCAAATAAAATCCAACCTCAATAGACGGGGTAATTCTACGCTTGCATTAGCATCTCGTTTAGCATCGATCTCGTCCGGTTAGATCCGTCGAGGAAACTGAAGACCTCTTCTAACGGAATGAATTCAATCGACTTAGGAACCGAATCCGGCTTGCTCCCCGAAGGTGCGAACAGATAGAGATGCTCAGATCGATCACTGTATTTCTCCAATCGACCAGCCCTCTTCTGAGCGTCATCCCTATCCCCACCAGTCATCTCAGCAATCACTGCCGGGCCATGCGTAGGCCCAATATGTCCAATAACATCAACGTCTTTTTGCTCACCGCCTAATGTCGAGGTTCGACGGAAAGAGGGGTATATCGAGCGGAGATACTCTTCAGCACAAACTTCAACTTGCGTAGGTGTGAGGCTCGATGCAACGTATGGAATCGGCTCTTTCCGATATGCCGCCTCCACGATCTCCTCGTCGATCTTTCCCCAATTACACGCAGCATAGTGTGGAGGGTGCAGATCCGTGTCAAATAGAGGTGGGGCTTCTGTCGGAGAGACCTCTATAGAAGAACTCTCTGAAAATCGGATTCCTTTGAAAATCCGCGAATACTCTGCGTTTAGAGTGGTACTCCCTCGGGGTTCGACGTCAATGGGATCTTGAAGTGCGGTATCCGTGGCAGGAATAATACAAACAGATTCAGGCTTCGCAATCGTGATCCTGCTTAGTGGATTGTAGAAGGTAACAACAAGTCGGTCCTGCTCCACAGCTTCACTAAGGCGGCGGAGCTCGGTCCTGCACTTCCGTTTCTTGTCCTGGTAGTCTTCGGGATCCGCAGATGGGCGATCTCCCCAATGTAAAAGTCCGTATCCTCGGTCGATTGCTTGCTGGTTATACTGAGTCTCAGTTACCGGTCCATCAGCGTGATTGATCCAGAGCGGGCTAAGACACAATCGTATATCAGATTAGTTGATAATGAAATCCTGCACCAGAATATCATAGATAAGATATACTGAGCTTGTCTCTGTGTGTTCGGGGCCCCCGGCCCCACCAGCAACGGTAGACCGTCAGATCTCTGTCTCCGTCATCTAATTCACGTTGCACTTTCCGCTCACCCAAGTTTCCAGACGATCACGGCTCCTTGTTGATGGTAGGGGTGTCGAAGTCCGTCGAAACGAGTTGTTTCGACTGTTTCGACCGAGAGGTCGTACCAGAATTCAGCATCGAGACAGAAGTTTTCGGCGATGGATTCGGGCTCGGATATTTAAATTAAGCTCTCAAAGACATCGGCGAATTCGCTGAAGCCTCTGATCTCTTTGTCCTCTATCCAACAAGTATAGATCCCATCACTCTGTAGATCTCGGAGGAATGCCGCATAGTAGTCCGAAGGCCGTTGACTAAGTACTAGAAATAGTAGTGGTTCACCGTCCAGGCTTTCGTTGACTCGGATGTCTTGGTAACGATATTCTAGAAGTTGACCAAGCGCCGAGCGAATCTGTGTCTTCTCATTGTCTTCGTGGATCGTTTTCCCTTCAGCCAGAACCACTTCCCCCCTTGCCAATCGCGATGAGATCGCTCCTTGAGGTCTCACCGGTATGAAAACCTGCCGCTGTGAGGCGTTCCTCTATGAAGTCGAGGATGGTCTCGTGCTCTCTCTTCTTTCGTTCGGTCTCAGCAGGGTTGATAGTGGACTCGATAGATTGGGGGTTGTCTTCGATTGTTCCCACCGAGGATCCGGATCGGTCACGAAGGCTACTCGGAGAGAATTCTTCGACTTGGTCACCCGAGTCCACGGTCTCCAGCTCCCGGCGGTATGCGTAGCCCTGTTCAGTCAGGAACGACTCTACGTTATTGTACTCTCCCCGAAGAGTGGAGTGTGCCGTGTCCGAGGGCCGCATAAACCCGAGTGGATACTCCATTTCGTATCCGAGTGTGCCGTGAACGACTTCTGCCGGGATATCGACCTCCTGGACGTTCCGCAAAAAGAACATGTAGGTCCACGGTTCCTCGATATCATCGACCGTTCGGCCTTCATCATATGGTTCCCAAATGTGGCGTGCTATTCGTTCGTCGGCCAACTTTCCGGAGACGGTAGCACAATGCGTGTACTCGCCAGCCTTCGTGTAGTATAGGACTACGTCGCCTTCGTCCATCTGCTCCCACGTCGATTTCTTCGAGCTCACCACCCCCCACACCGGAGTCCGACCCTCGTATCCGAGATCTGCAACCTCTTGATACTGAGCAGGATCAATACCCTCGAGGACCGTATCTCGGAAGTACTTGATGGTGGTTTCCTTATGCTCCCTACTACAGGGTGCAAGAAACAGGTCTGGATCGTCCTCCATGTTCTTTGCAATCTATCTATGGAAGATAGATGTTCTGATAAAACGAGAGTGAAGATCTCGGCCAGATACGCTGACTCAGGGGCTTCGGCAGACCAAGAGATTATACCAACCGTTGTGTGTGAGCTACTATGACGATCTATGTCATCTCGGACACCCACTTTGACGATCCGAAGATGGTGAATGAGTTGGACCGGCCATTTGACGGGGTGGATGAAATGAACGAAGCTCTCATCGACAATTGGAATTCGGTCGTCGACGAGGCAGACACCGTCTACCACGTTGGCGATCTACTCGGTGGGGAGCCACCCGAAAGGCGGGAAAGCCACGCCCTCTATAGGTTGGATCAACTCAATGGGACGGTCAATCTGATTGCTGGGAATCACGCCCCAATTCCGAAGTCCAGCTTCGCTGATTCGGCGATAGACATCAAGGAATCGAGGCGACTTGATTTCCAGGGGTATAGTTTCTACTTCACACACAAAGCAGAGCACGCCCCAGATTACTTCGATGGGTGGATCATTTCGGGCCACGAGCACGAAAACCCAGCAAAGTACCCGTTCATCGATCCAGAAACTCGACGTGTCAATGTCGCTTGTGAACGGATTGAGTACCGACCATTATTGCTCTCGGACCTTGTCTCAAACATTAAAACAGGAGAGCGATATGAAACGCTTGCCGACGCACCTGTAATATAATAGTTAAACGAACTCACAGCACCATGCCTTGTCTATGGTACTCAAAATTCCCACATGAATCATCTGCTAAGTATACACGTATTTAGACCACCTCTCGAACGAAGGGTGATTCCCGATTCTCCTGTAGTACTGAGTACCGATTCTTGATCCACAAGCTAATCCCTGATTTCGTTCCGATGAACGGCGAACCAAAACCTCTGAAGCTCTCCAAGTAGTTGATCAAACTCTGGAGCAAGCAATTCCACCACATCCAAAATTGCACTGACTGCTCCCTTTCCGAACTCTGGCGTACCGAGAGACGTTCTACGCGTTCTCTGTCCCATTCGCCCGGATTTATTACCATCCAGTAACAAGACATATCAAATGTCTCAATCTGATTCCCGCGAAACATTAGATTCGGGGACAGTCCGATTCTCCAGCGATAGTAAGCTTCTCTCTGAGATCGGAGAGCGGCTTATCGCTACTCCGGACATCGCTCTCTCAGAGCTCATCAAGAACGCCTACGATGCGGATGCTACCAAGTGCAATATCTGGCTCAAGGAAGATAGTCTGTTCGTAAAGGATGATGGGCACGGGATGACCGAGCAGGAGTTTCGAGATTACTGGATGACAATTGCGACGAACAGTAGACTTGAACAGGAGACCTCAAAGAGATATAACCGTGAGTTGACCGGCGCAAAGGGAGTGGGCAGATTCGCCGTTCGAAACCTTGGGTTGGAGCTCTCGATCGAGACTGTCGCTTGGTATGAAGAACATCAAGAATACCGACAGTTGACCGCTGATTTGAAGTGGGGAGACTTCGAGAGTGGGCAGCCTTTGGAAAGTGAAGAGGTTACGTATCAGATAGAGACTGCTGATGTGGAGGAGGAGGGGACGACTCTCGAGATCTCCCAACTACAGAGCAATTGGACCCAGGATGAATTAGAAGAGGTCTCCGGAGAAGTCCTAGATATTATTTCAGCGCCTTATCAGACGAATCGTTCGGAGATGCAACCGGGAGGAGGCTCAGACAAAGCAGACCCTGGATTCTCGGTCTACTTTGCACCTCCCGGGGAAGGAGCCCCCGAGAAGAGTGCCGCTCAGGAGATCTATGAACGGTATGTGATGAAAGTCGAAATTTCGGTGAGGGAAACGACTGTCAGGTATGACTGTGAATATAAGTATGGCTATGATGATAATGAATCAGAGTCCAGGGTGTACGAATTCAATCTTGGAAAGAACCTCTTGGATGACGTATTTGGCGAGATTCGATACTTTAATTGGAACTACTCGGGCTTATTTAGAAATCTCAACACTATTGACGGTAGAAGCGTACCGAAGTGGCTTAGAAATAACGGAGGGGTAAGAATTATTGATAAGAATTTCCGTGTACCGCCCTACGGAGATGAATTGAATGATTGGTTGAATATTTCCGAATCTCAGGCAAGACGTGAACGCCAATGGCGATCAACATTCACCTCCAACATTTCCTCTGGTGGGGGACAGATGCTTGCCGATACGAAACAGCACCAACTCAATCTTCCATCGAAGAATCAAATACTGGGGTCACTGAACGTCTCTAGCTATCGTCCCGGTGAGAGCGAGGACGTAGACGAGAGTTTGCAAAAACTAGTTCCAGCCATGGACCGGCAAGGGTTCATTGAGAATGAGGCCATGGACCAACTCCGTGACATTGCGCGCGGTGCCATCGAAATTATCGCTATCCTTGACAAAGAAGAGGAACTCCGTAGAAAAAGGCAAAAAGCAAAGGAATCCAAATCGGAACTGAAGAGCGAGATCGAGCAGCAGCAGAAAGAGATAGAAGAAGAACTAGAATCTGCCGCAAAAGAATTTAAGTCAGAAACGAACTCGACAACGAATCCTGAGAGCGGACAATCTACAGAGACAAAGGGACAGCTATCAATTGATGACGCATTCTCAAACGGGGACGTAAGTACAGACTCGCCCGGCAGATCTCCGTCGGCAGAGTCAGCTGATTCTCTCAGGACCACCAACGACTTTCAGCGGAAGATCAATGAGGAAATCAAGCCAAAAATAGAGCAGTCGTATTCAGAACTAAGTGAAAAAGTCGACAGATATGAACAGGCGGAAGTAGATTTTCAGAGTTCTGTAGAGTCAATGTACCTCATGAGTGCCGTTGCGGCATTCATGACACATGAAACGAACGAGTTACTTCGCAGTGCGGATCAAATGATTGAGGCATGGGAGGAAACCCCCGAAAATGAGCGCTCTGAAGCATTAGAACATCGATTAGATGTTACACGAGAGGCTCGAGACAAGTTCGAGAAGCAACTTGGCTATTCGAAACGGTTCATGCAAGGGTTAGAAGAAGATACCCAAAATGAGCTCTTTGTTAAGGGTAAAACAGCGGAAATAATCGAGCAATTCAGTCACTATACAGATCGAAAACAAATTACTATCGAACACAAGTACCCAGAATATATTAAGACACCTGAGGTCAATCCCAGTGTCTACACCGGCGTCTTGATGAACTTATTTACGAATGCAATCAAAGCCGTTTTAGAGGTACCTCCCGAAAATAATGGTCGGATAATTCGGTTTGAGGCTGAAAATACGGATACCTGGCATAAATTGCGCGTCGCTGATACCGGAAGTGGGATCCCATCGGGACTAGAAAATCGGATTTTCGATCCTTTGTTCAGCACAACAGAGAACAGAGACGACGACCCTCTCGGAGCAGGTGTAGGGTTAGGACTGTATGTGGTAAGACGAATTGTAGAAAATTCAGATGGAGAGATATCAGTAGTAGAGGCTCCAGAGGATTTCGAAACTTGTTTTGAGGTGAGATTTAAACGATGACAGAAGGTCACACAATGGAACACCGAATTTACATTTTTGAAGACAATGAGTCGAATCTGAAAGATCTCAAGTCTCCTTTAGAATCACATATTGACACGGAACGGTTCAGAATTGAGGAGTTCCTTGGAGATGATGGAAATCAAAGCGAGTTTGATGATACAGAATACGTGAAGGAACTTCTAGCTGATGAAGACGAAGGATATCCTCTACTGGTCATCTTAGATGCTGAATTAAACGAGTATCAAAGCAGTACTGTTCGCCGGGCCGATGTTCGAGAAGCCTGTAGCGAATTTGGAATTCCCCTTTGCGTTTATCACCGTGACGACGGCGAATACGCCGACCCAGACAGCGTCAAAGAATCAGATGATCAGATAATCAGATTGCTACCCCGCAACGGCGGCCATGAACAGATGGCTCTAAAGTGTGCAGCTCTGATCAAAGGATTCGACAAAATCCGAACACACCTGACAGAGCGGATGGCAGAGGCGTCGCCAGAGGAGCTATTCGAACCGCCATCGGAGTTTATTAAGGAACTCGATAATGTCCCGATCAGTTCAAAACCGGACATTGACAAGTACTCCTGGGGCCAGTCTGAGAGTCTATCTCTGTTAAAAGAGAATGAAGGTAAGGAAGACGCAATTCGTCGTAAGGCAACTGTCCTTGGATATTGGATGGTGAATCAACTTCTCGAGTATCCTGGTGTATTGGTCAATGAGATCGCCGCTGCGTCATATTTGGGAATCGATGTAGAGGAATTCAGTACCAACAACGAAATTCGTAGTAGATTTGAAGACGCCCGATATAAAGGGCCATTTTCGGAGGTGGGTGACTACTGGTGGACTGCAGAACTGGATAATATTCTTGCTATGAACACAACTGTCGAAGATGACGGAACAGTGACCACCATTGACTTCCTGTCCCGGGAGGGAATAGAAGTAGACTCAGTCATGTGTGTGGAGGAGCATGAGGGCGCTGGTTACTATTGTATCTTAGAAAATGTCCCAGTTTGTGAGGAACATTCAGTCAGTCCCGAAGCTTGGATTCCTGCCGGAGCGTCTCTTAGTCGTCTGCGTGAAGAAGCTTGGATGAAACTGAAGGGGTGGTAAATTTATGGAATGGGAAGAAGTTCACGGGGGAGACAAAGCGAAACTTACCAAAGCATACGCTACATATCTGAATAACTTGGCAAAAGAAACAGAATCCGACGACAGCCCTTCAAAAAATTTTACTATTGACCTTGCTGACGAGCATACGATCACTATCGAGACAGATGAGGGTACCGCAGTCCGTTTGGGTCCAGTCCCGTATCGTCCCCAGGATGAATCTACAAAGGTGGAGATCTATATTCAGTTCGCGATGACAATCGGAAAGCGAACCAAGGATGGCTCTGAGAACTATCTGATCTCAAAGTCCTCAACTGAAATGGTTTATCTCAAACTCATCGAAACCGACGGTGAAGAAGCAAGAGAAAGAGTACAGGGCTTACATTTTGACTTCGACCTAAATGGGGACCAGGCAAATGGCGATGATGGAGAGCAAGACGCAAATCACCCAATCTTCCATGCACAGTATAATCCGAACTGTGTAGATACGAGCGCGCTCAAACATTGGGATCCTGCAGAACATGAGCGGTCATATCCGGCCTTCCCACGTATTCCATGTCCCCCATTTGATGTGGTTTCTGTGGGCTATATGATCCTGAATGATCACCTCCCCGACACAATTATTGAGAGTAGAGGATGGCCTTCTGAAGAGATAATACAGGAGCATATTCCGAGATTCCCAGAAGAATCATTCGAGCACGGGTTCGGAGGTCAAAAGATGGTTTCTGAGTCCTGGTACGTCCATCACTGCATAAGAGATGATGGAACACCTATTTTAGACGAAAACCGTCACCGCCCTATCTAAATTAGACCCTATCAGAAAGTATGATGCTAGCACATTCCTTTCGACTTACTAGGAGGTATATTCCGGGGGTTGCTCCGGAAGTTTAGCTCACAAACTGATTGTGATCAGTCATGCTAACGATCTTGGCTCACTGATTACCGAAGAAGTTCATTATCAAGTCCACTGTAGCATGCCATTTTACGCTCATTCAATTTGACTGAAGCTCATTACTATCTCGTGCACGAAGATCCAAGATGCTCTCGATGGATTTGTCGATCTCCTCGATGACCTCCTCACCACTGCGACCGTTTTGTCGCTTCTCACAGAGCTCGTCAAAAGAATTGGCCAATGTCTCCCGCTTCGACGGGGTCAATTCCCGGGGGTCGATTACCGCTGCACCACTCAGCTGGCCGATTTCGATTTTTTGCAGGCCACTGTAGTCGTGGCTGGCCGCACTGAGGATTTGCTCCATGACAGTGCTGTTGAGATACGCCAAAAGTGCGTCACGCTCGTCATCGGTATATCCGAAGTTGAGGTCGATTGCGTGGACATTATTCAGTGTGAGCAGATCTGCATCGTTCCGCATGAACAGGAAACCAGTCCGGTTCATGTATTTGCCAAGGATCGGTGCAGGATCGCGTGCTTCGACCTGGTACCAGTAGGACCGTTTTGAGACGAGGTACCCATCAGTGACCCCTGACGATTCGCCTTGCGCCAGGTACTCATCAACAGTACGAGGAAGTTCGTTACGTTCGACTGGCGCACCATCCTCACGACAGTACAACAGCCAAACTGACTTCCCCTCAGTCTCCCATGTCTCCCAGTTTGACTCAGTGAGATTAACATAGTCCATTCCACGTGCAGACTTGATGATCCGCCTTCGATACTTCTCCGGGATTCCAAGATCTGCGACTTCTTCACCAGTGAGGCAGAAGAAGTCGTTACTCCCCGTTGCAATTCCCCGCTTGATCGAGGCGATTGTCTCAAACTCGGTGAGCTCTGACCGGTCTAAAATTTCAGTCTCGTCGAGGTAGACCGACCATCGCTGATGGGCAGGTACTAGATCTTGCACAACTGTGGTATTGGATTCGACCGCTGGGAAGGACTCAAAATCGGACTGGAGTAGCTCTGGGGCATCGCTTATCCCGTCCCAGCTTGTGAGGCGACAGAAATTGATCTCGTGAGAGTGGTCCGGTGCACCCTTCTCAAGGAGGAGGATACTAGGACGGGTACGGACATCCTCAAAGACATCGAGCTCATCGGCGAGCTGAACGATGCCATGAATTGTAAACTCAGATAGTAGGTACTCCTTCAAATCGCGCCCAAATTCGGTGTCGAAAAACTGCGAAGGAACGATTGCGGCAAATCGACCACCACTTTCGAGGAATTGTGCCGCGTGAGCGATGAAGTACCCATACAACGGGGTCCGCGGAGAAAATTCTCGGCCGGTCTCTCGCGACACGGTCTCAGAGAGTGTATTCTTGAACTCCTCATCCAGTGCTTGATGTCGGGAGTAAGGAGGATTTGCGATGACGCCGTCGACGGTTTTCTGCTCGTACGAATCCTCATCCCAGCTGTGCGGACTATACTCCATGAAGTCATTCAAGTACAGATTGGGTTTACCAGAACCATCCACAAGTTTGAGCGTTACCGACGCCATTGAAATCGCAACATCGTCGACGTCTACGCCAGTGATTTCTGACAGCGGTCTCTCCGCGCCAAGCTTCAGTTTCCGGTCCAACCCACTCGAAGCGAGTTGACCAGCACCGATACCGGGATCAAGAATTGAGTCATCTGCCTCCCGAACTGCCCATGATGCCAAGAAGTCGCTCACATAGTCGGGAGTCCCGAATTGACCTAACGAACGTCGGGTGTCTTGCGGGACCAACGACTCATACACTGTCGTGAGCGTCGTTGCGGGGTTCTCGACGTTGCCAAGTGCGTTGGTTAGCGCGATGAGTAGCTTCGAGACGATCTCGACATCCGAGTCAATGAGACGCTCAATAGGAGCCCGTGCAAGCCCGCTGTCGCCGGTTTCCTTGTACGCGTAGTCCAACTGGCTGTTCCAGTGAATATCTGCAACTAACGGGTCCAGCGACTCGTGCTCGTCCTCATGGAGCGAATAGAGCGTTGCCCTGAGCAGTCGCTTGAATAGACCCATCCGATATGCGAAAACCGCTTCAGAAAGTGTGTCGTCAACATCTCTGTCTTCGATCCACTCGATAATGTTCTCGGGGAGTGCCTGGCCAGGTTGAGCTAGATGATCAGCGAGTTCCTGAAGCGTTTCCGTGATCAGCAACTCAATGGTATCCTGAGATTGGATCGCATTGGACCGCTCTGAAAGAGCATCTTCGCTCAGCGACCAAACGAATGTGTCCCCGACCGTCTTTTGAGTAACGACACCACAGCTCTCAAGCAGTAGGAGCTTCTGTCGGGCAGTTTCACGACTACAGCCCAGTTTGTCCTCTACCTCCCCCGTACTGTGAGAGCCGTCAAATGCAAGTCCCAGGATGATTCGAGCTGGCGAGTATTCAGTCACATATTTGCCAGTACTCGAGTCCCGAGGAATCGCCATACGGCGTCCATTGGGAGGTCTGCTAATGGTAGTTTCGGTCGCTAATTGATGGGTGACCTGTCACTCTGGGTGGGTCAATGCGAATCATGTTCCAACACTCCGATGTTCAACAGACGCTTGCACTAGCCAGCGTTCACTACCGGTGAGAATTCGACCCGCATCCGGGTGCCTCTACTTACACTCCGCCCTTGGATCGCTTCTAATACCGAACCGTGTCGGTATCGAGGTGATGTCAAAGTCGAGCACGAAACGCGGAGTCTTCACCCATACCAAGGGCGAACTCGCGTGGACGATCGCCGAACACCGCTCCCCGAGTGAGGCGATCACGCTGACCCGTCACCTCACCGACGCCGACGAAGGACGCTACGAACTCCTCGGACTCGTGAACGAGTGCGAGGTCGCGCTGTACTGGGACTACTTCTGGAACCACGTCGTCGCCGCGGGGTTCAACGTCGACGGTGTCGACGACCTCGCCCGAGACGTTCCCGAGGAAATCCGGTACGCCGGACGTGAGGACTACTTCGCCGAGGTCGACCTCGACGACTGGGACTGGATCCACCCACGGCACCAATGGCGGGCGGAGTGAGTACATCCGTCCCGCGGGTCCTGGAACTCGACCGCGTCCCCGAGCGGATGCCCCACCGCGACGCCGCGCTTGGGCAGCTCGCGAACGCCCTGGACCCGCTGCGCTCGGACCGCCCAGCGTACCCGATCTGTATCTCGGGGCCGACGGGCGCGGGCAAGACGGCAGTCTCGCGGTTCGCCGTCCGCGAACTCCGCCGGGAGACGGCGGTGAACACCGCGCACGTCGACTGTCTCCGGACGCGCTCGCGCGCCGCGATCCTCGAAGAGGCGTTGGTCGACGCCGGGCTCAAGACGCGCTCATCGCCGAAGGCGGACGCCGCGTCGTCGTACCTCGCGCAATTGGAGGACGCCGACTCGCCCATCGTCCTCACCCTCGACGAAGCGGAACACATCGAGGACGAGCACCTCCCGCACGTCCTCTTCGAGGCCGACGGCGTGACGCCGGTGTTCGTCGTCCACGAGTACGAGCGATTCGCGGCGCGCCTCGACGCCGCGACGTCGTCGCGACTCCGGACCGGCCCACACATCGAACTCAAGCGGTACAGTCAGTCGGAGCTCGTCGACATCCTCCAGTCGCGCGTCGACGCGGGCGACCTCTCGGGGATCACGGACGGGACGCTGGAGCTGATCGCGGACACCGCCGCTGGGAACGCTCGCGAGGCGATATCGATCCTCCGTGAGGCCTACGTCGAGGGGAAGGCCCGCGACGAACGGGTCACGCCGGCGCTGATCGCCGACGTCCGCGAACCGGCGATGGAGTCGATCCGGCGGTACAACGTCGAGCGGCTGGACACCCCGCATCGACTACTGAAGCACATGATCGACGACGCGGGCGAGATCCGCGCCGGGGAGTTGGCTGATCGGTTCGAGGTGGAGTACCCGGACGCGCACGGTCGCGACCGTCGGCGGTATCTGAACGTCCTCGTTCGGTACGGGTGTATCCGAAAGCAGGGGAGTGGGCGAGGGACGCGTTATCTGTCGATTGCCCAAGATGGGTAGGTTCTCATTTTCGACATGGTTGCTATCTGGAAACAGATTTTCTATATCAATCTCAATTCATTCTTTACAGACGTTATAGTCTAAAATATTGGATCCCTTTCGAGAGATGATCGTTGCGTCTCAAAGTCAAAGTCGAATTCCCGAATGACCGCTCTGACAGCACTTTCAAACCAATCAGGTGAGTCGGGAGCGATATACACCTTTTCAATCAGTTGATCGATATTGATCGACACTGGCTCACCGGCTGGAAAGTCTTCAAACATGTCCAGCTGAGGTTCCTCCCTATCAAGTAGCTCGGCTACGTCTCCCACTTTTGAATATACCGCCCGGAACTCTCTCTCGTGGCTGAAACTCTTCCGCTTGTGGAATAGTGGCGCAGTCAGATTTCCGTGTGGTATTTGATCCTCTGCGTAGTCAATATATTCCACTTTCCCAAGTTCGATCAACTCCTGTGGATTGTCGTATTCCTCCGTCTCCGAACCCGACTTCACTGGACGGTCCTCAATTGAGTGCTTAAAGTCCTGAACTGTGCTTTGGATAGCAATTCCTTTGCCTTCACTAGAGTAGAGGTCCCACATCGCGACCGATTCATACGAATTCAGGTGCCAACAGCTCATGTAGCTTGCTTTACTAGTGCCGATGTGGAGCAGCGTTTCTAACAAAGATGATTGTAACAGCTGTTCGACATTGATCTCCTCTGGCGGACCCATGCGTTTCGCCACTCTTTGTTCTACTGTTGGTAGAGGTAGTGCCCCCTCGTGAGAATCTTGAAATTCAGATGCAGCACTGAACCACAGGCTTTCTGTGTCGAGAATAGACACGAACTTTGGGAAACTAAGATAGCGCCATATGTCGCGTGTACTACCCGGCTGTTCAGGTTGCCAATCTGACTCGTCTACTTGAGACACATCATACCTCTGGTGTGTGAATTAATGTTTTGGATTATCACATCCCGTCATATAGATTCAGCAGGATAAATTCTACCGGTAAACAGAACCCCAACTAACAGTTATCTCTACGCCTCTGTTGATATCTTCGGGAGTGCGAACCCAAAGACTCTGACCTGCTCTGTCGAGCTGGGTTTATCCTTTACGAGTTGGATTTGTCCATCGCGAATTCGCGTTAGAATGTCATCCGGGACCCTGCCTGTAAGTGTGGATGAAGGGCTATGATGCAAAGCAACTACGAGTCCAATCGGGTGTCCGCCAACGTCATTGAAATAGCCCATCTGTAATCCATAGACACTCTCATTATCAGATAACTCTTCAACAAGTTCGTCATAGATTTCACAGAGACGTTCCCATCGATCTCGTCGGAGTTCCTGATTGGAGTCATTAACACCGTTTGATCGTTGGCCTGCTTCTTCCGGATTCACTAACGAGTCAATTACATAGCTCATCTCCGACTGAATCACCTCCGACGTAACCGGCCGGTTACTCAGACCGTCACGAATGTATGGATCTGGAACATCAGCAGTCTCGCTCATGGAATATCAATTCGCATCTGAGTGTTTATTATTAATACATATTGTGGTTCGGCCTGAACGTGTATTATTCAAGACAGCATGCCGGAAACACAGATTACCACAATATTCGTGTCCGGAAGTGCCGTAATTTTAGGATTTTTGTCCGGGACTGAATCCACGAGTCGTCACTGTATGGTGATTCTCTACACCAATGTTCGGAAAATAGTCGGCTTCTCTCACCTATTCAAACCCGAAACGGTACTCCGTTCGCTCGATGTCGACGAGAGATCGCGTCCTGTCCCCGCAGGACACCGACGACGACGCGCCGGAGATCCGGTTCAGCATCGACGAAGAGGCCTACCACGCCAGCGAAGTCGGAGTGACGCTCAGGCGCGGCGACGACCACGAACGGTTCCGCGTCACCGACGAAGACGAAGCGATCTACGAAGGATCCGGCTTCGTCCCGGCGTGGTGTGAGGCGACGGTCCAGCGGCTGGGACTGCACCTCGACGTGATCACGGAGTGAGTCAGATGCTCGCGACTCAGAGCCAGAACAACACGAGCGCCAGCAGCGCGAACGTGCCGCCGAACACGAAGGCGATGAACAGCTTCGCGGAGAGCGGGTATCCGTGTCTCATTCTTCACGGTTCTCGAGTTCCTCTACAGCGAGACGACCTTCGAGGTAATTCCGACCCCTCTCTGAAAGACGATACAGGGCTCTGCTTTCGTCCTCGTAATCGACCAGACCCTCCTTGCGGAGAGTCATCAGGTGTTCTCGAACAGCCTGACGCCCCCAATCTGTGTTGGCCTCGATCACACCCGGAGTCAGGACTAGTTCCCTCCCGTCCTGATTCTGGAGCAGTTCGAGGATGTCTCGATCAACCGGAGTCATCCACGAAGCGAGGCGCGGCCGCATTGGTCCAATCCGTGTTGGCCTCTCGCTTTACTATTTTCATGGCACCACCCAGACAAACAATACAGTCTAAGAGACAAATGGTTCTGTGGGTAAGAACTAAGTCACCCACCTACAGAACCATTTGTGGCGAAGGCACTTCGCGGACCCGTCTCTCACAGATGGGTCCCGGTTCGCAGAATGCGGACCCCGTGTTAGAGGCACGGGCCCGCGCGGGCCTTCGTGAAGCAGGCACGAAAGCCATGTACGACGACGCTACGGGGGGCCATGAAACCCCCGAACGAGAGGACGCACCGCTCACCCTGAGAACCGACTGTCCCGACTGTGGACGCGCGCTCGCGGACCACGGCCTTACATCGGCCGGACCCGGACGGACGACGCTCGCGCCGTGCGGGTTCGACGTCGCCGCCGTGACGCTCCGCGAGATCGCGTTCGTCCTCGACGACGGCGCACACCGGGTCGCGACGGACGGTGGCCTGGAGCGACTCGCAGATCTGCGAGAAGAGCGCGCGGCAGCGAGGCGTGCGTTCGAGGTCTCGCTGGAGATCGACAGCGAGGGCGGCGCCTCATTCGCGGGGGAGTGGTTCCGCGACGTGAGCGCCGAGATCGCGGCGGCGAAGGGGTGTCGAGCAGCGAACGAACGGATCGTCACGGACGGCGGCCAAGAGATCGAGCAGCGCCGGTACTGCGGCGACCGTGACGACTGGGAATACGGCGATCCGTGCGTCGGCTACAACGTCCCGCTCTCGATGCGGAAGGGTGGTGCGACTGGGCCGATGGTGAAGAAGACCTTCGGGACGAGGGGGACTTCGTACAAGTCACACTCCGTCGCGACGGCCTGCGAGGACTGCGGCATCGTTCGCTACTTCGCCAGTTCCGGCTTCGTCACCTCCTACTGGTGTGCCAACTGTGACGACGTACGCTGGTTCTACTTCCGTTGGGACCTGAACCGGGGCGAGCTCCCCGAGAGTGGTGACTACGTCGAACCCGACCGGAAGATCGTCGCCGACGGCGGCGAGCCTGAGACAGACGAAGTAGAGTACATCACGTGGTGCGACGACGCCTGCGGTCGCCTCGGTGGGTACCGAGGGAAGCCTGCGGCTGAGACCACAGCGAAGAGCCACCGAGAGACGACGGGACACTCCGCGTACGTTCTACCGCGCCACGAGGACGGTGATCAGCAGTGAGCACCGTCCCACGCTCTCCAGGCGACGTCCTCGACGACCTCCCCGCCCATCTCGCACGAGAGTCCGCCCCGCCGGACCGTAAGGGCAACATCAAGTGTCGAATCTGCCGGCGCTGGGTCTCGATCGGCCCCGACGGCACCGAGTTCGGACACGCCCGCTGGGGGAGCCGCTCGTGGGGCGACCTCGACGGCCCGTGCCCGCACCGCCCCGACCGCGCCGAACCGATCTCGAACGGGCCGGTCCCCGACTCCGCGCGAACCGTCCAGCGAGACGAGAACGGCCGCTTCGCCGGCCAGCCGACCGGAGGTGACGACGATGAGTAAGTCCACGTCCCCCACCACCCCGAACGACGAGAGCGACGACGAAGACAAAGACCTCTTCCAGCGACTCGCGGAGGACTACCCCGACGACGAACTCCTCCAGCGGCTCGCCGTGGCGATGAGTCAGTCCTCGGACTCCGACTCGGAGGTGAGGAACGTTTGAACGCTGTCGTCGGCGAGCGCGGAGGCGGGACGCTCCCGCGCTTCCCGCGCTGCGTCCAGGAGGCGCGAATCCCCCTCCGCGACCGCGCGATCCTCGAGCGCTCTGGTGAGCGTTTCAAGCTGCTCGTTCGCGGTCGGGTCGAGTGCCTGCGAGCAGTGGAGACAGAACTCCCGCTCTCGCGGCGTGTCCTCGCCACAGCGCGGACACTCGACGGGACCGACTGGATCGGGCTCCGTCTCACTCACGTCGCGCCCGTGGATCCGTGCGAGTTCGTTGTCGGCCGCGTCGGCGAACACGGCGATGTACCGTGCCGCCGCGGTCGAGCCGGTGACCCACCCGTGGTGGTGTTCGAGGTGCGCTTGGCTCATGCCCTGCGAGGCGAGGTACGACGCGGACGACTTCCGGAAGTTGGTGAGCGTGACCGGCCGCTCGACGCCGGCGCGCTCGGCGACGGACGCGATCGCGCTCGTGAGGGCTCTGTCGGTCGGCTTCACGAACGGTCGGTGGAGCGAGCACCAGAGCGGATCGTCCGGTTCGCTGGTCGGGTGGTCCGCGAGCCACCGCGTCACGTACGGGACCGACGGGATCAGCGTCACCGTCCGACGCCCCTGCTTCCCGTCGACGGTCACCTGGAGGCCGTGCGTGTGGTCGGTGACGTCGCCGTAGGTGAGGCTCTTGAACTCGCCGCCGCGGAGGCCGGCGTCCCACTGGAGCGCGATCATCGCGCGGTCGCGGACGTTCTGGCACTCCTCGAGCATCGGCTGGACGTGCTCCTCCCAGTGGAGCATCTCGCTGGGCTTCGGTGCGGGGTCGTAGTTGCTGGACGTCGTCGCCGGCACCCAGTCGACGCTGTCCGGCACGTCGTCGCCGTCGGTCACCTTCTGGGCGAACACCCGGAAGCCGACGCGGTAGTCGCGGTTCGTCTCCTCGTTGTCGTAGGTTCGGTTGATCCAACGGACGATCTCCTCGGCCGCGTCACGGTCCTCCAGCGCCTCCGCGACACCCCCGACGTGTTCGGCGATGCGGACGATGTGACGGAGGAGCTTCTCGTGGCGCGCGTCGGAGTAGGAACTCTTCAGCAGGTACAACTGATCGCTGAACTCGAGGATCCGTTCGGCGTCCGCCTCGGCTATCTCGTCCCCGCGCTCTTCTTCGACGCGGTCGCGGAGCGTCTCGATGTACTCGGCGTGGTCCCGGCTCATCTGCGTTCGGTGCCTCTCCCGATTCGATTGAAAACGACCCGTAGGCTGGATTCGAACATTCCCTTCGTATTCCGCCCCCGGCTTCTCCTCGCGGTCACTCCTCACACGGCAACGCTCGCGAGTCACTCGCGGCGGTCACGACGGTCGCTGCGGCGGCAGTATCACGGAATCTACCGAGTTGCATCCGTAAGCCGTTCGCATCGCAGACTCACCCGAGACTACCGACGGACTGCGTCGTGAGTGTCCCGACCTCGCGCTCGGATCCTCGGCGGCCAGGAACGCGGAGTAAGCGCTCACCACGCGACGCCGGCCCCATCGGCTGCGCTCGCCGATGAGTCGAACGAGTGTCATAACTTAGTGATCAATTCGCGTACGGTTTGCTCCCGCGCCCGGGTGGACCACGCGCGGGCGACTCACCCATGGCGTACGTCACCACCTTCGACACGAGCACGATCGCCCGCGGTGTCGACCGGCGACCGACGGACCGAACGTCGCCCCGGATCCGTCTGACTTCGATCGCCTGTCCCGGCGACGACCGCGGAGGGACGCGATGAGCCAGTCGTCCCGACTGCGCCGGACCGCCGCCGTCGCGCTCGTCGTCGCCGTGACGGTTGTCGTCGGGGTCGCACCCGTCGCGGTCGGCACCACCCCTACCGTGTCGATCGGCACGGACGGGGGGCAACTGCAGACCGCGACGACGATCGACTCCTGCACGACGATCACCCAGCCAGGGGTGTACCGACTCGCGGACGACATCACCGCGGACATCTCCGGGGCGTGCCTCCACGTTCGGTCGTCGGACGTCGTGCTCGACGGGAACGGACACACGGTGACC
This sequence comes from Halobaculum marinum, assembly GCF_029338555.1. Classification (GTDB taxonomy): domain Archaea; phylum Halobacteriota; class Halobacteria; order Halobacteriales; family Haloferacaceae; genus Halobaculum; species Halobaculum marinum. Next base: position 1,562,285 of record NZ_CP119989.1, on the reverse strand, counting down.
GGAGACGGTGTCGGCACGGCAGTGTTAGCGTACGAAGGCACCCCGGACGGCGTCGCCGACGGTCCGCTCTCGAACGTCACCGTTCGGAACATCTCTGTCACCGATTGGCAGGACGGCGTCGAGATTGGGACGAACATCGACGAGGGCGTCGAGGGAGTACGCGTCCTCGGTGTTACCGCGAGCGATAACAGATTCGGCATCTCGTTCACCGAGTCTCGCGACATCGAGGTGCGAGCGGTTACGGCGACCGGAAACAGGGTCGGCTTCTACTTCTGGGAGACGTACGACGGGAGCGTCGACGGCCTCACCGCGACCGACAACGACGAGGTCGGACTGTACCTCGCCCAGAACGTCGGGCGGATCACCTTCACCGACGCCGAACTCACCGGGAACGGCGCCGACAGGTCCGACCGCGGGGCGCTCCGCATGAGCGACGACGTCGGGGAGAACGTGATCAGGGACAGTTACATCGCCGACAACGCTGGCCACGGGATCACGCTGTCGGACACGTACAACGGAAACACGATCCGGGACACGATCATCGAGAACAACGGCGGATCCGGAATCTACGGCGACTACGCGAGCGGGGAACGCCTGATCGACGTCACGATCCGCGACAACGGAGGCCACGCAATCGACGTCGAAGACGGGTCGATCGAGTTGACCCGCGTCAGCGTCGACGACGTGCGCGTCACGATGCAGGGCGGCGCCGCCGAGGTCGACGCGGACGAGGACGACCCCTTCTGGCTCGACACGGTACAGAGCGACACCCTCCCGACCGCCACCGCCGGGGCACCCGTCGCCGACGAGGCGCTGGTCGCGAACCGACTCCCCGCCTCGCTCCGCGTGGTGTACGACCTCGACAGCGCCGGCTACACGGACAGCGAGGTCGACCTGTGGCGCTACAACGGGGCCGGGTGGGCGTTCGAGGCCGACGGGTCGGTGACCGGTGATCGCTTCGTCGCGACCGTCGACCGCGACGGCACCTTCGTCCCGCTCGGCCCGACCGACGGGGGCGACGGTGGCGACGCCGGCGACCTCGAGGACGCGACGCTGGAGGTCCTCTCGACCGAGGAGAACCAGTTCGAGTACGAAATCGTGGTCGAGGGAACCGCCGAGAAGTCGATGACCGAAGACGTCGCCGCCGACTCCGGCGACCGAGTCGTCGACAACGGCGACGGCACCGTCACGATTAGCGGTTCGACGGGCAGTAACTCGGGTGACGCCTTCACCGTCTCCGGTCGGATCGTCTCCGTCGAGATCAGCGGCGTCGACGACGGCTACCAACTCGTGCTCGACGGCGAGGACGTGACCGACGAGTACGCACCGGTCAACGGTGACGACGACAGCGACGACGGTGAATCGGAAGCCATCCTCGAAGTCCTCTCGACCGAAGAGAACCAGTTCGAGTACGAAATCGTGGTCGAGGGGACCGCCGAGAAGACGATGACCGAAGATGTCGCCGCCGATTCCAGTGACCGAGTCGTCGACAACGGCGACGGCACTGTGACCATCACCGGCTCCACCGGTAGCAACTCGGGTGACGCGTTCGCGATCACCGGGACGGTCGTGTCCGTCGAAATCGACGGCGTCGACGACGGGTACGAGGTGCTCGTCGACGGCGACTCGGTGTCGAGCGGCATCGTCACGGACGATGGCGCCGACGCTGACGATGACGACGGCGGCGACGACACGGCTGGTGCGGAGGTAGTCCTCGAAGTCCTCTCGACCGAAGAGAACCAGTTCGAGTACGAAATCGTGGTCGATGGCACTGCCGAGAAGACCATGACCGAGGACGTGGCAGCCGACTCCGGCGACCGAGTTGTCGACAACGGCGACGGCACCGTGACGATTAGCGGTTCGACGGGCAGTAACTCCGGTGACGCGTTCACGATCACCGGGACGGTCGTGTCCGTCGAGATCAGTGGTACCGACGATGGGTACGAGGTACTGGTCGACGGTGACTCGGTGTCGAGCGGTATCGTCACCGACGACGGCGACGATGCGGACGACGGTGACGACGGGGATGCCGACGACAGCGACGACGACACCGCTGATTCGGAGGTGATCCTCGAAGTCCTCTCGACCGAAGAGAACCAGTTCGAGTACGAAATCGTGGTCGAGGGGACCGCCGAGAAGACCATGACCGATGATGTCGCCGCCGACTCCGGTGACCAAGTCGTCGACAACGGCGACGGCACCGTGACGATAAGCGGCTCGACAGGTAGCAACTCCGGCGACGCGTTCGTGATCACCGGGACGGTCGTGTCAGTCGAAATCGACGGCGCCGACGACGGCTACCGGATCGTGGTCGACGGCGACGACGTGACCGACGAGTACGACTGACGACCGACGCGACCGGATTACCTGCGAGCACCGCTGCTCGTGGGCGTGTTACCCGTGTCGGTCGCACTGACCGTCCGTGTCGGTCGCACTGACCGTCCGTGTCGGTCGCACTGGCCGTGGCTGGTCGTGTGAAAGAACGCGGGTGACGGGTTGGAGTCACCCGCGGAGCCGAAACCGGAGTCGGTCGCGCCGTGGAGGACGCGACCGGGTGTGGTGCGATGCGATGGCAGACAGTCGGCCGGGGAGCCGCTGTCGGCGGGTCGTCCGAGCACCTGTGTGGCCGCCGCGCGTGCGTCGACCACCGAGTGTCGCTCGGGCGTCACTCGCGTCCAGGGTGGCGACAAACCCCGTCTGCGAGTGTCCTACCGAACGCGGGGTTCGAGTATTGTTACTCGTCGGGTATCATCCGCCGAATCGGCTGATCCGCGACGGGAGGTGTCGACGCCGGCACGCGCTGAGCCCCCGAGTGCCGTGGCTCTGCGGGTGGGGGGTCGGGCGGCCCCGTCGGGCCGCCCGGAGTGTCCATGAAGGGCCGACCGGGCCCCGTCGTCGCGTCCGACGGCGGGTCTTGGGGGACCTTCCCCCCGACTCGCGGCGGCGTGGTCGGAGCCACCCCCGCGAGTACCAGTTCACAGTGCCCCCGTGCTCATTGTAAGGAACGTGATAACCCGACTCCGAGGGGCTCACAACGGTTTTCACTCGCGTGCCCGGGAGTGTGATCGTGCGAACACGCGTCCACGGCACGACCGTCCGCGGCGTCAACGTGGGGCCGGAGACCCGCTGTGCCCACTACGCCGGCCCGACGGACGTGATCGCGTTACGGTTCGGCTGCTGCGGCGACTTCTTCCCGTGTGCGGCCTGCCACGACGCCGTCGCCGACCACGGGGCCGAGCCGTGGCCCCGCGACCGGTTCGACGACCCGGCGGTCCTGTGCGGTGGCTGTGGGGCGCGGCTCTCGGTGCACGCGTACCTCGACGCCGACTTTGCGTGCCCCGAGTGTGCGACCGCGTTCAACCCCGGCTGTGCGGCTCACTACGACCGGTACTTCGAAGGTGTGGCGCCCAGCGAGGAGTGAGCCACCGCGTCGATACGAGGGTTGATCGCCGCCTGCGGGAGCCTTAACCGCCACCGGACCCTTTTCACGACCATGAGCGACACCGAGACGGCGACGTTCGGCGGCGGCTGCTTCTGGTGCACCGAGGCGGCGTTCAAGGAGCTCGCTGGCGTCCGCGAGGTCACCTCCGGCTACGCTGGCGGCCACGTCGAGAACCCGACCTACGAGGCGGTGTGCCGCGAGGAGACGGGCCACGCGGAGGTCACCCGCGTCGAGTACGACCCCGAGGAGATCACGTACGCCGACCTGCTGGGCGTGTTCTTCACCGTCCACGACCCGACGACGCTGAACCGCCAGGGCCCCGACGTGGGCACGCAGTACCGCTCGATCGTCCTCTACGAGACAGACGAGCAGCGCGACATCGTCGAGCGCTTCGTCGTCGAGTTGGCTGAGGAGGGCGCTTACGACGACGAGATCGTCACCGAGATCGAGCCGCTGGAGGCGTTCTACGAGGCCGAGGAGTACCACCAGGACTACTACGAGAAGAACCCCGGCGACAGCTACTGCACGTTCAATGCCGAGCCGAAGATCCGGAAGGTGCGCAAGAAGTTCGCGGATCTGGCGCGCACTCAGGAGGCGTAAGCCGGCGAGAGGGCGCTTGCGTCGCCGCGAGCGTCAGCGGGTCGAAGAAGCGAGGACCGCGGTCGGCGGCGACGGTCCGTGCCCACGGTCGGTCGCCGGCGGTCGTGAGGGAGGAGGGGTCGAGTGGCGCGGTCGCGCCGCCCGGATCGGGCGGAGTTACTCGAAGAGTTCGACGGCCTGCTCGTAGCGGGCGCTGGGCTCGTTCCAGTCGACGACCTCGAAGAACGCGCTGACGAAGTCGCCGCGTGCCGGGCCGTAGTCGTAGTAGTACGAGTGCTCCCAGACGTCGAGCGCGAGGATCGGGTGGCCGCCCCAGATCGCACCCTGGTCGTGCTTGTCGACGACCACGTTGCGCAGCTGGTTCGAGAACGTGTCGTAGACGAGGAGCGCCCAGCCGGAGGCGTTGCCGGCGGCGGCCTCGAACTCGCCCTTCCACGCCTCGTAGGAACCGAAGTCCTCGGCGATGCGGTCCGCGAGCGCGCCCGACGGCTCGTCGCCGCCCTCGGGGCTCATGTTCTGCCAGAACAAGTCGTGCAGGATGTGACCCGAGGAGTTGTGCGTCACGTTGCGGATGGCTCCTGCGGAGGAACCGAAGTCGCCGCTCTCGCGGTTCTCGGCGAGCGTCTCCTCGGCGGAGTTCCAGCCATTGACGTAGCCCTGGTGGTGGGTGTCGTGATGCCACGTGAGCACCTGCTCGGAGATGTGCGGTTCGAGGGCGTCGTAGTCGTACGGCAGCGGATCGAGTTCGTAGCTCATGTGCGTCTCGTCGTACGGTCGTGACCCCAAAGAGCGTTCCCTGAAACCGGCTTACGTAGGATCGCTTACACACCGGCGCCGGGGGGTCACAGGACGTACGGCCCGCGCTGTCGGATCGGCTCACCGTGGGGGCGCCCGGCGACGCAGGCGACGCGGAACACCTTGTCGTCCCCCGCCGCGAGGTCGACTGCCCGGGCGTCCGTGACCGGACGCACGTCGCCGACGCCGAAGTCGTCGCCGTCGACGGAGCCGTCGCCGTCGACGCCGAAGACGAACCCCACCCAGTCATCCGGGACCTCCCACGTCCACGCGCCGGTGACGCGGGCGTCGAGGTACTCCATCGGCGTGTGCAGGTCGATGGGCGACCCCTCGCCGACGACGGTCGTGACAGTCGCGCCGCGGCGGTCGGCGGTGGGGAGGTCGCTCGCGTCGGCGTCCTCGTAGTCGGCCTCCACGTCCTTCTGCGCCCGCGAGAGGTTCACCCACAACTGGAGTCCGTTGCAGGCGTCGCCGTCGGCGGGGAACTCCGAGTGGCGGATCCCGCTTCCAGTCGTGATCCGCATGACGTCGCCCTCGCGGGCGGTGTGTGTGACGCCGAGGGAGTCCTCGTGTTCCATCCCGCCGTCGAGCATGTACGAGACGATCTCGAACCCCTTGTGCGGGTGCATCGGGAACCCGTCCTCCGGGTCGATGTAGAACCGCTCGAACAGCACGAACGGATCGAGGTTGTGAGGGTATGCCTCCGTCGGGAACGCCCGCGTCGAGGTGACGCCGGTGCCGTGTCTGACCCGACCGCCGGGGACGACGCCGGGGTCGGTCATCGTGTCGCATCCTCCATACCCCACGGAGGGGGCCGCCGCCGATAACGCCCCTGACGCCGGAAGCGACGACCCCGACCGCCAGGGACGACCCGGCGGGCCGTGGCGACGACGCGCGCGACGGCCGCTGTCGCGGTAAGATTCTCCTTCCGGGAACGTAGGGCGCTCCTAGTCAGACGTGGAGCGGGAGCAACGTGACGAGTATCGGGCCAAACCTTGCGACAAGCCGTATACCCACTGGCCATCTGAGCTACGTTCGTCAATGACCAGTGACGACCCGATCGCCGCCGCCCTCCTGTCGGACTCCACCTACGAACGGGCGCGTTACCAACGATTCGGCTGGTTCAAACAGTCTGTCACGCGGAAGCTAACGCTCCAGAGCTATCTGCTGACCCTCCTGGCGGGAGTGTTCCCGGTTCTGGCGCTCCTCCCGGCGGATCTCAGAGCGGCCTACTTCGGCGACTCCGTCGCCACCGCCGCCCCGAAGGTGGGCGTCGTCGCGCTCGTCGCCGTCGGCGTCATCGCCGTCGCGGGCGTGGGACTCGTCGTCGTCGCCGCGTTCCGCCTCGCCCGCGGCGACGACTTCGACGAACACACCGCCCACTCGGTGCTCACCCTGGAGGACCTCTGTTCGATGGCGGGGCTGGCGACCGGTGGGATCGCCACCGCCGCGACGTACACGTTCGTCCTCCTGGGGTTCGGGGGCGTCGAGACGGTCCGTGCGTGGGTCGCCGCCGGGGGCGGGAACCCCTACGCGCCGACCGGCGTGGGGCCCAGCGTGGCGACCGTCGCCGTCACGGCGCTGGCGCTCGGGGTGTTCCTCCAGGTGGCCGCGGCGTACCTCCGCACCCGCGGCTTCGACGACCTCGGCGCCGACGTGTAGCCGTCCGGGGTGGCGGAACGTTTAGCCCGTCGCGTGCGTAGACGTGGGCATGGACGGCTCCGACCAGTTCTTCTTGATCGTCACGCTCGTCATCTTCGCACTGATCGCCGTCGGTATCGTTCTCAGTTTCGTCTGACTCGTCGCCCGGTACGCAGTCCCGACGCGACGCGTGGGCCGGCGCGGAGGAGGGAGAACACCGTGGCGCCGTCGCTCAGACCCGCGGTTCGACTTCGGTGTCTTCCTCGAGCGAGCGGTTGTGGAGCGCCTCCCCCGAGGCGGCGTCGAACAGGTGGATCGCGTCCTCAGGGAACCGCGCGACGACGTGTTCGCCGCCGTCGATCTGACGCATCCCACCGACGGTCGCGACGAACGGGTCGGTCGGGTCGCTCTCGAAGCCGAGATACACCGCGTTCTCGTTGCCCATCGGCTCGACGACGTCGACGACCGTCTCGAACTCCCGGTTGTCGGCTGCGGTCGCACCGACCGTCACTTCGACGTCTTCCGGTCGCACTCCGAGGGTGACGCCGTCGGCGCCGGCGACGGCCTCGCGCTGTTCGTCGGTGAGGCGGTACTCGAAGCGGTCGGCGACGAACGTGTCGCCCTCGACCGTCCCGTCGAAGAAGTTCATCGCGGGTTCGCCGATGAACCCCGCGACGAACTTGTTGGCCGGGCGGTGGTAACACTCCAGCGGCGTGCCGGCCTGCTGGAGTTCCCCGCCGTCGAGGACGGCGATGCGGTCGCCCATCGTCATCGCCTCCGTCTGGTCGTGGGTGACGTACATCGTCGTCGTCCCCAGGTCCTCTTGGATCCGCTGGAGCTCCGTCCGCATCTGCGAGCGGAGTTTCGCGTCGAGGTTCGACAGCGGCTCGTCCATGAGGAACACCTCGGGCTCACGCACGATGGCGCGCCCGAGGGCGACGCGCTGCTGTTGCCCGCCGGAGAGCTCGGACGGCTTCCGGTCGAGCAGTTCCGGGATGGACAGCAGGTCGGCGGCGTTCTCGACGCGCTCGGCAATCTCCTCGTCGGAGAGGTCCGTGGACTCCTCCAGCCCGAAAGACATGTTCTCGCGCGTCGTCATGTGCGGGTACAGCGCGTACGACTGGAACACCATCGCGATGTCCCGGTTCTGGGGCTTCTTGCCCACGATGGAGCGCCCCCCGAGGCGGATGTCGCCGGCGGTGACGCTCTCCAGTCCCGCGACCATCCGCAGCGTCGTCGATTTCCCACAGCCGGACGGCCCGACGAGGACGAGGAACTCCCCGTCCTCGATGTCGACCGTCACGTCGTCGACGGCGACGATGTCGGAGCCGTCGTCGTCGGTGAACACCTTCCGTACCTTGTCGAGTTCGAGTCGTGCCATGTCAGATCCCTCCGTGTGCTCCGCGCGTCGGCGCGAAGCGATCGTCGTCGGTCGTATCGACGGCCGCTACCGTCGGTGTTGCGGTCGTCGCGCGGTTCGCGTCGGTCGCGGTCGCGGGTCGCTTCGCTCGCGCCTCGCGCCGCTCACGGGTCGCTACGCTCCCCGTTCGCTTCGAGGCCTCCCTGCGGTCGGCCTCGCCTCGCGGTTCGCAACGCTCACCGCTCGTGGGCGCGGTCTCGCTACGCTCGACCGCGCACCTCACGTCGCCACCCCCTCGGCGAACTCGTCGCCGAACAGGATGTACACGATGAGCGTCGGCAGCGCCGCCACGAACGCTCCGGCCATCCGGAGCGCGAAGTCCTGCCCCTCCTGCGACTCCCCGAGTCCAGCGAGGATGAGCACGACCGGCGCGGCCGGACTCGACTCGGTGGACACGAGGATCAGCGCGAACAGCAGGTCGTTCCAGATCTGGGTGAACTGGTAGATGAGCACGACCGCGAACATCGGCGTGGAGATGGGGAAGACGATCCGGCGGTACACCCGCGCGAACGTCGCGCCGTCGAGGCGCGCCGCCTCGATCATCTCCTCGCTGACGGTCGTGTAGTAGCCGCGGAACAGGACCATACAGATCGGGATCCCGTAGGCGACGTGGGTGATGATCAACTCGACCACGCCCGTGTACGCTCGCGGGACGCCGACTGCCCAGACGGGCGCCAGCACCTCCGCCAGCGGCACCGTGCCCCAGAACTGCGAGAGGGGGACGAGCACCGCCTGGTACGGGATGAAGATCGCCGCGACGAACAGCGCCAGGATCGGCGCCTTGTAGCGCGCCTTCCAGTCGGCCTGCGTCAGGCCGTAGGCGGCGAAGGAGCCGAGCAGCGCCGAGATGATCGTCGCCGGCACGGCGTACAGCGCGCTGTTGACCATCCCGCGGCCCAGCGCCGAGATGGCGGTCTGCCACTTCTCAAGGGTGAAGAACTCGCCCGGCGGGGGCGCGAACGGCAGCGTCGAGGAGACGCCCTCGGGGTTCGTCTTGAACGCGGTGACGAGCCCCGACTCGATGGGCGTCAGATAGAACGCTGTCAGGCCGAGGACCGTCGCGTACAGCGCGACGCGGTAGCCGTCGAGTCCTGCGAGGTCTTCACGGACGCCCGCGAGGGCACCCGACTGTTCACTGTCCGTCGATTGTGCGTCGCTCATAGCTCACCCTTGCTGTACTGGTAGTAGAGGTACGGGCCGATGATCGACAGCGCCATCAGAAACAGGATGATGGCGATCGCCGACGCGTACGCCCAGTTGTTCACGCTGTACGCCTCGCGGACCATCTTGGTCGCGAGGATGTCCGTGCCGTTCGGCGGGCGGTAGCCGCTGACCAGCGAGTAGAGGAAGTCGAACGCCTTCAGCGCGAACACCATCAGGACGATGGCGGCGCTGATCGTCGACCCCTTCAACTGCGGGATGATCACCCGCCAGTACATCTTCAGCGTCGACGCGCCGTCGACACGGGCGGCCTCGTAGTGCTCGTTCGGGATGGCGCGTAAGCCAGCGAGGTACACGACCATCGTGTACCCGGAGAACTGCCACACCAGCGCGAACACCACCGCCCACAGGACGATCTGGGAGTTGCCGATCCAGTTGATCGGGCCGATCCCGACGGCCCCGAGGAGGATGTTCACGACCCCGTTGTTGTAGTTGTACATCCACAGCCAGAACTGCGCTGTGACTACGAACGACAGGCTCATCGGCAGCAGGTAGATGGTGCGGAACGTGTTCTCGAAGCGGATGTCGCGGTCGACGAGGATCGCGAGGACCAGCCCGAACGCCAACGCGATGGCGGTGAACGAGACGACTAGGAGGAACGTGTTGATCGTCGCCTCGATGACGCCGGCGTCGTTGGCCGCCCGGACGTACATCTCGAAGTCGAGGTCGGAGTAGTCCGGCCCGACGAACCCCTGGTAGTCGGTCAGCGAGATGACGAAGTTCCACGCGATGGCGCCGTAGACGAACAGCCCCATCAGGAGGAACGGCGGCAGCCAGAACACCGCCGACTCCGTGAAGTCCTCGCCGACTCGCTCGTCGAGACGGTCGAGGAACCCGCCCGACTTCGCCGCACCGGCCGCACCGCCCGCGGCGGTGCCGCCGTCGGTCGCGACGCGACCAGCCGTCGTCACGTCGGTGTCGTCACTGTCTCCGCCGCGCCCGGCGCGTCGGAGCCGTGTTCGGATACTCGAAAGAAACTCGCGCATGGGAACGCGCTCAGTTGGAGACGGCGTCGACGATGCCGTCTGCGGCGGCCTCGACGTTGTAGGGGCCGGAGAACTCGCTGGCGATCACGTCGTTGAGCTGCGAGCGCTGCTCCGCGGAGATACCCAGCCCGTGCTGGATGTTCGGCGGGCGCTGCTCGGCAGCCGCGAAGTCGTCCATCGTCTCCTGCAGGTACGGCCCGAACTCGCTCTTGTCGACGTCCGTCCGGGTCGGGATGGAGCCCTTGTACTGGTTGAACGCGATCTGCGCCTCGGGACCGCCGACGAACTCGAGCCACGTCCGCGTCCCCTCGGGGCTCGGGTTGTTCGACGGGTAGAGGAACGAGTCGAAGTGGAGCGTGTACATCCCCTCGGTGCCGGGGAACGTCTTGAAGCCCCAGTCCTCGTTGTAGTCGAAGCCCTCCGCGTTCCGATAGGCGCCAGCCGCCCAGTTACCCTGGTGGATGAAGGCGGCCTCGCCCTCGATGATGTTCTGGTTGGACTCCGTCAGCCCGATGGACGCCGAGTCCTCGTTGATGTAGTTCTCGAACACCGTCGCGAGCGCGTCGAGCGCACCGACCACGTCGTCGCGGTTCGGGCTGCCGTCGACGAAGCTCATGTAGCTGTCGTAGCCTGCGGTCGACAGCAGCATGACGCCGAACAGCTGCGCCTTCGTCCAGGTCCCGCTCCCACCGTGGGTCATTGGGATCTTGTCCGTCTCGGAGGCGACCGTCTCCAGCGCACCGAGCAGGTCCTCCGCGCTCGTCAGCGACTCGGGGTCGACCCCCGCCTCCTCGACGACCGCGCTGTTGTAGAACAGGCAGTTCAGGCGGTGCGAGCCCAGCGGCACCGCGCGGAACGCGCCGTTGTACTGGTGCAGGTCGACCGCCTCGTCGACGTGGGAGTCCGTGAAGCCGGCTTCGTCCCACAGGTCGGAGACGTCGCCCAGCACGCCCTCGTAGCGTGCGAGGTTGGGGCCCGGCCAGTTCGCGAACGAACTCGGCGGGTTGTCGTTCTGCAGGCGGTTGGCGACGACGGCGTCCAGGTTCTGGTTGCCGCCCCCGCCGATGGGGTTCATGTCCAGTTCGGTGTCGGGGTGCGCCTCGTTGAACGCCTCCTCGAGCGCCTCTGCGGCGGTCGCACCGTCGCCGCCGGTCCAGCCGTGCAGGACCTCGACGGGCGCGTCGCTGCCGCCACCGCCGCCGCCCATGCAGCCTGCGAGTCCGAGCATGCCGGCGGCGCCGACGCCACCAGCGCCCTTCAGTACGTCTCGTCTGTTGAGTTCCGTGTCCTTCATCATCGTTCCTCCGTAGTGGAGCCGCCTGTGAGTACCCATAGCCGACACTTAAGACTTTTCGAAGTTTACTCCGCTGCGAGTGAAAATATGGTACAACAGCTGTTGTACCTCTCGAAATCGGCGCTTTTCGATATAGGCAATATTAATCAGATAGATGATATCACGCTTCCGATCGGGTGTCGACCGGTTACTCCACCGACGGGATCGGTTCGTCGGTCCCCGCGAGCGCGTTCAACAGGGTGACCGCCTCGGGCTTCGACAGCGGTTCGTTCGCGTTGCCACAGTGGGGCGACTGGACACACGCTGGACAGCCGTCGGCGCAGTCACACGCCGCGATCATCTTCGCCGTCCGCGCGAGGAGGCGGTCGGCAGACCGGTACGACTCCCGAGTGAGCCCGACTCCCCCGGGGTAGCCGTCGTAGATGAACACCGTCGACTGACCCGTGTGCGGGTGGAACGGCGTCGAGACGCCGCCGATGTCCGCCCGGTCACACAACAGGTCCAGCGGCATGAGCGAGATGGAGCCGTGTTCGGCGGCGTGGATGCCGCCGTTGAATCCCGCCTCGCCTCGCCCGGCGTCGCTCGCCAGTTCGCGCATCTCGCGCTCCACGTCTTCGGGGACGGTGTAGTACAGCGCCCGCGTCCGCAGTTCCGTCTCTGGGAGGTCCACCATCTCCGCGCCCATCGTCTCGCCCGTCGACCCGTCCCTGCGCTCGAACCCCGTGATCTGTTCGGTGACGGTGATGTCCGCGAACCGGACCTCGGTGTCCTCACGGGCGTCGAGCGGTCGCGAGCGCAGGTCTTCGTTGACGGTCACGTCCTTGTCGGTGAGGACGCGCGTGTAGTAGTCGGCCCACGTCGGGCGGAGGCGGGCCACGTCTTTGTCGAGGTCCAACTCGTCCACCTCGTACGTCTGGCCCTGGTGGTGGTAGATGGCGCCCGGGTGGGCGTCGCGCAGGGCGTCGCCGAACGACAGCGACGCGATAGTGTCGTTGTTGCGGGCGTCCATGAGGTCGACCTCGCGGTCGTCGATGGTACGCAGGCTCATCGAGTGCTGGGCGCTGCCGGGACCGTCGTACGTCCAGCGGTCGCCGCGGGAGGTGTCCATCCGCTCGAGGGTGCCGTCGGCCTCTAGCGACTCGACGACCGACTCGAACGTGTCGCCGAAGTGGCTCGCGTCCTCCGGACGGAGCCAGTTCTCGTCGGCGGCGCTGGCGACGTGGGTGGGGAGGAGTTCGCCGTTCTCTGGGTCGACCATCGCGCGCTCGGGGTCGCCCTCGAACAGGTCGTCCGGGTTCGTCATCAGGTACTGGTCCAGTTGGTCCTCGCCGCCGACCATGACGACGAGCGCGTCGTCGGTCCCCCGCCCTGCGCGCCCCGCCTGCTGGAACGCCGACATCCGGGTGCCGGGGTAGCCGTCGAGGATCACCGCGTCGAGCCCGCCCACGTCGACACCGAGTTCGAGCGCGTTCGTCGACCACACGCCGGCCACGTCGCCGGAGTGGAGGCCACGTTCGATCTCGCGGCGACGCTCGTTCGTGAGGCTCGCCTGGTACGCCTCGATCTGGTTCGCGAGGTCGTGCTCGCCGCGGCGGCGCAACTCCTTCGCGGAGTCGGTCGCGTACCGCTCGGCGGTTTGGCGCGCCCTCGTGAACACGAGGGTCTGGTACCCCTCCTGCACGAGGTCGCAGAACAGTCGCTTCGTCTCGGTGTGACTGGACTTTCGCCGTCCGGACTGGCGGTCGGCCTGCTCGCCGGTGTACTCCGGCGGGTTCCACAGCACCCAGTGGCGCGGCCCCCGCGCGGAAGTGTCCTCGTCGACGAGCGTGAAGTTCGACTCGGGCCGAGCAGTGACGCGCGCGGCGTGCTCGACGGGGTTGCCGATGGTCGCCGAGCAGCAGACGAACTGCGGGTCGGCGCCGTATCGCTCGCAGATCCGGTTGAGGCGGCGCATCACCAGCGCGACGTGGCTCCCGAACACGCCGCGGTAGCCGTGCACCTCGTCGATGACGACCGTCTCCAGCGACCCGAAGAACCACTCCCAGTGCTTGTACGCCCACGGGAGCAGTCCGTAGTGGAGCATGTCGGGGTTCGACAGGAGCACGGTCGGCTGGCGGTCGCGCACGTCGCGCTTCTCGGACTTCGACAGCCGTCCCGTGTACTGTGCGACGGAGACCCGAGAGCCGAATCCGAGCCCGTGGGCCAGTTCGGAGAGCGTCTCCTCTTGGTCGGCGATGAGGGCGTTCTGCGGCGCGAGGTACAACGTCCGGCCGCCGTGGTCCATCGCGCGTTCGAAGGCTGGGACGGTGTACGCGAGCGACTTTCCGCTCGCGGTCTGGGTCGCGAGGACCACGTCGCCGCCGTCGCGCACCGCCTCGACGGCCTCGGCCTGGTGGCGGTACAGCGAGTCGATGCCGTCGTCGGCGAGCGCGCTCGCCAGCCGCGGTTCGAGGTCCACGTCCGCGAAAGCCGCCTCACGACCCGGGAGGGTGCGGCTGTCGGCGACCTGTCCCTCGTAGTAGGGGCGCGAGCGGAGCCACTCGACGGTGTCGTCCACGTTGGTCGATGTCGGGCACGACGGCGCTTACGGGTTCCGGTCGTCCCCACCTCCGCGAGTGTGTCACCGGTCCGAGTCGCACACGGGAATCGCCGACTCGGCCCGGCGCTTGAGGGCGTCGCTCATGTCGGCGAAGCCGGCCCGGAGGCGGTCGCGGACGGCGCGGGGGACCGCGGCGCCCGCGACCCCGCCGAACGTCTCCTCTTGGGTGAAGCGCGTCCGCTCGCCCCCGTCCAACGGCTCCAGCAGGAACCGGTGGGTCGCGTCGAACGCGCCCGGAACCGGCAGCGCCGACCGCCACGACAGTTCCCGCTCTGGGACGACGCGCGTCACTCGCGGTGCGATGACCGCTGGCGGCACGCCCCGCTGGGTGATCACCACCCGGAGGCGCCGCCCCTCCTCGACGCGGCCGCGGACTCGCCGGACGAGCGGGTTCCAGTCGGGGTACGCGTCGAAGGCGGTCAAGACGCTCCACACCGTCGCGGGCGGGGCGTCGACTTCGACGCCGACGGCGACGCGGGTCACGTCCCCGACTCGCGCTCGGGGTCGGTGTCGGCGTCGGCGTCGATTCCGCCGCCGCCGGGGATGGCGATGCCGGCGTCTCGCGCGAGCGAGACGATGCCCACGCCGTCGTACACGTCGACCGGTGCCGAGCGGGCGCGGCGAGTGGCGTCCGGGTCGACCTCGCCGACCGTCGCCAACACCGCGAACGTGAGGCCGCGCTCGGCGGCGAACACCGCGAAGTCGTTCACCGCGTCCACGTCGATATCGGCCCGGCACAGCCTCACGACCGCTCGGTCAGGGTCGGCCCGGTCGTGGACCACGCTCCGCTCGCGGACCAGCGAGAGTTCGACGGTTCCCTCAGGGGTGACCGGGGAGGCGCTCGCCTCGTACTCCGGCCAGACACCCCCGAGGCGTTCCGCGAACGAGGCGAACGCCGCGTCCGGGAGTGCCGCGAGCCTGTCGGCCGGATGTCGCATACGGCGTCATTCGCCCGCTGTCGGCAAAAACGCTCCCGTCGGTTCGCTCCGGCGCCGGGGCGCCGCGGGGTTGAATACCTCCGACGCGTGAGTGCCGACATGGATCCGACGGCGAACGCGGCGAGGGAGCGCGACCCGGTGACGGTGGGGGTTCCCGGCGGCCGGATCACGCTCGATGCGGCGTACGTCGACGCGCCGACGGCGGAGATACGACGGCAGGTCCGGGAGTACCGCGACGGGAGTCGCCGCGAGTTCGACCTCCCGCTCCGGTACCCCGACGGCTTCACCGGTCGCGTGATGGGCGCGATGTCGACGATTCCCTACGGCGAGACGCGGACGTACGGCGAGCTCGCGGCCGACCTCGGCAACGCACCCCAACCGGTCGGCGCGGCCTGCGGGCGCAACCCCATCCCGCTGCTCATCCCGTGTCACCGCGTCGTCGCCGCCGACGGCGTCGGCGGCTTCTCGGCCGAGGGTGGCCCCGAACTGAAGCGACGCCTGCTCGAACACGAGCGCAGCGGGTCGGTCCAGACGACGCTCGCCGACTCCGCCGAGTCAACCGACGCCGCCTACGCCGACGATTCGTGATCGACGCGGGCACCTACACGCTCGTGTTCGCGGTCCCGGAGTCATGCTCCGTCGCGGTGGGCGCGCTCGGCACCCACGAGTTCCCCGCGGGCGGCTACGCGTACACCGGCAGCGCGCTCGGGAGCGGCGGCTTCTCGCGGGTCGACCGCCACCGCCGCGTCGCCGCCGGCGAGCACGACGTCCGGCACTGGCACGTCGACTACCTCGGTGGCCACCCGAGCGTGTCCCTCGTCGGGGTCGAGCGCGTCGGCGGCGGTCGTGACGAGGAGTGCCGTCTCGCGAGCGCGCTCGCTGACGGCCCCATCCCGGGGTTCGGCGCCTCCGACTGCGGGTGCGACTCCCACCTCGCCCATTACCCCGACGCCGAGACCGCCGAGGACGCCGTCGCCGCCGCGTACGAACGGATCGACGGGTGACCGCACCAGGTCGCCGTGGCCACGGCGGGGAGACACCGCGGACGGAGCGTTTTTCCGCTGGCCCCCGAACCCGCGGAGTATGTTCCCGCCGCTCGCGTACTTGCAGTGGATCGAGGGGCGCCCGGAGGCCGCAGAGTACGACCTCGGCTCCAGCGACCTCCGTCGGCTCCCGCCCGTCGGCCCCGACGACCCCGTCCCGGCCCGGCTCGCTGGGCTGTCGCCGCCGGAGGAGGACGCGTCGCTGACCGAACGAGTCGCCGCCGAGTACGACGTCGACGAGTCGCGCGTCCTGCTGACGGCGGGGGCGAGCCACGCCGGCTTCCTCGCGTGTGCTACCGCGGGGACGCTCACGCGTGAGCGCGTCGCCGCCGCAACGGACGACGGCGAGGAGGTGCCCCAGCCCTGGGCGCTGGTGGAGAAGCCGGGGTACGAGCCGCTGGTCGAGACGCCGCGGGCGTTGGACATGCAGGTCGCGCGGTTCCGCCGCCTGGACCCGAACGCCGTGCTCGACCCCGAACGAGTCGAGGCCGCCGCCGCCGACCTGACGGGGCCGCTGGCACACGTGACGGTGACGAACCGGCACAACCCCACCGGTCGGCTGGCGACGCGCTCGACGCTGGCGGACACCGCCGCGGTCGTCGACGCCGTCGGCGACGGCTACCTCCTCGTCGACGAGGTGTACGCACCGTACACCTGCGACGACGGCGCCGGCCCGTTCGGCGGGCCAACCGCGGCGGACCTCCCCTCGACCGTCGCCGTCGGGTCGCTCACGAAGTTCCACGGGCTCGGCGGCCTCCGCGTGGGCTGGATCATCGGCCCGGAGGAGTTCGTCGAGCGCGCCCGGCAAGTGGGCCACTACCTCCCGACGCTGGCGGCGCCGAGCGTGGCGCTCGCGCGCCGGTTCTTCGCCCACCGCGACGAGTTGGTCGCCGACGCGCGCGACCACTGCCGCGAGAACCACGACCTCCTGCGGACGTTCCTCGACGAGCGCGACGACCTCGCGGGGCGCGTCGACCCCGGTTCCCCGTTCGGCTACGTCGAACACGAGCGCGCCGACGGCGACGCGGTGAGCCAGGCGGCCTGGGAGGCCGGCGTGCTCGTCGTGCCGGGGCGCTTCTTCGGACTGGACGAGGGTGTCCGCGTCTCGCTCGGGCGCGACCCCGAGGACTGTGCGGCGGCGCTGGACGCGTTCAGCGCGGTCCTCGACGACCTGTAGCCGGCATCGCGCTCCGCGCGCTCGTTCGAGGCGACTGGGGATAATCGGGTGACAGCGGCTCTCTCCCCGACATACATTTATATCGATGTCACGCGTCTACCGCTTCACTACCAGAACGAGGCACCGTACTCCGCGCCGTGCTTCCGCTACATCGGGAGCGGCGTCGATATCTCACAACGAATCTCCCCACGATGAGTCACCAACACATCCGCAGAACCGACAGCCAACAGACCCTCTCTGCCGACACCCGTTCGGCCGACACTCTCGACGTGGAGTACGCCGCGCCGGAGGTCGCCGTCGTCGCGGCCATCGCCGCCGTCGAGGGCGTCGACATCACGGCGGTCGACCCCCGTCTCCACGAGACGTTCGACACGGACGCGCTGCGACTCCTCGCGGTCCACCACGGGACCGAGTGGACGTTCGCGTTCGACGTGGACGACCACTCCATCGCCGTCCACGGCGACGGCACCGTCGTCGTCGACGACACGGCGTTCTCGAACGCGTTCGTCGCCTGAACGCCGCGAACTGTCACCGGCGGCGGTCGGGACGCTGGCCCCTTCTCTACTCACCAGCCTCGTCTCCCCGGTAGCCACGCGCGAACGAGTAGCCCGCGACGAGCGCGACCACCGCGAGCAGTCCGAGCACGAACCCGCCGACGCGGTCGGCGGCGGGGACGCCGTCGAAGGCGCCGGCGACGTAGAGGACGCCGAACACCGAGAGGAAGCCGAACAGCGGGAGCGCAGTCAGTCGGTTCATACGGGCGGGTTGGCACGCCACGTGTTAACGGTGTCGCGACCCCGGGAGCGGCCCGTTCCCGACGCGCGACTCACCGCAGGGCCGCCGCGACCTTCTCCACCGGGTGGGGCGGGTCGCCGTCGGCGCCCTCGCGGTCGGCCAGTTGGGAGCGGCAGGATGCGCCCGGCGCCGTCACCTCCGTCCCGGGGCTCTCGGTTACCTGGTCGAACAGGATGTTCGCGATGGCCGTGCTCATCGAGTAGTGCTCGGCCTCGTAGCCGAAGCTCCCGGCCATCCCGCAACACGTCGAGTCGAGTGGGTCGACCGTGTACCCCGCGCGCCGGAGGACGCCGACCGCGTGGTGGTCCTTCTTGGTCGCCTTCTGGTGGCAGTGGCCGTGGTAGGTGAGCGACCCTGCGCCGTCGAGGTCCATCGCCTCGTCGAGGCGGAACGCGTCGACGTACTCCAACACGCCGTAGCTGTTGGCGGCGACCGTCGCCGCTGCCTCGGAGTCGTGCAGGTCCAGCAGGTCAGACTGCAACATCACCGCCTCGCTCGGTTCGACGACGACCACGTCGCGACCGTCGGCGACTCGTGGTGCGAGGTCGTCGACCGCCGCCGCCGTCCGCTCGCGCGCCGTGTCGAGGAAGCCCATACTGTGTGCCGGGCGACCGGTGTCCTCCACGTCGGCCAACTCGACGCGCACGCCCGCCGCTTCCAGCACCCGAACGGCCGCCTTCCCCGCATCGGGGTGGTTGTAGTTCGTGTACGTGTCGGGGACGAGCACCGCGGTGCGGTCGGCGTCGGCCTCGGTCACCGTCGACCCGCCGCGCGCCTCGTACCAGTCGCGCAGCGTCGTGCGGTGGAACGCCGGGAGGTCGCGCTCGCTGGCGATCCCGAGGGCCTTCTCGGCGACCAATCCCGAGCCGGGGAGCTTCGCCGCCCAGTTCGACACCGGGGCCAGCGCCGACCCGACGCGCGAGACGAGGTTGATGTTGGCGAACAGCCGGTCCCGGAGGCTCGGCCCCTCGCGCTCGTGGCGCTCGTGGGCGACTTCGGCCTTCAGTTTCGCCATGTCGACGCCGCTGGGACAGTTGCGCTTGCAGCCCTTACAGCCGATACAGAGGTCCATGACCTCGTCGGCGAACTCCTCGGAGAACGGGTCCGCCGGGAGGTCCCCCGACATCGCCCCCCGAAGGAGGTTCGCCCGGCCGCGCGTGCTCTGGATCTCCTCGTCGGCCGCGCGGAACGTCGGGCACATCACGCCGCCAGTCGTCGACTGACCGCCACGACAGCCGCCACAGCCGTGACACAGCTCTGCCATCCCCTGGAAGCCGTTCTCGTTGTCCCAGTTGAGCGCGGGGTCGAACCCCGCGTCGAAGGCGTACTCCGGGTCGAATCGGAGGTGCTCGGTGAGTGAGTGGTCGCCGCAGACGTTGCCCGGGTTGAGCAGCCAGTCGGGGTCGAACGCCGTCTTGAGATCGCGGAACGTGTTCCACAGGTCGTCGCCGTACAGTTTGCGGTTCCACTGGGTGCGCGCGCGACCGTCGCCGTGCTCGCCAGAGACGCTGCCGCCGTACTTCACGACGAGGTCTGTCGCCCCCTCGGCGATGCGCTCCAACTGCTCCATCCCCTCAAGCGACTTCGTGTCGACGAGCGGGCGGACGTGGAGCACGCCCGGCCCGGCGTGGGCGTAGAAGGAGGCGAACGTACCAACCTCCTCCAGCAGGTCCTGGAAGTCGGCGGCGTACGCCGAGAGGTGCTCTGGGGGCACCGCACAGTCCTCGATGAACGAGATATGCTTGGCGTCGGAGGTGCGCCCGAGGAGGATAGGGAGCCCAGACTTGCGCATCTTCCAGAACGTCGCCCGCTCGTCGGCGTCGTGGGCCTCCATCGCTGCGCCCGCTCGGATCGGCTCGTCGGTGTCGACCCGTCCGTCGGCTGGGTCGACGACCGTGTCGGTGCCGGGGCAGCGGTCGGCCACGAGGTCGGCAACCTTCTGCCGGCCCTCGTCGTCGTCGTCCGCGTAGAACTCCACCAACAGGACGGAGTCGGTGCCGTCCGGGAGGAGGCCGACGACGTCGCCGAACTCGGTCGTCTCGCGGGCCAGGTCCAGCAGGGTGTCGTCAAGCACCTCGACGGCTGCCGGGTCGTGTTCGAGGATCGGTGCCACGTCGTCCATCGCCTCGTTCAGTGAGTCGTACGTGAGCAGCGCCACGGCCTTCGTCTCGGGCACCTTGACCAGCGAGACGGTCGCCTCCGTGACGATGCCGAGCGTGCCCTCGCTCCCGCACATGAGTCGCGCGAGGTTGACCGTGCCAGGCTCGCCGGAGCCGCCGGCGCCGATCCCTTGGTCGGCCCACTCGCCGCGCGCCTCGTCGACGAGCACGTCGAGGTTGTACCCGGAGACGTTGCGCTTCATGTCCGGGTAGCGCTCGGTCACCGCGTCGCCCTCCTCGTCGATGATGCGGACGAGTTCGGCGTAGATCCGTTCGAGTACCTCCCCGTCGGGGTCGGCCTCCTCGCGCATCGTCTCGACCGCGATTTCGCCGAACGTCTCGACTGAGCCGTCCGCGAGGACGACCTCCGCCTCCTCGACGTACGCGTCGGTCTTGCCGTACTTCAGCGAGTGCGACCCCGTGGAGTTGTTGCCGATGGCGCCGCCGATGGCGGACTTGTCGCGCCACGCGGGGTCCGGCCCGAACTTCAGCCCGTGGGGTGCGGCGGCTTCGTTGATCTCCTCGACGATGGCGCCGGCGTCGACGGTCGCCTCGCTGGCGTCGGGGTCGACCTCGTGGATCTCGTCCATGTAGCGCGTGAAGTCGAGGACGACGGCCTCGTTCACCGTCTGCCCCGCCAGTGACGTGCCGCCGCCCCGCGGGAGCACCGGGATCTCCTCGTCGGCACAGTACGACATCACCGCCGCCACGTCGTCGGTGTGGCGCGGGAGGACGACGCCGATCGGCGTGCGTCGGTACGCCGAGGCGTCGGTCGCGTACAGTTGCTTGGAGTAGGTGTCGAAGCGCACGTCCCCGTCGACGAGTTCCTCCAGGTCGGCGACCAGCCCCGGTTGGGCCACGTCGTCTGCGGCGTAGTCGTAGTCGGCGTCGGTTAGGTCCGGCCCGTCGTCGGGCGGGGACGGGATATCGGAAGACATCGGTTGTCTCCCGGTGTGTGTGCGAGTGACATAAGCCCGCGGGGGACCGCGTCCGCTGCCCCCGATCTGTGCCAACGCAACACACAAGCGCCCGGCTTCGCAATGACTCGACATGACCACGGACACCCGATCGGCGTTCGTCGATAACGTCGAGCGGCACCACGCGACTGTCCACCGGGTCGCTCCCGAAGGCGTCGCCGACGCGGTCGCGGCGGTGCTCGATCCGCCCGCCGTCGGCGTCAGCCTCCCTGACGGCCTCGACCTGCCGCCGTCGGTCGTCACCGACCCGACGCCCGCAGATCTGGACGCCGCGGCCACCGGCGTCACCGCGGCGAGTCTCGGTATCGCCGACTACGGGACGGTCGTGCTCGCCGCCGACGCCGCCGGCAGCGAGCAGGTGTCGCTGTTCCCCGAACGCCACGTCGTCGTCCTCCGGGCCACCGACCTGGTGCCGGGGATGCGCGAGGCCGTCGGCGCTCTGGGGGACCGACTCCGCGACGGCGCCAGCGCCGTGCTGGCCACCGGCCCCTCGGCGACCGCCGACATGGGCGACCTCGTCATCGGCGCGCACGGGCCTCGCGAGGTCGACGTCGTGCTCGTGGAGGAGCCGGACGACACCGAGGGCGCCGGCGACGACACCGCAACGGCCGACACGGAAGGAGGTCCCGATGAGTAAGCCCGACTCCCGATCGGAGACGGCTCGCCGTATCGAACACCTGCTAGAGACGGAGGGCGACTCGGTCGCCGAGAACACGCGCGGCTTCAACCGTGGCCGCATCGACTCGACCGCCGACCTCGACGACTACGAGGCGTTGAAGCGGGAGGCGCGGGGGATCAAGGAGGACGCCATCGAGCGTCTCCCGGACCTGCTCGACGACCTCCGAGAGGCGGTCGAGGCTCGTGGCGGGCACCTGTACGTCGCCGACGACGCTGCCGACGCGAACGCCTACGTGTCGGCGGTGGTCGACGGCGGGAACGTGGTCAAGAGCAAGTCGATGACCACCGAGGAGTTGGAGTTGAACGCGGCGCTGGAAGCCGACGGCGCGCGCGTCACCGAGACGGATCTCGGGGAGTGGGTGCTCCAGTTGGCCGACGAGGCGCCGAGCCACATCGTCGGCCCCGCGATACACAAGTCCCGCGAGAGCATCGCCGACCTGTTCGCCGAGTCGTTCGACCTGCCCCCCGACGACCGCCCGGAGACCGCCGAGGAACTGACGCGCTTCGCCCGCGACGAACTGCTGGCCGAGATTCGCGAGGCCGACGTGGGCGTGACGGGTGCGAACTTCCTCACCGCCGACTCCGGGACCGTGGCGCTCGTCACCAGCGAGGGGAACGCCCGCAAGACGGCGGTCGTCCCCGACACCCACGTCGCGGTCGCGGGCGTTGAGAAGGTGATTCCCAGCGTCGAGGACCTCGCACCGTTCGTCGAGTTGATCGGTCGCTCGGGAACCGGCCAGGACATCACCTCGTACGTGTCGTTGCTCACGCCGCCGACGCCGTCGCCGCCGGTGGACTTCGCCGATCCGGACGAGCCGATGGCGGCGTCGGGAACCGCGTCGGGCGACGGGGCGACCGAGCCACACCCCGACCGCGAGTTCCACCTCGTGCTCGTCGACAACGGTCGCCTCGCGATGCGCGAGGACGACGACCTCCGCGAGACGCTGTACTGTATCCGGTGTGGCGCCTGCTCGAACTCGTGTGGCAACTTCCAGTCGGTCGGCGGCCACGCCTTCGGCGGCGAGACGTACTCCGGTGGCATCGCGACCGGGTGGGAGGCCGGCGTCGAAGGGCTCGACACCGCCGCCGAGTTCAACGACCTCTGTACGGGCTGTACCCGCTGTGTCCCGGCGTGTCCCGTCGAGATCGACATCCCGTGGATCAACACCGTCGTCCGCGACCGCATCAACCGCGGCGCCGACCCCGGCACGTTCGACCCGCTCGTCGAAGGGCTCACCCCAGACGACGAACCCGCCGGACTCGACCCGGCCAAGCGGCTGTTCGGCAACTTCGAGACGCTGGCGAAACTGGGGAGCGCGACGGCGCCGCTGTCGAACTGGGGCGCGGACCTCGGGCCGGTACGCGCCGCGATGGACCGCTGGCTCGGCGTCGCCCGCGAACGCGACCTCCCGTCGTTCGAGCGCGAGACGCTCGTCGACTGGTTCGACGCCCGCGGCGGCCCGCGGGTGAGCGAAGGAGTGGCCCGCCGCGAGGCGGTGGTGTACCCCGACGTGTACACGAACCACGTCGCCGTCGACCGGGGGAAGGCGGCGGTTCGCGCGCTGGAGGCGCTCGGCGTCCGCGTCCACGTTCCCGCCTCGGCGGCGGTTGGCAGCGGTCGCGCTCCGCTCTCGCAGGGGATGGTCGAGACGGCCCGGCGGAAGGCACGGCGGTGTGTGGACGCACTCGCTCCAGCGATCGACGCCGGGCGCGACGTGGTCGTGATCGAGCCCAGCGACCTGGCGGCGTTCGACCGCGAGTACGGGAAGCTAATCGACGAGGACGACGCCGACCGCCTCGCCACGAACAGCTACGAGGTGCTGGAGTACGTGTTCGGGTTGCTGGAGAACGGCGCCGACCCCGGCGGCCTGACCGACGGCGACGGCGAGCGGGTGGCGTACCACGCCCACTGTCAGCAGCGCACGCTCGGCCTCGAGGGCCACACTGTCGCGGTGCTGGAACGACTCGGCTACGAGGTGACGACGAGCGACACGGAGTGTTGCGGGATGGCGGGGAGTTTCGGCTACAAGTCGGCGTACTACACGCTGTCGATGGACGTGGGTGAACCGCTCGCCGAGCAGTTCGGCGACGCGGGGCGCGTGCTGGCTTCGGGTACCTCCTGCTGTGAGCAGTTGGACGCCCTGTTGGGCGAACCAGCCGAGCATCCGATCGAGGCTATCGCACCCGAGTAGTCCGGTCGCGGTACGGCCGCGAGCCGGTCGTCGGTCGCGCGTCGGACGCACGTCCGTGACCGAGGAACGATTTTAAGACCCGCCGCGCCGCAGGACGCCGTATGCACGCAGACGCGACGCCGCAGGAGATCACGACCCTCGTCGGTCGGGAGGTCTACTCCAACAACGGCGTCTTCGTGGGGGAGGTCGAGGACGTCCGCCTCGACCTGGACGCGCAGGCCGTCACCGGGCTCGCGCTGTCGCAGTTGAGCGAGGAGCTGTTCGCCAGCCGGATCGAGCCGGGCAAGGGAGTGATGATCCCGTACCGGTGGGTCCGCGCGGTCGGCGACGTCATCTTGATCAACGACACGATCGAACGTCTCAAAGACGAGACGGCCGAGGAACAGCAGGTCTGAGTCGGGGCGCCGCCGATTCGGCGGACACGCCACTAGTCGTCGAACTCGCACAGCGACTGCTCACCAGTTCTGAACGTCGGTCGCGGCCCGGCACGCGGCCGGGCCGGCGATACACCCGTCGGAACGATGGTGACTCCCGCCCTGTTCCGTTCGTCCGCGCTGTCCCGTTATCCGCGCTGTTCCGTTCACCGCTCGATTCGCCGCCGCCGTTCGAGTGGAGACCTCCCCCGATCACCTCTCGGGTCTCGCGTTCGACCGGCCCGTCGTTCCCTCCGTTCCCGTTCTGCGTTCGATGCCTGTCTACCGCGCTGTTCCGTTCTGCGCTCGATCCTTGTCTACCGCGCTGTTCCGTTCTGCGTTCGATGCCTGTCTACCGCGCTGTTCCGTTCTGCGTTCGATGCCTGTCTACCGCGCTGTTCCGTTCTGTGCTCGGTACTCGGTTACTGGGCTGTCCCGGTTTCCGCTCGATACCCGCCTCCCGCGCAGTCCTCGTCGTGGCCGTAGGTACGACCGTCCGCGCGGCGCGGATCGGTCGGTCGGTCCCGGTCGCCCGTCCGTGTGTGTCCTGTGATGACGACCACCTCCTCTGTATGATGCATGCTACCGTATACCACATAAGCGTTGCTCCGAAGCTATCGGATCGGAGAACTGTCGGCGCGGTCGCTGACGGGTAGTGACAGACGAGGGACGCTCCCAGAACCGGACACCGCAGGAAGTTCGTCGCCCGTTACGAGCCGTTGCTTGACTCGCCCGACCCGGAACCGGGA
This sequence comes from Halobaculum marinum, assembly GCF_029338555.1. Taxonomy (GTDB): domain Archaea; phylum Halobacteriota; class Halobacteria; order Halobacteriales; family Haloferacaceae; genus Halobaculum; species Halobaculum marinum. The sequence continues at coordinate 1,537,166 of NZ_CP119989.1, read as the reverse complement.
GTCGCGGAGCTCTCGACGCCCATCGCGTCGAACAGCTTCTTCCGGACCGCCTCCTCAGACAGCTGGAGCAGCGTGTCGCGGTTCGACTCGGTCGTCTCGATGCCGGTGAACAGCCCCAGCGGAATCTCGGCGGTCCCCTGCTTGGAGTGGCCCGCGGCCTCGCCCACGTCGGAGAACCCCTCACGGAGCACGTTCCCGATGTTGATGCGGATGTCCTTCGACCGAGCCGCGAGGGTGATCGTGTCCTCGGCGATGCCGAAGACGGCGGAGGTGGTGATCCCCTCCAGGTTCAGGAGCTGTTGGGCCGCTTGCGCGAGCGCCTCGCGGTCGCGGACGAACCCCGCGTTGGAGATGAGGTGACTGCCGTGCACCTCGCGGTTCTGGATCGCCTCCGCGAGCACGTCCAGCGTCTCGGGGCTCATGCTCGGCGACTCCACGTCCTCGAGCGTGTCGTGGTTGGCGAACGGGTGGAGGTACGCCGCCGCCGTCAGGTCCGCGGGGGTGGTGTCGCGTTTGAAGTCGACCGTCTCCGCGCGGATTCCGTACAGCAGCGCCGTCGCGACCGTCTCGTCGGGCGAGAGGTCGAACTCCTGGAGGTACTTCGTGAGGATCGTCGACGTCGCCGAGACGTTCTTGCGGATGTCGGTGAACGCCGCGTCGATCACCGTGTCCGGTTCGTCGTGGTCGATGTACACGTCGACCTCGGCGTCGATCTCGTTGCCGCCGGTCTCGGCGTAGTCGACGAGCGCGAGCGCGCCGTACTCATCGAGCGGTTGGGCGTCGTCGCGCGCGTGGAGGTCGATCCCGAGCGTGTTGACGAACGCCCGGTTCTCCTGGTGGCCGATCTCCCCGTCGTAGAGGATGTCGGCGTCGACGTCGTACTCTGCGGCGATGGCCTTGAGCGCGACCGCGGCGGCGATGGAGTCGGGGTCGGGGTTGTCGTGTGCGAGGATCGCGAGTTTCCCGTTGGTCGCCCGGAGGATGTCCGCGAGTTGGCGGGCCTTGTACTCCAACTCACCAGACTCCAGCGAGCGCAGCGCGGAGTCGGCGATCACCGTCGAGGGGTTGATCACCACGTCGGCGCCCAGATCCGCCAGTTCGTCCTCACTGACGGGGTCGGAGGCGCGGACGACCACGTACTGGTCGCTGCCGTGCTCGCGGATCGCGCGGACGGCGGCCTTGTTCGCGTCCACGTCCGACGAGAGGATCAGGATCACGTCTCGGTCGGCGACCGCATCGACCACGTCCGGTTCGGCGATGTCCTGCACCTTCGCGTTCAGGTCCTGGTCGCGCAGCGCCTCGACGCGCGACTCGTCACGGTCGAGGATCAGCACGTCCTTCTCCTCGTCGGCCAGTTCGTCGGCGACCGCGTGGCCGACGCTCCCACAGCCGAGAATGGCGTAGGTCGACATCGAGGAGACGGTGACCCCGGTACTCATGTGAGGCGAAATCGGGCCGGACGGCACTTAAGCGGTGATGTTCGTTCACGACGGCGCCGTCCGGGAAACGGAAGGCATTTTACCGTCCCCCCGGTTCTTGGGAACGCAAGGGCTTGTAGCTCAGTCAGGGAGAGCGACGGACTCTTAATCCGTCGGTCGGGGGTTCAACTCCCTCCAAGCCCGTTCTTCGAGGCGCACTGTGAGGAGATCCGGGAGCGGAGCGCACGGGTCGAGGAACCGCACCGACTAACGGTCGTCCGAGGGAGTTGAAGCAGGGAGGTCACGCACAGGCGAGCGAAGCGAGCCGAGCACGTCCGACCGTGGTTCAACTCCCTCCAAGCCCGTACTTCTCGCGGCGCACCACACGACTTCGGAGCGTCTCAGCTCCACGTAGGATCGTCAACGGTCGATGGCTTCCAACTCGTCGAGTTGCCCAGCCACCACCCGCAACTCAGCGAGCACGTCGGCGGGGTCGTCGGTTCCGCCGAGGAACGTCTGGTCGGTCGTGAACGACACCCAGCCGTCGCGCGGTCCCCACACCTCGCGGTCGAAGTTGAGGTCCCACGCCGCCGGCGGTCCCGGCAACGCGGTCGTCGTGAACCCGCGGAAGAACGTCGAGACGGAGCCGCCGTCGCCGAGGACGACCGCGTCCGTCACGTCCGACGCCGCGGCGTCGAGCGCGGTTGGCGGTCCGGCGACGACAAGTCGCCGGTCGCCGTGGTCGTCGCTGACAACGATTTCTTCGTCGAGTACCTGCGGCGGCCGTGGTGAACTCACTGCCGCGGGGTTTGACCTCACAGGAATAAGCCTACCGCCGGGTGCGACTTCGGGCGCCGCTCAAAACTCTGTCAGGCTCACGCTCCCCACGTCGACGCGAACCAGCCCCTCGCTCGACACCGTGGCCTCGTCGTCCGCGTCGTCGCCGCCGAGTGCGTCTGGGTCGGCCTCGTGCATCGCGTACGTCGCCGCCAAGCGGCGCTCCACCCACGCCGCACGCGCGTCGTCGTCGACCCGGTGGGCGGTGCCGAAGACGGTCGCCTGCCAGTCGACGGTGCCGGCGCGGTCGGCGGACTCGACCGACAGCGCGACGCGAGGGTTGCGAGCGAGGTTCTCCAGCTTTCTGCCGCCGGTGAACAGCCACAGCGCGTCAGCGTCGTCGTCGAGGACGAACCACACCGGCGCGACGTGCGGGCGGTCGTCGACGGCGGTCGCGAGGTGGGCCGACAACGCGAGGTCGTCGAGGTGCGCCCGGAGGGTGTCGAGGTCGCTCACACCCGAGGTACGCGACGCACCGAGGTATCGGTTGCTCCCGGCCCAGCGCCTCACTCGGTCGACTCGCCCGAACCGTCCGACTCGGCCGCCAGCGCCGCCCGACGGAGGTCCGCTTCGCGCTCGCTCTCGACGGTCAACTCCGGCACCGGCGTCGGGCGGCGCTCCTCGTCGAGCGCGACGAACACGAACGTCGCCTCCGTCGTCAACTCGCGCTCGCCCGTCTCCGGCGTCTCGCGAAACGCCCGAAGGCGGACGCGAACGGAGGTTCTACCGGTCGCGTACACGTACGACTCGATGACGCAGGTGTCGCCGCGTGGGATCGGCCGCGCGAAGTCGAGGCGGTCGATGCTGGCGGTGACGCACGGGTGGCCCGCGAGGCGCATCGCCGACATCGCGCCGACCTCGTCCATCCACTTGGCGACGTTGCCGCCGTGGGCCGTGTCGTAGTTGTTCGTGTCGTCCGGCTGGACGCGTTCGCGATTCTCGATGTACGTGTCGAGCAGCGTGACCATACGCGGGAGACGGCGCCCCGGGTGAAGAGCGTCCGTGTCGACCGCGACGGTTCGACGGCCATTTGACTCCCCCCGCGAACGGCGACACGTGACCGACTCGTCCGCCTCGCGCCTCCAGTTCTGGACGCTGTACCTCTCGCGGTTCGCCGGCGGCTTCGGGAGCATCGCGCTCATCATCGTCCTCCCGAAGATCGCCACCGACCTCGGCATCGACGGCGTCGCGTTCGGCTTCCTGTACGCGGCGTACACGCTGGCACAGACGGTCGCGGTCGTGCCGCTGGCGTGGGCGGGCGACCGCTACGACAAACGCCTCGTGCTCCTCGGCACACTCGCCGTCGGGATCGCGACGTACGCGGCGTTCAGCGTCGTCACCGACGGCACGGGCCTGCTCGCGGTGCGGGCGATGCAGGGCATCGTGTTCACCGGGATGGGGCTGATGACGCTCGGACTGGTCGGCGAACTCGCGACGAAACAGAGTCGCGCGAGCCACATCGGCCGCGCCAACGCGGCGTCGTTCGCGGCGTCGATCATCGGCGGCCTCTCGGCGGGCTTTCTCTACGACTACTTCGGCGGGTCGCGCGAACTGTTCTTGCTCATCACCGGCCTGTACGTGATCACGTTCCTCGGCACCGGCCTCCTGCTGTCCGAAGACGAGACGCGCGTCGAGGGGTTCCCCTTCACCGACCTCGCGCTCAACCGCCGCATCCTCACGCTCACCTCCTTCCGTGCGCAGTACGCGGTCGCCGTGATGATGGTCCGCAACTGGATCCCCGTGTTCGCAGGGTACGCGGCCGCCAGCGGCGGGTTGGCGATGCCGGCGTTCGCCGTCTCCGTCATTACCGTCTCGGAGAAGTTCACCAACATGCTCCTCCAGCCGTACACCGGTCGCCTCTCGGACACCACGGGGCGCTCGCTGTTCGTGTTCGCCGGCGGCGGCGCCTACGGGGTGGTCGCCGTGCTGGTCCCGTTCACGCCGATGGTCGGCGACCTCCTCGGCCTCCCCTCGTCGCTGCCGGTGCTCGGCGTCGTCTCGGCGGCCTTCCTCCCGCTCCTCGTGTTGAACGCGGGACTCGGCATCGCCGACAGTTTCCGCGAACCCGCGAGTATGGCGCTGTTCGCCGACGAGGGGAGCGACGGCGACGGCGTCGCCTCCAGTTTCGGCATCCGAGAACTCGTGTGGCGACCTGGATCGGTCATCGCCCCCGTCGCGGCCGGGTGGCTGATGGGGTCGGTTGGAATGGAGTGGGTGTTCTACGTGGGCGGCGGCTTCGCGGTCCTCGGCGCGCTCACGTTCCTGGGCGTGCTCCGCCACTACCACGGCGCGAGCGCGCTCAGGGAGTGGTAGCCGGGGCGGACACCACCCGACGGCGACGCGGTTCGGACCTGCTCACACCATCGGCTCGCCCGCCTCGTCGACGGGCGTCTTCACGACCAGCACGGGCCGGTCGCTCGCGCGGACGACGCGCTCGGTGACGCTGCCGACGAGCATCCGGTACTCGTCGGGGCGACGCTGGCTCCCCGCCACGACCAGGTCGGCGTCGATGTCGTCGGCGACCTCCAGGATGGTCTCCTCGGGGGTGCCGTGCTGGAGGTGCGTCTCCACGCGGACGCCAGCGGCCTCACCGCGCTCGCGCACGTCTGCGAGTGTCTCCTCGCCGACGTCTTCGAAACCGTACTCCGGCCCCTCGTGGCCGTCGACGTACTCGTCGCCCGAGTACGTCGTGATGGCGGCCTCGTCGACGACGAACAGCGCGTGCAGGGTCGCCTCGCGCTCGACGGCGACGTCCAGGTCGTCGAGCAGTCGGGCGCGGTCGGCCGCCAACTCCAGCGCGTGTTCGGTGGCGTTGATCGACGCGACGCCCCCGTTGGTCGCCAGCAGAATGTCCTCGTACATACGTTCTCGTGTTGGTGTGGTGGGGTGAAAAAGAGGTCGCCGCCTCCCCGTCTCCGGGATCCGTCGACGGTCTACGCGAACAACTCCAGCAGTTCTAACAGGATCCCGGGGATGGTCGCCAGCAGCACCCCCGCGACCATCAACAGCGCCGGGAGCCACAGCAGTCCCGCGCTCGTGAACAGCCACAGGCCGGCGCCACCGAGCGCGAGGAGGATGCCGACCACCCTGAGTAGCCAGACGACTGCCCCCTCCAGTTCCGAGTCCGCCACGACCTCCGCGGCCTCGAGTACCTCGTCCATGCGCCCCGCTTGTGCCCACGCCTCGCACTTGGGGCTGGTGGCCAGGGTGTGTGGGTGTGGCGTGGCGAGTCGGGGTGGTCGGGTCGCTTACAGTCGCTGGGCGGTCGCCTCGACGCCTGCGCCAACGTCCACGTCGGCGCCGTGTTCGGCGAGCGTCTGGCCGAGCGCGGAGACGAGCAGCGAGACGTTCTCCGGGCGTGCGGAGTGACCCATGCAGCCGATACGGAAGATCTCACCCTCCAGATCGCCGAGCCCGGAGACGATCTCGAGGTCGTACTGCTCCAGCAGGTCCGCGATGACGGCGCCGTCGTCCACGCCCTCCGGGACGCGGACGGCGTTGAGGCTCGGCAGCCAGAACTCGTCGTCCGCGTTCATCTCCAGCCCCATCGCCTCGACGCCCGCCTTCAGGGCGCCCGCAGTGTCACGGTGGCGCTGCCAGCGCGACTCGATCCCTTCCTCGGCGACGAGGCGCAGCGCCTCGCGCAGCGCGTACACGTTCGTGATCGGCGCGGTGTGGTGGTACGCGCGCTCCTCGCCCCAGTACCCCTCCAGCAGCGAGAGGTCGAGGTACCACGACCGCGACGGCTCCTCCCGGGAGAGCACCTTGTCCATCGCGCGGTCGTTGAGCGTCAGCGGCGACGCGCCCGGCGGGCACGAGAGGCACTTCTGCGGCCCGGAGTAGGCGACGTCGACGTCCCACTCGTCGACCTTCAGCGAGACGCCACCCAGCGAGGTGACGCAGTCGGCGATCACGTACGCGTCGTGGTCGTGGGCGATGCTCGTCAGTTCGGGCACGTCGGGCTGGCGGACACCCGTCGAGGTCTCGGCGTGGACGAAGCCGAACACGTCGGGCTGGTGTTCGTCGAAGGCGGCTTCCACGTCGACGGGGTCGAGCGGCTCCCCCCACGGTGCGTCGACCTCGACGACGTTACCCCCGGCGCGGCGGGCCATCTCGGCCATCCGCCCGCCGAAGTAGCCGTTCGTCGGGACGAGCATCGTGTCGTCCGGTTCGACGAGGTTGCCGATGGCGGCCTCCATCGACGCCGACCCGGTGCCGGAGACGGGGATGGTCCACTGGTTGTCGGTCTGGAACGTGTACCGGAGCAGTTCCTGCGTCTCGTCCATGATCTCGACGAACGAGGGGTCGAGGTGGCCGACCAGCGGCGTGCTCATCGCGCGGAGCACGCGCGGGTGGACGTCGCTCGGGCCCGGCCCCATCAGGGTCCGGGTCGGCGGCGTCAATTCGCTGACGTCGGGCGCCTCGAAACGGTCGAGTTCCGGCTGTTGCATGGGCGAGGTGTGCGGCGTAGCGGCCAAAGGTTACTCGGTTCGTATCCGCGCCCGCGGAGACAACGCTAATCAACGGTCGACGGGAACGGACGTGCATGACCACAGACGACGACGCCGCGGGCCGCGCTCCCGGCGACGCCGCCGGGGCCGAGGCGGCGGCGTGGTTCGCCGTCGGCGACGACGAGTCGCCCGCGGACCGCGTCCGCGACGGCACGGCGGCCGCGCCGGCAGACTGGCCGGCGCTGGCCGTCGAGTCGGGCGCCGCGACCGACGAAGAGGACTACTACGAACAACTCCGCGAGGCGACCGTCGAGGCGACTCGCGCCGCGGTGGACGAGCGCGAGCGCGCCGACGACCGCCAACTGCTCCACGCGGTCCGCGCGATGGACGACGCCGAGCGCGTCGCCAACGAACTCGCGGAGCGCGTGTCCGAGTGGGCCGGGACGCTGTTCGAGGACGCCGGCACGGGTGTCGACGGCTGTGTGGCCCTCGCCGAGCGCGACCCGGAGGGCCCCGCCGAGGAGCGCGTCGTCTCGCTGGCGACGCGGGTCGCCGACCTCGCTGCCGAAGCGGACGAGTTGGAGGCCTTCATTGAGTCGCGCGCGCCCGTCGCCGCACCGAACCTCGCGGCGCTCGCGGGGCCGGTGCTGGCCGCGCGACTCATCTCGCTGGCGGGCGGGCTGGAGCCGCTGGCGAAGAAGCCCTCCGGCACGCTCCAGGTGCTCGGCGCAGAGGACGCGCTGTTCGCGCACCTGCGCGGTCACGGCTCCTCGCCGAAACACGGCGTCATCTACACCCACGAGTACGTCCGCGGCACCCGACCCGAAGACCGCGGGTCGGCCTCGCGCGCGCTGGCGGGCAAACTGACCATCGCCGCTCGGATCGACCACTACTCGGGCGACTACCGGCCCGAGTTGGAGGCGGAGTTGGACGAGCGCATGCAGACCATCCGCGCCCGCGCCGAGGACGACGACGGAGGTGCCGACGATGAGTGAGCACCTCCCCGACGGGGTGGAGCGACGCGAGTTCGACGGTCGCGAGCGGCTCTGTACCCGCGGCGAACCAGTGTACGGTGAGCCGACTGACGACGGGTGGCGCGCGTGGGACGCCGGGCGCTCGAAACTCGGCGGGATGCTCGAACTCGGGATGGACACCGGCCTCGTCGGCGACGAGACGGTGCTCTACCTCGGTGCCGCGAACGGCACGACCGTGAGCCACGTCGCCGACTTCGCCGGACCGACGTACGCCGTCGAGTTCTCGCCGCGCCCCGTCCGCGACCTGCTCGACGCCTGCGAGTCGCGCGCGACCCTGTTCCCCCTCCTCAAAGACGCCCGCCGCCCGGAGACGTACGCCCACGTCGTCGAGGCCGACTGCGACGTGCTCGTGCAGGACGTGGCGACTCGCGGCCAGGCCGACGTGGCCGTCCGCAACCGGCAGTTCCTCGCCGACGACGGCAGACTCCTGCTGGCGGTGAAGGCCCGTTCTGAGGACGTCGCCGCCGACCCCAATGCGGTGTTCGACGAGGTGCTCGGGGACCTCCGCGAGATGTACGAGGTGCTGGAGACGCGCGAGTTAGACCGGTTCCACGAGGACCACCTCGGCGTCGTCGCGACGCCGAAGTGACGGCGGCGGGCGCCACACCGCCGCTCGACGACGGAGGCGACCGGCCCACCGGACTGTCACGGCGACGGACACGTGCCACCCGGTTTCCCGACCTATTTATCGCCCCACGTCCAAGCCGTCGCCGATGGACACGGGTTCGGCCGCGGCGTTCGATCGGATGGGCACCCTCGGTGTCGAGGAGGAGTTCTACGTCGTCGACGGCGACGGGCGCCCGACCGCCGGGAGCGACGAACTCGTCTACGGCGACCGTGAGCCGCCCGAACCGCTCGGGGGACGCATCGACCACGAACTGTTCAAGTCCGTCGTCGAGACCCAGACCCCGTTGATCGAAGACCCCGGGTCGGTCCGGGACAACGTCGTCGCCGTCCGCGAGGCGCTCGTCGAGCACGCCGCGTCGTACGACCTGCAGGTCGCCGCCGCCGGCCTCCACCCGGCGGCGGTGTGGCGCGAACTCGACCACGCCGAGAAGCCCCGGTACCGCTCGCAACTCGACCGCATCCAGTACCCGCAACACCGGAACACGACCGCCGGACTGCACGTCCACGTCGGCGTCGACGACGCGGACAAGGCGACGTGGGTCGCGAACGAACTCCGGTGGTCCCTCCCGCCGATGCTCGCGCTGTCGGCCAACTCCCCGTTCTGGAACGGCTTCGACACCGGGTTGGCGTCGGCTCGCGCGAAGGTGTTCGAGAACCTCCCGAACACCGGGATGCCGGGCTACTTCGACTCCTTCGAGGCCTACGAGTCGTTCGAGCGCCGGATGGTCGAGCACGGCTCGATCGAAGACCGCGGCGAACTGTGGTTCGACGTGCGCCCCCACACGGGGCACGGCACCGTCGAGGTGCGCACGCCCGACGCCCAGTCGGACCCGGACGTCACCGTCGCGTTCGTCGAGTGGGTCCACGCGCTCGTCACCGACCTCGCCGAGCGCTACGAGGACGAGAGCGACCCCGACGCCGGGTTCGGCGGCGACCACGGCCTCCGGCGCGAACTCCTCGACGAGAACAAGTGGCGGGCGATGCGCCACGGGGAAGACGCCACCTTCGTCGCTCGCGACGGCGAGTCGGTCGTCGACATCCCGACGGTCGTCGAGCGCGCGTGCGACCGCCTCGGCGTCGAAGGCCCCCGGTTCCTGCTGGAGCGCGAGTCGGGGTCGGCGCGCCAGCGCAGGATCCGAGAGAACGACGGGATAGCGGCGCTGTGTCACGACTTGCTGCTCGACGAGCACGGTCGCTGACCGAGGAACACGCGTCGGTCGCGTTATCGGGAACCGATACGGGCGACGGGGTTTTCACTACGGAGTTCTGACCGCCGAAACGCGACATATGTCTACGGACGAGGCCCCCGAGGACGGCGGCGACGCGGAGAACACCGCCGACGAGAACTCCCCGCGCGGGGAGCTACGCGAGGCTGCCGAGCGGCTCGAAGAGGGCGCCACCGAGGTCGCCGGCGGGTTCGACGAACGGATCGTCGACCTGCTCTCGTGGCTGCTCGACACGGAGACGCGCGCTCGGATCTACGTGTACCTCCGTGAACACCCCGGGTCGACGAGCGACGAGGTCGCCGAAGGGACGGGGCTGTACCCCAGCACCGTCCGCGAGGCGCTGGCGGAGCTCCACGGCGAGGAGACGGTGACGCGGACGAAACGTGAGGCGGCGGGCGCTGGCAACAACCCCTACGAGTACGAGGCGATCGAACCGTCGGAACTCGTCGAGGGCGTCGTCGGCGAGGTGCAAGACCAGTTGAACACCGTGTTCAACCTGGACGCCCAGTTGAGCGGGGACGGCGGCTCGGACGACGGCGACGACCCCGTCAGTATCTCCGTCGAGCGCCCCGACGACGAGGACTGACGACGGACCGGACCCGACGGTGGTCGTCTGCCGGCCGCCGGGCTCGCATCAATCGAGTACGCCGACGGTCCCCGGCGACCCCACCCACGACTGACAGACGGTCGTGGTCGTGCCCCACTCGTGCCGGCTACTCGACGGGGAGTAACGTCGCTTTTAGGTGCCGGGGCGCCCACCGGCGGGTATGCACGTCGCGCTGGGCGGGACGTTCGATCCGGTCCACGACGGCCACCGCGCGCTGTTCGAGCGCGCGTTCGAGCTCGGGGACCTCACCGTCGGGCTCACCTCCGACGAGTTGGCCCCGAAGACCCGTCACACGGACCGCTACGTCCGCCCGTTCGCCGACCGGAAGCGCGACCTCGACGCGGAGTTGGCGCCGCTGGCCGCCGAACACGACCGCGAGTACGAGATTCGCGAACTCACGAAGCCCACGGGCATCGCCGTCGAACCGGGGTTCGACGCGCTGATCGTCTCCCCCGAGACGCAGTCGGGCGCCGAGCGGGTCAACGAGATTCGCGAGCAGAAGGGGCTCCCCAGCCTCCGGATCGAGGTCGTCGACCACGTCCCCGCCGAGGACGGCAAGCGCATCTCCTCGACGCGGATCGTGCGTGGCGAGATCGACCGCCACGGCAACGTCACCCCCGAGCGCGAGGGGCGCGGCACCGCGCCGCCGGACGCGGAGTAGATGGACGCCGCCGGCTGGCTCGCCCGTCGGTCGCGCTCCACGCAGTTGCTCCTCGTCGGCGGCCTCGCCTTGCTCGTCGGGTACCAGGCGATCCGTGTCGCCGGGCGCGACCCCGACAGCCTCCTCGCGTACGTCGGCGGCGCGCTGTTCCTCGTCGGCCAACTCGCGGCGTTCGCGGGGCTGGCCCTGCTGGCGTATCGACTCCTCACCGAGTAGGCCGCATCGAGCGCGGCGCCACCGCGCCGCTTACCACGTCGGTGGCCGGAAGCCGGCGTCTTCGAGCACGTCTTTCCAGTGCTGTTGGACCGAGAGGCGAGTGACGTCCATCGCGTCGGCGACGGCGGTCTGCGGGCGCTCGTCGCCGGCGATCAGCGCGCCGGCGTACAGCGACGCGGCGGCCATCGCGGGTTTCGAGCGGTCCGCCTCCGGCACGCCCGAGAGGAACAGGTCAGTCGCGTTCGAGCGGGCCTCCGGCGAGAGGTCGAGCGACTCGGCGGCCTGCCGGAGGCGCGCGAGCCACTCCTCGTTCTCGACCTCGTCACGTGCCCGGTACATCTGCCGGCGCTTCGCGGTCGCCGCGTATAAATCGTCGCCCCGGTTCGACAGCTACTTACGGCGATTCGGGGTACGTGGGGGCGAGCGCGGGTAGCCAAGCCAGGCCAACGGCGCAGCGCTTAGGACGCTGTCCCATAGGGGTCCGCCGGTTCGAATCCGGTCCCGCGCATTCTCCGGCTCGACCAAACGGGAGAGCCGTGAGAATCGACACGGAACGGGTTCGAACCAGGGAGGTCGCGCGGAGGCGAGCGGAAGCGAGCCGAGCACGTCCGACCGCGGTTCGAATCCGGTCCCGCGCATCTTCCTCCGTCACCGGCCGAAGCGCCTCGACCGACGAGCGACGCCACCCTTGCGTCGGCTGGTACTCGGGTCGCAACCGTATTCCCCCGAGGGTAAGACAAGCTTATCGACAGCAGCGAGCGCCCTGTGGCACGGTTGCGGCCCGTTGTCGTCTCGGATGCGGCGCGGAGAAGCCGCATCATTACCAACAAAGTAGCACGTGTCTGTCCGCCTCGATGGGACTGACGCAGACACAGGAACAGAACCAGGCGACGATTCGACCGTTCGAGCCGGGCGATACGGACGGATTCCTCGACCTGTACGAGGCGGTGTGGGGGCGCCGCAAGAGCGCCGAGTGGTTCGAGTGGCGCTTCGAGGCGAACCCCTACGTCGACGAGGTCCCGATGGTCGTCGCCGACGCGGACGGGCAGTTGGCCGGCGCGGAGCCGTGTGTGGTGTTCCCGCTCGCGGTCGGCGACGAGACCGTCATCGCGTTCCAGCCCGCCGACTGGATGGTCCACCCCGACCACCGGCGGCGGGGCTTGTTCACCCGGATGACCGAGCGCCTGCTCGAGGACTACGCAGACGGCCCCGAGTCCTGCTACTACAACTTCCCTTCAGACGCGATCATGCCCGGGCTCAAGAAGCTGGGCTGGCAGGAGATCGGCACGGTCCCCACCTACTACCGGATACAGGACGTCGAACGCCTCGCCGGCGCGCGACTGTCGACCGACCGACTCGCGGCGAAGGGGATGCTCGCCATCGGGCAGGCGGGCCTCTCGCTGGCCCGGGGCGTGTCGTCGCTCACCTCTCTCGGAGGTCCCAGCGAGTACACGGTCGAGCGCCACGAGACGGTGCCGGCCGAGACGCTGGTCCAGCTCTATGAGTCAGGCGTGCCCGACAGGGTCCATATCAGGCGTGACGAGGCGTTCTACAACTGGCGGTTCGGCAACCCTCGCTGGGAGACGACGACGTACCTCGCGAAGGCGGACGGCGGGGTCGTCGCGAGCGTCATCGCGGCGACGAGCGACGACGAGGACCTCCGACGCGTGTGGGTGCTGGACACCCTCCCGGCGGACGGGTCGGCGCCCGCGGACAGCTACGAGGCGCTGCTCTCGGCGGTCGTTGAGGACGGCGCCGACGCCGACGTGCTGAAGTGCTGTGGCGCCCCGATGCCGGCGACGGTGCTCGGTCGGTGCGGCTTCCGACCGGACGACGAGTTCCCCCTGTCGAGCCTCTCCTCGCGGACGAAGGCGGTCGTCAGGGCGCCGACGCCCGAAGACGGCGACCCGGTCGGGCGAGAGCCGTGGCTCGGGGCCGGTGTCGATCCCACGGATGGAGGCGCTTGGGCGGTCCAACTGTGTGGTCGGGACGTCGCTTGAGTCGCGCCGGGCGGCGACTGCCCCTGCCTCGTCGCGAACGGGGTTTCGTCAGCGCTCGGTGATCAGGAGTTCGCCGCCGCTCGAGGCCTCGATCCGACAGCCCCCGTAGTCGAAGCGGACGATCGCACCGACGTGTTCGGGTGCCGTGAGGACGGCGTCGAGCGCGTCCGCATCGATCGTCTCGTGTAGCGGGTCGAGATCCATCATCGACGTCCCAGTCACGGCGGCGACGGCTTCGACGACGAGGTACGAGACCGGTTCGGGATGGTCGCGTCGCTTCTGGACACGGTAGGCGTCCCGAAGCGGTTCGAATCGAACCCCGGCGACCGCGTCGAACTCTGCCACCACCCCAGCCCCCGCACCACCGGGAGCACGCACGCGCTCTTCCATGCTACCTAGACACCCCACTACCGCCCATAAACGGTCACGCTGACCAGTCAGAGCGCGTCGCGCTCGGTGGCGTCGAACAGCTGTCGGACGACCGCGAGTTCGGCGAGTCTGAGGTGGTGATTGAACGTCTGTCGAGTGATGCCCAGCGCCGTGGCGATGTCCTCGCCGGTGCTGTCACGAGGCACCGCGAAGTAGCCGCCGTAGTAGGCGGCCTCCAGCGCGGCACGCTGTTGGTCGGACAGCCGCTCGTTCACGAGGTCGCGGACGGCTCGCGGAGTGTACACCGCCCGCGTGCTCGTGAGTTCGGCGTCGGGCACCCACTCCCGGACGGTGTCGGTCACCTCGGCCACGTCTGTCGCCTTCGGCACCGTCCCGCGTATCCGGACCGTGCCGTCGAGCAGCGCACCACCGGTGACCCACCCGCCGAACGCCTCGAACAGGTTGGTGAGGTCGTCGCCGTCGATCCGTACTTCCACCCGGACGCGGTCCCCGTCGGTCGACAGGAGTCGCGCCCGAGACACCCCCGGGACCGTGCGGAGGGCCGCGAGGTAGCGCTTCGGCGACACGCCGCGAGCGGTGTAGTACTGGAGCATCCCGTCGCGCACTGGGACGACAGACTCGATGGTCGCGTCGATGCGGGCGTCGGTCGGGACCGTCTCTCCCTCGGGGGGGACCGCCTCGAACGCGTCGAGGAACGGCGTCGCCAGCGCCGTCGACCTGTACTCGACCTCGACGAGCGCGTCGTCGGTCGGTGCCCCCTCGCCGTCTGCGGGTCGCCACCAGGCTCTCCCGGCGCCGGGGAACGCCTTGCTCCGGACGCTCCCCGCGGCGGCGGCGGCCCGGAGGCGCCGTGTCGCCTCGTGCTCGTCGACCGCGAGGTGGCGGGCGACCTCGGCCGTCGAGAGCGGTTCGCCGGGGGCGACGCGCTCGAACACGTCGCCGAGACCCCCTCGCCGCCGTTCTCCCTCGCCACTCTCCATCGCTAAGCGAACGCCGTCAACGCTCGTATGTATTCCGGCGGCCGAGTCGTGCGGGCCGGTGCACGACGCGGGGGAGACGGCCGTACGCCGGACGCAAGACGGCGCCGAAACCGATATGAACGCGCCACGAAACGTTTCGAGCATGACTACCTCGGCCGACCTCCTCGCCGACCTCGTCGCGGACGTCGACGAGGTGTTCCTCTTCTCGCCAACGGGATCGACCTACGACGACTACCGCGAAATCGACGACGAGGCCGTCGTCGTCGTCGCCCCGGAGGACGACCTCGACGCCGAGCGCTACGTCGAACTGCCGCTGGAGTTCGACAACGTCCGCGACCGGATCCGCTTCGGCATCGAGGGTGCGATGGACCACGGCTACTGCGCAGAGGGCGACGTGATCGCCTGCGCGGTCGGCGTGTTCGGCGACCCCATCGACGGCGTGATCCGCACGCCCGTCACCGAGTCGATGCACTCGGGCATCTACGACCTGTTCGCCAACTCCCGCCCGGACCCGAACGTCGTCCGCGACGTGTTCGACGTGGCGATCGAACTCGGGAAGAAGGGACAGAAGGGCAAGCCCGTCGGCGCGCTGTTCGTCGTCGGCGACGCGGGCAAGGTGATGAACAAGTCCCGGCCGCTGAGCTACAACCCCTTCGAGAAGTCGCACGTCCACGTCGGCGACCCCATCGTGAACGTGATGCTCAAGGAGTTCTCGCGGCTCGACGGCGCGTTCGTCATCAGCGACTCCGGCAAGATCGTGTCGGCGTACCGCTACCTCGAACCGGGCGCCGAGGGCGTCGACATCCCGAAGGGGCTGGGCGCGCGGCACATGGCCGGCGGCGCCATCACCCGCGACACGAACGCCATCGCCATCGTGCTCTCGGAGTCGGACGGCCTCGTCCGCGCGTTCAAGGGCGGGTCGCTCGTCCTCGAACTCGACCCGGAGGAGTACTGAGGATGACTCGACCAGTCATCCCGCCGGGGGCCGCCAGCGGTGCTCCCGCGGCCGCACCCGTGAGCGCGCACCCGCTGCCACTCCCGGCCCAGTCGGCGACCGACGCCGTCGGGAACGCCCTGACGAGCGTCCCGGCCCGCCTGTGGCTGGCGCTCGGGGTCCTGGTCCTCGGCGCGTTCCTCGGCTACCTCGTCGTCCGTATCAACCGCCGCATCCTCGTGAGCGCGGGGGTCCCCGGCACCATCGAGGGCACCGCCTTCGAGCGAACCGCTCGCGAGTTCGGCACCTCCACCGTCTCGCTGGTGGCGAACCTCTCGGGGTACTTCATCTTCATCCTCAGCGTCATCGTCGCACTCACCATCGCGCGGGTGCGCTACATCTCGACGTTCTGGAACCGCGCCGCCGAGTTCCTCCCCGCGCTGTTCCTCGCGGCGCTCGTCCTCATCGTCGGCCTCGTCGTCGGCGACAAGGTGGAACTGCTCGTCAACGACCGCCTCCGCGGCGTGAAACTCCCGCAGACGGGCGTCGTCCCGACGCTCGCCAAGTGGTCGGTCATCTTCGTCGCCGCACTCGTGGCGCTCGGACAACTCGGCGTCGCCACGAACGCGCTCGTGGTCCTGCTGGGCACGTACGGGTTCGCACTCGTGATGTTCGGTGGCCTCGCCTTCCGCGACCTGTTGGCGTCTGGCGCCGCGGGCTTCTACCTCCTGCTGGAACAACCGTACAGCATCGGCGACCGCGTCCGCATCGGCGACACCGACGGCGTCGTGCAGGAGGTGAACGTGTTCGTCACGCACGTCGAGAGCGAGGGCGCCGAGTACGTGGTGCCGAACCGACGCGCGTTCACCGACGGCGTCGTCCGCATCCGCGAGTAATCGAACCGATCACTCGGCCGCGTCCCCATTCTCGTTCTAACTCTCGTTCTCGTTCTCGCGTTCCCCGCCGTCACCGCTCCGCTCGACCGGTGTCGCCGGCACGCCAGCCACCGTCTCGCCGGGCGCCACGTCGTCGGCGACGAGGGAGTTCGCCGCCACCTGCGCGTCGGCGCCGATGTGGACGCCGGGGAGGACGGTGACGTTCGCACCGAGCATCGCGCGGTCGCCGACGACCACGTCGCCGAGGCGGTACTCGTCTTGCAGGAACTCGTGGCACAGGAGCACCGAGTCGTAGCCGACGATGACGTCGTCGCCGAGGACGACCCGCTCGGGCCAGAACACGTCCGGCGTCGCCTCCAGGCCCCACGAGACGCCACTCCCGACGGTGGCGCCGAGGCGGCGCAGGAGCCAGGACTTCAGCCGGAGGCTCGGCGACACGCGGATCAGCCACACGACGAGGTAGTTGAGCGCCACCGTCAACGGCGACTTGGCGTCCGTCCAGTAGCGCAGGGAGTTGCGGCCGCCGGGCGTGGAGTGTCGCTCGAGTCGGTCGTAGCGCGCGGGCGGGCCGTCGTCGGTCGGGTCGACGGCGTCGTCGGAGGTCACACCGGCCAGTCGGCGCGCCCGCTAATCAATCTCGTGCGTCCGGGCGGTCGCGGCGACCCCGCCGGAACGTTCACCTCTCTTTGACCTGACTGATCGGTGATGGGATCCGACGCGGCTCCGGGTCGCCGCCGCGCGCTCGCGCTCGTCGGCGTCGCGGAACTCCTTGCGATGACGCTGTGGTTCAGCGCCTCCGCGGTCGCGCCGGAGTTGACGGCGCTGTGGGACCTCTCGCCCACGGAGGCGGGCCTGCTCACGACCGCCGTCCAACTCGGGTTCGTCGTCGGCGCGCTCGCCTCCGCGGCGCTGACCCTGGCCGACGTCCTCCGCCCGCGGGTGTTGCTGGCGGCGTCGGCGGTGCTCGGCGCGGTCGCGACCGCCGCCATCGCCCTGTTCGTCGACTCGGCGGCGCCGGCCATCGCGCTCAGGTTCCTCACCGGCGTCGCGCTCGCCGGCGTCTACCCGACGGGGATGAAGATTCTCGCGGGCTGGTTCCGGCGCGGTCGCGGACTCGCCATCGGCGTGCTCGTCGCCGCGCTCACCGTCGGGTCGGCGACACCGCACTTGCTTCGAGCGGTCGGCGGTGGCGCCGGGTCGGTCGGCGACCCGCGACTCGTCATGCTGGGGGCGGCGGGACTCGCGACCGTCGGCGCGCTGTTGATGCTCGGCGTGCGCCCCGGTCCGTACGCCGCGCCGGCGTCGCCGTTCGACCCACGTGCCGTCGTCCGAATCGCTCGGAACAGAGGGCTCGTGCTCGCCGACCTGGGGTACTTCGGCCACATGTGGGAACTGTACGCCGTCTGGACGTGGCTCCCGGTGTACCTGGCGGCGAGTTACGCCGCCCGCGGTGCACCCGCCGTCTCGACGACCGCCTCACTGCTCACGTTCGGCGCCATCGCCGTCGGCGGCGTCGGCGCGTGGACGTTCGGCGCGGCGGCAGACAGGGTCGGTCGGACCACGGTCACGTCGGTCAGCATGGTCGGGTCGGGCGCGGCGTGCGTGCTCTCTGGGGTGGTGTTCGGCGCGTCGACCGTCGTGCTCGCGCCCTTTGTCCTCGCGTGGGGGTTCCTGATCGTCGCCGACTCCGCGCAGTTCTCGGCGGCCGTCACCGAACTCGCCGACGAGGCGTACGTCGGCTCTGCGCTCACGCTCCAGACCGCCGTCGGCTTCCTGCTCACCGTCGGCTCGATCCAACTCACGCCAGTCGTCGCCGCGGCGGTCGGTTGGCGGTGGGCGTTCGCACCGCTGGCGGTCGGGCCCCTCGTCGGGACGCTCGCCATGCTGGTCTTGCGGCGCAGTGACGACGCGAGCAAACTGGCGAGCGGTCGGGGGTAGTCCGCCACTCCGTTCAGCCGGCGTGTCGCCTGCGGTACGCGACGTAGGAGAACGCCATCGTGTACCCCGCCACGAGCAGCGCCCCGCCGAGCACGACCGGGAGCAGCAGGTCGGGAACCGCGACGGCGACGAGCGTCGCAACCCCCAGCGCGCGGAACGCCCACGCGCCGCGGCGGTGCGTCTCGGTCCACACGTCGTCGTCCGACAGCGTCCACGGCGTCCGGATGCCGATGGTCCAGTTCGGCCGCGCGCGAGCCAGGAGTTCGCCGAGGCCGAGGAACAGTCCGGCGAGCGGGAGCGCCATCGCGGCGGTGAACGAGAACCGGAGGCCGAGGTTCCACGCGAGCGTCATCCCGTGGACGTACGCGAGGAACGCGACCATGCCGACGACGAACCACTCGTACCCGCCGCGGAACGACTCGATGCTCTCGTACCGCGGGTCGAACCGCGGTGCGACGTACAGCAGGAGCGTGACGCCCGCGGTGATCGCAGGCAGGAGGAACGCGCCCACCAGTCGCGGCATCGTGTCGTCGGGTTGGCCCGCGGCGTTCCAGTGGGTCGCCACCTGCGCGGGGAGCGACGGGAGCGCGAGGGCGCTCGCGCCCGCCATCGCGACGACGATGAACGCGGCTAGGAGGCGTCGACCGAAGTAGCGCATACGAGGGTGTAGGTATCAGGACGAGAAAAGGATAGCTCCGGTTCCTGACGCCTGCTGTGGGTTACTCGCCGCGCAACTCGGCCATGTGGTCGACGCGCGACTGCACCAGATCCGCCGTGCCGATGTCGTGGCGGACGTGGAACCCCTCGTCGACCATCGACAGTGCCGCCTCCGCGTCCGCCTCGGCGTCGGCGATGGAGTCGCCGTGGCCGACGACCGCGAACGAGCGCGAGGTCGTCGTGTACAGGCCGTCCTCGCGCTGGTCGACGCTCGCGTAGAAGAGGAGGGCGTCGCCGACGCTGGACTCGTCGACCTCGATGCGCGCGCCGGCGTCCGGTTCGACCGGGTAGCCCGCGGGCACCGCGTACTTGCAGACGGTCGCCTCCCCCGAGAAGTCGAGCTCCGGGAGCGAGTCGCCGTCGCGAGCGGCCGTCAGCACGTCGAGGAACGGCGTCTCCAGCACGGGCAGGGTGTTCATCGCCTCGGGGTCGCCGAAGCGGGCGTTGAACTCCACCACCTTCGGCCCCTCGGCAGTGAGCATGAACTGCCCGTACAGCACGCCCTTGTACTCGGGGAGCGCGTCGACGACCGCCTCGATGACGTCGACGGCGGCGTCGTAGTCACCCTCGTCCATGAACGGGAGCGTCAGTCCGGTGTCGGTGTAGCTCCCCATCCCGCCGGTGTTGGGCCCCTCGTCGCCCTCGTAGGCGCGCTTGTGGTCCTGCACCGCGGGCGTCGTGCGCACCTCGCCGTCGGCGACGAACGCCTGGACGGTGAACTCCTCGCCGACGAGACGCTCCTCGATGACCCACTCGTCCCACTCGGCGTCGAGGATGTAGTCGACCGCCGCCTCCGTCGTCAGTTGGTCGCCCGTCACGCGGACGCCCTTCCCGCCGGTGAGCCCCACGGGCTTCACCGCCACGTCGCCGTCGTACTCGGCGACGTAGTCGGCGGCGGCCTCGGCGTCGTCGAACGTCGCGAAGTCCGGGTTGCCGGGGACGTCGTGGTCGTCCATGAACCGCCGCTGGAACGCCTTGTCCGTCTCGATGCGCGCCTCGTCGGCGCGCGGCCCGAACGTGTACACGCCGGCCTCGTCGAGTGCGTCGGCGACGCCCGCCTCCAGCGCGGACTCCGGGCCGATGACCGCGAGGTCGGCGCCGACGTCTTCGGCGTACGCGACGATGGCGTCGGCGTCGCGTTCGTCGGCCGTCTCGAAGCCGTCGGCGAGCGCGGCGATGCCGGGGTTGCGGTTGCTCGCACAGGCGTACAGGGCGGCGTCGTCGGCCAGCGCGCGGGCGATGGCGTGTTCGCGACCGCCGCCGCCGACGAGGAGCACGGTCTCCGTCATACCCGACGATGCCGTGCACGGGCGTGTAATCCTTGCGGTGTCTGCGAGACTCGTTGTGCGTGTTCGTGCATCGCTGTCGCGCTGATCGCCGAGCGGCCCCGTGCGGCGATGGGACGGGAGCGCGTGTCACGCCGGGCCGCGGCCGCCTCGCTTATCCCTCCCGCCGCCGACGCGCCGACAATGAGCGATCCGACGGCGCGAAACCGGCTGGCGGAGGAGGCCAGTCCGTACCTGCGCCAGCACGCCGACAACCCGGTGCACTGGCAGCCGTGGGACGACGACGCGCTCGCCGCCGCCCGCGAGCGCGACGTGCCGATCTTCCTCTCGGTCGGCTACTCCGCGTGCCACTGGTGTCACGTGATGGAGGAGGAGTCGTTCGAAGACGAGGCCGTCGCCGAGGTACTCAACGAGGAGTTCGTCCCGGTGAAAGTCGACCGCGAGGAGCGCCCCGACGTCGACCGCGTGTACCAGACCGTGAACCACCTCGTGAACGGGCGGGGTGGGTGGCCCCTCTCCGTCTGGCTCACGCCCGACGGAAAGCCGTTCTACGTTGGGACGTACTTCCCCCGCGACGGGCGCCAGGGGATGCCGGGCTTCCTCGAGGTCTGTCGCAACCTCGCGAACTCGTGGAGCGACCCCGACCAGCGGTCGGACATGGAGGCGCGCGCCGAGCAGTGGACCGGCGCCGCGCGCGACGAGTTGGAGTCGACCGGGAGCGACGCGCCCGACGTGAGCGACGACGGCGACGCGCCGACGCTCGCAGACGCGCTCCCCGACGCGGACGTGCTCTCGGACGCCGTGACGGCAGCGCTGCGCAGCGCCGACCGCGAGTACGGCGGCTTCGGGCGGCAGGGGCCGAAGTTCCCCCAGACGGGGCGCCTCGACCTCCTCATGCAGGCGTACGCGCGCAGCGGCCGCGAGGAACCGCTGAACGTCGCCGTCGAGACGCTCGACGCGATGGCCGGCGGCGGCCTGTACGACCAGGTGGGCGGCGGCTTCCACCGCTACTGCACCGACCGTGAGTGGGTGGTCCCCCACTTCGAGAAGATGCTGTACGACAACGCCGAGTTGGCGCGCGTCTACCTCGACGCCCACCGCCTCGTGGGGCGCCCGACGTACGCCCGGACCGCACAGGAGACGCTCGCGTTCATGGACCGCGAGTTGTCCCACCCCGACGGCGGCTTCTACGGTACCCTCGACGCCGACTCCGGCGAGGGCGAGGGCGAGTTCTACGTGTGGACACCCGACACCGTCGCCGAGGCACTCGAAGCCGACGGTATCGACGACGAGGAGACGGTCGACCTGGTCTGTGACCGGTTCGGCGTCGAATCGGGCGGCAACTTCGAGCGGGGCACGACGGTGCTCACGCGGGCGACCCCCGTCGACGACCTCGCCGACGAGTACGACCTGTCCGTCGACGAGGTGCGCGAGCGCCTGATGCGCGCCCGCACCGCGTTGTTCGACTTCCGGGAGGCCGAGCGCGAGCGCCCGCCGCGCGACGAGAAGGTGCTCGCGGGGTGGAACGGACTGGCTATCTCGGCGTTCGCCGCGGGCGCCCGGACGCTCGACCCGGCGCTGGCGGATCGGGGCGAGCGCGCGCTGTCGTTCGTGCGCGAGCACCTGTGGGACGGCGAGCGTCTCAGCCGCCGCTACATCGAACGCGAGGGCGACGCCGTCGGCGACGGCGAGGTGAAGGGCGTCGGCTACCTGGAGGACTACGCCTACCTCGGGCGGGCGGCGCTGGAGTTGTACGGCGTCACCGGCGAGGTGGACCACCTCGCGTTCGCGCTGGAGTTGGCGCGGGTCGTCGTCGACGCGTTCTACGACGAGGCCGACGGCACCATCTACGCGACACCCGCCGACGGCGAGGAGCTCGTCGTCCGCCCACAGGAGCCCACCGACGCCTCCACCCCGTCGAGCCTCGGGGTGGCGACGCGTCTCCTGCTCGACCTCGACGTGTTCACACCGGACGCCGACTTCGAGGCGGTCGCCCACGACGTGCTCGCGACCCACGCGAGCGCGGTGACGACCTCGCCGCTGGAGCACGTGACGCTGGCGCTGGCGGCCGCCCGCGCCGAGAGCGGCCCGTTCGAGTTGACGCTCGCGTGCGACGACCTGCCCGAGGAGTGGTGGGACACGCTCGCGAGTCGCTACCTCCCGGGTGTGATCGTCGCGCCCCGGCCGCCGACCGAGGACGACCTGGAGTCGTGGCTCGACGCGCTCGACCTGTCGGAAGCGCCGCCGGTGTGGCGGGGACGCGACGCCCGGGACGGGGCGGCGACGGCGTACGCCTGCCGCGACTTCACCTGCTCGCCGCCGGACCACGACCTGCGCGCGGCGCTGGAGTGGGCTGCCGGCGAGTGACGCCCCCGACGGAGTCGGTCCGGGGAGCGTAACCGCTTTGCCCGGCGGCGGCGACCCGCCAGTATGACCACGGTCTGTCTCGTCGGCGACCCCGAGGCCGACCTGCGCTTCGAGTTGCTCTCGCGGGAGACGGCGCGGGACGCGCTCGCCACCTACGACCTGCGCTCGCCGTTCGAGAACTCGCTGGCGCTCGACACCGTCAGCCTCGGCGCCGCGGTGTCGCTGTGCAACGACCTGAACTGGTACCTCGTCCGCTTCGTCGACGAGGTGCTGATCCGGGAGCCGTCCGTCTCCACCGACGAGTGGCTCTCGCGCGACCTCGCGACGGCAGTCCGCAACGACGCTATCCGCCGCGAGGAGACGGACCAGTTCCTGAAAGTGTACGGCGTCGAGGAGGGCCGACTGGTGGAGCCGATGTACCTCGCGCGCGCCGACGGTGTCGAGTTGCCGGAGTACGACCTCCGCGACGTCGAGGAGACGGTCGGCGTCCGGGTGACGCGCGAGGAGTTCGAGGGCTGACTGGAGCGGGTCGCCGTCGTCAGTGTCCGATCAGTCGAACAGGCCGGTCGAGAGGTAGCGTTCGCCGGAGTCCCAAAAGGCCGTGAGCACCAGCGGGTCGTCGCCGGCGACGCCGACGGCGCCGTCGTCGCGAGGCTCCCACCCGTCGACGGCGATGTCGCGGTAGCCGGGGTCCTCCCCGGCGGCGAACGCCGCGGCGACGTCGTACGCGCGGACCATCGACGCACCCGACGACTGCCCGACGAGAATCCCCTCCTCGCGGGCGAGTCGGCGACACTCGGTCTCCGCCTCGTCCAGTTCGACCGTGAGCACGCCGTCGAGGAGGTCCGTTTCCAGGTTCGGGCTGACGAACCCGGGACCCATCCCCTGGAAGGAGTCGGCGGTCGGTTCTTCGCCCGACAACACCGCCGAGTCCGCCGGTTCGACGGCGACCACGTCCATCTCGGGGAACTCCTCGCGGAGGCGGCGGCCGATGCCGCTGATCGTGCCGCCGGTGCCGACGCCGGCGACGAGCGCGTCCGGTTCGCGACCGTCGAGTTGGTCGAGAATCTCCGGCCCGGTCGTCTCGTAGTGGGCGTCGGGGTTCGCGGGGTTGTCGAACTGCCGGAGTTGGACCATCCCCTCGGCCTCCAACTCGTCGGCGCGGGCCTTCGCGTCCTCGATGTCGCCCTCGACGAGTTCGAGGTCGGCGCCGTACGCCGCCATCACCTGGCGGCGCTCCGCGCTCTTGGAGGCGGGCATCACGAGCGTCACGTCGTACCCCTTCGCAGCGCCAGCCATCGCGAGGCCGATACCCGTGTTGCCGGAGGTCGGCTCGACGAGTTCGTCGCCGGGTTCGATCGCTCCGGTGGCCTCCGCGCGCTCGATCATGTTGAGCGCGGGGCGGTCCTTCGCGGAGCCGCCGGGGTTGCGCGATTCCAACTTCGCCGCCACCGTCGCCCCCGGCGGCGAGTTCACCCGAACCAACGGCGTGCCGATGGTGTCGAGTACGGATTCGTCCATACCGTCGATACTGTCGTCGCGCCTAAAGGGCCTCGCGTCGACGGCAAGCCCTCGGGCGGTCGGCGCGCACGAGCGGGTGCCGACGCGAACCAGCCGACACTGGTCCGACGTTGGAGCGTCGCCGACGACCGTCGGATCTGCCGTCGGCGTCGCGCTTAACCCGGCAGCCCTCCCACCTCGGCACATGAGCGCGACGCTTTCGACGATGGAACCGGACGCGGAGTTCGACGCCGACGGCAACGCCGACGTGGTCGCCGCCCTCGGCGCCGACAGTCTGACGTACAAGGTGTGGGGCGGCGACTGGTGTCCCGACTGCACCGGACAACTGCCGCAGTTCGCCGCCGCCCTCGACGCGGCGGGCGTCTCCGGCGACCGCGTCGAGCAGTTCCCCGTCGAGAAGGTGGACGGCGAGAAGCAGGGCCCGGGGATGGACGAGTACGGCGTCACCCACATCCCGACGGTGATCGTCTTCGACGACGGCGAGGAGGTCGCACGCTTCGTCGAGTCCGCCGACACCGACATCGCGACGTACCTCGCGCGCGAACTCGGCGCCGACTGAGCCGACGCGCTCTGCCGAACCTTCTTCACCCAAACCGGGACCACCCCCCGCGTGCGCTGACGACGGCCGCGCGGCGGGCAGCGAAGTCCCGGCGGACCCACCGCGCGAGCGACGCGACCGCCGGGTGTTCGCCCCCGAGAAAGCACGAGAAAACTGGTGTGGTGACGGCTCCCGTGATCGGGAGCGGGGACCGCGAATCGGAGCCGCTCAGAACGTCGACAGCTCGCCCTCGATGACCCGGCGGGTCACGTCGGTGACGTTCGCGAGTCGCTCGTCGATGATCTCGGTCGCCTCTTCCTCGATGTCGGAGACGGCGACGCCCTCCTCCGTCACGACCTGCGCGTCCGCCACGTGCGGCTGGTCGATGGGGCGACCGATCTGCGACAGCAGGCGCACCTGCAGGTCGCGGATGCCGTCGACCTCGTCGGTGACGGCCTCGGCGATGTCCGTCGAGAGGAGATTGTAGATCTTGCCGATGTGGTTGACGGGGTTCTTCCCGGAGGTGGCCTCCATGCTCATCGGGCGGTTCGGCGTGATGAGTCCGTTCGCACGGTTGCCGCGACCGACGGATCCGTCGTCACCCTGCTCTGCGGAGGTGCCCGTCGTCGTGAGGTAGATGGACGGCTCGTCGGGGTCCTCCAAGTCGTCAGCGGTGTTCACCTGCACGTCGACCGAGCGATCAGTGTACTCCTCCGCGAGGTCGGTGACGTGCGCCTCCACCCGTTCGGTCGCGGCCACGTACTCGTCGAGGTCGGTGACGTGGGCGTCGACCATCGCGGCGGCGACCGTGATGTCGATGTGGTCGCCCTCGCGCTTGCCCATGATCTTCACGTCGGGCCCGAGTTCGGGGTGGTCCGCCGCGTACGGCCCGTTGAGCGAGCGTTCGGCCTCGAGGACGATCCGCTCGGTCTCCGTGAGCGGCGCGTGACCGACGCCGAACGACGTGTCGTTCGCCATCGGCACCTGCACGTCATCCTCGCCGAAGACGTCTTGGAGGTCGCCAGAGCCCTCGCCGAGTTTCACGTCGACGACGACGTCGGTGCCGACGTCCAGTTCTGGGATGTTCTCGCGGAGGTACTCCCGGGCGGACTCCAGTGCGACACGGCCGACGGGCAGTGTGATCACCCGTTCTTCGCCGTCGACCTCCTTCACGTACTTCTTCGTCGCGCGGCCGACGATCAGGATGTAGATCGGGTCGACCATCTCGCCGCCACCGAACGCGGGCGCGGCGTTGCCCGCGACCAACTGCGTCTCGTCGGTGTTGTAGTGGAGCACGTGGCCGACGCGGTCGAGATACAACTGCGAGAGCCCGCGGGAGACGGCCTCGGCGATGCCGTCGCAGATGGAGTCGGGGTGGCCGATCCCCTTCCGCTCGACGATCTCTACCTCCTGGTCCTCGACGGCACGGCGGTCGAGTTCGGAGACTTGGATGTTCCTCATTGTCCGCGGTGAGGACACGGGCCGCACTATAACTTGCGAAAACAGCCAGCCGGTGTGAGATAACTCGGAGGTATGTTCGGGCGACTATTGCCCGTCGAGCAGGAGCCCCAGGTACGAGGTCCGGATCTGTTCGGCGGGGTCCAGACCGAGCGCTTCCAGCACCTCGTAGGCACCCTCGCGGACGCGCTCGATGTCCGCCTCCGCTGCTTCGCGTTCCACCTCGACGAACTCGCCGAGGCCCGCCACCCGGTCGAGCGTGACCGTGTAGCCGTCCGTCGCGTAGAACGTCCGCTCCTTCTCGACGGTCGCGGCGGGGTCGAAGCCGAGTCCCGCGAGGATCCCTTCGGCGGCGTCGGCGTCCGCGACCGCCGTCTCGAACTCCTCCCGGGTCTTGGACTCGGCCTCGACCAGCGGTCCCTTGTACGTCACCTTCGTCGTCGTCGAGTCACCGTCGCCGGGTTCGGCGGCCTCGTCGTCGCCGCGGTGGACCGTCTCGCGGCGGATCCGGAGCGCCTCGTCGGTGTCGGCGAAGTCGCGATGGGGCGCGTCGTAGTAGGTGTCGACCTGCTCGACGCGGTGTCGTCGCTCGGCGTCGATGCCGGCCAACCGGGCGCGCACGTCGTCGTGGTCGGCGCGGACCTTCACCTCGACCTCGTACATACACGCGGCGTCGCGGTCGCCGAGCAAAAGGGTGGCGTGAGCCGGTCGACGCCGGCGACGTCCGTCGATCCCGCTTGTCGTCGCGCGCACGTCGGAAACGTGACTGTTAAGAAGCGCACGAGCGACGGTGCGGACATGAGCGAAGAAGAGCAGGCGGAGGCGGCGGAAGCCGCAGACGCCGGCGATGAGGCGAGCGAGGACGCCGAGACCGAGGAGTCCGCCGACGGGATCCAGAACGGCGACTTCGTCCGACTGGACTACACCGTCCGGACGGCGACCGAGGACGACGACGAGGAGGGCCGCGTCGTCGACACCACGCGCGTGGAGGTCGCCGAGGAGGCCGGTATCGACGACGACGAGTACGACTTCTCCCCGCGCACCATCGTCGTGGGCGAGGGCCACGTGTTCGGCGCCGTCGACGAGGACCTGCTCGGGAAGGAGGTCGGCGACGAGAACACCGTCACCGTCCCCGCCGCCGAGGCGTTCGGCGAGTTCGACCCCGACGACGTGCGCACGGTGAGCGCCGAGAAGATCCCGGAGGACGACCGCTACCCCGGCGCACAGGTCACCATCGACGGCGAGCAGGGCTACGTCGAGACCGTCATCGGCGGGCGCTCGCGCGTCGACTTCAACCACCCGCTGGCGGGTGACGACCTCGAGTACGAGTACGAGATCGTCGGCCTCGTCGACGACGACGAGGAGAAGGCCGCCGGCCTCATCGGCATGTACCTCCAGGAGACCCCCGAGGTCCGCATCGAGGAGGAGACCGTCGAGGAGGAGGTCACCGTCGAGTCCGACGACGAGGACGGCGAACCCGAGACCGAGACGCAGGAGGTCGAGAAGCGCTCGCTGTACATCGAGGCCACGCCGATGATGCAGATGAACCAGCAGTGGATGTTCTCGAAGCAGCAGATCGCCCAGGACATCATGGGCCGCCTCGACCTCGACCGCGTCGTCGTCGAGGAGATCATCGACGGCTCCGGCGGCATGATGGGCGGCATGGGCGGCATGATGGGCGGCATGGGCGGCGGCATGGGCGCCGAGGAGCTCGAAGAGGCCATGGACGACGTGGACATGGACGACGTCGACGTCGACGCCGACGAGCTCGTCGAGGAGCTCGAAGACGCCGAGGAGTAACGCCCGATCGCTCCCCGGTCGCGGCGCCGAATCGACACCGATTACTTCCGTTTCGCCGATTCCCGAGTAGATGGATCTCTCCGACGCGCGCGACGACCTGCTCGTCGCGGCCACGGCCGCCGCGGGAGCGCTCGTCCTCACCGTCGGCGTCGACCTCGTCGCCGGCGTCGCGGTGCCGACGCTGCTCCGACTCGCGCCGCTGGCTGTCTACTTCGTGTACCTGTTCACGCGGAAGGGCGGCCCGTACGGCACCCTCGACACCCACCGGAACTGGATGATCCTCGTCGGGGTCGTCACCGTCGGCGCCGCGGTGTACGCGGCGCTGGTCTGAACGGGCCACTTCCCCAGTCGCGGAGCTTAACAGCCGCCACCTCGTAGCCGAGCTATGAGCATCGAGACCGATGTGCCGGAGTCGGCGACGGACGACTCGGTCGAGGTCCTCGCGTCCCGACTGGGCGACGCGATCGCCGAGACGCAGACGTACCGCCGCTTCGAGGAGGCGAAGGCGGCGGTCCAGAACGACGAGGAGGCCCAAGAGCGCATCGCAGAGTTCGAACAGCTCCGCCAGGAGTTCGCGATGGCCCGGCAAGCCGGGCGCGCCGACGACGAGACGATGGAGAAGGTACAGGAGGCGCAACAAGAGCTCCACGCGCTCCCCGTGATGAAGGAGTACGTCGAGGCGCAAGACGACCTCCAGGCGCGACTGGAGACGCTCAACCAGGCGATCTCCGACTCCCTCGCGGTCGACTTCGGCGGCGAGGCGGGCGGCTGCTGTAAGGACTGACGACTCCTACCTCCCGCCGCGCGTTCTCTCGCCTTCCACCCGGTAGCCGCGGCACCGCCACACCGTCTCGACACCTCGACACGCCGCGACGAGAGTTCAAACCGGATCGCGACACAACCACCCCGTGATCGCGATCACCGGCGGGAAAGGCGGCACGGGGAAGACGACGACGACACTCGCACTGGGGCGTGCGCTGGTCGCGCGGGGACGGAGCGTCCTCGTGGTCGACGGCGACTGGGACCTCCCGGACCTCGGTGCACTCGCGGGACGCTCCCGCCGGGTCGACTACCCCGAGGAGCCGCGACGCGCGCCCGAGCGGGGTGTCGCCGTCGACGGAGACTGGGATGAAGACGGGGACGCCAGCCTCCACGTGCTCCCCGCGCCGGAGCGACCCACCGATTTGGAGCCACACGACACGTTCCGAGTGGTCGCCGACGGCGCCGACCCGGAGACGACGGTGCTCGTCGACTGTCCGGCGGGCGCGGCACCCGACGCCGTCGCTCCGGTGCGGGCCGCCGACCGCGCGCTCCTCGTCACCGAGGCGTGCGCGGCAGCGCTCCGTGACGCCGCCAAGACCGCGGCGGTGGCGAGGCGGGTCGACACCTCGGTCGCGGGCGCCGTGGTGACGCGGGCGGCGGTCGTCCCGTCGGGAGTGGACGCGGTGTTGGGCTGTCCGGTGCTCGGGTGCGTTCCCGGCGTCGACGGCGCGGTGGAGGCGTCTGCGCGCGGCCGAGCGGCCTACCGGGCGATAGCGGCGCAGGTGGCCGACGACGAGCCGTCCGTAAAATCCCGTCGGACGGTGTGAGAAACGATTATGCCCCAGTAGTTCGTGACATCGTGACATGCAGGGGCGACTGCCGACTGGGATCGAGGTACTCGACCGCCGTCTCGACGGCGGCATCCCGGCGGGCAGCATCGTCCTGTTCTCGGCGGATCCGGCGAGCCAGTCGGAACTGTTGTTGTACGAACTCACGGCCGCTCGCGGGACGCTGTACCTCACGACCTTGCGCTCGGACCAGGCCGTCTCGGACGCGCTCGACCGCACGCGCTCGCGCGTCGGCACGCCCACGATCCGCGATGTCGGCGGTGACGCCCCACTGGACGCGGCCAATCGACTCGTCAGCGCGCTCCCCGAGAGCGCGAACCTCGTCGTCGACGTGGTCGACCCGCTGGAGCGCACCGACCGAACCCGCTACCGGCGCTTCCTCAACGAACTCCAGACGGCGATGGTCAACACCGGGAGCGTCGCGTTCCTCCACGCGATGAAGGGCGCCAGCGAACCGGACAACCGCGGGATGACCGAGCACGTCGCCGACGTCGTGTGGGACCTCGACACCCAGGTCCGAGGCAGCGACGTGGTGAACAAACTCGCGGTCCCGAAGTTCCGCGGCGGGCGCGCGCTCGACGAGACGGTGAAGCTGAAGCTGGAGGAGCAGGTCGCCATCGACACCTCGCGCGACATCGCGTAGTCGGTGGGTTTTCGCCCTCGGCGCCCGCGCGGCCGGTATGGTCTCTGTCTTCGGCGCGGTCGGCCTCATCGTCGTCGGGACGGCTATCGTCTGGGTCGCCGGCGGTCGCCTCGAATCGGCGAGCGAGCGCCTCGGCGCACACTACGGGCTCCCCGCGGTGGTCCAGGGTGCGGTGATCGCCGCGATCGGATCGTCGTTCCCGGAACTGACGAGCGTCGTCTTCTCGGTGTTGCTGTACGACAACTTCGACCTCGGGGTCGGTGCAATCGTCGGGTCGGCGGTGTTCAACATCCTCGTCATCCCCGGGTGGAGCGCGCTGCGCGGGCGGGGGCTCCGCGCCGACCGCGACGTGGTGTACAAGGAGACGCAGTTCTACATGCTCGCGGTCGCGGTGCTGCTGCTCACCTTCTCGCTGGGCGTGATCTACGAACCCCAGCCCGTGGCGAACGGACTCACGTCGACGCTGACCCGGCCGCTGGCGCTCATCCCGCTCGCGCTGTACGCCGTGTACCTGTTCATCCAATCGCAGGACGTCTCCGACTACGACGCGCCCGAGGTGAACGACGTGAACGCGCGTCGCCAGTGGCTGCTCCTCGTCGGGTCGATTCTGGGCATCCTCGTCGGCGTCGAGGCGCTCGTCGAAGCGGCGGTGTCGCTGGAGGCCACCCTCGGCGTCCCCTCGGCAGTCTGGGGCCTGACCGTCGTCGCCGCCGGGACGAGCCTCCCCGACACGGTCGTCTCGGTTCGGGCGGCGGAGGCCGGGCGTGGCCCGACGAGCCTCGCGAACGTCCTCGGGAGCAACACCTTCGACCTGCTCGTCGCCGTCCCCGTCGGCGTGTTGCTCGTGCCCGGCGGCCGGATCGCTCTCGACTTCGGCACGGCGGTCCCGATGATGGGCTTTCTCACGGTCGCGACACTCGGGTTCCTCGTCGTCACGCGGACCGACCTCGAACTCGACCGGCCCGAGGCGGTGGCCCTCCTCATGCTGTACGTCGTGTTCATCGTGTGGATGATACTGGAGACGCTCGGCGTCACTGCGCTCGTGCCAGGAGTCTGACCCCGACCTGGGGTGCTGGAGGTTGAGGCGCGGGGTCGCTACAGGAGTCGTCCTTCAGCGACCGGGACGGCCGCTCCGCCGACCTCGACGACGGGACCGCCGTCGTCGCCGCGCTCGGCGCGCAGCCGGAGTCGCGACGGGCGACCCATCTCGTACCCTTGCTCGACCGTCGCGGCGACGGGTCCCTCGCCGAGCCACCGATGTTCGACGAGCCACCCGGCGAGACACCCGGCCGCCGACCCCGTCGCAGGGTCCTCCGGGACGCCGGCGTAGTCCGCGAACACCCGGGCGTGGAGGTCGCCGCCGTCGACGCCGCCGCGCGCGACGACGAGGAGGTTGTGCTCGCCGACCGCATCGATGAACTCGGTGTACGCCGGGTCGGTCGTCGACGCGCGGGCCACAGCGTCGACCGAGGCGAGGGGGACGACGAACGTCGGGAGCCCCGTCGACACCGACTGGACGGGCGCATCGACGGCGAGGTCGTCCGTGTCGAGTCCGAGGGCTGGCGCGATCCGATCTGGGGCGACCGTCTCACCGAACTCGGGCGGAATCTGGCGCATCCAGTACTCGTCCCCGCGCTCGCCGTTCTCGACCCACACGTCGATGGAGCCAACACCGAGGTTCAGGGTGAGGTCGTCGCCGGGGTCGTCGCCCGTCAGTTCCCGGAGCACCGCGGCGGTGCCGAGCGTCGGGTGGCCCGCAAACGGAATCTCCTCGGCGGGGTCGAAGATCCGGACGTCGTAGCTCCCGTCGTCGCGTCGGCGGTCGACGAACGTACACTCCGAGAAGTTCGTCTCGCGGGTGAGCGCGAGCGCCTCGTCGGCGTCGACGTCGGCGGCGTCGTGGAACACGGCGAGTTGGTTCCCGGTGAACCGTTCGTCGCCGCGGGTGAACACGTCGACCGTGTGGAACGAGTGACCGCTCATACCGACGGATCGTGACGCCGTCAGATGGTCGTGTCGGTGGCGTGAGACTCCCTCTCGCGGGCTTCCCGGAGCGCGTCGCTTAACCGCCTCCGGTCGGTAGCGATGGCCAATGAGCCAGCGGAGCGAGGGCGACCTCACGAAGACCGGGATGTCGCTCAAACACGACCGCGAGTGGGACTACGAACTCGACCGGATCGTCGAGGCGGTCGAGGAGCGCGACGCCGACAAGGTCGGCCTCCAGTTCCCCGAGGGGCTGAAGCGCCGCGCGCCAGCCGTCGCCGACGACCTCCGCGAGTTGACCGACGACGTCACCTACCTCATCTCCGGGCAGCCGTGTTACGGCGCCTGCGACCTCGACACCTACCTGATGCGGCGGTGTGACGTGTTCGTCCACTTCGGTCACTCGCCGATGAAGGAGTCGGACAAGATCATCTACGTCCCCCTGTTCTCCAACGTCGACCCCTTCCCGATCATGGAGGAGTCGCTCGACGAACTCGCTGACCCCGAGGACGACCCGGACGTGGGCCTCGTCACGACCGCCCAGCACATGAACCTCTTCGGCGACATGGTCGACTGGCTGGAGGAGCGCGGCTACGAGGTGCACACGCGCCGCGGCGACGACCGCCTCACCCACGAGGGACAGGTGCTCGGCTGCAACTACGCGAGCGCCGACATCGACGCCGACCAAGTCCTCTACGTCGGCGGCGGGAAGTTCCACCCGCTCGGCCTCGCGATGGAGCACCCCGACAAGACGGTCGTCATCGGCGACCCCGTTAACAACGTTGTGAAGGTGGCAGACACCGAGAAGTTCCTCAAGCAGCGCTACGGCGCCGTCCACCGCGCGATGGACGCCGACACCTTCGGCGTCATCTTCTGCACGAAGATCGGGCAGGGCCGCTGGGAGAAGGCCGAAGAGATCGTCGAGGAGAACGACAACGCCCACCTGATCACGATGGACGAGGTCACGCCGGACCGCCTCCGCAACTTCGACTTCGACGCGTTCGTCAACACCGGCTGTCCGCGCATCACGACCGACGACGGCCCGCGCTTCCACAAGCCGATGCTCACGCCGGGCGAGTACGAGATCGCGGTCGGCAACGAACCGCTGGAGAACCTCCAGTTCGACACGTTCCACGGCACCTGGTAGGCGGACGGAACCGCCAGACGTGACGGTGGATCGGAGACGACTCGTTCTCGCCGCGCCACCGTCGTCGATGCCCTACACACGCACTGGTGGGGCCTCGTCGGCGACGCACTCAGAGCGGACCCCCTGCTCAATAC
Source organism: Halobaculum marinum (assembly GCF_029338555.1). Lineage (GTDB taxonomy): Archaea > Halobacteriota > Halobacteria > Halobacteriales > Haloferacaceae > Halobaculum > Halobaculum marinum. The sequence continues at coordinate 1,503,747 of NZ_CP119989.1, read as the reverse complement.
GTCGCCTTGCCTCGCCCCCTATAGGCCGTTCGGAACCTCCGGACGCGACGCCGGATCGGAACACATTCGTCCTCGAAGACACGTCCCCAGACGATGCCCTCCACACGCACACTCGCGAGAGCCGTCGGCGCGTGCACCGCGCTCGCGCTCGTCGGCGTCGCAGCCGCACAGTCTGGATTCGAACATCCGCAGACGGGGCTGGATTTCGGAGCGTCCATCGCGGTCAACTTCGCCGCCGGACTCGTGGTCAACCTCCTGCTCGGTGGCGTGCTCGTCGTCGCCAACCCTGGCTACGCCGCGGAGAAACTCGACGAGTTCCGGAGCGACCCCGGCGAGACGGTCGTCTGGGGGTTGATCGTCGGGATCGGCGTTCCGATCGTGCTGGTCGTCCTCGCGGCCACGCTGATCGGGTTGATCGTCGCTATCCCAGGGATGCTCGTGCTCGCCGGCGTCGGAATCCTCGGATCGGCGGTCGTCGTGGTGCTCGTCGGGAGCGCGATCACGAAGGACGACCGTCCCGGCGGCACGGACGTGGTCCTTGGGGCGCTCGTCCTGTCACTCCTGACCGCGATTCCGCTGGTCGGCGGCCTGATCAACTGGGCCGTCACCCTCCCGGGGATCGGCGTGGTCGGGCACGACCTCTATCGGGCGTGGGAGGGTCGCTAATCCGCCCGCCGGCCGAAGGTCTGCGTGTCGAGCAGGTCGATGCACGCCGTGATGTTGTCGCGCATCGTCGCGAACTCCAGCGTCCGATGTACTCCCGTCTCCATGTCGGCGTCTGGGGAACCGTCCATCATATAGCTTCGGGCAATGCTACCACGGGTGATAGTTAGTCGCTCACTTCGGCGGTTATCCAGGCCCAACCAGCCGCAGGCGGCTGATCGGTACCCTTCGTCCGAGCCGACAGACATTACCCGTCGCTCCGGGAACGACGGCCTATGAGCGACTCGAGCGACCCGCAGATCACGTCGGACTGGGGCGACTGGCTCCCACGAACGATCGAGGCGGCAGAGCCAGACGGCGTAGCGATCTGGTACCTCGGCTGCAACGGCTTCGTGCTGAAGGCGAGCGACGAGACGAGCGTCTGGATCGACCCGTACGTCGGCCTCGGCGACCCGCCGCGCACCGTCCGGATGATCCCGGTACCGTTCGACCCCCACGACGTGTACGACGCCGACGCGGTGTTCGCGACCCACGAGCACACCGACCACACGCACGGGCCCTCGCAGGCGCCGATCCTCGCCAACGCTCAGGCGGACTTCTACGCCGCCGACGACTCCCTCGCCGTGACCGACGAGGAGGGGTGGACCGAACACTGGGACGTCGACGCCGACCAACTCGTCGAGGTCGAGGAGGGCGACTCCTTCTCAGTGGGCGGCTTCGACGTCGACGTGGTGCGCGTCGCAGACGCCGACGCGACCCACCCCGTCGGCTACGTGATCCAGCACGGCGACACCACGATCTTCCACGGCGGCGACACCAAGCCCCACGACGGCTTCGCCGACCTCGGCGAGCGCTACGACATCGACCTGGCCGTCGTCGCGTTCGGGTCGGTCGGTCGCGTCCCCGACAAGGAGACGCGCGAGCCACAGCGCACGCGCTGGTACTGCGACGAGAACCAGGCCGTCGAGATTGCCGAGGCACTCCAAGCCGACCGCCTGCTCCCGAGCCACTGGGACATGTGGAAGGGGCTAACGGCGGACCCGACCGCGCTCCACGAGCACACGCGGAGCTTCGAGTATCCCGAGCGCCTGGAGATCGTCGAGATCGGGGATCGGGTCGACCTCTAATCCGGAGACAGGTCGGCCGCTACCCACCGTGTGACACGTCAACACGCTCCCGAACCCTCGGGGTTTTTCATCCACCTTCCCCGTCGGCCAGTATGGACCACGCACTCGCAGTCGTCGGACCGACCGAGACGGCCAAGACACTGACTCGCGAGGCGGGCGAACTCGCCGCCGGCGTCGACGCGCAACTCACGCTCCTCCACGTCACCGACGAGGACGAGTACGACGAACAGCGCGAACAGCTCCAGCAGGTGACCCGTGGTGACTCCACCTACAGCGTCGGCCAAGCCGTCGAGGGCGCGCGCGCGTACGCCAGCGACATCGGTCGGGAGGTACTGGAGGGGGTCGGCATCGAGTACGAGGCCGTCGGCAGCGTCGGCGACCGCGCGGAGGTCGTCCTCCGCGAAGCGCGCGAGCGCGGCTGCGACCACGTGTTCATCACCGGAAAGCAGCGCTCGCCGACCGGGAAGGCGCTGTTCGGCGACGACACCCAGCGGATCATCCTCGACGCCGAGCGGCCGGTGACGGTCGTCACCGAGTGACGCCTCCTCGTCGCCGCGACGGTCGCGTCGGCTGGTGCGACGACGGCGTGTCACCGCCGAACCGATAATCGGCCCGGTGGCTTTTTATATCGGGTGAGGCACCGTGTATCCATGAGCCAGGGGCCCGACGCAGACGGCGGCGTCACCGTCGAGGGGGACGGTGTGACCGTCGAGAAGCGCTTCACCGCCGACGAGTTCCCCGTACCCGCGATCGAATTCACCCTCCGTTCCGACCGGGAGCAGGCGACAGAGTTCAGTCTCGTCGACTCCATCCCGGAGGAGTTCCCGATGGACCGCATCGGCTTCCACCCGGAGTACGAGTCCGAACACTGGACGGCGTACCAGGACCACCGCGTCGAGTACCGCCGCCGGCTCGACCCCGGCGAGGAGGTCGTCACGGTGTACGGCATCCGCGTGGACGACCCGACGGAGGAGGACGGATCGCGGTTCCTCACCGAACCGACCGTCGACGAGGTGTCCGAGGACGACGACCCCGTCGGCGACGTGGCCGACGTGCTCGGGGACGACTCCTCGCAGGCCGTCCGCGACGTCCTCGCCGGCGGCGACGAGGCCGACGACGGCCTCGACCTCGCAGGCGCGGAAGCCGACCTCGACGCGGGCAGCGTGGACGACGAGTACGACGCCGATGAAGTCGACGACGTGGACGCCGCCGAGGAGCCGGCCGAGCCGGATGAGCCAGAGGACCTGCTCGACCTCGACGCCGACGCCGAGTCCGTCGCGGAGGACGACGACGAGTACGACGAGTACGGCGCCGAGGAGTACGACGAAGACGCGTCCGAGGACCCGTCCGAAGCAGACGAGGCAGAAGACCTGCTCGACCTCGACGGCGACGAGTCCGTCGAGGCTGACACCGAAGAGGCAGCCGAGGTGGACGACGCCGTGGACTCGGACGCCGCCGGCGAGGCGTCCGCCGACGAACCGCTCGACCTCGGCGACGCGGACGAACCAGCCGAGGAGTCCACCGACGAGGCGGTCGTCGACGCGGTCGACGAGTCCGACGAGGCGGCGAGCGCGCCCGACGCGGGGGCGGTCGGCGGCGTCGCGGCCGGCGGGGTCGCGGCGGCGCTGGCAGAGGAACTCCGCTCCGGGGACGTCTCCGAGGCCGACCGCGAGGTGCTGAAAGAGGAGTTGGAACTCGACTACTCCACGAGCGTGGACGCGCGGATCGCTCGCCTCCAGTCGAAGGTCGAGGACATGGCCGCCTACGCCGACGCGATGGAGGAGTTCATCGACGAGAACGGCATCGCCTCCGAGTGGATGGACGGCCTGCAGACGGACCTCGACGAACTGGACGAGTCGCTCTCCGAGACGTGGACGGAACTCGACACGGCAGCCGACGAGCGCGAGGACCTCCGGGAGGAGGTCGAGTCGCTGCGCTCGGAGGTCGCGGCCGCCAACGAGGAGGTCGACGCCGTCTGGGACGAGGTCGACGGCTGGAGCGACGACCTGGCGGCGACCGAGGAGTCGCTTGAGTCGTCGCTGGCTGAGGTCAGCGCTGACCTCGACGACCTCGCCGAAGAGGTCGCAGACGAGGACGAGGCGGTCGCCGAGGTGCGCGAGGAACTCGCGTCGGTCGCCGACGACGTGGAGTCCGTCTCCGCGATGGTCGACGACGAGCTGTCGGAGGTGCGCGCGGAGATGGAGGCGGTCCACGACGAGATCGCCGACTTCGAGGAGTTCCGCGAGCGCCTCTCGTCGGTGTTCGGACCGGGCGGTGCCGGTGCCGGCGCAACTGCGGACGACTCGGACGAAGAGTAACGCGGCCTCGCGGTCCGAAACGCGCCGTTTTTCCACCGCCGGTACGACGTTCCGCCAATGAGTAGACCCGTCTCCGTCGCCGTCCCCCGGAAGGGGCGGCCGCTGGAGGCCACCCTCGAACGGTTCGCGGCGGTCGCGGGCGACGACGTGGCGGCGCTGGCGGACGACGTCTCCTCGACGCTGCGCTACGAGAAGGCGCTGACGAAGGGCGCGCAGTCGGACGACCGCGGCGTGTACGACCGACTCGCCGCCTACAGCGACCCCGCGGGGCGTGGCCCGGAGTACACGCTCGTCCGCGACGACCGCGAGGGCCACCCCCGACGGATCGTCTTCGACTCCGCGCTCGTCGAGGTGGACGACCACGAGGTCCGCCTCGTCGGTCGCGAGGAGCCGTTCCGCGCGCTGCGCACCCACGACGTGGCGCTCGGCTTCGACTCTGCGGACCTCGTGTTAGAGGAGGTGGTCGGCCTCGAACCCGACGGCGTCCGGAACCTCTCGGACGTGAACGCTCGGATCGATCCCCGCGACACTGACGTGCGCGTCGCGACCGGCCTCGGCGACACGGTCCGCCACACGCTGATGGCGACGCCGGAGTCCGTCCCCGACGGCGCGTCGCTCGACCGCTCGTTCGTCGCCGACTACGAGGGGGCGCTGTGCATCTCGCCTCGCTACGAGCGCCTCGTCGAGGCCGTCCTCGGGACCGACGCGCTCGACGGCGTCGAGTTCGTCTACCCCGACCCCGGCCAAGAGGAGGAGGCCGCCATCGCCGAGGCCGGCGTCGGCGTCTACCTCACCGTCACCGGCGGCACCGCACGCGACCACGGTCTCGTCCTCGGCGAGAACCTGTTCCCGAGCGAGACCGTGCTGATGGAGAACGAGGCGGAGGCGACGAAGGCGACGCGCTCGCTCGAAATCGCCCTGGCGAGCGGGGTCGAGACGGCGCTGTCCCCCGAGTGACCGACGACGTGGCGGCGTGACTACCCCCGTCGTTCTGCGTCCTCCGACGCTCGTTCGTCGCCAGTAACGAGGTCAAGTTCTCCGACGACAGCAGTGGAACACAATGCGTGAGCGCAGCGTCCGCCACCCGATGACGCTGACGAACGGCCTCACCTCGCTCGCGACGGGTACAGAGGACGCCCGCAGTTGCCCAGGCCTCACGTTGTCTGAGCTCGGGCCACACCGGCCAATTAGATATAGCGATATACGGTTTGTTTGCTGCACATCGAACAGCATTGAGTTGGATTTCAACCAACAGAACTGGACGTCGACCGCCAGAGTAAGGCCAAAACGGGGGGAAGCGAGTGCCATGTTCGACTCGCTGTTCGCAGACGGCAGCCAGCCCGTAATCGGGATGGTCCACCTGCATCCACTTCCCGGTGCACCGAAGTTCGACGGCGATCGCAGCGCGATTCTCGACGCCGCCGAACGCGACGCGCGCAGACTCGCCGCGGGCGGCGTGGACGCGATCATGGTCGAGAACTTCGGCGACGCCCCGTTCTACCCGGACGACGTGCCGAAACACGTGGTCGCGAGCATGACACGCGCCGCGCGTGCGGTCGTCGAGACCGTCGACGTGCCGGTGGGCGTGAACGTGCTCCGGAACGACGGCGCCGCGGCCCTGTCGGTCGCGGCGGCTGTCGGCGCTGACTTCGTTCGGATCAACGTCCACACTGGTTCCCGCGTCACCGACCAAGGCGTCGTCGACGGGAAGGCTCACGAGACGATGCGCCTGCGCGAGCGACTCGGCGCGGACGTGGCCGTCCTCGCCGATCACGACGTGAAACACTCCGCACCGATCGCCGCAGGCGACTTCACCGCCGAGTCGGTCGCCGACGGCGTCGAGCGCGGCCTCGCGGACGGTATCGTCGTCAGCGGGAGCGGAACCGGTCACGAGACCGCCCGTTCGGACTTGGAACACGCGGTCGACCGCCGCGACGCGAACGACCTCGACGTGCCGGTGCTTGTCGGGAGCGGCGTCGACGCAGACAACGTGGACGACCTGCTCGACCTCGCGGACGGCGTCATCGTCGGCACGGCGCTCAAGGAAGACGGTGACGTCGGGAAGCCGGTGTCGGAGGAACGCGTCCGAGCACTGGTGGACGCGGCGCGCTCGTAACCGGAGCTACGACGGGCAGGGTTGTGGGTAGCCTCGGGGCGGCGGTCGACGACGGCACCCCGACGGAGGCTACCGCTCTCGGAGGAACGCCTCGACCTCGTCGCGACTCGCCAGTCCTCCACGGGCGCCGTCGGCGGCGACGTTGAGCGCTGCGGCGGCGGCTGCGAACCGCCCGGCGTCGACCGCAGACGCGTCGCCGAGGATCCACCGATCGATCAGCCCGGCCACGTAGGCGTCGCCAGCGCCAGTCTCGTCCACGACGTCTACATCGAACGCCGAAAGCTCGTGCAGACCGGTGTCGTCTGCCAGCACGGCACCTGCCGCACCGGAAGTCGCGGCGACGCGGTCGGCTCCCCGCGATCGTAGTTCCGCGGCGGCCTCGCCCCCTGAACAGCCGAGGTACGACTCTGCCGCAACGTCACCGACGACGAACAGATCCGCCGCCTCGACCCAGCGGTCGATCGTCTCCTCGCGCGCGCTCCGCCCGGCCAACTCCGGGAGCGGCCCAGACAGGTCGAACACGAACGGTGGCGCGTCCGGTTCACTCGCCAGCGCGAGGAGGTCGCGTTGCACCGCGTCCGGGTTGTACGCCGTGAGGAACACCACGTCGGCGGCCGCGAGGTAGCGGTGGTCGGCATCGCTCAAGCGGAGCCGCCGTGCCGAGTCTCCAGCAGTGACGATGCTCCGTCTCCCGTCGCCGTCGCGAAGCACCACGCAGTGGGTACTGGTCCCCGACTTCCGTCGCACACGTCGGTCGTCGACGGCAGACTCCTCGAGGTCGACGGCCACGCGGGCACCGACGTCGTCGTCACCGAGGCGGGCGACCAACCCCGCCGAGCGGCCCAGGCGCGAGACGGCGACGGCGACGTTCGCCCCGACCCCGCCGAACGACTCGCGCACTGTGTCCGCGTACGCTCCCCCGTCGGGAGCGGGGATGTTCGAGACGTGGTACGTGCGGTCGACGGTGGCGGCTCCGACGGTGACGACCGGAGGAACGTCGCCGACGTCGGCGGGCGAGGAGTCACCGGTCCGATCGCCGTCGCCGTCACGCATCGCTCACTCCTCGGCCAGCGGGACTCGCGCGAGGCAAGCAGGAGCCGTAGCGGTCAGTCCACGGGCGGTCGAGTCGGGGCACGAGTGAACCCCTCGGCGAGCCCGATCGGTCGAGCGGTGAGCCCATACGAGTGCCTCGGACAGCCGTCTCAAAACCGCGCCGGTCTCGGCGACGACTCGAGCGACCCGTCGCCGAACGCCGATGCCGAACGACGATGCACGAGACACACCCGAGGGGATGCGAAGGGACACTGCGAGTTCCAGATACGCACATGGATGGGTGCGACGAGTTCGATTGTCTCCCCGCTGGGCTACTCACGTGGTCGCGGGGGTTACCGACACCGACGCCGCCTACTTCGTCCGGCAAGGTTGCGACAAGGAGGCCAAAGCCGCGTTGTGAACGGCTTTCGGGTCCGTGTGCAATCGTGATCGACCCGAGGCGCACGTCGTCGACGACACGGCTGCAGAGCGCCTGCGTCCGTCACACCGAGGATCACGACGCTCCCGCCGCAGTCATCGAGGAACGCTACGGGGCCGCCGAGGAGTGAACGCACCGCCGTTATCGTCGGTCATGGCGGAGCTCTCGACGGGCGATAGCGAGACGAGAGGCCACGTCGACCTCGTCGATCGGGGAGGGCACCTCCGTGAAGCTCGGGGACGGTGCGCGACCTCTCCGCTGGCCGTTCCGTGGGTCACAGCCGGATCACGACGAGACCCCGAATATCGCGATGGTCACCATCGCCAGACCGACCAGGACGATGCCCACGACGTGCAGCCACTGCTTGGAGCGGCTGGCCACGATCACCGCAATCACACACTGTAGCGCGAAGAACACCGCGAACACTCGCGACGCCACTGCGACCGCCGCGAGCACGTCCGTGACGAGTACAACCGCGACGGCACCCAGCGCGAGCATCGGGTAGGTAAACCGACGTGGGATCTCGGAGTTGGTCAGTTCGATCAAGACGTCGGAGCGTGAGGATATCGCGTTGACGGAGGCGGACGCCTGGCTCCCGACCGCGAGGAGCAGGATGAGCCAGGGGAGTACGGGGCTGGCGACCTGTGCGATCTGTACCACCGCGATCGGCTCTAATTCGGGGCGAACCTCTGCGAAGAGCAGCAGCGCCGACGCCGGGAAGAGCACGAACGCGACCGCAGCGATGATCTGAGCGGCCCGCATCGTCTTGGAGCGAACCGCTGCGCTGTAGTGTTCTCCGAGGTAGCGCGACGCCTCGAAGCCCTGGACGATGGCGAAGAAGCCGATCACTTGGCGGGCCGACTGGGACGTGAGTGGCGGGTTGTACGCGGGAAGCGACCAGTTGCCCGCCAGTGCGACATCCACGTTGTACGCGAGGAAGCCGACGATGATCGCCGCGATGGCCGCAAGGTTGAACGCCGTCGTGCGCTCACCCAATGCGTTCAGCTTCTCCAACCCGAAGTAGTAGCCGATGAGCCCGAGCGCGACCAGCGAGCAGACGGCGATGACGACGGTGGCACTCACGTTGACCTGTGCGATGGCGTCGACGCCAAATGGCAACACCACCAGCAGAACGACGACTGCGGCCATCAGCTGTAGGTAGTAGGCGACGTTCACGAGCGACGCGACAATCAACGAGGCCTGCGAGATGGTCGCGACCCGCTGGAGGACCCCCTTCTCGTCGGCCACCGGCTCGAACATCCGGATGTTGTATCGCATCACCCCGCCCATCGCGAACCCGACCGCCGAGAGGCCGAGCATCGTCAGCGGCGAGTCGAGCCCAGTGATGAGCACGATGATCGGCGTCATCGCGACGAACCCGATGTCCATGATGTTCGCGAGCGGGACGACCAGCGCCTGATACTGTTCCGATCGCTGGACCCGCGCCGAGTAGAGCACGATGCTGAGGCCGAGCAGCGTCCCGACGACGAGGAGCGTGATTACGACCATCGCCGCCTCCACCCACCGTCGATCGGATGGTCAGCGGGGCCGCACCGACGCCGAACGTCGCTGTGCGGAGCTCCGACTTCATCGTGACCTCTCGAAGCCCCGTCTGGACGTGTTCCGACCGGGTTCACGCGATAGCAATTTCGTGGGTAGGGTAGGTGCGAACCGCTCATTCCAAATTACTTGCACCCAACAGGTGCGCCGACGACTTTGTTATAAGACGAAATTCCCGGGTAGGACGATCCCACTCCCCGACAACTATCCACTACGTGCTGGAAGGCGGTCAGATCCTTCCACTACGACCGACCGACCGAGCCAACAGCGACACGGGCCGTTGGGTGTGAATCTGGTTCGGGTGGAGAGCTCCGCGTCTGGGCCTCCCCGGACAGCCGTCGACCAGAACGATCTTAACGGTCGACGCCGGAACCCGGTTCATCGACACCGGACCGTCTGCCATAGAGGACGGTCACACATCGGGCAACTCCCCCGATCCACAGTCGTCAGTTCTCCACTGTCGGGGGTCGACTTGGGTATCGCGGCATACGATTGATGAGTCGGCGGAGAACCACTCTCGTTCCGCGTGATAGCAGCCAGATCACCAACTTGGACAGGCGCAGACCCAGGCGTCGTGTCACACTGCGAGCCCGAGGACGCGGGGGCGAAACCGCTGATGGAGTACACTGGGCGAACAGTCGGCACTGACTCCACGCCATCGATCCATCCTCGTGCTCGCTGTCGCAGCCGTTGGAGCCGGGTCGGGCGGCCGACCAGTCGGACGCGTCGGGAACCAGTAACAGGGAGAGTCGCTCACGATGGCCCCAGCTCTCGGCGACCAGGGGCCATCGAAGGATCCATCGGCTGGCCGACTCGACCTCACCGATGGAGGCGCGAGCACTAGACTCACTCCTCTGATGCAGCGACTGATACCACGAGTCGGTCCGACGTTCGATGGTCTCCACAATTTGTAAGACACGAATGCGCACCACAAGTCGCTCGCGGAGCGATCCACCGAAATGGCGTATATGGGCGCTATATGGCCCCTAACGAAGCTTCTCTGCGAATTACCTTTCGGTGCATTACACAGAATTAGATACTTAGGACACGAGTGTGCACCAGATTGATGTGGGTGGGGTCGGTGCTGCCGGTATGAGCGAGGCCGACGCCGACACCGAGCGCGTCGCGGTGACCGCCCGGGTGCCGGCGTACCAGAAAGAGGCGTGGGTCGCTGACGCCGAGCGACTCGGCATGTCGCAGTCGGAGTTCGTCCGAACGATGGTCCAGGCGGGTCGGCGTGACCTGGGGATCGCCGAGGAGTTCGGGTCGCCCCCGGGGGTCGAAGCGGAAGCAACGGCAGATCGGCGGGAACCAGCAAATGATTCCGGGAATCTGGAGGGTGCTTCTCCCCCCACGAACCCCGGGGGTGACGGCCTCGAAACCCGACTCCTCGACGCTCTGGATCGGGAGGGTGTCCTGTCGTTCGACCGACTGGTCGAGGAGGTCGCGGGCGACATCGAAGAACGCGTCGACGAGACGATGGGTGAGTTGCAGTCGCGGGGACAGGTTCGCTACAGCGGTCGCGACGGTGGGTACGTCCGGGTGGACCGATGAGCGCCGCCGCCCGCGACGACGCCGGTGTCGAGGACGACCCCGTGGGCTACTTTCTCGAAGACATGGAACTCCACGGGAAGAGCGAGCGGACCCGCGCGGAGTACGGGCGCGTGCTCCGTCGGTTCGAGACGTTCCTCGCGACCGCCGGGAGCGGCCCCGCCGGCGGCGCGAGCGACCCCGCGGACGCGTCCCACCGCGACTGCATGGCGTTCGTCCACGACCTCCGGCGCGACCCGGATCTGGCTGACTCGACGACCGCGACGTACGCGGCGTACCTCCACCGGTTCTACGCGTACATGACGCAGGTCGGCGCGTTCGAGGCGAACCCGATGGCGCTCGTGATGGAGGAACTCGACGAACGCATCGACACCGACCCGACGCGTCGAGAGATCTCCGTTCCCCGAATGCGCGAGTTCGTCGGCGGCGTCTCACACCCGCTCGAACGAGCGCTCGTCGTCACGCTGTTGAAGACCGGGATGCGCGTCGGAGAGCTGTGTAACCTCGATCTGCGGGACCTCACCCTCGACCGAGAGTTGCCTGGCTACGCGCTCGGCGGGCGCGCACAGCTCGACGGTCGGCCGGACTCGCTGTACGTCGCCAGCGACCCGTCCGTCGGCGAGCGCTACAACGGCGAGGAGCGGACCGCCTCGAACAAGCGCAAACGCGGCACCGTCGTGCCCGTCGACGACGAACTCGCCGAGACGCTCGTCCGATGGCTGTCGATCCGACCCGACGCCGCATCCCCCGCTGAGCCGTTGTTCGTTGGGACTGGGAGCGGGTGGGGCGAACGGCTCACGCCCGAGCAAGTCGCCCGCGTCGTTCGCGACCACGCGAGCGACGCCGGGTGGTACGAGGCCGGCGCCGGGGCGACCGAGAACGTCACGCCACACTACTTCCGGCACTTCTTCACCACCCACCTCCGCGACCGCACGGGCGACCGCGGCGTCGTGAAGTACCTCCGTGGCGACGTCGCCGGCGACATCATCGACACGTACACCCACAACTGGGGCGACAACGTCCGCGAGACGTACGAACGGCACGTCTACTCCCTCTTGGAGTGAGCGTGAGCGCCACCGAGTAGCGTCGAAGCGACGGCAACAGCCGGCGAGTGGCGTCGTCTCACTCCCCCGATTCCTCCCAGTACGTTCTTCCGCCGTTCAAACTTTCAACTCGTTTGTTATTTTCCTCGTGACCCACCACGACCAGATATATTGTATGTCGCTATATCGAAACAGTGGGAGATTTCGATACTCCATCGGACCCGAAATCGGCGGTCACGACACCATGCGCTGGCGGCAGGGGGAGTTGTGCGGAAAACGGCGACTCGTCCGCTGACAGCTGTTCGCCGACGAACGTGTCGCCGACGCAGCAGACGCGTCAGCAATCACGAACCGGTGCGCCGCGGCGTCGAATGCGGCGTGCCGGTTACGCGACGTCGACCTCCTCGATCAGCGTCGGGTCGTCGTTGGCGGGTGAGTTGACGCGCGTCGAGACGGGGTACCAGCCGAGGTCGTCGCCGGGGTACGGCGCCAGAATGTCGGCCTTTCCGATCTCGCCCGTGAGCCAGTCGCGCTCGCGGTCCGCTGGCAAGACGACGGCCATCCGGTGGTGCAACTCGCGGATCCGGTCGTTCGGCTCGGTGGTGAGGACGGCGAACGCCTCGACGCGCTCGTCGTCGCCGCCGGTGTCGTCGCTGCCGCCGCCCCACTCCCCGAGACCGGCCTGCCGCTGTGGTGGGTCCCACGTCGCGTGGATGCCGGCCATCGCGAACGTACGCTCGTCGTCGAAGGCCACGCGGTACGGCCGCTTCCCGCCCGCGTGGTCACTCCACTCGTAGAAGCCGTCCGCGGGGACGAGACAGCGCCGCGAGGCGAACGACTCGGCGAACGTGCGCTTCTCGTCGACGGTCTCGGTGCGCGCGTTGATCAGGTCGAACGACTCGTCGGCCCACGGTGGAGTGTACCCCCACGTCATCCGGCGGAACGCGTCGGGCTCGTCGCTCGCGAGCACCGGGAGCTCCTGCCCCGGCGAACAGTTGTACCGCGGCCCCCAGTCGTCGGGGACGGTCGCGTCGAACCGCTCGGAGAGCTCCTGGGCGGTGAGGGTGAGGGAGTAGCGTCCGCACATCGGGTATCGCCGTATCGTTCGGCCGCTCGGCGGTTAACGGTACCGCGGAGCTCGTCGGCGTCGCGGACTTCGGATCGGGTCTACCGGTGCCCGCGACTCGCTCGTCGCCACCGTCGCATCCGAACCCTTTAGCCGCGGTACGACCCCACATCGAACGAACACGTCGTCGTGGGGCCGGCGACCGAGCACGGTGGCCCCGCGACGCCACGCAGATCATGCGCATCAGAAACAGTTTCATTCCGGTCGAGGGGGTCGGCGCGACGACCGAGCGCCGCATGTGGGAGAACGGGATCCGCGAGTGGGACGAGTTCCGGGTCGACCGCGCGCCCGGCGTCGGCGCGACGACCGCCGGCCGCATCGAGGCGTTCGTCGACGAGGCCGGCGAGCGCCTCGACGACCACGACGCGCGCTTCTTCGACGAACGATTCCCCTCCGGAGAGCGGTGGCGCCTGTACGAGGACTTCCGCGACGACGCGTGCTTCTTCGACATCGAGACGACGGGCCTCTCTCCCGAGCGCAACCGCGTCACGACCGTCTCGTTCCACCGCGACGGCGAGACGACGACACTCGTGCAGGGAGAGGACCTCTCTGCGGAGACCGTCGCCGAGCAGTTCGAGGCGGCGAACCTGCTCGTCACGTTCAACGGCGCCCGCTTCGACGTGCCGTTCTTGGAGACGTCGCTGGAGATGGAGGTCGACACGCCCCACCTCGACCTCATGTACCCCTGCAAGAAGGTCGGCCTCTCGGGTGGCCTCAAACCGATCGAGAAGGAGTTGGGCATCTCCCGCGACGGCCCGGAGATCACCGGGCGCGACGCGGTCCGGCTGTGGCACGAGTACGAGCGCGGCGACGAACGAGCGCTGGAGCGGCTCGTCTCGTACAACCGCGACGACACCGTGAACCTCCAGACGCTCGCCGACGTGGTCGCGGGGCGACTCCACCGCGAGACGGTGCCGGACGACGATCCGATCGGGACGACCCTCGGCGCGAACTGAGCAGCTCCGTCGACGGACTGCTGTCGGGTCGGTCGCTCAGACGATGTCGCCGATCCGTCGCGGCTCGCCCGTCAGCGACGGCCGTTTCTCCACGATCTGCAGCACCTCGTGGTCGGTCACGTCCATGTAGGACTTCTCGGTGGCCTCCTCGATGAGGTCCTTCTCCAGTCGGAACTCGGTCCCCTCGTACACGACGTCGACGCCTTTCTCGTCGAACGACAGCGTGGTCATGCCCCGGAGTAGCCGACGCCCGTATTTAAGCGAACGGCACCGCCCCCCACAGCGGGGTCTCCCGCACGCGTGTCAGGCGAACACCCGAAGGAGGCTCACGGCCCAGCGAACTGCCTCCGACATCGCCAGTGCGACGCCCTCGACGCGAGAGAGCCGTCGGCCAGACCACAGCGCTGCGACGACGAGGACGGTGAGCCCGACGAGCCACGCGACGCTCGACAGTGCCTCGCTCCCGACGGTTAGCGGCGTCAGCAACGACGCGAGGCCGAGGACGCCGAGCACGTTGAACACGCTGGAGCCGACGACGTTGCCGACGGAGACGCCGAGACTCCCCTGCCGCACCGCGACGAGCGAGACGGCGAACTCCGGGGTGGAGGTGCCCGCGGCGACGACGGTGCCGCCGATGACCCACTCGGAGACGCCCGCCGTTCGTGCGATGTCCACGGCCGCACCGACCAGCAGGTCGCCGCCGATCAAGACGACCGCGAGCCCGAGCAAGAGGAGTACCCCGTCGCGGCCCGGTCCGGTCGCGAGTCGCCGCGCCGGTGTCGAGAGATCCACGGGTGCAGACGCGAGTGGAGAGCCGACACGGTCACCCGCTGGCGTCGCAGCAGTCGCGGGATCGGCTTCGGTGTCGGGAGTCCTGCCGGCCCGAATGGAGACGACAGTGTAGGCGGCCAGCCCAGCGAGCAGGACCGCCCCCTCCAGTGGGATGATGCGGAGGTCTGAGACGGCGAGCGCCGCGGCGCCCGTCGCCGACAACAGTGCGACGCCGTCGCGGTGGACGATCCGGCGCTCGACGGGGAACGACCCGACCACGGCGACGACGCCCAGGACGACCGCGAGGTTGAACACGTTCGAGCCGACGACGTTCCCGACTGCCAGGTCGCCCGCGCCCGCGAGGGCCGCCCGCAGCGTGACGACGATCTCTGGACTCGACGTGCCGACGGCGACGACGGTCACGCCGATCAGCAGATCCGAGAGCCCGAGTCGGCGTGCGAGGCGTACCGACGAGCCGACCAGCAGTTGTGCGCCGCCCCACAGCGCCACGACACCCACGACGAGGATCACGACGTCGACGGCGGCGGAGACGGAGACGACCATACGGTGTGGCGATCGAGGGCCGGCGCCGTAACTCCGGGGGCCCGGTGCGCCTGCCGCGTGGGGTGGCCGACCGAAAGCGCCTTTCGGCGGGCCCGAGGACTCCCCTCCATGATCTCCATCGCGCTCGCGGGCAAGCCCAACGCGGGCAAGTCCACCTTCTACACGGCCGCGACGATGGCGGACGTGGACGTGGGGAACTACCCGTTCACGACCATCGACCCGAACCGCGGCGTCACCCACGTGCGCACCGACTGTCCCTGCCTGTCGCGCGAGGAGCGCTGCGGCGACGAGGACTGCCACGACGGCAAGCGGTACGTCCCGGTCGAACTGCTCGACGTGGCTGGCCTCGTCCCCGGCGCCCACGAGGGGAAGGGCCTCGGCAACCAGTTCCTCGACGCGCTCACCGACGCCGACGTGATCCTCCAAGTCGTCGACGCCGCGGGCGCGACGAACGCCGAGGGCGAACCGGTCGAGGTCGGCGACTTCGACCCCGTCGAGGAGGTCGACTTCATCGAGGCCGAGATGGACGCGTGGCTCGCGGGCATCCTCGACCGCAACTGGGAGTCCGTCGAGCGGAAGTCGCGCTCGCCGGACTTCGACTTGGAGGAGGCGTTGACGGACCTGCTCACCGGGTTCGGCGCGACCGAACACGACGTGACGCTCGTCTTGCGGGGCCTGGAGTACCCCGACGACCCGATCCAGTGGACCGACGAGGACCGCGAGGCGCTCGCCGCCGACATCCGCGCCCAGACGAAGCCCATCGTCCTCGTCGCGAACAAGGCCGACATCGCGCCGCCGGAGAACATCGAGCGCCTCCGAGAGACCGACAAACCGGTGATCCCCGCGACGGCCGACGGCGAACTCGCCTTGCGGCGGGCCGCCGAGGCGGGCGTGATCGACTACGACCCCGGCGACGAGGACTTCGACATCGTCGGCGACCTGAACGAGCAGCAAGAGCGCGGCCTCGAACAGATCCGCGACGTAATGGCGGAGTTCGGCGGCACCGGCGTCCAGCAGGCGCTCAACGAGTCGGTGTACAGGCTGCTCGATTTGATCACGGCGTTCCCCGTCCAAAACGAGAGCAAGTGGACCGACGCGAAGGGGAACGTCCTCCCGGACGCGTTCCTCCTCCCCAGCGGGAGCGGGCCGAAGGACCTGGCGTACACCGTCCACACCGACATCGGCGACGGCTACCTCCACGCCGTCGACGCGAAGGCCGACCGCCGGATCGGCGAGGACACGGAGTTGGAAGAGGGCGACGTGATCAAGATCGTCTCGACCGCGTCGTAGCGACCGACGAGGTGACGGCCGAGCGCCAGACTCACTCGAACGACAGCGTCCAGTCGCCGTCGGCGTTCACGTTCACGTAGGACGGTCCGTCGATCCGCGCGGTCGTCGTGCCCTCGAACTGGCCAATCTCGTTGAACAACAGTTCGCCGAAGTCGTCCGGGTCGAGCGGCACGGTCTCGACGATGAAGTTCGAGGACCCCTCGTGGGTGCCGCTCACCCGCGTCACACCGTCGAACGCGACGAGGTCGACGTACGCGGGGCCCGACCCGGACGCCTCGACGGGGAGCGACTGTCCCGTCGTGGCCGTCGGTTGGGCGAGCGTCACCTCCCACGCCCCGTCGGTCTCGACGTTGAGGACGTGCGGCCCCGCGACGCTGACCGTCGCCACCTGTGATCCCGCCGCTGGCGCGAGCAGGATCGCGAGGTACACGTCGTCGTAGCTCTGTCCCTCGACCGCCAGCAACTGCGCCGTGAATGCGGAGTCGCCGTCGACGGAGAAGGTGGCCGTGATCGGGCCACGCTGGAGGTCGAACTCCTCGGTCGTCCCGGTTCCCGCCCCCGTGAACGTCTGGGGGCCGAATCCGGTCGACGACGAATCGGGCGTGGGAGTGGTCGTCGGCGTCGGGTCCTCCTGTGCCCGGGGAACGTCGGCTGTTCGCTCGGCTTCTCCACCGTCCGTGTTCGCGCCTCCTGCCCGGACGACGCCGGCGCCTCCCAACGCCGTCGTCCCGACCAGGGCCGCGTACTGTCGCCGGTTCATCACGTCCACTCCACGCGTCGCGAGCAACGCTGTTTCTGCCGGGGAGTCACCGAACCGTCACACCTGCGGGCAGGTTCGATTCCGGTCACCGGTCCGATGGCGTCCCCGGAGGGGCCGTTCGAGTCGACTTAGTGTCACGACGGGCGGCGACGCGACCGCGACGCTCGCCTACGGCTCCTCGTTCAGCGCGGTCGCCAGTCGGTCGACTTCGGCCTCGGTGTTGAACGCGTGCACCGACGCCCGGACCGCCTGGGGGTCGGGGATGTCGCGGATCACCAGCCCCTCGTCGTGGAGGCGGTCCACGGTCGCCTCGGGGTCGGTCACGTCGACCGTCACGAGTCCCGACTCCGGTTCGGCGGGCGACAGCAGGCGGTCGTCGTCGAGGCGGTCGGTCAGCCGCCCCGCGAGGTCGAGCACGCGCCCGTGGACAGCGTCGAGGCCGACGGTCTCCAGCGTCTCGACGGCCTCGCGCAGGCCGACGTGCGGGGCGAGCGAGGCGGTGCCGCGCTCGAAGCGGGCGCCCCCGGGCTTGAGGTCGTAGTCGTCGGCCATCGCGTCGTCGACGCTCCGGTAGCTCACCTGCGCGGGGGAGAGGTCGTCGTCGACGGCGGGGTCGACCGCGAGGAGTCCCGACCCCCACGGCCCGAGGCACCACTTGTGCCCCGAGCAGGCGACGGCGTCGGCGCCCCACTCCGGCAATTCGAGCGGGCGCTGGCCGGGCGATTGCACCGCGTCGACGAGGGAGAACGCTCCCGCGTCGGCGGCGATCTCACACAGCTCGCGGACGGGGAGGCGGGTGCCGTAGTTCCACGACAGCGACGAGAAGCAGGCCATCTCGGCGTCGGCGACCGCGTCGGCGAACGCGTCGGTGTCGATGCGGCCCGCCGGGGCCTCGACGACGCGCACCTCGACGCCGTGGCGACGCGCGAGGCGATCGAACGGGAGCGTTCCCGCGGGGTGTTCGAGGTCCGTGCGCACGACCACGTCGCCCGGGTCCCAGTCGTAGGCGGCGACGACGGCGCTCAGGCCGTCGGCGGTGCTCTCGACCAGTCCGAGGCGGTCGGCGTCGACGCCGAGGAACTCGGCGAGTCGCTCACGGAGGCGTTCGTACTCCGCGAACGCGACCTCGTAGGGGTCGGCGTCGGCGAGCACGTCGACCTTGTGGAAGCGCTCCCACGCCGCGGCGGCGTCGAGCACACGGTCCGGCGAGGGGCCGGTCGCGCCCGTGTTGAAGTACGCGACGCGGTCGCACGCCGGGATGGCGTCGCGGAGGCCGTCGAGGGAGGCGGGTCGCTCGCCAAGGTCCGGGGTGAACTCCGTCATCGGCTCACCGAACCGCGTCGGCGGCCTCGGCGATGATCTCGAGTGCGTCGCGGAGGTCGTCCTCGCCGGCGGCGTAGGAGATGCGCGCGTGCCCGGCGCCGTGCTCGCCGAACGCCTCGCCCGGCACGACGACCACGCCGCGCTCGATGCACTCGTCGACGAACCCCTCGGGGACGCGCGGCATGGCGTAGAAGGCGCCCTGCGGCGTGGGGGTGTCGAGACCGGCGTCGGCGAGTCCCGAGACGACCAGATCCCGGCGGCGCTCGTAGGCATCGCGCATCTCGTCGACGACGCCCTGGGGCCCCGAGAGGGCCGCCTCGGCGGCGAACTGGGCCGGTGCGGACGCACAGGCCTGCACGTACTGGTGGACGCGGAGCATCCGCTCGACTCGCTCGTTCGACCCGGTGACCCACCCGAGGCGCCACCCGGTCATCGAGTAGCGCTTCGAGCAGGCGTCGACGACGACGACGTTGTCGCGTTCGTACTCGAACGGCGAGTGGTGCTCGCCGTCGAAGACGAACGGCGCGTACACCTCGTCGGAGATGCACAGTACGTCGTGCTCGCGGGCGATGCGGGCGAACTCCTTCACGTCGGCCTCGTCGGAGACCGTCCCCGTGGGGTTGCCCGGCGAGTTGACGACGAACGCGGCGGTGTCGTCGGTGATGGCATCCTCGATGGCTGCGGGGTCGATGGTGAGGTCCTCGCGCAGCGGCACCGGGACGGGTTCGCCGCCCGCCAACTTCGCGAGCGCGTCGTACGCGACGAAGCCGGGGTCGGGGATGAGCACCTCCTGCCCGGCGTCGACGTGTGCCTCCATCGCGAGGTGGAGCGCCTCGCTCCCGCCCGCGGTCGCGATCACGTCGTCGGGGGAGACGGCGACGCCCATGTCGGCCTCGTGGCGGTCGGTGATCGCCTCGCGGAGGCCCTGCGTGCCCTTGTTGCCGGTGTAGGCGTCGGTGTCGCCCGCTTCGATAGCGTCGATGGCGGCGCGCTTGGCGTGGTCGGGCGTCGGGAAGTCGGGTTGGCCGAGCCCGAGGTTGATGGCGTCGGCACCGGCGGCCTCGAACACCTCGCGGATCCCGCTGATGGAGATGCGCTCCACGCGGTCAGAGAACTGCGTCATGCTGGAACGGGTGAGGCCGGTGGTGTTAGGCGTTTCCCCATCGCACACCTTGGCTGGTCGCGCGGGGTTCGCCACCCGTGTCGACGACGGGTTCGGCGCGCCCTGGCGGTGGTCGCGACTCCACCGACGCTACTGGTACATCCGGAGCCGCTGGGCCTGCGAGACGCTGTCGTCCTCCTCGCGCATCTGGACGGCCAACTGCTCTTTCGCGCGCCGGATGCGCTCGGCCTGCGCCTCCAGCGCGTCGACGTCGACGTCGACGCCGGTGAGCGGTTCGACGACCGACTCCAGCACGACGCGGGCGGCTGCGGGATCCGGGAACCGCGGGTCGACGTCGACGACGATGCCGACGGCGGGGAGGTCGCTCGCCATCGCGTGGGCCAGCAGCGCCCCGGTCGGGCCCGAGATCAATCCCGCCGCCTCCGGGACGGGGACGTCGATACCGTCCAACAGCGCCGCCCCCTCGCCGACGGCGAGCCCGCGGAGCGTCGACCCGCCGGCGTCGTCGCCGGCGGCCGCCCCGCCGCCACGACCCGCCTGATCGCGGCGCATCCCCGCGATGTACAGCGGCGTCACCGACTCCTCGCGGAACCACCCCTCGATACAGCCGCCGAACTCCTCGGCGGCGTCGGGCGAGACGGGGACGTCCGACTGGAGCACCAGCAGGTCCGCCTCGGGCGCGGCGTACAGGCGCAGCGGCGTCGTCACGGCGCGGTCGCCGCCGGTGTAGGCCGCCGCCGCGGGGAGTGCCTCGCAGTAGACCGTCGCGTACAACTCCATGTCGAGCGCGTCGACCAGGTGGTCGGCGACGATCTTGCCGACCAGACCGATCCCGGGGAGCCCCTCCACGAGCACCGGTTCCTCGAACGTGCGGTCGGAGACCACGTCGATGTGTCCCATACACAGGATCGCTCGCATCGTAGTATAAACGTACGCCGTCGGTGTGCGGGGCGCACCGAGGAGACGTGCGGCACGCGCCGTCCAGCCGACCGGTGACACCGGCGGTCCGAAAGGGACAACCGCGGCGACGCGGATGCCGTGGTATGAACGACGACGACGGCGTGCTCGACCGCTACGTCCCCCTCGTGGACGACGAGGCGGCGTTCCGGGCCGCCTGCGAGCGACCGCTCCCGTCGGTCGTCCGCGTGAACACGCTCGCGGCCGACGCCGACCGCGTCGCCCGCGCGTTCGACGCCGAGGGCACCGACTACGAGCGCGTCGACTGGCACGACGGGCTGTTCCGCATGGCCGACCGCTCGCCCGGCACGACGTGGCCGTACGCCCACGGCTGGGTCCACGGCCAAGAGGAGGTGTCGTGTCTCCCCGCGATGGCGCTGGACCCCGACCCCGAGACGCGCGTGTGGGACACCTGCGCCGCGCCGGGGAGCAAGACGACCCAACTCGCCGCGATGATGGACGACACGGGCACGCTCGTCGGCAACGACACGAGTCTCGGCCGGCTGTCGGCGCTGCGCCACAACGCCGAACGGCTCGGGGTGACGAACCTCGTCGTCGACCAGCAGGACGCGCGCAACTACTCGCTCAACGGCTTCGGCTTCGACGAGTTCGACGCGACGCTCGTCGACGCACCGTGTTCGTGCGAGGGGACGATCCGGAAGAACCCCGACGCGTTGGAGAAGTGGACGATGCACCACGTCCGCGAGGTCGCCGGCATCCAGAAGGGCATCCTCCGGCGCGCGGTGCAGGCGACGCGCCCGGGCGGCACCGTCGTCTACTCCACGTGCACGTTCGCCCCCGAGGAGAACGAAGCCGTGTTGGACCACGTGCTCCGCGAAGAGGACTGCGAGGTCGTCGACTGGGACTGCCCGCTCGACTCGGTGTCCGGCATCACCGAGTGGGAGGGCGAGACGTTCGACGAGCAGGTGACGCGCGCGACCCGCGTCTACCCGCACCACAACGACACGGGCGGGTTCTTCCTCGCGAAGCTCCGTGTAGGCGGCGAGGCAGATGGCGACGAGGAGGTGGCCGCATGAGCGACGGCGAGGGCGCTCCCGGCAACGACGGGAGCCAGTTCGACCGCCTCCCCGCGACCGCAGACGACCGCGAGGTTGAGGGACGTGCCACGCGCGCGGAGGTGCTGGAGTGGTGGGAGACGCGCTTCGGCATCCCTCCGGAGACGTTCGAGGGGCACACCTTCTGGGAGAAGGGGAAAGGGAAGCTCTGGGCGTTCGC
This sequence comes from Halobaculum marinum, assembly GCF_029338555.1. Taxonomy (GTDB): domain Archaea; phylum Halobacteriota; class Halobacteria; order Halobacteriales; family Haloferacaceae; genus Halobaculum; species Halobaculum marinum. Next base: position 1,481,792 of record NZ_CP119989.1, on the reverse strand, counting down.
TGGCGACCTCCCCAGCCCGCAGGAGCGCGAGGGTGTCGGGATGACGTTCCTCCGGACGCGCCAAGAGCACTGGAAGCCGACGACGACCGCGGTGCGCAAGTGGGGCCACCTCGCGACCGAGAACGTGATCGAGTTGTCGCCGGGGGAGGCGACGGCGTTCGCCGCCGGCCACGACCAAGACCTCCCCGAGTGGGACGGCGACTGGGGCTACCTGATCGCGACCCACGATCTGGCGGGCGAGCAGGTACCGATCGGAGTGGGGCTGTACCTGTACGACGAACTCCGGTCGGTGGTGCCGAAGGGGTACCAAGAGGAACTGCCGGAGCTGTAGGCCGCGATTACGACTCGCCGTCTGCGTCTTTCTCTCGCACGGTCCCGCCGCCGAGCCCCTCCCACGCGACGCGGTAGCCGAGCGCCGACAGCGCCGCGCTCGCGTCGGTGAGGCCCGCGTCGGTAAGCACCGACTCCGCCTCGGCGTACGCCATCCCGGCCTCGACCTCGTCGGCGACGCGCTCCAGCACCGCGGGGCGGACGAGCGTGCCGCCGAGGCGACGGTGCTCGGGGAACGCCACCTCGTCAAGCGCCTCCGTCGGCACGCCGTGGTCGGCGGCGAGGGCGTCGACGCGAACCACGTCGGCGTCGGGTGCGAGTTCGGCGGGGAGGCCATCGGTCACCTCGCTCGCGAGGTCGGCCTCGTACTCGCGGAGCACGTCGACCACGTCCTTCACGCGAACGGTCCCGGAGTAGGTGACGACGCGGTGGTCGCGGGCGGCGATTTCCTCGCCGACGCCGAGCGACTCGTCGACGGCGACGACCAACTCCACGTCCTCGACGCGGTCGAGTTGGTCGAGTTTCTTCTCGACGTACTCGGGCGTCCAGAAGCCCATGACCTCGAAGAACACGCGGAAGTCGGCGTGGCGGTACTCGAACGCGAAGTCGGGGATCATCACGCTGGCGCCCACCTGGAGCGGCTCCGGTTCGCGAGTGAGGTCCCAGTCGAGGTCGAGCGCCCGAAACCGGGCGGCGAAGTCGGCCTCGACGCCGGAGTCGAACGCCGGTTCGGCGAGCGGTTCGACGCCCGGTACCGACACGTCCTCGTGAGAGAGTTCGAGCAGGTACTCCCTGCCGCGGTCGTCGATGTCCGCCTCCAGCGTCCACTCACTGGCGGTCGCGGCGACCGTCCGGAGCAGACGGGCGAAGGCGGTGCCGTAGCGGCGAGTCCGACGGAACAACGCGTCCGGCCCGGTGACGACGACCACCCGGTCGGTCGGGGCGTCGTCGTCGTCCAGAACCCGAATCTCGTACAGGAGGCCGAGTCGCTTGGCCGCCGAGACGAGCGCCTTCGGGTCGGTCGACCTGACGCGGACTTCGGTCGCGTCGAACAGCGCGGTCTGCGCCAGCGAGAGGTCGTACTGGGTGAGCAGTTCGTCGGGCGTCCACCGCGAGTCGAAGGCGGCGAGCACCTGGTTCGCGTCGCGGTCGGCGTACAGCGACGCCTCGATCACAGCGGGGTCGACGCCGAGCGCATCCCCGGCCGCTGCGAGCGCCTCGTCGCGCTCGGCGTCGCCGGCGACACCGACCGCCTCGGCGTGTTCGAACGCGACCCGACGTGCCCGGCGAGGCGGCAGCGGTGCACGGGTCTCGAACGCCGCCTCCCGCTCCAGCAGCGCGGCGAACCCCCGGACGAGTTTGAAGTCGTCGGCGTCGCGTTCGAGCGCCGCCAGCGCGTCGTCGAGCGCGCGGCGTGGCTCGCCGACGTGGCCCTGGAACACGCCGAGGACGCGAGCGGCCAGTCGCCTGGCGTCGTCGTCCCCGGCGACGAACTGCGGGCGGTAGCCGCCGCGACGACTGACGCGGAGGAGGTCCTTTCTGATCACGGCTCGGTGGTCGCTTCGAGTTGACCGGCGGGGGGTAAAGCGCCGGCGGTCACGGCGCGGATCAGCCGGCGAGATGGACAAGGCTCATACTGGACCCCCGAAACCCGTCTCGTGTGAAGCGCCGTCGCCTCCTCGGGTCGCTCGCCCGCGCCGCCGTCGCCGGCGGCGTCGTCGCGACCGCCGGCTGTACGTCTCCCGCCTCGCCCTCGGGACCGTTGACACCGCCGCGCTCGCCGGAGGGCGGCCCGAACACCGGTGAGGAGGGGCTCGTCATCAGGGACTTCCTCGACGTGGAGGGAGACGACGGCGCGCTCCTCGTCCGCGTCACCGTCGAGAACCGAGCGGGCGAGGAACGCTCGGGCACCGTCGTCGTCACCGCGACGGCGGGCTCGGACGACGACGAACGTGAGGTGTCCACCTCCGAGTCGATCACGGTTCCGGCGGGCGAACGCGTCGAGGTCACCCTCGAAACGTCGCTGACCTACGAGGAGTTCAGCAGGCAGGGGTCGATGCGTGTGGACGTGACCGAGTCGTGAGCAGTCCGCCGTCGCTCACCGACGCCGCCGCGCGACTCGTTCTTCGGCGGTCTCACTGGTGACGAGTTCGTACAACGTCGCCGTCTTCGTCCCGTCGGCGCCGGGGCGGAGCACCCGGCCGAGCCGTTGGGTGAACTCCCGCTCGGACCCGCTGCCGGAGAGGATGACCCCGACGCTGGCCTCCGGCACGTCGACGCCCTCGTCGAGGACGTTCGCCGCGACGACCCGCGAGTAGGTGCCCTCCCGGAACCGAGACAGCGTCTCGCGGCGCTCCTCGACACCTGTCTCGGCGGTGATGGCGGGGATCAGGAACCGCTCGGAGATACGATACACCAGCGCCGTGTGGGCGGTGAACACGATGACACGCTCGCCGCGGTGGCGGTCGAGGATCCGCGCGAGTTCGTCGAGCTTCGCGTCGGCGTTCATCATCACCTCGCGGGCGCGCTGTTTCGCCAGGAGCGCCTCGCGTGCGCGGGGGTCGTTCCCCGAGCGCTTCACGAGTTCTTGGTAGTCCGACCCCGAGCGGAACGTGATCCCGGCGTCGCGGACGTAGTCGAGGAACGTTCCCTGGGCGGCCTCGTAGCGTTCGCGCTCGTCGTCAGTCAGTTCGACCTCGACGCGGCGCACCTCGTAGTCCGCGAGGTGGTCGCCCGCGAGGTCGTCGGCGTCGAGCGCGTACACCACGGGGCCGACGAGGTCGACGACCGCCTCGTGGGCGCCGTCCGGGCGCTCGAACGTCGCCGTCAGGCCGAGGCGCGCGGGAGCGGCGAACAGGCGAGCGATATCGCGGTACCCCTCGCCGCCGAGGTGGTGGACCTCGTCGAACACGAGGAGGCCGAAGCGGTCGCCCAACTCGTCGGCGCGGAGGTACGCCGAGTCGTACGTTGACACCGTTATCGCCTCGACTTGCTGTTCGCCGCCGCCCAGGCGGCCGACCGGCACGTCGAACGTCGAGGAGAGTTCGCGGTGCCACTGCTCCAGCAGGTCGACCGTCGGCACGACGACGAGCGCGGCGACGCCCGCCTCGGCGATGGCCTCCAGCGCGATAACGGTCTTCCCGCTCCCCGTCGGGAGTTCGAGGACGCCGCGGCGACCCGCGTCGCGCCACGCGTCGAGCGCCTCCCGTTGGTAGTCGCGGAGGGTGTACCCCGACGACAGCGCTGGGAGGTCCGGGGCGTCGAGGACGCGGTCGGTCACGTCGTAGCCGCGCTCGTGGAGGGCGTCGCGGACCTCGGGGTAGCGGTGGGCGGGCGCCCGGCGGGCGGCCGAGCGAGCGTCCGTCTCGACCCCCGGGAGCGACTCGTCGGGCGCGCCGGCGACCCGGACCGTCCCGTCCTCGTAGGTGAGCGTTACCGACGGCACGGACGGAGGTGGCCGGGCGCGAGGCATAAGTGCGCCGTCGTCGCCTCCACAGAGAAGCAACGCTCGGCGGTCAGTGACCGGCGACGACCGCGTTGACGACGGCGCCCGCGAGGAGGAGAACCGACGCGGCGTAGAGCCACGTCACCACGAGCACCACGGCGCCGAGCGCGCCCGAAAGCGCGCCCCCGGCGCTGGCGGCGACGTAGGCGTCGAACGCGGCGTACAGCGCCGCCCACCCGACGCCCGCGAGGACGCTCCCGGGGAGTGCTTCCCGGATCGACAGCGAGGTGTCTGGGAGCACGTAGTACGCCGGGAACAGCAGTCCGGACAAGACCGCGACCCGGACGGTGACGGCGGTTGCGCGCCCCACTGGCCCGGACGGGTCGCTGACGGGGACGAGGAGGTCGACGCCGACGGCGGCGACGACGGCGGTCACCACCGCCGCGAGCACGACGGCGGCGTCCCGGGCGCGACGGACCGTCCCGCCGCCGTCGTCGAGACGATACACCCGCCCGACGGCGCGGTCGAGTCCGCGGAACAGTCGTGACGCTCCCCACACGAGCACGACCGCACCGACGACGGTCGCTTGGGAGCGACCGACCGCCGTAGTGAACACTCGGCGAACGGTGTCGCGGCCGGACACCGACAGCGAGTCGCCGAGCGCGAGGACCACCCGGTCGGCGACCGCCTCGCCGGCGACGGTGGCGAGTGCCAGCGCCGCCAGGGCGACCAACGGGACCAGGGACACGAGTGCGTAGTAGGCGACGGCGGCCGCGAGGAAGCCGACGCCGGCCTCGCGACCGCGGGCGACGACATCGCGGAGCAGTGATGCGGCCTCCCGCGCCGAGGCCGCGACGCTACGGGCGGGCATCACTCATGTGACGGGCTAGAGTACGACGCCGGACCGGGCGAGACATCGGTGCCGCGACGTACGCGACCCGCGCCGTTCGTTAGTCCCCTCGTACGTGGTCGCCGCAACCCACTCAAGGCGTGCGCCCGAACCTCCGGGCGTGACCGACCACGAGTCCGACGACAGTCGCGGCAGAGGGATGCACGAGGCGGTGGCGACGTTCCTCGCCGGCGCCGACGACGTGTACGACGAGTACGACAAGGGGTACGTCGACGCCGACGCCGCGCTGTCGGTGCTGTCGAGTCGGATCGACGACCTCCGTGCGGCCGCCGACGGCGAGGAGGGCGGCCCGGCGGCCGACGCCGACGAGTGACCCGCCCGCGACGACCGGATCCGCAATCCGTATTTCCGCGCGACCGCTTCGGTGTGGTATGAGCGACGAGGCCGACGTCGGACACGACGAATCGGAGGAGGGAGCCGTCGACGAGGAGGCAGGCGACGGCGAACGCGCCGCCGAGACGGCGCTGGCGGACGCGGTCGCCGAGTACGACGACGCGCTCGCGGCGGAAGTGGCCGCGCTCGAACGCGAGGCCGCCGAGAGCGCCGAGCGCGTCGAGGAGTTGGAGTCGAGCCTCCGGCGGACGAAGGCTGACTTCCAGAACTACAAGAAGCGCGCGAAGAAGCGCCAAGAGCAGGAGAAGGCGCGCGCGACCGAGGACCTCGTGGCGCGGCTGACCGACGTGCGCGACAACCTGGTGCGCGCGCTCGACCAGGACGCGGACGCCGACATCCGCCCGGGCGTCGAGTCGACGCTGGAGACGTTCGACCGCGTGCTGGGCGAGGAGAACGTCGAGATCATCTCGCCGGAACCGGGGCAATCCGTCGACCCGGAGCGCCACGAAGTGATGATGCGCGTCGACTCCGAGCACCCCGAGGGCACCGTCGCCGACGTGTACAAAGAGGGGTACGAGATGGCCGACAAAGTGATCGAGGCCGCGCAGGTCACCGTCAGCGACGACGAGAAGTAGGCGGTCGCCGTCGCGGCGACGCGCCTCCACACAGTCCCGCGCCGCGCCCGCACCCTACCGCGCCGTTCGCGCACCACACCGTTTTGTCGCCCGCGCGTGCAGCGTCCACATGGAGTTCACCGTCCACGGTCCCGACGACGGCGAGCCGTTGCTGTTCGTCATGGGCTGGGGGAACACCGCCGACCAGCCGGAACCGCGCTGGCTCCTCGACACGCTCGCCGACGAGGGGTACCGAACCCACGCCTGCGAGATTCCGACGAACGTGACGAGCTTCGAGGACGAGTACCTCCGGCCCCTCGCCGACTACGTCGCCGACGGGCCAGACTTCGACCGTGCGCTCTCCCACAGCACCGGCGGCCTCATCGCCGCCCACGCGATCGACGACGGCGTGCTCCCGAAGCAGGCCGTCCACCTCAGTCCGTGGTGGGGACTCCACCCGAGCCAGCGGCTCCCGTTTCGGGTGTTGGGGGCGCTGCCGACGAGTCGTGAACTAGTGCCGGTCGAACCTGACCGCGACACGCTCGGCGCCCTCGCGGATCCGAGCGCCCGCGAGGCGCTCGGGTTGGCGCCGTCGTTCGTCCGCGAGATACGCCGAGCACAGGAGTCACTCCCCCGTGCCGCCGACGACGAAGTCGCCTTCTGCACGCTGACCGACGGACTGGTCGGCGTCGACGCCGTCGGCGAGCGTCTGCCCGCCGACCGGATCCGACTGTACGACGGCGGGCACGAGTGCTTCGCCTCGCCGGACCGCGATCAGATCGTCGCCGAGGCGGTCGCGGCGCTGCGCGAGGGGCCGGCGGCGCTCGGCTGAACGCAGACTCGACCGGACTACGCGCGTCGACGACGCCGCACCAGGAGACGGTGAATCCGTCCCCGTCGTCGTCGCCGCCGGCTGCGTTCGCGGTTCGTGATAAGCGTTGCCACTCGCGCCGCACCGCGAGACGGAAGATCGCAAGCAGGCGTCGACTTCCTATCGGACCACGGTACGCTCTGTCTAGTAACGTTTAACGGACTCGCGGCGCTATCCAGGGGCAAGATGGCGACCAACAAGATCCTCGGAATCGACCTCGGGACCACGAACTCTGCGTTCGCGGTGATGGAGGGGGACGACCCGGAGATCATCGTGAACGGCGAGGGTGACCGAACGACGCCGTCGGTGGTCGCGTTCACCGACGACGGAGAGCGACTCGTCGGGAAACCCGCGAAGAACCAAGCCGTCCAGAACCCCGACCGCACGATCCAGTCGATCAAGCGGCACATGGGCGAGGAGAACTACTCCGTCGAGATCGACGGCGAGGACTACACGCCCCAGCAGATCTCGGCGATGATCCTCCAGAAGATCAAGCGCGACGCCGAGGAGTACCTCGGCGACGACGTCGAGAAGGCGGTCATCACGGTGCCGGCGTACTTCAACGACAAGCAGCGGCAGGCGACGAAGGACGCCGGCGAGATCGCCGGCTTCGAGGTCGAGCGCATCGTCAACGAGCCGACCGCGGCGTCGATGGCGTACGGCCTCGACGACGAGTCCGACCAGACCGTGATGGTGTACGACCTCGGTGGCGGCACCTTCGACGTGAGCGTCCTCGACCTGGGCGGCGGCGTGTACGAGGTCGTCGCGACGAACGGGGACAACGACCTCGGCGGCGACGACTGGGACGAGGCGATCATCGACCACCTCGCCGAGGAGTTCCAGAACGACCACGGGATCGACCTGCGCGAGGACCGCCAGGCGCTCCAGCGGCTGAAGGACGCCGCCGAGGAGGCGAAGATCGAACTGTCCTCCCGGAAGCAGGCGAGTATCAACCTCCCGTTCATCACGGCGACCGACTCCGGCCCGGTCCACCTCGAGACCGAGATCACCCGCGCGACGTTCGAGAACCTCACGTCGGACCTCATCGACCGGACGGTCGAGCCGACCGAGCAGGCGCTGGCCGACGCCGGCTACGACGCCGGCGACATCGACGAGGTCATCCTCGTCGGTGGCTCCACCCGGATGCCGCAGGTGCAGGAGAAGGTGACCGACATTCTCGGTACCGAGCCGAAGAAGAACGTCAACCCCGACGAAGCCGTCGCGATGGGCGCGGCCATCCAGGGCGGCGTGCTCTCGGGCGACGTGGACGACCTCGTCTTGCTCGACGTGACGCCCCTCTCGCTGGGGATCGAGGTGAAGGGCGGCCTGTTCGAGCGCCTCATCGAGAAGAACACGACCATCCCGACCGAGGAGTCGAAGATCTTCACGACGGCGGCACCGAACCAGACGTCCGTCGACGTGCGCGTGTTCCAGGGCGAGCGTGAGATCGCCGAGGAGAACGAACTGCTCGGCGAGTTCCAGTTGACCGGCATCCCGCCGGCGCCCGCGGGCACCCCGCAGATCGAGGTCGGCTTCAACATCGACGAGAACGGTATCGTCAACGTTGAGGCCGAGGACAAGGGCTCGGGCAACGCCGAATCGATCACCATCGAGGGCGGCGCGGGCCTCTCCGACGAGGAGATCGAGCAGATGCAGCAGGAGGCCGAGCAGCACGCCGAGGAGGACGAGGAACGCCGCCGCCGCATCGAGGCCCGCAACGAGGCCGAGAGCGCGGTCCAGCGCGCAGAGACGCTCCTCGAGGAGAACGAGGAGAACGTCGACGACGACCTCGAGGCCGACATCCGCGAAGAGATCGAGAACGTCCAAGAGGTGCTCGGCGACGAGGAGGCCGACGCCGACGAACTCGAAGACGCGACCGAGGACCTCTCGGACGCGCTCCAGGAGATCGGCAAGCAGATGTACCAAGAGCAGGCCCAGCAGGCCCAGGCCGGACCGGGCGGCGCCGGCGGCGCCGGCCCCGGCGGCATGGGTGGCATGGGCGGTGGCCCCGGCGCGGGCGCCGCGGGTGCCGAGGGCGACGACGAGGAGTTCGTCGACGCCGACTTCGAGGACGTGGACGACGAAGAGGAGTCGTAGACGCCGACGAGTCGGTCATTCGGACGACGAACAGTTCGCTGGACGAGGGCGGACTTCGGTTCTTCTTTCGTTGCGTGCTACCGTCGACGGTCGCGAGCGTCGGCGCTCTCGTCGTGTGGACACGTCCCTCAGCGAACAGTCGTCCCGGAAGCCACGCGATTGAAATAGCCGGAGGGACGTATCCACGAACAACGAATGAGCGAGGACTTCTACGACGTGCTCGGCGTGTCGCGCGACGCTTCCGAGGACGAGATCAAACAGGCGTACCGGCAGAAGGCGACCGAGTACCACCCGGACGTCAGCGACGCCGACGACGCCGAGGAGAAGTTCAAGCAGGTGAAGAAGGCCAAGGAGGTCCTCACCGACGAGGAGAAGCGCTCGGCGTACGACCGGATGGGCCACGACCGCTTCGAGCAGGCCGAGAAGCGCGGCGGCTTCGACGGCGGCCCCGGCGGCGCGGGCGCCGGCGGCATGGGCGGCGACCCGTTCGGGGGGATGGGCGGCGGTGCCGGCGGTATGGGCGGCATCGGCGACATCTTCAACGACCTGTTCGGCGGTGGCGGCGGCCGCGGGCGCGGCGGCCCACGTCCGGGGAAGGACCTCCGTACCAACCTCGACATCGACCTCCAGGAGGCCCACGACGGCGTCACGAAGCAGTTCACGGTCGCGCGACCCACCCGGTGTGACGAGTGCGACGGCGAGGGCCACCCCGAGGACGCCGACGTTCGGACCTGCTCGCAGTGTGACGGTCGCGGCCAGGTGACGCGCGTCCAGCAGACGCCGCTCGGGCGCGTCCAGCAGACGACCACCTGCCCGGAGTGTGAGGGCGACGGCGAACTGTACTCCGAGGACTGCGCAGTGTGTGACGGCTCGGGGATCACCCGCGAGGAGTCGACGCTGACGGTCGACGTGCCCGCCGGCATTCAGGACGGACAGACCCTCCGGATGGACGGCGAGGGTGCCCCCGGCGAACCCGGCGCGCGCGACGGCGACCTGCTCATCGAGGTGCGCGTCGAGGGCGACGACCGGTTCGAGCGCGACGGCGCCGACCTCCACCTCACGGAGCCGGTGTCGTTCCCGCAGGCCGTCTTCGGCGACACGGTGCAGTTGGAGACACTCGACGGCAGCGTCGAGTTCGAAGTGCCCGCGGGCACCCAAAGTGGCGAGACGTTCCGCCTGAAGGGGAAGGGGATGCCGCGACTCCGGCGCCGTGGGAACGGCGACCTCTACGTCAACGTGCAGGTCGTCACGCCGGACGACCTGAACGAGGAGCAGCGGGAGGCGCTCAAGACGTTCGCGGAGGCCGGCGGCGAAGAGATCGACGTGAGCGAAGGCTTCTTCGAGAAGATCAAGAACTCGCTATAGAAGGCGTCGGAGCAGTCTACGCGGTCGATATCGCTGGGATTAGCGTTCTCAGGACAACTGCGCCGCCAGATCCGCCTCCGTGATGATACCGACCGCGTCACCGCTCTCTGTGACGACGACCGCCTTGTAGTGCTCCAGCAGGTTCCGGATCTCGTCGACGGTCGCGTCGGGGCTCACCGGCGGGAACGACTCCGACATCACCTCGCTGACGGGCAGATCCGCGGCGTTCTCGCCGGCCTGGTTCACGTCCGAGAAGGAGATAGAGCCGACCGGCGTCCCGTTCTGGATGACGGGGAGTTGCGAGTACGCCTCCCCCTCCATCAGGTCGACCGCCTCCCGGACCGACTGGTCGGGGGCGACGCTGATCACCGACTCGTGCATGATGTCTGCGGCGCGGACGACGTCGCCCTCGACCTCGTCGAGCGCCTCGACGATGCGCCGGAGCGTCGACAGTCGGGGGTCGACGTCCCCGCCCTCGATCCGGGCGATCAGCGGCTGTGACACGTCCGCGCGGTCGGCGAGCGCGCTCTGCGTGAGATCGAGCGACGTTCGCCGCTCGCGCAGGTCCTGCGGCGTTGGGAGTTCCATGCCGGGTGATTACCCGAGGTTATTAAAAAGCGTTCGGTCGATCCGCACCCCACGCCGCCGACGCCGTGGCGGTCGCTCTCCATCGGTGGATCGACAGAACGGGTCGGCGAACGCCGGGTTACTCGTCCTCGTCGTCGGCTTCCGTCTCGATCACGTCGATCACGTCGAGCGGGACGTCGCGGAGTGCGCCACCGATCTCGCTTTTCGCGATGCGGGTGGCGTGCTCCTCGCTGTCGGCGTTGAACACGTTGATCTCCAGCATGAGGCCGACGAGGGCGGTCGAGGCGGCGATGAACGCCGAGTCGAACGGCTCGCCGCAGGCGGGACACGGCGTCGCGCCCACCTCCACGTCCACGAACTCCTTGTTCGCCTCGTTGAGTCGCCGACCTGCCTCGCTCACCGCCACGCCGATTGCGTCGTCGATCGCTTCGACGTCGCGGACCAGCCACGCCGCCTCGAGGGCGACGAGATAGTTGCTCATACTCTCACTCCCGGACCTGTGGACAATAACCCGTTGGTTCGGCGGTCCCGCCGCGCGGCCCGGGGGCCGCGTCGTCGACGATGGTGGTGGGTGTGCCGGATCCACAGTTCCAACCGTCGAACCCCGACAATCGGAATCCCACCGCAAATGGACGAGACGTGTGTGGCGGTTCCTCGCGTAGAAGAACAGACAGACACAGAAATATCCGAAAATGCTATACGTATGGCCATGGTCAGAACAGATCGTCCGACGAATGTCCCTGCAAGCACTGACAACGGCGGCGACCCTGTATCGCGGCACATCACTCACCCTGGAACAGGCGGCGACCCACACCGGTCTCACCGCCGACGAGTTGGCGAAACACCTCCGCTCGCAGGGGATACCGACCGGCGAGGACGCCTCGTCGCCAGAGGCGATCAGCGACTGAGAACGACCCACATCGCAGAACCCCCGCTGACGCCAGTTTTCGTGGCCTCGTGACGCTGGAGACTCCACCTTGACCCCGAACGGTGCCCGGATGGGAACCCGGACGGGACTCGGTGGATTCCCGTAACTTATGAGAATCGTCGGTGTGCGCACTCGGGAAGGTGCGAGTCTCACCCAGCGGAATCGGTGCCGGTCGGTCCGCCGAGCCGATTCCGCTGGAATCGACAGACTGCGCACGGATCGTCCGGATCCGGCGGGCCGACACGCTTATACCCGGGTAGGGTGCCAAAGGCGGACAACGGTATGACCCAAGCCGCACGCGCCGTCCGCCACGCCGGACTCCACGCGCTCCACCACCTCACCGTCTTCGCGGGAATCTGTGCGTTCCCGTTCGTCCTCCTCAGCCGTCAGGTCGGGATCCGGCTCCCGATCGGTGGCGTCGTCGCCCGGATCCACGACGCCTACGACGCCGCCGTCGACGCCGCCGAGGCCGCCACCGAGTCCGAGCGCGGCGACGAGGCAGACGCCGAGACCGAGAGATAGCGGCGCCGTCGGAGAGTTCCTGAAGGGGTGCATTTATCAGCGGCGGAGACGTACCGCGAGTCAATGCGACCATCTAGTGACCTCGCGGACCTCGACGCGATCGGCGGCGACGAGACCGTGTTCGGGCCGGAACTCGGGGAGTTCCCCCACGCCGACGAGCGCCGCGCCCAGGCGACGGGCGAGGGTGAGATGAAGACCGGGACGACGACCGTCGGCCTCCGCACCGAAGACGGCGTCGTGCTGGCGACCGACATGCGCGCCTCGCTGGGCCGGATGGTCTCCTCGAAGGACGTCCAGAAGGTCGAGGAGATCCACCCAACGGGCGCGCTCACCATCGCGGGCTCCGTCTCCGCCGCGCAGAACCTCATCCAGACGCTGAAGGCCGAGACGAACCTGTACGAGGCTCGCCGCGGCAAGGACATGAGCATGCAGGCGCTGTCGACGCTCACCGGCAACCTCCTCCGCTCGGGCGCGTTCTTCATCGTCCAGCCCATCCTCGGCGGCGTCGACGACGAGGGTGCCCACGTCTACTCCATCGACGCCGCGGGTGGCATGACCGAAGAGGAGTACACCGTCACCGGCTCCGGCTCGCAGTTCGCACTCGGCGTGCTGGAGCAGGAGTACAGCGACGACCTTTCGGTCGACGAGGCCAAGCGCGTCGCCGCCCGCGCGATCAAGTCCGCCGTCGAGCGCGACACCGCCTCCGGCAACGGGATCAACGTCGCCGTCGTCACCGAGGACGGCGTCGAGATCACCAAGCACAAGGACATCGACGCGGTCGCCGAGTAAGACCGCCGTCGCGCCGGCCGGTCCGCCGTCGCATCGAGATTCTGACCAGGCAGCTCCCAATCGACGAGCGATGCGACCGTCCCACCTGCGGGAAGCGTTTTCACCCGCCCCCGCGACCGCCGAACGATGACCGACGGAACACGGGTCGCCGCGGTCGACGACGTCCCCGAGTCGGGGTCGTACCTGTTCACCGCGAGCGACCCGTACGGTGAGGACAAGGAGATGATCCTCGTTCGCTGTGCAGACCCGCCGGGCGTCCGCGCGTGGGTGAACGTCTGTCCCCACGAGTACCAACGACTCGACCGCGGTCGCGGCGCCGCCGTGCGAGACGGCGAGATCATCTGCCCCAAACACGGCTCGATGTTCGACTCGTGTTCGGGGGAGTGTGACAACGGCGAGGCTGCCGGAACGACGCTCCCGAGCGTGGAGGTCGCCGTCGCCGACGGCGCGGTGTTCCTCGTCGACGACGACTACACGTTCCGCCACGCGGGAGCGCGGGACGACGGCGACGACGGGCCGAGTTCGACCTCACACATCGGCTTCTGACCGTGCGTCAGTTGCCGAGGCGGAGCGGGCGACGGCGATAGGAGGCGCTCACTCCTCGACCCAGTCAGCGAACGTGCCGCCGAGCAGCGTGTCGCGCTGGCGCTCGATGTAGGTGCGCTGCATCCCGTTGATCGCGTCCGCGAGGTCGTCGCCGTCGGCGAGTCGCTCGCGGACGCGGCGGCGCTTCCACGACGCCGGCGTCGTCCCGTGCGCTGCGCGCCAGCGGAGCGGTTTGAGGTACGACTCCGCCTCGACTTCGGGCACCCCTGCGTCCTCCAGCCCCGCCTCGGCGTGCGAGAGGAGGTCGTCGAACAGTTCCGCGCGGTCGGTCGTCTCGGCGCCGTCGGTCGTCACCCACGAGAGGTCGGCGCCGATGCCGTCGCGGACGGCGGCGTAGAAGTTCGCCTCCGCCGTCTCCCAGTCGAGGTCGGCGACCGGGTGGCGGCGCTTCGGGAGGCTCTCCATCAGTCCAGCGAACGCCGCGAGGAACGCCACCGAGTCGCGGACGGTGGGCTGTGCGGGGATGGGCCGGAACTCGATGCGGGCGTTGGCCGCCGACCGGGTGGCGCCGTCGAACACGGGACGGACCCACCGCCAGTAGGTGCCGTGCTTGCGCCGCAGCGTGGCGAACGCGTCGTCGAAGCGGTCGCCCTCCGCGACGGACATGGGCACCATCGTCGCGTCGGCTGCCACGCGGTCGACGGCCTCCGCCACGCTGTCGAGGTCTCGGGGGAACGTCACCTTCTCCGCGCCGCCGCTGTTGAGCACGGACTCGAAGACGGCGACCCGATTCTCGTGCCACCCGTCCGCGAGCACGTCCTCGGCGGTCGCGTCTGCCGCGTACAGGTCCGCCGGGAAGAACGGGGCGTTGACGCCCAACGCGAGCAGCGGCCCGGCGATACGGAGCGCGAGGTCGTGGTGCTGCGGGATGTCCTCGGCGCTTGCGACCTGGTAGTGGGGCTGGATCGAGGTGATGAGGCTCTCGGGCATCACCGTCCCCGCGGTCAACTCGACGTGCGGGGCGTCGACCGAGAACGAGTCGGTCCCGGCGCTGTTGGCCATCGCGTGGTACCGGACGGCGTCGCTCATGTTCGTCGCGATGCGCACGCCGTCGGCCTCGACGGCGTCGACGAGGTACTCGCGGGCCGTCTCGCCGACCGGGGGAATCGTCCACATCCCGTCGGAGACGAGGCGCATCCCCTCTGCGCGGGTGGTGTCTAGCGCCGCCGACAAGCGCGCTCGTACCTCCGAGGCCTGCGCTCGGAGGCCGTCGGCGTTGAGTGGCTGGGGACTGGTCGTCATCTCGGCGTTGTGGAGGCCCAACTCCTTCTCGAAGCCGATGAGTTCGAGCAGTCGGCGCGGCACCCGACTGAGGTGGGACGCACTCGCGGACGACCCGTCAGCGTCACCCCCGTCACGGCCGTCGCGCCAGCGCCCCTCCGAGACGGCGTAGAACTCGTACTCGAGGCCGACGATCGACTGGTGGTTGTCGAAGGTGCCGTCCCGAAGCTCCGCCTTCACCGTCTCGGCGTCGGCAGCGGCACGCGCCTCGAACGCCTCGGCGTCCGTCTCCAACACCTCGCTCACTCTCGTTGCTAAGTCCGGCTCACCGTCGCTCATACCCCTCCGGTGGTCACGCCGCAGTGTTCAACCCGTCGGCCGACTCATATATCGGAATCGAGAATCAAGATTTATAAAACTCCCCTCAGTTCGTCGCGTATGGAGACCTTCGGACTCGTACAGGCTGGCGCCTGTCCGTTCCGCGGGCGGGGACGGGCGAGGGATCGCTACGCGACGGCGTTCTTCTCGAAAAAGGCAGAGCTAGCGGAGTTGGTGTGCGACGAGTGGGTCGTCCTCTCGGAGCGCCACGGTGTACTCGACCCGGACGAAGAGGTCGAGGGCATCGACCGCGAGTTCGACGAACTGGAACCAGCCGAACAGGCGCGGTGGTCGATGGACGTCGTCGCCGACGTGGCGACGCGCGTCAGGAAACAGGAGTACGACCGTGTCGTCGTGTTCGCCGACCGACCGACCAGAGACGCGCTCAAAGAGCGCGGCGGCCTGCTCAGCAGGATGGCCGCCGCCGGCGCGAAGACCATCGAGCCGTTGGCGGGAATCGGCGGCCCAGACCGCCAAGAGCAGTGGCTCGACGAGCAGTTGGCGATCCGTCGCGAGGCGGCGGACCCGACGGCGGCGGACCTGGACGCCGACCTCGGGGAACTGGCCTGAGCGACCGCACGACACACCGCACGACCGACTACCCCCGACCAGAGACGCCCACCCGATCCGGCGACCGCGCCGAGTCGTCGGAGTTATTCTCGCCGCCCGACTCCGGACGGACATGGAGTTCGCCACGTTCGCCGAGCGCGCCGACGCGATGGCCGCCGAGGAGGGCGACCTCGCGACGGTGGCGCTCGTCGCCGAGACGCTCGCGGCCGCGGGCCCCGACGCGTCGCCGGAGGCCGACCGCGACCCGACGGACTCGGACGACCTCGCCATCGTCGCTCGGTTCCTCCGCGGCGCGGTGTTCCCGGGGTGGGACGGCCGGAAACTGTCCGTGGGTCCGTCGCTGTGTCACGAGGCGCTGGCGCGTGCCGCCGGTGCGAACGTGACCGCCGACGACGTGGAGGACCGTCTCGCCGAGACGGGCGAGATCGGTGCCGTCGCCGCCCAGCTCGACCTCGGGGGGCAGACCGGGCTGGCCGCCTTCGGCGGCGGTGGCGACGCCGGCGCCGACGACCTCACCGTTCGCGAGGTGTACGAGGAACTCGTCGCGGTCGCGGAGGCGACCGGCGACGGGAGCGAGTCGTTCCGACTCGACACGCTGTTTGGCCTGTTCAACCGAGCGACGCCGTCGGAGGCGACGTACCTCGCGCGACTCGTGCTCGGCGAGATGCGCATCGGCGTCGGCGGCGGCGCGCTCCGCGACGCCACCGCGGAGGCGTTCCTCGGCGCGTCCGTGACGACGCCGACGGAGGAACGCGACGAGGACGACCGCACCGACGAGTTGGTCGCGCTCGTCGAGCGGGCGCTCCAGGTGACGAACGACCACGGCCGCGTCGCCGAACTCGCTCGCGACGAGGGCGAAGCAGGCCTCCGCGACGTGTCGCTGGCCGTCGGGCGACCGGTCCGGTCGATGCTCGCACAGGCGGGCACCGTCGCCGACGCGATGGACGCGTGGGGCTCGGCGGTCGCAGAGACGAAGTACGACGGTGCGCGCGTCCAGATCCACTACGAGGAGCGCGCGGACGACAACGAGGGAGCCGACGGCGCAGGCGATCCCGACGACGGCCCCGTCTCCATCTACTCGCGCAACATGGAGGACGTGACCGCGGCGCTCCCGGAGTTGGTCGAACACGTGCGTGCGCACGCGACCGCACCGGCGATCCTCGACGGCGAGGCGGTCGCCGTCGACGACGACGGCGAACCACTCCCGTTCCAGGCGATCCTCCGGCGCTTCCGCCGCAAGTACGACGTCGACCGGATGCGCGAGGAGGTGCGCGTGGAGTTGCGCGCGTTCGACTGCCTCCACGCCGCGGGCGACGACTTGCTCGACGCGCCGCTGACCGAGCGCCACGACCGCCTCCGGGAGGTGCTCGACGAGGGCGTCTCGGAGGTCCTCGTCTCCGACGACGCTGCCGAGGTCGAGGCGTTCGAGGCCGAGGCGCTGGCGGCGGGCCACGAGGGCGTGATGCTGAAGCGCCCCGACTCGACGTACGACCCGGGGAACCGCGGGAAGGAGTGGCTCAAGCGCAAGCCGGACGTGGAGACGCTCGACCTGGTCGTCACCGGCGCCGAGTGGGGCGAGGGGCGCCGCGCCGAGTTGTTCGGGACGTTCGAGGTGTCCGTCCGTGTCGCTGACGAGTCCGGCGACGCCAGTGGAGAGCACGCCGTCGTCGGCAAGGTCGCGACCGGCATCACCGACGAGGAACTGGCCGACCTGACCGACCTGCT